>NZ_JBIPJE010000050.1:0-658474 GCF_044005875.1 Pseudoalteromonas sp. XMcav1-K | reverse complement strand
GGTAAAGTATACGAGCTGTAAAACATGTCTTTTAGCGCGAAAAGTAATAAATGCGGCGGTTAACATAGTTGTAAAGACGCCTATTATCGCACTTCCAATAATTATAAACGGCGATTGTTCTGCCTGTTGTGCCAACGCTTGATAGTTTTGATTAGCAACATCCAAATTGAGTTGCCAAACCAAGGTTAATAAAATCGAACATGCGATGCTCACAAGTAAATACAACCCGCACGCCATCGCTAACACATTAAATTCTACTGATAGTCTTTTCATCTTTCATCCTTAGCAAGCACTTACTTGCCCCTTTGGTTAAATTTCAGATGAACCAATGCCTAATTTTCGCTTCAACTTGTATGCATGAAACATAAAATAAAGGGCAGAAAAGACCAATACAATTGACAAGCTATTCTTCAACACTTGAAACGTTTCACTATCAATTCGTTGCTCGTCATACGCGAAGAAAATGCCTACAAAACCAAACATGTGACAGGCAAATACAAACGCAAATTGAATATACATTCGCTTTAACTGTGAAGTGCGCTGTTTACTTCGTTTTTGTACTTGTTCGTCATCTATTTCCGCTGAAGACTCGCTTATTGATAAGTCACTAACACACAGTGATTGCACCGGTACCTCGTACACCGCCGCCAAGCATTTAATGCTTTCTTTCGATGCAACCGACTTTGCTTCAATTCTCTGTATTGTACGTAAACTTAAGCCAGAGAATTCCGACAACGCTTGTTGCGACCAACATCGAGATTCTCTGAGCGACTTCAAATGCGCAGCGTTTATTTTCAATTGTATATTTGGGCTTCCTTACTGGCTCAGTACTAACCTAGCAAGCAAGCGCAATCTCCGTGACGTTATTGTTCCGTAAGTCTTACGTTACCTTTACGTAACCAAACAATAAATTCAAGCAATAACTGTGGTTAGCAATAAGTAATATTCCGTTAAGCATTTTTACAAAATCTCATTAACGTTTATAAGTTATGTAATGTCAGTAAGTTATAATGGTTACCAAGGTGTAGTTTTTACGCCTATTGACACCACTCATAAACACATAACAAATAAAGCAATTTGCGAGGGAACGTGATCACACCAATAATAATTCTTATCTTGCTAACAAGCCCACTACTGTTTGGGTTTATTAAAGGGCAAGTAACTCGACAAGTAATAAACATTAAAGAATATGCGTCTATTGGGTTGGGCATCACTTTCGTTTTCTTTGCAGTTGGTCATATTGTAAAAACACACGGTATGGTTGAAATGTTGCCGCCTTGGGTTCCCCTGCGTTTACAATTAGTTTATGCCACTGGACTATTAGAATTTGCGGTTGGCATTGCACTTTTTACTACAAAGTACCGTGAGCTGGCAGCAAAACTCGCAATTGTTATTTTTATTGTGTTTTTCCGGCAAATATTTATGCAGCCTTCAACAGCATTGGTTTAGGTGGCCACCAATGGGGACCAATTTATTTACTTATTCGTGCGCCATTACAAATTATCCTCATTGCGTGGGCTTACTTTTTATGTGTTAAAACACACAGTTCAGTAACTATGCATGCAAGTGCAAATAGCTATTTAGAAAAATAACAATTTCACTATTATGCAAAAGGCGTACAACCTATTTGTACGCCTTTTGTGTCTGAGCAATGTTTATCTAAATAACAAGAGCTGAGATTAAAGCGGGTCGATTTTATAAACAAACACACCGATTATCGAAAACACAGCACGCTGAAATATTAAAACTAGTTGATTAAAAAGTTGATAATATTTACATCGTTAGATCAACAACTACTCTACCTTGCACCTTACCCGCCAATAAATCATTTGATACTTCGACTACTTGTGACAGTGAAATGGTCGTTGCGATATCTTTTAACATGGTGTCATCAATCAACTGCGCCAGTTTTTGCCAAGCAGCTTCACGATCTGGAATTGGCCGCATCACACTATCAATACCAAGCAAGTTCACACCACGTAAAATAAATGGCGCAACAGTTGCCGGAAAATCCATACCCTGTGCCAGTCCACATGCCGCGACTGACCCACCATACTCCATTTGAGCACATACATTTGCTAACGTATGACTACCTACCGAATCAATGGCACCCGCCCACAACGATTTCCCTAATGGGCGACCAGGCTCAGACAAAGTATTACGGTCGATAACATCCTTTGCACCCAACTTAATTAGGTATTCAGCCTCTGACACGCGCCCAGTTGAAGCAACCACGTGATAGCCCAATTTTGCTAACAATGAAATGGCAAAGCTGCCCACCCCGCCATTCGCGCCAGTTACTAAGATTTTACCAGAATCTGGAGTAATCCCTTGTTTTTCAAGCGCAATAATACATAACATCGCCGTATATCCAGCTGTGCCAATTGCCATCGCTTGAAAGGGTGTGATTTGTGGCGGCAAATGAATTAACCAATCACTTTTAACGCAGGCTCTTTGAGCAAGACCACCATGATATTGCTCGCCGACACCAAAGCCATTTAGCAATACCTTATCGCCCGTTTTAAACTTTTCACTGTCACTTTCGACCACAGTCCCCACTAAATCAATGCCTGGGATCAACGGAAACAGCCTAACAACAGGGCCTTTACCTGTAATGGCAAGCGCATCTTTGTAATTTAACGTGCTGTAGGCAACATCAACGACGACGTCACCACCTTGTAAAAAGCTCGGTTCAAGTTCTTGTAAGGCTGCACGATAACCTTGTTCATCTTTTTCAATTAGCACTGCTTTCATCGGTATTACCTCCAAATATAGACTGGTCGTCTATTAAATTATAAAAAATTTTATTTCAGCAACATTAAAAAGTGATTTAAATAACTATCAAGTGGTTTGGTCGACTGCGCTAATTTAGCCCGACTCACAGCGCCTTCCCAACCAACCCAGAAAAATTCAGCTAAGGCATGTGGATCTTTGCTTTTGTCGCAAAGCCCTTGCCGTTGCGCCTCTTTTAAACACACCGCCAGCTTATCTTGCCATTCGGTAAAAATAGCCAGCAGTAAAGCTCGAAACGTTTCAGGTAGCAGATCGACTTCTTGGCCTAAGTTACCTACGAGGCAACCACGCGTAAATTGATGCTTAACCATACCTTGTTTAGATAACGCGACAAACTGAATAATTCGCGTTACTGGATCAACCGAATGTTCAAGCAAACAGCCATCTAATCGCTTAGCAAAAAACCGAGCGTAATTGTCAATTACTGCCTTACCAAACGCCTCTTTACTGTCAAAGTAATAATAAAAAGAGCCTTTCGGTGTGCCTGTTTTTTTCAGGATCATATCAATGCCTGACGCCACAAAGCCAAACTCTGTAAAGTGCGCCAAACCACTTTGAATTAATTCAGCACGTGTGTCGAGGTGAGCTCGCTCACTTTTCTTCGGCCGTCCTCGCTTGCGAGGTTGTGGTGTTTTCTCTGTCATAAATCGATTATAGACCGACCGTCTAAAAAATAACAAGCATGCATTCGTAAAGTTATAAATATTAAAAATATACTCTTTAACAAAACCTTCTGAAAATTCATTTATAAAATAAGCGCCGAATTGACATTAAATGGCATTCAATTAAATTTTTTATACACAAAAAAAGGCGTACAACATATTTGTACGCCTTTGTTTTTAGTATTATTAGGGAATGTTACTTAAGCTTGTACTTCTGCACGCACTATCGCTGCGCCTTGGGCAAGGGCATTAAGTTTTGCTCGTGCAACATCACGCGACAACGGCGCTAAGCCGCAGTTAGTTGATGGATAAAGCTTATCTGCATCCACGTATTTCAGCGCTTCGCGCAACGTATTGGCGACTTCTTCTGGCGTTTCAATATCATCGGTCGCTACATCAATAGCCCCTACCATTACCTTTTTGCCACGAATAAGTGCAAGTAACTCAATTGGCACACGCGAGTTATGGCATTCAAGAGAGATGATATCAATATTCGATTGCTGTAATTTAGGAAATACTTCTTCGTATTGACGCCATTCTGAGCCTAAGGTTTTCTTCCAATCTGTATTTGCTTTAATGCCGTAACCGTAGCAAATATGCACTGCCGTTTCGCACTTTAAGCCCTCAATCGCGCGCTCTAAACACGCAATACCCCAGTCATTTACTTCATCAAAAAACACGTTAAACGCTGGCTCGTCAAACTGAATAATATTAACACCCGCAGCTTCGAGTTCTTTTGCTTCTTGATTAAGAATTTTGGCAAATTCCCACGCAAGTTTTTCACGGCTTTTATAATGATCGTCATACAAGGTATCGATCATTGTCATTGGGCCAGGCAATGCCCACTTAATTGGTTTGTCGGTTTGCGCGCGTAAAAATTTTGCATCTTCAACAAACACAGGGGCTTTTCTTGCCACGGGGCCGACCACCGTTGGTACGCTTGCATCATAACGATTACGAATGCGCACGGTTTTGCGATTTTCAAAATCAACACCATCAAGGTGTTCAATAAAGGTAGTTACAAAGTGCTGACGGGTTTGCTCACCATCGCTGACGATATCTACGCCAGCTTGTTGCTGTTCATGAAGTGATACTTTTAGTGCATCGTGTTTGCCATCAATAAGTGCGTCGCCGCTTAATTTCCATGGTGACCAAAGCACTTCTGGCTCTGCAAGCCAGCTTGGTTTTGGCAAGCTGCCCGCGGTCGATGTCGGTAATAATGTTTTCATAGTTAATGCTAATTCCGTTTTTTAAGCAGCAAAGTTTGCCGACCACTCTTCAAGTAGCGATTGATAAGGTTCAATAAAGTGCGTTTGTGCAAATTTACCTTGTTTAATTGCCAGTTGGCTGCGCTCTTCACGGTCGTAAACAATTTGCGTTAACGAGTGATCTTGATTCTTTAAGCTCGGTTGATAACAACTGCCTGCCGCTGCGTTAGCGTTATAAATTTCTGGACGATAGATTTTTTGGAATGTTTCCATTGTGCTTATCGTACTGATTAGCTCTAAATTGGTGTAATCATTTAGCAGGTCGCCAACAAAATAAAATGCTAACGGCGCTTGGCTATTTGGCGGCATAAAGTAACGCACCTGTAGGCCCATTTTTTTGAAATACTGCTCCGTTAATGACGATTCATTTGGCACATATTCGGTGCCTAACACTGGGTGCTGATTATCAGTTTGGAAGTAAGTTTTGTTATCCGAAACGCTTAAACAAATAACAGGTGGCTTGTTAAAGTTGTTTTTGTATACCTCTGAATTAATGAAACTTTTAAACAGTTTTCCGTGTAATTCGCCAAAATTTTCAGGAATACTAAACGATGGCTTGTCTTTGTTATGCTCAAGCAGTAACACGCTAAAATCATAATCGCGCACATACGAAGAAAAGTTATTACCAACAATGCCTTCAAAGCGCTGATTTGTTTCATGATCAATAATATTGGTTTTTAATACTTCAATTGACGGAAACGCCTCGCTACTACCCGCTATTTCCATATCTACCGAAATAATATCTAGCTCAACTGAGTAACGCTGGCCATTTTTGTTATCCCATTTAGCGCGCGCATTAAAGCTTGTGTTAATCATGGTTAATGCGTTGCGTAAGTTCTGTTGGCGGTTTTCACCTCGCGCCAAGTTCGCAAAGTTGGTTGTAATACGTGTGCTGTTTGATGGGTGATAGTTTTCGTCTAACGGAAAACGCTTAACAGTAAAAGTAAATTCGTTATTCATGGTGTACGTGTGTCCAATGTGTAAATTCAGTGTATTTCCATTTCACTTACTGCCGTTTTAAATCTGTATTACGGCTCACTTGCGGTGACTGAAAATAAGTTCACGTTAAAAGATGAGTAATTTATACGCGCTCAGTACCATGAAGAAAAACGGTTTTCTTTCACTTAAAACGTGAAGCATATTCATTTCTTAGAACTTCGCTTCGCACTTTTTACAACAAAAAAGCATACACCAGACAAAAGAAGTTAAGATATCTAGACATCCAAATAGCTAAATCAAATTTACTTCATGTTGAATGTGAATATTGCTCACGGCGTAGCTGCAGTTTATCTACCTGTAATTACACATAATATTGCTATACTTTTGCGCCTTTGTTGTAGGCATAAGCGAATCTAAAAGTTTCTGCTCCAACGCCAGCGACGATAAATCAACTATAAAAACGAGGCGATGGAATGAGTGAACTAATCGAACTATTTGTTTATTGTGCAGTGTTAGGCAGTGGCGTTGGCTTTCTTGCAGGCTTACTGGGAATTGGCGGCGGCTTAGTGATAGTGCCAATTTTAAGTATGATTTTGTTGCACTTTGCCGTGCTGCCCCAAGAGCAAATTGTGATCACCGCTGTTGCCACATCCCTTGCATCGATTTTGTTTACATCAACCTCATCTGCCATTGCCCACCATAAAAATGGCAATGTGCCTTGGCAGCTCGCGCCTTGGATTATGACAGGCGTTGCCTTAGGTGCGTTACTAAGTGGCTTTATGGCTGCACTGCTACCAGAAAAGGCCGTACGTTTAGTATTCGTTATCAGCGTTGTATTTATTGCCATAAAAATGATGTTTGGTAACACTCAAACTGATGACACAGCGCGTAAGCTGCCTAATAAAGGGCTACTGACTGTGCTTACCACACTTACTGGCGGCTTATCGGCAATGATTGGTATAGGTGGTGGCGCCGTACTTGTGCCGCTACTGACATTTTTTTCAGTGAATATGAAAAAAGCGATTGGTTGCGCGTCAGCGTGTGGCATTGTAATCGCACTGTTTGGCTCGGTTGGCTATATTGTGTCGGGAAGTGAACAGCTGAGTTTATCACAAGGTTTCGCTGGCTTTGTTTATTTGCCTGCACTATTTGGCATTGTGTGTACTTCGTGGTTTACCGCCCCACTTGGCGCTAAAGCAACTCACCACTTACCCGTTAGCACCATTAAAAAGATTTTTGCCGTGCTACTGGTGATCATGGCGGCAAACATGTTGCTACGTTAAGCTTAAACACTCAGGCTATTTATTCTCGCGCAGTTAAACATTGCGCGAGCATTTCATTTATACACTCCATTCTCAAAATTACTAAAATGCCAAAAGGTGATAGAATACAGCTCGCAATGAAGTGTGCTATTGCTTAGCTTCTTAATATGCACCCTTTTCTTATTTATTCTTTTGAGAACATATTACATGAGTTTTAAAACCCTTGGTCTTAACAACGCACTTCTAACTGCAATTGCAGAGCAAGGTTACGATACGCCTTCAGCTATTCAACGTGAAGCAATTCCAACTATTTTAAAACGCCAAGATGTAATAGCCATTGCCCAAACGGGTACCGGCAAAACAGCCGGATTTGTTCTTCCGGTATTGCAGTTAATTACCGAAAAAATAACAACAAAAAATGTACAAGCGTTAATAATTACGCCAACCCGCGAGCTCGCAGCACAAGTAGCCACCAGTGTGAGCAATTACAGTGCACACTTAAATGTAAGTTCATTGGCGGTGTTCGGTGGTGTGCGAATTGAGCCGCAAATAGCCGCACTTGAGCAAGGCGTTGATGTGTTAATTGCAACGCCCGGGCGCTTGCGCGATTTACATCAACAAAACGCTGTTTGTTTTGACCAGTTACACACTCTAGTACTCGATGAAGCCGACCGCATGTTAGATTTGGGCTTTATCGATGACATAAAAAAAATCAGCGAGTTATTACCGAATAAACGCCAAACGTTAATGTTTTCAGCAACCTTTACTGATCAGATTAAAACGCTCGCAAATACCATGTTACACGAGCCACAATTGATTGAAGTTGAAGCCGCGAATACAACGGTTGATAACATTAAGCAAACGCTTTATCACGTTGATAAAAATCAAAAAAGTAATGTATTAATTCACTTATTGTCAAAACATAACTGGCAGCAAGTATTGGTGTTTAGCCGCACCAAACAAGGTGCCGATACACTCGTAACCACATTAAAAGAAGCCGGTATAAGCGCAGAATCGATTCACGCTAATCGTACACAGCACGCCCGTACTGAGGCGCTTGCGGCATTTAAAAACAACGATATAAAGGTACTTGTTGCTACCGACATTGCCGCACGTGGTATTGATATTAACCACCTACCTTGCGTTATTAACTACGATTTACCTTATGTGGCGGAAGATTATGTGCATCGCATTGGCCGCACCGGACGTGCTGGCAAAAAAGGCGTGTCTATCTCGTTATTTAGCAGCGATGAAAGCAAGCAATTGAATGCTATTGAACGCCTTATCAATCGTAAGTTTGAACAACAGGTGGTCGCTGGGTTTATACCGAGTATTCAACGTGCCGAACAATTGTGGGGCGGGCAAGGCATTAGCAAGCCTAAAAAAGGCAAAACGGCAGGTAAAAAGTCCAAAACGAATCAGTTTTATGACGATGAATATGGCAATTTTGAACCTATGCCTGATACATCAAGCAAAAAGAAATCAAATAAACGTAAGCGCCGATAAGCAACATAAACTAAACCGCCTTTAAGATGTTTACAACTCTGAAGTAGGCTTTTTAAAAGAAGCGTGACATCTAACTATTTGCTAAATATGTGATCAGATACATCACTGCATAAACGAGTGCTAATAAGGCTCTCGTTTTCTTATAATATGACTCAGCATGGATAAATAAAGATGCTGTTATCATGATTAGCTGCGTCATTGAGTCAATATTAAAGTCTGCTTCTTACAGCAAATAACAGACGTTCAATTTTGCTCTATCAAAAATTAGTGTTGGCTTTTCACCTTTGCAAAAATGCAGGTTTAAGGAGAATTAGTCACCAGCGCGCCAAAATGGCACATATTTACCAAACCATTTTCACGTTGCTCGCGTCAAAAACTACTGATAACCTTCTAAAAATATTAAATAAAACGTTTTATTAGCCTGCGAGTTTAAGATTATGGATAACGTCCTTAAATCAAAATGCGCACTAATAAACTTAATATTTCATTAATTTTAATTGTTGCTTTAGCTTTTTTAGCCGAGTTGTCCTTAACTCCGGAAACAAATATTAGAGTAGATCTTTTATTAGTAGTACCGGTTTTATTCATTCACATTGTTGTTTATTTAATTTATACGTTCAGCATCAAAAATCGCGAAAGAAACATATAACAGAACAAATATGGAAGAGGTACAAAAAGAAAAAACCTATGTATAAATTAACAATAACCCTATCCAGTTTGTTCTTTGCATTTATTATCTGGATTATTTACCTAGCCAATACAGGGCAACATAGCATTTTCTTTGAGCTTGTTCGCTTAATTCCATATGGTGATAAGGTCGGGCATCTCGGGTTATTTGGCGTGCTCACATTACTTGCTAACCTTGCGACTAAGTTTAAGGTGTTCAAGTTAGGTAAAATCAAAATATTTTGGGGCACGGCGATTGTTTTTGTATTTGTGACGTTTGAAGAATTAAGTCAGCATTTTTTACCAACAAGAACGTTAGATATATTTGATTACACCGCTGATATGCTGGGCATTTTACTATTTACTTGGCTTTCTTCCATTTTAGCGAAGAGAAACCAAACAAAATGCAACTAATGACTATGCCAAGCGCTTTGTGACTATTAAATGAATTAAAGCTTCTAATTAATAGCCTCAGTTGATTCAATACTTAATCGACTATCGCAACACAACAAAAAACCGAAGCATTGTGCTTCGGTTTTTTGAGTGAGTAGCTCAGTAGTTTTAGTCACCAAGCCGAATGACTTAGCTGAAGTGCTTAGTCTTCGTTATCCATATCAAATTCATCGTCATGATCAAAATCGTCATCTTGTTCAATGCGAGATTGTCTTACCGCTGGCTTTGCTAAAATCTCAACGTAAAACGACGTTAAGTTTTCAACTTGCGTTTGGTCAATTAGCTTATTAATTTGCGATAAGTGAATTGGCTTTGCTTCTGCTTCTGTGTTGCCAAATTGACAATCAAAATCCCAATAGTCCGCGCCAGTTGGTAGCTTTTTATTACGCTCGCGCTTAATGTATTTTTTGATTTCATGTTTAACCGCGTCAACACGTCTTGCTAACTTAATTTTTGGGTGCGTTAATTCAAATGTTTTTTTCATGATTGCCTTCAGACAGAAATATTCTGCAGTGCTTTACCTACAAAATATATGGGTGTATTTATAAAGTGCGACAAACCTGCACCTATAAACAAAGATTATGGCTTATTTTACGTTAATTTAAATGCGGTGGCATTAACTAAGCTAAATTTACACTAAAAAAGTGCCCTATTCCCAAGGCCTGAGCACTACTCAATTAACTTATTAGCGTTACGGTTTAGTCGTTTGCAATGTGTTAACGTACGCAGCGCCCGATTGCTCACCGTTATCATCGCGATTAGGCGTTGCAATAACCGCATGCTGATCAGACATTGCAACGTTCCAGCCGAATTTATCGTGAGGAGCAGCGTTTTCCGCCACTATTTTCGATGAATACTGCCATGTATCGCCCGCTTTGTTGAAAACGTAAACTGCACCGGCGTTTTCACCACTGGCATCATGGTGCATTGCGCTAACAAGTGCGGTATTACCTTGTATTGCAACGCCTCGGCCAAATCTATCATCGGCTTTTAAATCGGGCGAGCGTAATTTTTGATGTTGGCGCCATTTGCCATTTTTCCGAACGAAAATATATGCAGAGCCTGCGTCTTTGCCAACTCCCTCAATGTCATCGCGACGCGCAGAAATAAGCGCGGTATCGCCAAATATCGCAACACGCACACCGAAAATGTCAGTATCGCCGCCATCAGATGCCACTAATTTAGCCTGTTGCTGCCAAGACACACCATTAAACTCAAACACATAAACGGCGCCAGCATTGTTGTTTTGTTGGTCATTTAAATCTGCGCCCACAAGCACTGTATTACCATCGATAGCAAGGCTAATACCAAACAGATCTCCCGCAGCCCCATCACTTGCGGTAAGTTTTACCTGAAATTGCCATGCATTATTAACTCGCTGGTAAACGTAAACCGCACCCGCATCTTTGGCGATGGCATCACTTTTTGGTGCGCCGATTACTAATATTTTTTCTGTGATCGCGATACTTTGCCCAAACGAGTCACCAGGCTTTGCGTCAAATGCGCCCAGCACTTGTGTTTGTTGCCAGTTATTATATACGCGTTCGAAGCTTATTACCGCGCCTGCATTTTCGCCTTTATCACTTCGACCAATTGCTCCTAAAAGCGCCATATTACCTTTTAATGCAACCTTACCACCCATGGTATCGTTGGAAAACGCAGGGCTTGCAATAAGCTTTTGTTGAAACTGCCAACCATTTGAGCCCAGTGAATAAATATATCCTGCACCACTATCTTGCGCGTTTTTACTATCCGCCTTATGCGCGCCGACTAAAATAGTGTTGCCATCAATCGCCACGCCGTAAGCAAAATTATCACCGTGTTTGCCATCGTACGCGAGCAGTTGCTGCTGATTAGCATGTACTTGGTTTATCATTACCGTAACTAAGAAGCTTAATCCGAATTTTACCTTGTGACTAACGCGCATAAATGTTCCTAATGGTTAGCGTTCATCAATATTGCTCTTTACTTTAAATGCTCTTAGTTTTAATTACGTGGTTGATATTGTAAGAAATTATTTATTTTTAACTAAAACCAGCGTCGTAACAAACACCTGAATAAGCGCCATCCCTTGTCGTGCTTGTTGTATTGAAAAGCGGCAGTAATGTGGTGATCCCCTTAATCTAACGCTTAGATTTTATTACTTTTATTGGTAATATAAACGCGTATACATCATGCAAGGATGACCGTGTATTTCGCCCATTGAGCGAACTGATAACAAGCGAAGTAACTAAACTGTTTTTAGCCTTCGCTACTCGCAGCGTTCAACTATATAAGCCAAAAGCTCAAAAATGAGTGGCGATAACAACGGCACCTTTGTTGAGAGTGATTCTCGGTTTTAATTATTTACTTACTGGCTAACGTTTAAAGGAAGAACGAATGCACACTCAAAGCCGCTTTCATTATATAGATAACCTGCGTTGTATCGCACTATTGCTCGGTATCGCATTTCATGCTGCGCTAGCGTATGGTCCTTACTTTCGAAATGTGTGGTTTACCGCCGACACGACTAATCATGTGTTATTTAACTACTTTGCTAATTGGTCTCACTTATTTCGCATGCCGTTGTTCTTTGTTATCGCTGGCTTTTGCGCCGCGTTACTGATCAGTAAACGTGGTAGTCGTCATTTTATAAAAAACCGCTTTAAACGCGTGTTACTACCTTTTTTCATCTTTATTCCACTTGTATTTGGCTTAACATTTCACGCCATTACGTGGGGATTGGGCTTTGCAAAAACCACACCCGCCGTATATGTGGTATTTGAACAAGTAAAAGACCTGCCAATTTCGACAGGCCATTTATGGTTTTTGTGGAATTTAATGCAGTTTTGCCTGCTGTTTTGGCTACTTGCTAAAAATCAAAAGGCGTATAACTTAGTACTCTCGTGGGTTGTAAAGCCGCTGTTTTTGTGCGCTTTACTGCCAACAATAATTACAATATCAATGCTTAACGTGGCTGTGCCGTTTCCACCGCCAGATAAACTGTACCCTGAGCTTTGGTCATTCGGCTTTTATGGTCTGCTATTTTTGGTAGGTGCCGGGCTTTTTGAACATAAAGATAAAATTGCACAAATCGCAAAGCAATTTCACTGGCTGTTATTGTTAGCAACCATATCTACCGTTGCCTATTTTTATGTATTGCCCCCTGCATTCACCATAGAGCAAGTTATTGACGCCGCCAAAACGGGTAGCTCAGCACCCAAAACGATTGCATTTGTGCCTGTTATTACGCAAACCATAGCCATTTTAAGCTTAACTGCGGTAGGTTTTATTGCAGGTTACAATTGGTTAAATGTTGCAAACAGTACAAGCCGTTATTTGTCTGACGCGTCGTATTGGCTTTACCTTATTCATGTACCAGTTTTGTTATACATTCAGTTTGCGCTTATTAACCTAGCGATCCCGGCTTTAGTAAAGTTTTTAGTGTCTATTTCGCTCACCATGATTATTGGGCTAATTACCTATCATTTTCTTGTTAGAAACACAGCCATTGGTGTTTTACTTAATGGCAAACGTATTCCTTTAACAAACAAAAGTGTACAAGCAGCGGCGTAAATAATCTGGGAGTAGTAACGAGTTATAGGTGGTACCAAGTAGCTTGTTTGCAGCATATATTTAGAGAATATAATTAAAAAAGCCAATTGAATCATTCAATTGGCTTTTTATTGCAATTGCGTTCGGATAGACGTGATAACTCATGCAACTTACACATGCTTATTCCGAGCACATAGGAACCGAGTTATTTTTCCACTTCGGTATCAGCGTAACCGCTGCCAATTGCACTAAATGGCATGTCGAGTTCAAGTTCTTCCACTTGTAAACCTAGCCATGCAGGAAACGTATTGCTGTTAGGGCCCGGTAACAAAGTGTATTCGTTTGCCCATGGGTAACGCTCTGTTGCAGCGATAATTTCTGGGATCAATTTTTTCGCTTTATCGCCGGTAATTGATAGAATTTTTTCGGGTTTGGCACCATACCAATAACGATCAGGAGTTTGAGTTGTGTACTTTTTGAGTGCTGGTAAGCCACGTTTTACACGCCAACCTACCACTTCATAAACGGTATATTCTTTTGCATTCTCAGGCTTTATCGCGACCCAAGTATGCACCGCAAACCAGCCGCGCCAACTAAACGCATCGGCACCATAAAATTCAATAACCGCATCATTAACTAGTATTGGATTAGGCGCGATACCCGCTGGCTCTCGGCTAGCTGTTCGCCAATTTGAATTGCTACAGCCGCTCAAAAAAGCGATAACAATAAATAATGTGATTAAACGTCGCATTGAATACCTCATTTTGTGTTGGATTTAATAATACGATCAACAAAACTGAATAGCTTGCAAAATACAGAGAAGTAACACGCTTAAACCTCAATAAACTTAAATTACGCTCTGCCGTGTTATTTCATCACCGATATTTTCCAAACATCACTTTATATGACCAAACATCACAAAGGGCAGGATCGCAGTTCCGATTCACCTATTCTTTAACTCAAGCAAAACACTTTACTCAAACAAAACTGAATAGGAAACATAGTATGAACACGTCAAACGCAATCGAACTTTTAATGGCAGCTGGTTTAACAACATTTGTAGTTGCAGGTTTAGTAACCGCTGGTATGACAACAGCAATCGTAACAGGTGCAGTAATTGGCAGCGCTTATTTATTAACTAAATAACCAATTAAAATTAAGAGATAATTCAAATGAATAATGCAAACACACTAGATATTTTGATGGTCGCGTCACTAAGCACCTTTGTAGTTGCAGGCTTAATTACCGCAGGTATGGCAAGTGCTATTGTAACCGGCGCAGCAATTGGCGGCATTTATATGCTAACAAAATAACCTTTAGGACAGCCTATGAAGCAAACAATAAAACTGTTTTACCATTATAAAAAACAATTAAAATAAGCCTTTCCAAATAACTGTGGAAAGGCTTTTTTGTTTAATTGGCTAATGTATTAAATTCATCCACTATTTTGTCAATTATCAGCTTCGGCTTTAGCACATCGTCTTTCAATTCTTTATCCGGAGTGACCGGTAACCCTTTTTGTGTGCCACTTGGTCTTACTAAATAAAAACGAGGTGTTACAGCTTTTAGTTTTGAATGCGGGAGCGTAAAAAATTGAATGCCACCAGTTTGCCACGAATAGCCCGCAGACTCTTCTCCCACAATTTCAGCAAAGCCAAAATCTTGCATGGTGTTAGCGAATAAAATAGCTGAAGAATACGTATAACCACCAACAACAACCGACACTTTACCGTTAAATTTTAACGGCTCATCTTTTACTGGTTGCTCAAAACGGTCAAACACTTTAGTAACAACTTCGCCTTCGGTTTCGCCTTCATCCATATATTTTGCAATGATTTTTTTAGTATATTTACTGGTGTGTTGATAAGGCTTGTTTGCGATGTATTTAACAATACCTTGTTTCCACATATCGTCATCGCCACCACCATTATTGCGAACATCAATAATTAAGTGCTGTATTTGCTTTTCTTTTAGTTGCTTAAAAACATTCTCAGTAAAACTGTAAAAGCGTGTTTTGTCTTGCCACCAAAACTCATCAATTGTTAAAAGTGCTTGTTGCTGATTTAAAATTTCAAACTTAAACGTTTGTTCGAATGTTTTGCTGTTGAATGATTTAGGTAAGATTTTAGCAGCTTGCATCTCAATCACTTGAAAAGACTTTCCTTCTTTAATTTCAAGCTTAAAATGCTCAGTTTTATTGACGAACAACCAGTAAAAAAGTGCAAATTTGTCTGATAATAAACGCTCATGGTGTTTTACGGTATCGCCATACATACGCGTAATTAAAGTATTATAAATAGCATTAATTGGCTGATCATTAATGCTAATAAGCTCAGATTGAGCAAACGATGTTTCACTGCCGCCAAGTAAGCTTGCAAGATACACTTTTCCTTTGTTAACAGTCACTTCGAAAGGAAATAACCCTTCTTTTTTAATCACTTCTTTGGCGAGCCCTTTTTGGCTACGCGTAAAAACCAACATATGCGCATCGTTAAACTGACTATTAAATTGTGCAAATTGTGATAAAAAGTCGTTTACACGCATTGGTTTGGTGATGGACTGTTTAAAGGCGGTAAGGGAATGTTCAAATGCCGTTGTGTTTTTAATTCGAATACTTAAATCGGGGTGAGTGTTATTTACAAACTCTTGCCAAGCATTTATATCCTCTTTCATCTGCGCTGGCGTTAACATGTTTTGCAAGTTCTGCGTGTGTTCACTCGCCAACGCACTGTGAGCCATAAAAGCAAAAATATACAGCAATACTAA
Organism: Pseudoalteromonas sp. XMcav1-K; assembly: GCF_044005875.1. Lineage (NCBI taxonomy): Bacteria > Pseudomonadati > Pseudomonadota > Gammaproteobacteria > Alteromonadales > Pseudoalteromonadaceae > Pseudoalteromonas > Pseudoalteromonas sp. XMcav1-K. The sequence continues at coordinate 642,625 of NZ_JBIPJE010000050.1, read as the reverse complement.
TATTAAGCGCTTAATAATCATCTTCTTCCATTATTGTTTTTATTTGAGACCTTGTATTAGACGAAGCTTTTATTGAAAAGGTTTAAGCAAGATCAATTTTTTTAATTACGTTTTTTATTACCAACTAATACGTCAAAAAACTTATCGCTGTATGACCCAAACCATCATTGCATTCGTTCTAGCATTAGGCATTCGACCGTGTCATCATTAATAAAAAAACAATAATAACAAATACAATGACACCAGCTCAGCGAGATCCACTGCTTGATATTTTTCGCGGATTTGCCATTTTCGGCATCTTTTTTATTAATATCACAATCATGAATTGCTTATTTATCAACCAAGATGCCTTTTCAAGTCAATTCCAAGATACCACGAGTGAGGTTGTAAATCGGGTATTACAACTCTTTTTTTACAATAAGTTCTTCCCTATTTTTTCGTTTTTATTTGGTTTTGGTATCACTTCGCAGATCATCAAAAAGCAGTTAAATAACAAGCCGTATTTAGGCTTTTTCACACGAAGAATGGCTGCGTTGTTCGTCATTGGCATGCTGCATATATCCTTGTTTTGGTCAGGAGACGTATTACATTTATACGCTGTTTTAGGGTTGCTTAGTTTAGCTATGGTCAGGCTAAATGTACGCGTTTTATTTTTGATTGGCGTTGGTTTGTTAGTCTTTCCATTTTATGACAACCTTGCTGAATTATTTCTCAAAAGCCTAGCTACACCTCTCGATAAAGGTTTATTAGCGTATGGTGAACAAGGGATTATTATCGCGCTGCGTGAAGGCACATACTTTGAGACAATACAACTTCGTTTTCATGAATATATGGCAAACCTGCCTATGTTATTGTTTTACCTTGCGCCAATGGCATTTGCGATGTTTACATTAGGTATTGCTGCTGGCAAAAGTACGCTTATATTAGGTTCAAAACAATGGCTAGCCTATTTTAAAAAACCAACAATTTTTGCATTAGTTTTAACAAGTATTTACCGTGCAGTTTTCCTTTTTTGGTTACCGGAAAGCGAGCTTTATCGCCACGAGTTACTAAGACCCCTATGGTTTAAATTAATGTTTTTAAGTGATATTACCTTTGGCCTTTGTTACCTGTGGGCAATTGCTTGGCTTTGGCACCACGGTTTTATAAAAAAACTGTTGATGCATTTTAGCTATGTTGGTCGTCTTGCACTAAGTAATTACATTCTTCACAGTGTAATTGGCTTGTTTTTATTCACAAATTTAGGGCTTTCGCTTTACCAAAAACTTAGCCCGCTGATGTGTTTTGTTATTGCACTAATGAGCTTTGTTTTACAGTCTCTGCTAAGTAAATGGTGGCTAACACATTTTCAATATGGGCCATTAGAATGGGCTTGGCGCTGCATTACTTATAAACAAAAAATGCCGTTTAGGCGGGTCGCCTGCTAAAAGCGTCTCATTATTAAAATATATAACAGTGTTGGGGTCTAGTTTGACCCCTTTTACGTTTTAAAAGTAACGCTTATTAAAAACCAAAATTTGTTTAGTTACTCGTCTTTTTCGTACTGTTTTAGTACAGCCAACATATCTTCTGAAATAGGTGATTTTTGCCCTGTTTTCATATTAAACATCACTACATTGGCATAGCCTGTGGTGCAAATAGCCTGCTGTGATTCACTGAACGCTTCATAGCGCATAGTAAAACGGTCACTTTTAATATCGGTAATATATGAACCAATATACAAGGTATCAGGAAAGGTCACTGGGCGTTTGTATTGCGCATAGGTATCGCGTAATACAGGGCTGCTGGTAGGGTCCGACAACACAGAAAGCAAACCAGTTTGTGTTAAAAAGTCGATTCGTGCTGTTTCAAAATAACGAAAATAAGACACATTATTTACATGCCCTAACGCATCCATTTCGCCCCAAACAACGTTAATTTTAGTGTGAATTGGATACTTTTCGAAAAATTCCTGCATGGCTTTGCCTTTATAGTTATTAGTGTTTTGAGATTAACAACTCACTTGTCGGACCACAAGTTTTTAAGACTACTTAGTATGGGTTTTACATAGCGGCAAGGTGCGCATCACACGTAATTTAGAGCGGCTACCATGTTAAACAATAAGTAATGACACCAACAAAGCCCCCCTAAACATACTCGCGCTATTTATTGTCCTTTAGAGCATGTTGAGCTTTACCTTCTAATCTAAAGAATAAATACTTTGGTCATCAGTTAAATGCCTATCGTCCCAATCCCCTATTAACTTGTGGGTTATGTAAGTACATTTGCGGGCTAGAGTTAATACTTTAAATAGGAACAAGGATGCGTGACGCAATTATTTTATTAACCATAATGCTGTTAGTCGGCTGTGGCGGATCATCAAGCAAAAAACCACCTCAGGTTGTTAACAGCGCCCCTCAACTGACACTTGAATCTGCATACACTGCACAAAGCGGTGCAATACTTACCATTGAACATCAAGTAGCTGATCCTGAAGATGACACGGTTTCATTAACTTGGTCGAACGACATTAACCAAGTTACTATCACTCAATCAACACTTGCAATAACCAGCGTTCAATTACCAACTGTAACAACAGAAACCACATTAACGTTAACTTTAACGGCGCGAGACGATAAAAATGCATCAACTAGTCAGGATGTTACGGTCACAATAAAGCCTAAATCTGCGCAAGTAACGTTTGACTTACTTGATGCGTATTCTGCTAAAGAAAACAGTTATTTTGAGCTAACGACACAAATCGAAGCGAATCATGTTATTTCAGACATTTCATGGCAGCTAGATGAACCACTTAATGCAGATGTAAATGTACAAAATTCATTAAATGGCACTTTGGCCACATCCTCATTAACACTATTAACGCCCTACGTAACTCAAACACAATCGTTTAATGCCATTATATCGGTTACTGCCAATGGTCAGCTCTCACAAAGGCACACACGTATTACAATCAACCCAGACACCTCAGACTTTTTGTCGATATCACTACCCGAGCGCTACGATGTTGATGAAGGCAAAGACGCCAGCATTAGCGTGACGATAAATTCAAGTGACAGCCAATCTGAAATTCAGTGGCGCTGGCACAATAGTGAAATTGCGCTTACCAGTGACGATTCAAAAACGGTATCGTTTAAAGCGCCTCAAGTTGATAGCGACCAAACGCTAATACTTGAAGTAAGTGTAACAAGTGCAAACCAAACACACATTGCAGAGATACCTGTAACAATCAAAGATGTTACTGTCTATTCAAACATTAGCTTGGCTGCAAATCGTACTTTAGCGGTAAAAGGGCATGCGGTTTTTATTGATGTAATAACAGAAAATCCAGAGCAAATTTCTAGCATTGATTGGACTGTAAATAACCTTACTGAACAAGATTATAGCGCCAAAGATCATCGCCTAAACATTACTGTACCTGAAATAAGCAGTGGTTTTTTTATTGATTTAGAAGCACAGGCAACGCTCACTTTAACCAATGGCAGTCAGCAAACCTTAACTCAATCTATCCGCGTATTAAATCCCTACACATTAGATACCGAGTTAAGCATCGGGCATAATATCGACCGCCCCTTGCCGGTATATAACGGCGAAACGAGTAATTTCACATTGAGTGTATCAAATGCGTATGATTTGATTGATTCAGTAGCCATTGACTTACCGTTCACCGTAACGCCATTTGCAACAAAAAATGCCAAGTTAGTTAACAACACAATTCAGCTGGCACTGCTATCAGATAACATCGCCACTGAAGCAGAAACCACGTTGCAAGTTACTGCATTTGTGGGCGACTACCAAGTAAATGATTACTTTAAGCTAAGACTAAAGCCATCCCATTTTACCATTTACCCTGGGTTAACCGAGCAGTTTTACGCAGGCTCTCACATAAAATTATTCAACCAAATTTACCATGATGATACCTTGCGTGAAGAAACCGCCCAGTGGCAAACTCACACATCGATTGGTGATATTGTGCAATCAGATAGTGGCGAATTTAGCTACGCAAGTTCACCGTCGTTTCACGGTGAAATCAGCCTTAACGCCTCATTTAATCAAAATGAGTCAACAACGCAAAGCGACAAATTCATTAATATGTATCGCACACTAAGAATTGATAAGGACGATATTAGTTGCTCCGTGAGTGGTCGCAGTATTGTGTGTGTTTATGATGGCCGTACTATCAGGTTTACCCTTGATACTGCACAACTCCGACAACTAAAATTGAATGACGAAGTTGCCTGTTTACTCACACAAAATAGTGCTGTGGAATGTATTGGTAATTCTGCAAATCCAATTGTTAGCAACACTCCTACGCTATCGGGCGAAATTGAACGCCTAAATATGGTTGGAAATAACGCGGCGTGTGTGCAATTTAAAAACGCTCAGTGGCAATGTTGGGGTCAAAATGCAGCTAATATTACTTCAGTAACAAACGCTTTTTCTCATGTGTATACGATTACACAACATAAACAGAATACCTGTTTAGTAGCTGATGGCTTTTTACATTGTTTTGATCAAGTTGGCGAGCAAAGCTTTAATGATTTAACGGGCTTTATTAAAGACATTGAGATTAAGAACAGCGGCTTGTGCTACCAATATACTCACCAAAAAACGTCTTCTTGGCAGTGCCCAAGCGAGCTTAAATAACCATTTAAAAAGCGGCTTAAATGCCGCTTTTTCTGTTAATTACACAATAGGTATATTCATTTAAGGCAACAATAAAGGTTTATTCACCTACAGGTGCCTTTTACGTGCGGTACAGCACTTTAATGATATGCCAACCAAACTTGGTTTTAACTAATTGTGGAGTGAGCACTTCGCAAGAGAAGCACACTTTATCAAATTGAGGCACCATAGTGCCGCGTTTAAACTCTCCTAAATCACCACCCTTTTTACCCGACGGGCAATTAGAATACTTCTTTGCCAAAGTTTGAAACTTTGCCCCTTTTTTTAACTGCTTGAGAATATCTTCTGCTTGCTCTTTATGCTTTACCAAAATGTGTAAAGCATGTGCTGTACTTGCCATTGTGCTTAATTCTCACTTTTAATGTTACTGCGCTATTGATAGCGTAATAATACACGAATACAGGCCAAAACAAGAAGCAATGGCACAAAGCAAGCATCGAATCCCTGCCCGTATCGGTCTTTTACCCGCTTAAATTACGCTGATCTGTTACAATTAATTATCAAACCGAGATACTTTGTCCTAAGCTCAAAGAATGTGGATAAAAAGGCGAGATTTATGGATATAAAACGCGCAAAACTAACGAAAAACTATGTTGTTTTTATCTACCTTATACTGCTAACAATAAGTGGATTGTCAAGCAATGCTATCGCTAACTCTCTTTCTATTTCAGTTGGTTGGAACAAACCACCTTATGTAATTGAAGAGAGGAACTCTGGCTTTGAACTCGATATGGTTTCAGCAATATTTGCTAATATGGGTTATTCTGTCAGCTACGTGTATGTGCCATTTGGCCGCTCAAACACACTCATTAAAGTAAAAAAAGTAGACGCCGCATTAACAATGAACGAGCACATGGATATAGAAGGCTTAGTGCTTAGCGAGCCCTATATTTCATATCAAAATGCGGCCATCAGTTTGAAAGGACGCAGTATTGAAATAGACTCAATATCCGATCTAAAAAACCATTCTATTGTTGCATTTCAAAACGCGTCGGTAGTTCTTGGTAATGAATATCGAAAAGCCGCCAAAAAGAGCCCTCTGTACTTAGAACTACCCAATCAGCGAAAACAAGTTGAAATGCTGTTAAAAGGCAAAGTCGATTTTGTAGTTATGGACATCAATATTTTTAACTATTTAAGCAATGAGCTAATTGGCAGTTCACATATGGCAAACGTGGTCATTCATCGATTATTTCCAAAAACGACTTATCACATTGCCTTTACTGATGAAAAACTTATGCTTGCTTTCAATAGTGCAATGAGTACCTATAAACAAACAAAAGAGTACAAGAATCTTGTCGCGAAATATGAGTTTCTGTATTAAGCCATGTTCTCAAACACGATACAACTGAAACTGAACAATCAGACTCATATCGGTACTTTTTATTACGCGAGCTAACGATACGCACTTTTCGCCGTAAGTAGCGGGGTAATCTCACCCTTTGCAACTACCAATACCTGATTTTTTAACCCGCTATGTGCGAAATCTCGCTGCTGGCACGTCATGAAAATAGGCGTCGGTAACTTAAACGATAATGTCGATGTAAGAATAATTATTGACTGAAGTTACGTAGTTACAGACATAAAACTGGCATTCCAATAAAGTCATAGTAAGCGGGCAAAAAGTAAAATTGTATTACGTTTAGCCAAAATGATAGCGCCGACTAAAACACCGCTCGTTATTCTGCTCTCATCACGTAATAAGTTGGCGCTGTTGAACTTTTCTTTTCAAAAAGGCAATATCCTCTCAGTATAAAATGCGTACTTCTGCTATTGATATGCGTGTTACATAAGCCTATGTATTAGTAACGGATGACAATACAATGCGAACAAAAATACCAAGCGCTTACAGATATTTACTGGCCTCAGCTTTAATATTATTTTCATTGATTTGTCAGGCAGAAACGAGTGTAAGTGATAACTCGCACACAAACTGTAGCACTAAAAATATTGGATTTAGTGCCGAGCCAAACTCCCTCACAGCAAATTCACTCGAGGGATTCTATGGCTATTCAGATCTTTTCTATTTACCCAACAGTCCATCTCGAAAAGTTGTGTTAGTTTCTAACGGACAAAAATTCCAAACCGAACAAGGTATGTTAGATGATATTGAGGCAATGGTTTCAGTGGAAAAGTACAAAAATCATTGCGAAAAAATTGAAATTATCATCGTTAGAGCAAGGTATTTCGAATCTGGATTAGAGTTAATTCGTGAGCTTGCATATTTATATGTAAATACCCATACCACGCCTTTTCACTACATTGGCGCATATGATTTTGTGATTGGCGACGATAACGAATACCAGATGCTGATGCAAAATACGGCGTTACTACCCGATGATTTAAAAGATATTTTTTCAACGCTTGATTTAACCCTGAAAAATAGTGGGTTACAGCTGCGCATTACCAACTTTTTAAACACCAAAACCGAGGTTAAGGTGTACCCAATCAAATAAAACCTCCTATCACCAAACGTCATTACTATCATAAGCAACACGCTACGGCTCAAATTAAACATACTCATTGCGTTTGCTAACAAGTGCCAAGCACCAAAAACTTACGACTTACGAAGTCTTTCATTTAGGTATAAGCAACTCCAATACCATCAAAGTACACCAAGTATATTGTTCACTAACAGCATTTATATAACAGAGTGAAGCTGCTATTCAACTTTGATATTTATAATCTTTTTATCCTATTTAAATCAAAATTAGGGTGGAATTAGCTTGTAAATAGATAGCATTCAAATAGTATAGAAAATACACAACCCGTCTTTTTCGGGCATATCGTTATAGCGCAGTATAAGGTGCCTGCAAGCGAGGGATTTTTCAGCCGAGGTCTATGTTTTGGCTTGTTTTCAAGGAGAAAGAAATGTTCAAGTATCTATTGGTCTGTGTGACCATTTTAGTTTTTAGTTTACCCAGCTATGGGGCAGATAAACCCAATGTGCTTGTTATTTGGGGCGATGATGTTGGCATGTGGAATATCAGTGCCTACCACCGCGGTATGATGGGAGGTAAAACACCTAACATAGATAGCATAGCCAACAATGGCATGATATTTATGGATCACTACGCACAAGCCTCATGCACTGCAGGACGTGCTGCGTTTATTACAGGTCAATACCCGATGCGAACTGGGCTTAGTACAGTTGGTTTGCCAGGTGCACCACAAGGTCTGCAAAAGAAAGATCCTACGCTCGCCACTATGCTTAAATCGAAAGGGTATGTCACAGGCCAGTTTGGTAAAAACCATTTAGGCGACCTTAATGAGCACTTACCAACAAACCATGGTTTTGATGAGTTCTTTGGTATTTTATATCACCTTAACGCTGGTGAGTATCCAGAGCAACATGACTACCCGCAAGATGCTAAAACACAAAAGAAATTTGGCTTAAACATGCGTGGCGTTATTCATTCAAAAGCGCTCGCTAATGGTAAACAAGACATTAAAGATCTTGGCCCTTTCGGTAAAGAGCGCCAACGTAATTTAGACCAAGAAGTATTGGTTGAGTCAAAACGCTTTATTCGTGATGCTGTAAAACAAAATAAACCCTTCTTTGTTTGGCATAACACAACGCGTATGCACTACCAAACCAATTTAAACAAAGCCTATGACGGTAAAACCGGCTATGGATTATATGCCGATGGTATGGCTGAGTTGGATGATGATGTTGGTGAATTACTTGGTTTATTAGACGAACTTAATGTAGCAGATAACACAATTGTAATGTTCTCTACCGATAACGGCGCAGCATCTAACTCTTGGCCTGATGGCGGTAACCAGCCATTTCATGGCGAAAAAGGTGTTGGTGTTTGGGAAGGTGGCTTTAGAGTACCTATGCTTGTTAAATGGCCTGGGAATATTCCAAAAGGTGTAAGCACTGGTGAATTTATGACCATGGAAGATTGGATGCCAACAATTATGTCGTGGGTTGGCGACAAAAATTTAAAATCTAATCTACTCAAAGGCACCAAAATTAATGGTCAAAAATATAAAGTGCATTTAGACGGCTTTGATCAGAGTGATATCTTGCTAAACAATGGTAAAACAAAGCGCAAAGAGTTTTACTACTTTACCGAAACCACATTCCACGGTCTGCGCTACGGCGATTGGAAATTAATCTTCACGGAGCAAGAGCACTGGTTTAGGTCAACACAGCAAGCGCTAACTTCGCCGTACATTATTAACTTAAAAATGGACCCATTTGAGCGTTTTATTCACGCCAGAGGTTATGATGAGTGGGCAGAAAACCGTAGTTGGATTTTAGGCCCTGCGGGTAAGCAAATTGCAGATTTTGTAAAAACCTTTAAAGCATTTCCGCCCAGCCAAGAAAGTATGTCGGTACAGGTAGACAACATTGCTGACATGATTTCGAAACAAGCACACAGCCGATAATCAATTAAAGCCAACCGGTACAGCGTATTGTTACGCTGTACCGGTTGTTAAACACATTAAATCAAATAAGAAGCTGCATTTTCACACTTTTACCTTGCTAATAAATACGCCTTTATTACAACACTTTATCGCAAAAACCATCAACGCAGCCAAAGCTGCACAGAGCAAAAAAAAGCACTCAAAAGCGGAATAAAAGGCAATTAATGACAATTGTCATCTTACATTGATGACACTTGGCAGCTGTGCTGCGCGCATTCATTTGCCACAATTATTACATCAACTAAACAAGGAGAGACATCATGAACAACGTAATTAAACACTTTATTGAATACAGCTTAAGACATTTGCCACTGCTTATCGGGTTAACATTAATTAACCTGTTTACTGCACCAAATCATTTATGGGTGCTGTGGGTAGCATTATTTACGTTTATGGGCTTTTTTAACGAGGTGAGTTTTACAGGTAAAAATAGAGCTAGCAAGCGCGACGATAATGATACTTGGTAGGCGAATTCGCCTTACCAAGCATCACCACTTAAAACTCTCTATAGAAAATATGGTTTTATCGCGTATGCAGTGCAATTCCCATCATAATTACAAGAGTGGACAGAAAGGTTACAAACGTCAGCACAAGCGCAAAAAAAGATGCGAAGCCATTGTGATGCGCTTTGCCATAAAAACCGCGACAAGAGAGCCAACCAAATACAAAGCAAATTAAAACTGAGATCGGTGCATGAACGTCTGGGTTAATCATCATACTGATAAAGCCCAATAATCCAGTGCATAACACAAAATGCCCCATAGTATAAAAAGAGAACACCAGTGTTTCAGCGGTGTTATAAACCTGCCGATGCTTTTTGGAAAATAAGCGTAGAAAAAGTGCAAACGGAATACATAAGAAAATAAACCCTAAGTAGGTATAACCCTGATTGATAACCGACAAATACAAATCAGCATACTTTTTAGGAGCATTTTCTCCCAATAGACCTTTTAAACTTTCGAGCATTTCGGGAGATTGCTGTACTTGCGCAATCATTTTTTCAGATAAAACGTCTTTAAACACAAACAACATTAGTAATTGCGCTGCCGCGCCAATCAAGTAATAGGTTAACGGATTAGTAAAAATAACCCTTTGCCCTTCTACATGACGCTTTGCAACGGAACCCGGCGATTTAAAATGTTGAAAGAACGTGTAAAAAAATCCCTTATCGAGGTTAAGCCATTGCGATGGAATATCTATCAACAGCATTTTTAACGATAATCGCTCTGCGCGATAACGTTGCCCGCATGAAGGGCAAAATTTATCTTGTAATGGCGTATCACAATTTGCACACGCGCTTAAATGCGCTGAAACTTGATTTGCGTTATGTTCTAAACCCACAGTAGTCGCCTTATTCTTTTTAGGTAAAACGTTACCTAAGCGGCTAATAAATTACAAATAAGTATTTAAAGTAAGGTAAATTGAATAAACGTAGCGAGTTTACTTGGTGATTTGCTTACTAGGCTATTGATAAACGTTAACTTTAGCTGACCTTTGCTCTTAATGTTTTTTCTTCAAATACTTTCCTTCAGAAAAAAAATTCCCATAAGCTGTAATAAACAGCGTCTTTAATCCACTAACTAAAGAAAATACAAAACGGAACAAGGTGAATGGGAAGCGATTTTTATCAGCAATCGATACTGCCCTATGCGGGAATCATCATCAAAATATGCCGGGCATATACACATAGCCAAGAAGATTTTGATGACTATTACCAAGAGGTATGCCTGCAAATATTGCGAAGCAAAGACAGCTTCAACGCAGGTTCACAATGGTCGACTTGGGTTTACAAAGTGGCCTTAAATGTATGCTTAACCAATTTAAAACAGCGTAAGCAGGGCGAAAAACACTTTGTCTCTGATGCGTTACCCGACGAGGTACAAGATGATTTAAAAGCATTTAACTCAGACGACATTAACGTGCTTTACAACGCCATAAAACATCTGTCTGAGATAGACCGAGCAGTAATTTTACTTTATTTAGAAGAAAAATCTTACAGCGAGATTGCAGAAATAATCGGTGCTAACACCAATGGTATTGGCGTGCGCATTACGCGCATTAAAGAAAGATTGAACAAGTTTATAAACGCGCAGGAGTGAACACATGAACAAATCAATTGAAACAATGTGGAAACAAGGCTTTATTAGCGAAGGCGAACTAGTAGTGCCTAAAGTTAACGACTTATATAACAGAAAATCTCAAAACTTAGTTGATAAACTGCAACATATGTTTGCTGTGAACATTAAAGCAATCGTAATTGGGGCCTTGCTGTTACTCGTAGTGATGAGCTTAATCGGCGCTCCTTGGCTTGGCATATATATTTGTGTATTACTGGCTCCGTTGGTGCTGATGGCGAGAAAAGAGTTAGATAAATCGTACAACTTATCGAAAGGGCAAAGTAGTTTAGAGTATTTAGAAAGCTTTAACGCGTGGCTTCAGGATTCAATCACGCGATACGCTATTTACTACAAGTTTTTCTACCCATTATTTTATGTCGGAATGGTGTCACAAGGGCTTGCGAGTGATGCAGGCACTCGCGTAATGGCACGGCTCCTAAAAGCCTACCCAACTGACTATGTTTTTCTAGATATTCCTGGTTATGTGTGGGGTCTAATCACTGTGCTATTACTAGTGGTGATAAAATATTCAGCTGCACTCTATCGCCTAGACTTAAATATGATCTACGGACGACAATTTAAAAAATTAGAAGAGCTAATAAAAGATATGCGAGCATTAAAATCAGAATAACCTATCAAAAACATAATCAACAAAAGTGTAAAACGCAGCCTATTGACTGCGTTTTATGCATAACTTTCAAAACCTCAGCTATATATAGATCTGCGGCACACAATGAACGTTCAAAAGCGAATGAGAAAGTGGAGTTACGTCTTGCCCCAGTCTTGCGTTTAACACGATGCTACTTTTCACTAATGTGTGATTTAAGCCCGCTCTAAAATCCTCTAACTACTCTGGCTTGGCCAATTTACCGTTTTTAAGTAGTTCTTGATATAAACCCTCCAGAGGTTCTGGGATCTTATCGTGAAGATCAGGTTTTGCTACCAATAATTGAATTAGCGCTTGTTCTGCGCCATTTTTGTCATTTTCTTCAAGTTTAGCTAAAACAACGTTGAACTCTGAACGTGGTTCAATGCCTTTTAAATTCGGCATCGCGGACGGTGGCGCTGGAACGGATCGCGCTTTTTGCTCTGGGGCTACGCGTTCAACTCTTGAGCCTGTTACTTCTATTTTTTCTAACTGCACGTCATCTGCTAATAGTTCCATCATTTCAACTTGCTGTTCACGTTTGGCTATTTTCTTGGCTTGCGGTATCGCAGGCTTATCAATTGATTCTACTGATTTTAATTCCGATTCAAAATCTGGCTCTTGATAATACTGCCAAGGTGCAAACACGGCGATAGCAACCATTGCAGCTGCGATGCCTGAATAATGCCACCAGCGGTTTGGCTTTATGATAACGGGCTGCTCTTTGCTAATTGCATCGGACGCGTGGGCTAAAATGGCGTCATCGAGGGCTTTTGGCGGCAGCTCATCATTACCTTGTTGATAAAGCTGAATGATCTCTTTATCGTTAAATTGCTTAATCATACCTGCCTTTAGCCTCCTAATTCAGTTGCACCCGCTTTACGCTCTAAACATTCGCGAAGTTGCGACATAGCGTAGCGTAATCTGGTTTTAACGGTTTCAGGTTTTGCCTCAACAATGTCGCAAACTTGTGCGGGCTCAAACCCTGCTTCGTGGCGTAACAAAAACGCTTCGCGTTGCTGTGGTACAAGTAGCTCAACACAATGCTTAATGGCCTTTTGTAAATAATCATTATGCAAGGTGCTTTCGTGATGCGTTTGGTTTGAGGCAAGAGTAAGGTGATTGCCTTCATGTTGTTCGTCATCAACTAAAGACAAGTGCTCACCTCGTGCTGTTAACTTTCGGTGTTCATCAACCAACAAGTTATGAGCGATGCGATAAAGCCAAGTGCTAAATTTAGCCTCTACTTTGTAACGGGTGCGATTATCGATTACCCTCAGCCACACTTCTTGAAACAATTCTTGTGCTTTATTTTGCTGTTTTGTGCCTAATTGGCGACACACATAACGATACAAGGGCCCTTTATGACGGGCATAAAGGGCACGAAAGGCAGCTTGATCACCTTTTCCATAATCAAGCATAAGTGCCTCGTCCGTATCCATGTGTGGTTCAATTTTTTGAGTCATATAGGCTATAGTGATTCAGCTATAAAGCACTGGCAAGTTCAACCAAGTTAACAAATTCACCGCGATAGTTAAATGGGTCATCTCCCCTATTTGCTCGTGCAATTGTGGCAATATCTTGGTAATTCATACTGCCTAAGTACTGACTCTGCTTTAACTTTTGCGCAAATGCCGCGACTGAGGACGCAAATTTAAAATCCAAACTGGCACTATTGAAATTATTTAACACCTGTTGTTTATTAACTACTTGGCTAATTAATTTACTCTCCGTTTCACCCGGTAATTTATAGCGAATTTTTACCTGTAACAGTTCATCGCTAGCGCTTACCACTTGTTTTTGTTGGTAGCGCAGTGCATCAACTTGCCCTTTATTGCCAGCAAGCGTTAATTCATATAAGGCAGTAACAGTATGACCTGCACCAATTTCGCCGGCATCGACACTATCGTTATTAAAGTCTTCATCTTTCAGTAAGCGATTTTGATAGCCAATCAAACGATACTCTTTAACTTCTGCTGGGTTAAATTCGAGCTGAATTTTGACATCATTCGCAATACTTTGCAGTGTGCCGCTCATTTGCCTTAAAAGTACTTTTTGCGCCTCGTGCAGGGTATCAATATAGGCATGATTGCCATCACCAATATTTGCTAATTGTTCCATCATGGCATCGTTATAGTTACCGCGACCAAAGCCAAGTGTGGTTAACGAAATACCTTGTTTGCGCTTGTCAGCAATCATCTCTTTGAGTGCATCAATATTGGTTGTGCCAACATTAAAGTCACCATCAGTGGCTAAAATTATGCGATTCACCCCGCCTTTAATAAAGGCTTTTTTCGCCGCTTGGTAAGCCATTTTGATACCACTTTCACCATGTGTACCGCCACCTGCTTGTAGTTTTTGCAAAGCATTAATAATAGTTTGCTTTTCATTGCCTTTAGTGGGGCTAAGTACTAACTGTGTATTGCCTGCATAGGTCACCAAACTCACCGTATCGCGTGCCGATAACTGTTTCACCATCATGGTTAAGCTTTGCACCAGTAAAGGCAATTTGTTTTTATCATGCATCGAACCCGATACATCCACTAAAAACACCAAATTAGACGGCTTGCGTTCACTCACTGGTAAATCATAACCTTGCAAACCAATTCGCAAAATATGGCGCTCATCACTCCAAGGCGCTGGCGCTAATTCAGTAAAGGTAGCAAACGGCTGTGATTTATCTTCTGGTACGCGGTAGTTGTAGTCAAAATAATTAATAAAGGCTTCCTCGCGTACGGCATCTTTTGGTGGCTTTTGCCCCATGCTTAAATAACTACGCACATTGGCATAACTTCCGGTATCAACATCAACCGAAAACGTAGAAAGCGGTGTGGTTACAGCTTGAAATACCCCATTACTATCACTCGGCAGGTAGTTATCTTGGTTTTGAGGCTGCGTAAAATATTCAGGTGGTGGCGGTGGTGCTATGCGCTTTCTCATTGCAGGTGCTGCCATTAAGACATGTGGCTGACTGGCCTTCATGTACTTCACAACTCCCCCATCAGTTTGCACATCAGCCAATCGACTACCCGTCACAGTAACCTTTTCAACCTCGGCAGCCTCTTTATTTTCTAAAGCAGTTTGGACTTGTTTTTCATTTTCAGGCTGCTTTGCAATTGTTGTTTCCGATTCTTGATTCGAACAACCAGAAATAAATAGCGTGCCGATTGTTAATGCGATTAAGGTTTTATTTGTTTTCATAATCTGTCTCTTTTATAGATGGTTTAACGCTATAAACGGACGACGATAAGTTTGGGGGTGAATTATTTTTTAGGTTTTTGTTCGTACTCTCTTAGAGCTCTACCCACCACTTTTCACTTTTTAATGGCGTGTCAAATCATATTGGCACTCTTTGAAACAAAGAACACCTTAGAATTTGATTGATTTTCATACACAAATTACAAAGAATAACTACAAAACCAGCCAATGCTTTGCAACCTTTACGTGTTTTGCTAAGAGGATAAACTAAATGTTACAAATCATTTAAATGTCAAAAACAGCTTCATATTGACTGATAGTTTGATTACTGTAAATTTAACGGATTAATGGATAACCACATGTTTTAAAAACAATTACAAGGTTTTATAATGTATCAAAGGACTTTGATTAAGTTTTTCTTATTTATAACTCTATACGGTTTAGTCGCTTGTGGCGGTAGTAGTAAAAAACCAATACAACAGGTAAATAACTCCCCAATTGTTAACGCAGGTGCTGATTTTCATGTTAATGAAACCTATGAGGTAAAATTATTTGCAACAGCTTCTGATCCTGACGGCTCTATTACAACAATTAATTGGCAACAAACCGCAGGCCTTCAAGTAGAACTATTAAACAGTAATAGCCTAACACCATCATTTGTCGCACCTACAGTTGCTGTAGGTGAACAGCAAACTCAAATAACCCTCCAAATAACAGCGGCTGATAATAAAGGAGCTTCGTCCTCCGATAATATCACTATTACAATCAATGCTGTAAATGAAGCACCGATTGTCAATGCTGGTGAAGATATTGAAGTCAATGAAAAACAGTTGGTTGAAATTACAGCTACCGCAAGTGACGATGATAATAAAATAAAATCTATCCTATGGCAGCAAATATCAGGAACACCTGCGTTAATTGATGACATTAATAGTTTAAAACTTTCATTTGTTGTACCTAGCATTCCATTATCTCAGCAGCAAGATAAACTCGTTTTCCAAGTAATGGTAACAGATGAGTTAGGCTTAACAGCGGAAGATGACATTGTTATTACCGTTAATCCTTTAAGTCGTGCACCAATTGCCAATGCTGGAACTGACAAAACTTATTTATCAAGTGAGTTGATCCACCTTGATTGTTCTTTGAGTTCAGATCCTAATAGTTACCAGCTTTCATATGATTGGCAACAAACACAAGGGGATGAAATTTTAATAGAACAGGCCACTAGCTGTAATCCAAGCTTTACTTTACCTAACCAACCCTCTCAAGTAGATGTGATGTTAACTGTTACGAACGAACTAGGATTAGCATCTCAAGATACAGTGAGAATTACAGCGCGAGAATATCAAGGTAATTTAAATGAAATTGGGCACGATAAAGTAATTTTACAGAGTAAATTAAACTCAAATGGTATTTATCACCTTTCATTAAATCCTGAAAAGGACATCGCTTTTGTCTCTGATAGCAATATTTTAACTGCAGTTGATATTTCAGAGCCGTTTGATTTAAAACCTCACCCTTGGCAAGGTACTTCAGGAACCTGCCAATCCAGTTTTAGCCAAGGTAACTTTTTGGTTGCAAGTTGTGTTGACGAGCTTCGCTTTTTTGATATTTCTGATTTAAATAACATTCAATTGGTTAGCACAGTTAGAACAAATACCTCATTTAACAATTTTGAATTGTCAGGAAACCTTCTACTAGCATCAGCTCCAATAAATGTTGGTTCTAACCAAACAGAGCGTATTGTTGCTCTAGATATTTCAAATTTAAACAATGTCCCTTTTATAGATATTTCGACAATTAATAACGTTTTTAATGCTAACGATGCCTGGGTATCTGGTCTTGCAATCAAAGATAAGACCCTTTTCACCGCAGCAAGTGATGGAATGTTAAGGACTTTTGATATCTCAAATATCACAGCGACTAGCCTTATAGCTACATTAGATTTAAAGGTTCCCCTTGGTGAAATAGCTGTAACAGGAACAAGCTTGTCTGTCGCTGCGACAACAAAAGGTGTTGTGCTAGTTGATATAACTGAATCACGTAATCCGATTATCGCAGCAAACATTACAGCCCCTCAAGGAGCATACAACCTATCTCAAAATGCGAATGTGCTGAGTGTTGCCAGTACTAGCTTTAATGAAATCATGTTTTTTGATATTAATAATTTAAATTCACCAATTTTAATTGGTAAAAAAACTGAAGCATTTAGAGGTGTAGGGCTTTTCTTACAGAATGATACTTTATTCTATTTAGATAGCAGCTTAGCAGCATTAATTAGCCAAGATGTATCTAATTTATCTGGATTAGCTGGTGTTGAAATCACGCCTAGCACAGGAGCAAAAATTAGTAGTATTGCTGCCAGTAATAACAAGTTATTTTTTTCAAGTGACGATAACCGGTTAGTATCGGCGAGTATTACGGATAATAATAACCTAGCTATAAAAGCCTCGTTAGATGTTTCTCAAGCAAACAATATTACACTGATGGATGATCAGCTCTTCTTAGCAGCAAACGACAATTCATTGAAACTAGTCGATGTGTCTGATGAAAATAAACTAACTTTAACATCTCAATTGCAAGTTGATGAGGCTATTTCCGCAATAATCCCTCATGGTAATAATGTATTGATTAGTGAAGGTAATAGTAAGCTCCAATTACTCGATGTTTCAAAAGCCGAAGTTATCAAACCAATCTCAGAATTAATTCTGAATTCAGGCCGAACAATCGGAGGTATTGATTCAAATGACTTATCAATTATCACAGCAACTCAAGATAACTCTTCAGTAGTTCAATTAAATTCCAGCGGCGAATTAGAATCAATTGCCAATATTTCTTTTGACTCAGCTCCAGATGAAGATGGATGGGAATATAACTCTGTTGTTATATATAAGAATTATGCCTATCTTTTAGCAAAATACTATGGCCTTCGCATACTTGATATTTCCAATCCAAAATCTCCTCAATCGGTTAAATCAGTTTCAGACATATCGGGAAGTCAATTAAAGTTAATTGATAATAAACTGTTTGTAATTGACCCTTTTAGCGGAGTATCTATTTACGGCTTAGACGCTCCTACTGAACCGCGTCAATTATCAAGCTACTTAACTCGAAATTCTATCTATAAAGTCGCAATTGACAGTGAAAAAGTTTACAACTTAGAGCGAGAACGAGCAACTCATCATGATTGGACATTTTGGCCTCTAAAAGAAACTTTTTCTTTAGTTGACTTTACAAAGTCAATAAAGCTTAAACAGTCATATTCGCTAGTTAATACAGATTCAAATTTATCTTATGACGCAACATGGCAATTAGATGGTCCAGTAAAATTAGTTTGTATAGTAACAGGTGGTAGTTGCTCGGTTGAACAAGATACTACCAGTAAAACAGCTAAGATAATTTGGCAAATACCCAGTGATGCAGGTGATCACCTTATTTCAGTATTACTTGCTAATTCAAACTTTTATGATGTAGCTGAAGACAGTGTTATTGTAGAGTAAATCATAAGGGCAATACTATCACTTTGATTTCAAACCGTTAAACACAAAACACCCACCAATAATTAGGTGGGTGTTTTTTATTAACGTCAATATTCTTTCACAAGAGCTAAGGGTTCATCTCCTGAAACTATCAAATAAGTATTGCTCTCAATATCTAGTTTTTCAAATGAGTATCGTCCCCTGATATGTTCATTGAAAAACCTTCCCATGGATGTTGAATAATAAAAGTCGTCCCACAGCAGAATAGGTATATCAAAGTATCGATAGACTTCTCCAGACTCAAATTTCAAATCAAGCACTTTATTTATTGATGAGTAGCCGATATGTGAAAAAGCACTGGAGCTCACCGGATGTTGCTCAAATAGTGGGAATGGTATTTGATTCAAAACAGAGCCGTTTATTCCTTCACTAATCTTTGCTGCTACATTTGATGAGCGAATATAAGAGTCGATTAAGCCATGTCCTGTAGAATCAAACACTGATGCCATTGAAAAATTAGATGGCAGGCTTCCAAACAAAATTCTTACAGCTCGCATAATTGCATCTTGATCTAATGTTAAGTGAGAAATTAATTGAGAGTATTGATCACCCAAGCTCCCACCCAAAGAACTTGTTGGTGTTGCAATCGACGCTAAGCTTACAAGTGGGTAGTCTGATACAAAGTAACCATCTGAGTATTGGTAGCTAGAGATAACCTCATCAAACAGCGCATTTGTATAGAAGTTCCCTTGAGAATGACCTACTAAGATAATGCGATTACAAGAATGCATTTGAAATAGTAGCTTTTGATATGCATTTCTGTAATCCGTATCGTTTAATCTTGAATAATTTACATCATTAAATACATCTCTAATGACGGACTCTACTAATGCAGTTTCATCTGCTGAAAGCGCATCTATCGTGCCACCAATTATCGCAGTTATAATTCGATACTTTTCTGATGTTGGAGATAAATCTGCATATTTATGCTGTGCAACTTCAAATATTTGAAGATGTAATGCCTCATCTTCGTTGTGACTGCCAGTGGGCACTCTACCCTTTTGAAAATTATTCAAATAGACATCTTGAAAGTTATCTAACCAATATAGATTTTTACGAAATGCATCTGATGTTGTAAACATACCATTTACATAAAAAAGCCTTAATTGATCAATTTGTTTAGTACAATATCTATCTAATATTTGAATATCTGCAAATACCCAATTTGAACTCAGAGAAAGGATAAATACTATTAACCGTATCATTACTTTACTCCTTGTAAAGCAACACAATCTTTATCCGCAGCTAAATGAAAATCATCATCCCATGGAATAAGACGATGAACTTTATTTTGCCCTGTTCGATTAGCAAACGCTCTCTCCAAAGTGTTGAAATAGAGGAGTTTGGGGTTTCTAAAGTGTGGAAAATTAGTCTGTAACACTCTGGTACACATACTAATATTTACAAAATCCAAGATGATTTTTTTGCCTATATCTTCATCTAAATGAGAGAATCTATTTTGTTCAACATCAATCACTAATTGCAAGGTTGGTGCGGCTGCTAAACTAAAGGTGATAAGCTCTGGTGAGTCAAATTTTTCATAAACAACTCGCTCATAATCATCTCGAATACCGTTTGAGTTTTGATCGACGCCGTCTAACGTTTAATAGTCGTCAGGATGTACTGGTGGTAACTTTGGATCAACATAAAAAAGATCACGTATGCGCTGCCAACTATTATTAGTTTTAGGTTCGTGATTTTCATTCCAATAACGGGCAAGAAAATAGTCAGTACCAGATTTAACTAAATCGCCTCCCTGGTAAACCTTAGCAGGTTGCCATTTTTCTATGACTGAGTTTTGCACCCAGATCCACCCATCCCAATTAATATTATTTTTAACTGGTTCGATGCCTTTGACCCAGTGCATTGCCACAAATAGATTTTCGTTATGAGAAACCACATCACCTGCAATATAAACTGAACTTGCATTCCATGGATTATGTTTGGGCTGAATGGTAGCTAAATCAATGTTTTCCTTATAAGAAGCTAACCGTAATAAGTTCGTTGGATGAACGTGCGCGCAAAAAAGTAGACACGCTAACAGTATCATTCTAACCATTTCAAGTTCCTTTTGAATTAGTTGTTATTACTCCTTAACTCAAGTTCATTTTGTCACCAAAAGCAAATATAAAATGACATAATTATTACAACTCTTTGTTAATAATTGAAATTACTTACTCAAGAATAAAACAAAGACATTTTAAATCTGCGACAAGAAGATTTACCCATCACCCCTTTTTAGTAACAGCTCTTCATTTCATAAAAAATTAGCCTCAGATACGAGGCTAATTTAATACGTGAATTGCGATTAGAAACTATATCTCACGCCGACATTCCAGCTTAATGGTTCGCCACGAACAACGGTCGGGCTCCATGTAGCAATTGCTCCGTAGTAATCTTTATCAAGCGCGTTATCGATATTAAAATTAACAGTTAAATCGTCTGTTACATCATAACGCGCCATCAAATTGATTAAAGTTACATCAGACTGTTCTATTCGATATGGGGTGGTAATTGAAGAACCATTACTATCAAACTGCCCCGTTGGACGGCCATGTTCTACATAGTATTTACTTTTATAATTGATACCTAAACCAATTGTTAATCCATCCACTAACTCACTAAAATCATAAGTGGAATATACGTTAAATAACACTTTAGGTATTTCAGTATTAATACGCTCGCCGTCATTATCTTCTGTTTGTGTATAAGAAACACCACTGTAAATATTCCAACCATCGCTAATCGCACCTGAAACTTCCGCTTCAAAACCACTGGTTTCGTCACCATCACCACGTACTCGGTAAGGAGTATTACCCTGCGCAGTTTGGTAATTTTGATCAAAGCGCGGATCGCGCTCCGCAACCCCATTTTCAATGATTCTAAATAGTGCACTTGAGAAATTCAGGGCACCTTCAAGTAATTCAGCTTTTAAGCCAATCTCATAACTTTGGCCTGTAACTGCGTCTAACAAGTTGTCATTTGCGTCATAAACACGTTGCGGACGAAATGCATCAGTGTAGCTGGTGTAAATACTAAAATCTTCATTAAGGTCATAAACTAAACCAGCGTAAGGCGTAATTTCATTATCAATTTCACGATTATCGCGTTGCTTTAAAAATTGGTTAGTAAGTGGGTCGTAGCTATCTGAAGTGTAACGCCAATTAGTTGTTCTTAAGCCTGTAATAAGTTTAAAGTCATCATGCAGATTGACGCGCGTTGCGGCAAAGAAGCCACTTGTATCTGTGGTGTTAACATAACTTCGCCCTAAACGCTTAAAGTCATAACGCGGTAGTTTTCCATCCCATGTAAACCAATTTGGATTATCTGGGATACTAGATGCATTTGAGCTTTTTGTACCAAAACCGACAGATTCTCGGTCGTTCATGCTGTAACCAATAATCACTTCGTGAGTGCGACCGAATAAGTCAACAGGGCCTTGTAGCGTAAAATCAAATGTGACCTGCTCATCTTCACCGCCTGGCATTACCCAATTAGCACCAAATGTGCCTGAGCCATCAGGATTCAAGAAATCGTCGTACCAAAGAAACATTAAATGGCCGCCTTCCATATCAATGGTATTGTAGGTGGCCATTGCATTAAGTAACCAGCCGCTTTCAAAGGAATGATCGATACTTGCAAACGCAGTATGCTCCGTTAAAGGCCAAGCACTCCAAGTTGCAGACATACCTGTTTTACCTGGGCCTACTTTTACTTTACTACCATCATTAAAGAAATAAGGTTGATTATGCGAGTTCATCGCACCGCGCTGGGACGTATCGGCATATTCATAGCCGATACGTAATAGGGTGTAGTCAGTTAAATCTGCCTCGGCAGTCACATAAAGCGACGTTTTCTCTTGGCCATAACGTTCAATGTATGAATCTTTATCATTATAGGCAGCGGCGACACGACCTCGAATACGACCATCGCTGGTAAGTGGTGTTGAAATGTCTGTTTCAACGCGATAGTGATCCCAACGTCCTAGCGACGCTGCTACACTGCCTTGAAACTCTTTGCTCGTAGCACGCTTACGTACAATATTTACTGTCGCCGTTGGCTCGCCTTCACCTGTCATAAGGCCATTCGCACCACGTAATATTTCTACGCGCTCGTACGCAACTGAGTCGCCATCAACATCAGGACGGCGTCCACCACCAAACTGTTGTACACCGTCAATTTGAATACGATTTACTTCGCCGCCTCTAATATTGTATGAGGGGCGATCTAAACTACCTGTACTTGTTGCATGAAAGCCTGTTGAATGCTGTAAAATGTCTGTAATGTTAACTGCTTGCCAATCTTGTAATTGCTGATTAGTAATAACCGATACTGATTGTGGCGTTTCTCGCAAACTTAATACAAATTTGGTCGCAGATTTTGTAGCCGGATCCGAGTAACTGTTTGTGGTGTTGCCGTAAACGTAAATTCGTTCCAGCTCTTGTACGCGATCCGCCTCATTTTCTAGTTCGATTGAAGCGTTATCGCCACTGTCTTCCTGGCTGCTGTCTGCTATTTCGTGTTGTTGAGCCAAAACGTTAAACGAAATACTTTGAGAAATTATGAGTGCGAGTGTTGTTAACTTAAATGCTGGGATTGAAAGCTTAACGCTTTTTAGGGGATTCATTCTATTCCTTTTAAATAAATGTGTGATTGAATTTGCTCTCATGCAATAACAAACCAACATAACAGAAATAGAAATACTTATCATTACCATTGAATTTACAACACAACTTTTGTCACACCTCAAATTGTAACTGAATATTTCAAGCGTAAATCATGTTAATTTTTATAAGTTAAGTTTATGTTTTTGAATAATTTGTGGAAGTATTTAAAGGATTAATCATATTTTTGAAACAATAAAAATACTTCCATTAAATCAAAATAGTTCGGGTGTATTAGTTGTTTGTTTACGAGGAATCGACGACTCGTTAATGCGATTTGGACCCACTAAACTGCCTCTTTTCACAATCAGGAAATAAGACAGCAAATAAAATTTTAAAGCTGAATAATAGAAGTTGAAGAGGATCAATAAATTAAACTATTGATCCACAATATGGTTTACAGTGTTATTAGCAATAAACGGGCATTAGTCGACAATCACATGCGGTAAGTAACGGCTCATATCCTGTGTAATTGCGCTGTCATCTTCTCGAATTGAAATCCCGGCGGCTTGGTCATCCACCAGCCAACTGCCAATAAGTGTGTGGTTTTGGCCGAATTTCGGTAACGCATGTTTGGCTTGAAAGATAAACCCTTCTTCACCGTAAGGGCCATCAGAACCTGATGAGCCGCTAATAGGATTGCCTCGACTATCAACAAATGAAATATTAGCGCCTTCACGAGAGAATATTGGTTTTTTAACCAACACATCACATTCTTGCGCTAAGTGCAGTTCATCATCAAAGAATGCGGGCAATAAATTTGGATGATTTGGGAACAAGCGCCATAACATTGGCAACAATGCTTTGTTAGATAAAATCGCTTTCCATGGCGGCTCCATCCAGCGCATGTTTTGTTTGCCTAACAGGTTGCCAAACTCTTCTTGAAACATAAATTCCCAAGGGTACAGTTTAAACATCCAGTCGATAACCTGATCATCTGAATCTGTGAAGCGGTTATCTGCATCTACACCGATTTCTTCGATGTAAACAAATTTGGTGTTTAATCCAGCCGCGATTGCGCAATCTTCCATGTATTGCACTGTGCCGCGGTCTTCTTCTGAATCTTTACAGCAGGCAAAGTGTAAAGTCCTATCGGGGGTTAAATATTCAACCTCTTTAAAACGATTAACAAGCTTTTCTTGCAACGAGTTAAATTGGTCTGCTTTTTTTACAATTACGCCATTATCAACGTTATCAGCCAACCATAACCACTGCCAAAAAGCGGTTTCGTAGACTGACGTTGGGGTATCTGCGTTATTTTCGTATAGTTTTGCCGAACCATTGCCTGAATAAGCAAAGTCTAATCGGGAATACAAACTTGGGTCACCATTGACCCATGATTGGCGAATAAAATCCCAGTGCTGCTCGGGAATACAAAAACGCTTAAGTAGCGTTTCGTCGTTAATGACCTGGCTAACAACTTCCAAGCACATCTGATGTATCTCTTCAGTCGGCTTTTCCAGGTCGTTTTCTATTTGCTTAAGATTAAATTGATAATAAGCAGACTCATCCCAATAGGTTTCCCCGTACATGGTGTGAAATTTAAAGCCAAATTCTTCGGCTTTTCGCTGCCAGTTTGGTCGTTGCGCTATTGGGAGTCGTAGCATATTAGCCGCCCCAACCGCGAGAAGAAGACTTACCACCGCCCCAGTTAGACTTAGCAGATGCCTGAGCGCCAAACCCGCCTCGCGATATCGTTCGTGTTACCGCCGGTTTTGGTTTGGTTACAGAGCTAGGCACTTTATAGCTGCTTTTACCTGCACTACCTAAAATGGTGCCATCCGCAGTCATTATTTTTTGACGGTGTTTAGAGCCACTTTTTTGATAGGTGTATACAGGGTTGTAACGGCGTCGATGTTTACGCTCAAACGCGTCACCTACTTCATCAATTATCTCAGCGACAATGTAACCGGTAATAAACGGCGTAAAAAACCCTGAGCTGGATTGCTGACACTGACCAAAGTCAGCTTCACATAAATATTGGTGCTGGTAACGCGGCCCTGTGCGCTCTGCTTCTGCCAACGCTTCTTGGTAAGCAGCTTGACATTGCTCAACCGACAATTCAGTTTGGTCAACACAATCATCAACCGATGACACTACTTTAACACGTTCCTGTGGTTCACCTGAACATCCTGCAAGCGCCGCTGCAACACCAACTGAAAGTGGTGCAAGGCTAAATTTTCGTACTTTTTTTCGCAGCAATGATAAGTCAATATGTCTGGTCTTTTTCATCATGACCTCCCTACTAATATGTCATGCTTGCAGCGTTTAATAAGCCTACGGCAATATTGGTCGAAGCGAGAATAACACCAGCACTGATTTCGTTATCTTCAATACGTTTCACGATTTTTGGCATAAAGGCAAAACGCACAATTGCAAACGCGAGTAATTGCGCAATTAACGCGATACCGCCCCAAATTGCAAAGTCTAAAATGCCACCAGAGTTGCTTACCGCGCCAGCGAGTGCCAAAGCAAAACCCACTACCGCACCACCAAAGCCAATGGCAGCCGCTGCGTTTTTGTCTTCTTTGATGAGTTTCCATTCATCGTGTGGCGTTACAAAAGCAAACAGTATTTTGAACACAAAAAGTAATATCAAGCTTATGCCAAACGACATTGCAAAATTAGTGACACCGGTGATCAGATCATAACCGTTTTCCATTATTGGACTCCTTTATCCATGTATTGTTATTTGAGAAGAACTTAATGTTATGCCAGTGCTAATTACCAAACACCGTGAGAGATTGCCTGACGATTCAAGCGATTCTTCTGCTGAAAGAAATAGCGACTCGGTTGTGCCATCGCTTAATTCACGTTCAAACAGCATGGTGAATTGGTCTGTTTCACTGGGTTGAGATTTACCATCGAAGGTTTTTTCGGCCATATGAACTGGGTTGTGATAATCACCCATTGAGGTCCATACGCGATTGTATTGATGCCCGTCCAATGTATAGGTAGGCGTGCCAATTTGTTGGTTAAGTAGTTTTTCCCACTGTGCTTGGTTTTGAATATCCAAGGTATCGAAGTAGTAAAACAACTTCACATCAACCACATTCTCGGCTGTTGGTTGGCCTTCACAAATTACTTGAAGCCATGCTTCATCATCTGTGTAAAACCGAAAAAGATAGGTGCCATCCATATCGACTTTACCAACAGCCTGAATAATCTGGGTGGCGGCAAAATCACCAATTACGAGCTCATCAAGTATCAGCTTAATCGCGAGTTTATCTATTTCAAAACTTGCTCCGAGTCGCAAGCCCATTATTTCTGGCGTTGAGATGGTCGCTTTTGGTTTGTCTTTTTTGAAGAAATTGAACATCAATGTTCCTTAGCTTTGCTTCATAGGTTGCTAACGTTACATGTGGGCTAACCAGTTGTCTACAGTGATGCTTACTGTTTAAAAACTAAAAAAGAGATAACTAAGTTATCTCTTTTTAAATTGGTTACTCACTAACCTGCGTTTTTCTTCGCTAGCAGCTGTGCAAGTTTGTCCTGACCCGATGTTTGACCACCTGGCGTTACACCTGCTGCTTTTAATTTTTCGTCAAGACTGCTGCCAGATTCATCAGCCGCACGCTCTTCAGCAGCTTCTAATTCAGCTGCTCGCATCGCTTGCTTTTGCTTAACACGTTCAAGGCTATCTAGTGCAGTTTTAACTTTGCTATTAGCACCAACATGATGGGTAGATGCTGCTGCTTGGGCCTTTTGCACTGACTCAGTCGCTTTTACCTGGTCGATTTGCTGTTCCATGCGTCGTACATTTGTTTTCGCTTTAGCAATGTTGTCTTTCAGGGTTTTCTCTGACTTTTCGAAACCATCAAGAATCGATTGTTCAGTTGCCATTTGGCTTTCTAAATCAGCAACGCGCTCTGCACATTCTACCGCAAGTTCCATATTGCCTGACTCACTTGCAGACACAGCATGCTCTGAGTATTTATCGATATCTGCCTGAAATGCAGCAACCTTATTCGAGGTTAATTTACGTTTTGCCATGATGCTAGTTAGGCTTTGATCTGAACGTCTTAACTCTTCTTTCGCTTCGCGAAGTTCTTGCTCTAAAATTCGGATGGCTTGCGTATCTGCGGCCGCTTCAAGCCCTTCATTTGTTGCGCCTACTAGCGCAGTCCATAATTTTTTAAGACTCATGTGACTTGCTCCTAATTGATATAATCTTCATACAGTTCAAGGAATTCTGGAATATTGGCAAACAAAGACTCAATTTCCTCAACAAGCACTGAATCTTTACTGTCAACAGACAACGCACCAAACGCCACGTAATATTCTTGCCCAGATATCGAACTAATACCTACAGTAGAAAGTGGAACCAACTGATGACTTTTTAAAATCAGTTCATTCAGTCCTGAAACATCTGTAACGCTACTTACCGGAAACAACACACTTTCAGCCACTACCTGTGTTTCACCCGCATAAACAAACACATCAATTCCTTCATCGTTTGAAATGCTTACACAGTCACCTTCTTGTTCAACAACCCAATCTGGATGTGTTGAAAACACCGTTTTCAGTTGTTCGGTATTAAAAGCCATTTTGATCTCCATATTTCTATTGGTATTAAATTAATGTCACATATAACTAACACTTGCAAGTTTTATATTGCACTAATTATTATTTTGTTACACTTAAAATGTATTTGTGTTATATCAATACAGGTAACTTTTAGCATTTAATATGCCTAGCCCTGTTTGCATTCAGTATTACGCTGTAGCAATACCGGTGCGCAATATAGGCTATTTATCTAATACATTGGCGTGAATGTAAACTACTTAGGTATTTTTTATGGATCAACAAACGAGTATTCAAAATAATCTAGCCCTCGCCCCTTACGGTGAGGCGTTTTCACGCTTTTTAAGCATGAAGCTAAAACAAAAAAAGGTTACGTATCCACAGCTAGCAGAACTGCTTGAACAAAAAGGTATTGTTCTAACCCCCGGCAACCTGCGCAACAAGGTGTCTAACAGACTAATGCCAACAAGCCTATTTCTTATCATTCTTGAAGTATTAAATGTAAAAGGCGACATCTTGTCTGAAATTCTTACCATGGCAAAAGAAATAGAAGACGAAGTGTAAGCGCACTTAGCGTAGGTTGGCAAAATGCGATTTTCTTTGTATTAGCATTAAAAACCAAAGATACCTGCCCCTTTTTTCACAGTGTTCAGTGCTTACTTAAACTTTTAGGTTTTCAATCGATTAGCAGGGCAACTTAATTAGCTTGCTGGTCGATTTATAACAATTCGAGCCAGTGAAGAATAAATCACAGATTAAGCTAAATAATTACTCCCCCCCTCTTTTTGCTTCCCATCAAAAATTACCTATCAAACAAACGCCCAAGTTGCATAACAAATAAACATATGCGAATATTTACATATGTGTTTTTTCATATATATAAAAACTATGGATCCACTTCAATTTTACAAATGCCTAGCAGACGATACCCGTTTGCATATCTTATTGTTATTAACGCAGGTTGAAAAAGCGTGTGTTTGCGACTTTATAAGCGCACTTGAGTTAGATCAGCCAAAAATATCACGTCATCTAGCATCTCTAAGAAAATGCGGTTTGTTAAGGGATGAACGACAGGGAAAATGGGTTTACTACCAAATACACAATGAACTGCCTGATTGGGCAAAGCAGGTACTTACTCTCAGTGCAGCTAATAATAAACCCTATTTTCAAAATACATTAACTCGCCTTAAGTCCGCTCAAACGGACGCGAACACTTGCAAGTAGTCAGGAGCATATTATGGGATTATTTGAACGCTATTTATCAGTTTGGGTAGCACTGGCAATTGTCATCGGAATTGCTGCAGGTAGCTTTCTACCTGATCTATTTACTGTGATAGCTAGTTTAGAATTTGCACATGTGAACATTGTGATTGCGGTACTCATTTGGCTAATGATTTACCCTATGATGGTGCAAGTCGATTTTTCAGCGATTAAAGACGTCGGCAAAAAGCCAAAAGGCCTAGTGTTAACATTAATCGTAAACTGGCTTATTAAACCGTTTAGCATGGCGTTTCTTGGTTGGTTATTTTTTAAAATATTTTTTGTCAGTTGGGTAGACCCACAAACCGCTAATGAATATATCGCCGGTATGATTTTGCTCGGTGTTGCACCGTGCACAGCAATGGTATTTGTTTGGAGCCAACTAACTAAAGGCGATGCCAATTACACTTTGGTACAAGTATCAGTAAATGATTTGATTATGATATTTGCTTTTGCCCCACTCGCTGGATTTTTACTCGGCGTGACGGATGTTACCGTCCCTTGGGATACGCTTGTTTTATCAGTATTGCTGTATGTTGTTATTCCCTTACTCGCGGGCGTTTTTACCCGTAAATTACTAGACAAGAAAGACAACCACATTCAGCTCAATCACTTTATTAGTAAGCTAAAGCCTTGGTCAATTATGGGGCTACTTTCCACCGTGGTATTGCTGTTTGGTTTTCAATCGCAAACCATTTTAGGCAACCCAGTGGCAATTGTATTAATTGCAATTCCCTTATTGCTCCAAACGTATGGGATCTTTGCATTTGCCTATTTACTCGCGAAAAAAATGAAATTACCCCACAACGTGGCAGCTCCCGCTTGCATGATTGGCACCTCAAACTTTTTCGAACTTGCCGTGGCTGTGGCTATTTCCTTATTTGGCCTGCATTCAGGTGCAGCATTAGCAACTGTCGTTGGCGTATTGGTAGAAGTGCCTGTAATGCTGTCTTTGGTTGCATTTGCCAATAAAACCCGGCATTGGTTTAAGGAGTAACTATGATTGTTATTCATCACAACCCCGAGTGTGGTACATCGCGAAATGTGCTGCGTTTTATTCGAGAATCTGGCTATACCCCTGTGGTGATTGAATATTTAAAAGAAGGCTGGACACGGCCACAGCTTTTAGCACTGTTAGCGGCAACAGGGTTAACCCCTCGCCAATTACTACGTGAAACCAAGTCGCCAGCCAAGGCGCTGGGACTGCTAGAGGATGGTGTATCTGATCAACACATTCTAGAACATATGCTAAAGCACCCCATTTTAGTTAACAGGCCAATCGTTGCGACAAAAAATGGCGTGAAGCTATGTCGCCCTAGTGAAACTGTGTTTGATTTACTTGATCGGCTACCTAAAGGACCGTTAACCAAAGAAGATGGTGAACTTGTAATAGACAAAAACGGTAAGCGAGTGACGCTCATAGACACATAATCGTTTCGTGTAAAGCATCTAATTTATTGTCTAATTAGTTTGTTTTTAAGTAACGGATAGCCATATATTACTCATTTATCTGGATACCAAAACGAGCTTTCTAGATCATCACGGTGTATTAGAAATAATTAAAAAATAGTAAAAATAAAAACCTAGCAATCGCTAGGTTCTTAGTCTTAAGCCGTTAAACAGTATATACGGGTTAATAGCTGCTGTGGCGGTGTGTTCTTCGCATCATTTAAATATTCTTCAAACGGTGGAAAGTCCTTAAGTTGGAAATTACTTTGAGGCAAATATTCACCAAACAGCCAATCATAAGGCTTTTCTAGTTCAGGGTAGTCGCCTTCAAATAATAGTGAAACAGCTTGGGATGAGGGTATATTTAACAGTTCAAACTGATGCTCTTCAGGTAGTTGAGTTACATCAACTGAGATACATGCCTTCGCGCTGAGTTTACCTTGTTCAACCGTTTTTGGATCATCATAATAAATGCCAAAAAAGCGTGTATTTTCATTAATAAGACCGAGCTTACTCGCCATCACAGACAGCTTTTCAAACGCTTGGCCTATTTTCATGTAGTCACCCTTGTGCTCAACGCCAATTAAGCTCATGGCAGGCACAGTGTGTTGTTCAACTTGATACATAATGGTGTACTCCTTGTTAGATTTGGGATAGAGCAGGGTTACCCTTTCTTCAACGCGCGTTATTCGGTATTGATGGGGTGTTTCACCATAGTGTTTACTAAACGCACGGTTAAATGCTTCAACACTGCCATAACCAACCTGTTTCGCAATTTGTTGCTGGGTTAAGTTGCTCCGCAATAAAAGCGCCGCAGCCTTCAATAACCTCATTCTCCGCACTGTTACATTGATCGTTTCACCTGCAAATTCACGGTAAATACGATGAAAGTGATAATTCGACATACAGGCAACATCCGCTAGGGCATTGACGTCCAATTCTCCATCGACATGTTCATAGATATAGTCAATGACATT
Source organism: Pseudoalteromonas sp. XMcav1-K (assembly GCF_044005875.1). Classification (NCBI taxonomy): domain Bacteria; kingdom Pseudomonadati; phylum Pseudomonadota; class Gammaproteobacteria; order Alteromonadales; family Pseudoalteromonadaceae; genus Pseudoalteromonas; species Pseudoalteromonas sp. XMcav1-K. The sequence continues at coordinate 611,131 of NZ_JBIPJE010000050.1, read as the reverse complement.
AAGCAACCGATGCTCATACTGATTTTTAGTTACGTGTTTATGCTTCATTATTTTCACTTTAAGTGCGTTGATTCAGTTAACTGACTGCGACAAACAAAGAGTACTTGATGTTAAATTGATAATGTTTGCGAACTTTAAGATTCACTCGATAAGACTACAGCCCATTGTTTTAGCCTCTAAACATAAAACAAAATGCGCTTTTCGTCTTGTACAGTTCAAGATTGGGTTCTATTGATTGCAATCTTCGTCAAATTTCAGATGCGTTAGGTTCAGTAATAAGCTGTTTTCTATATGCACTTGGTGTATTCCCAACGTGCTTTTTAAATGCTTGATTAAACGTGGAGCGAGAATTAAACCCTACTTCAAATGCAACCTCTAAAATAGTGTGTTCAGATTGCTCAATAGATTTGCATGCCGCTTTAATTCGCCAACTGTTAATAAAATCATAAAAGCCGATATTCATGGCTGTGTTTAGCACTTGAGAAATCCTAATTTCAGCTATTCCAGTTAAATCAGACAGTTTCCTTAAGGTAAGGTTAGGATCCTTGTAAAAGCCATCAGCCATGGCTGCGTTCAGTTTGTTTTTGATTCGTTCAATATCGCTTTCTTGCATTGGCGAGTTTTGATATTTCCCTTGCTGTTTATCAGCACAAAATAGCGCTCGCTCTGACTCAACTTCACTTTTGTAGATAGGGCCTTGAGTGATTGATAGTACGCCAACGATCACAAGCCAAAACAGCTCAAAAGTTAAGAATAAGATATTATGCCATCCTTCTTCTGAGAGCCGCTCGGGTAAAAATATGCGGATCGTTGATACAGCGAACGCAATACACAAGGCGATAATTGACCAGCGGATCCATGATAAATCGCGATTATCGATATTAGAAAAATAACTTTTTATAGTATTGAGATGTTGAGCTAACAACTTAACGATGGCGATAACGTAGCAAAGCGAAAACGGCAATAACAACAATAAAACAATGGTTGGCCCTAAAGTTGTTAAACCTAAATGCTCTAACGTACCTGATGGAGCAGATAAGCGGGCGAGTTTAATATCGCTATCGAGCACAAAATAAGGTATACACACCAAGAAACTTAAGATAAACCCAATACCATGCTTTACATTTGCCAATAAACGGTTGTTATAACTAGGATCTGTTAACCCTTTTACATACAGATAAAAACTAGGAGCGATTAAATATAAAATAGGCAGATATGCGTTGGTTAATATGGGTGCTACTTGCCATACACCAAAATGCCAAAACCATTCATCAAGAATATTTGCGATGTTCGCACCATAAAATAGTCCCAAATAACGGACTGATGTCACCCGTTCTTTAAGCCACAAATGCGCAAGAATGAATAGACATACGCCAAAAGATGCACCTACAAGCAAAATTTGAATAGCACTTTCCAGTTTTAATTCCACGTAAATTTCCTTGGGCACATACAAAATCGCAATAAGTAAGTTTATTTAATGTGTACTAATCAGCTTAGACGGACGAAAAAAACAAACAAAATCATAGTATCAAGGTTCTTATGGACAATAAATGAGCGTGACTATGCAAATTTTAAAAACATTAATACTAAGTGGCGTACTCGCATTGGCAGGATGCGATAATCGCCCTAATTTTCCAACATCATCAACCTTTAATATTGCAGAACATTCGGGGGTGTGGCAGTCGCAAGGATATGGCTATCTAATGAAAATTGATGCCAACGGAATGCAACTCTTTGATACAACACGAGTAGGTTGCGTGCAAAAAGCGATGAGCAGTGCCGATATCGCATCTCATATGGCCGTATTCCATACGATAACAGATGAACATATTTGGGTGAGTGAAACTCCAAATTCGACACGCTATTATTTTAATCGGTTACCCAATAAGGATGCGAAAAGCGTCATCGATAAGTGTTTAACGTCACCCAATCACAACCCTACTGACAATTTTATTTACTTTACTCAAACCATGTCAGAACACTATGCCTTTTTTGAGACATACCAGCAGGACTGGCCAAAAATTGTCGAACAGTACGAGTCGAAAGTGAACGACGATATGTCACAAACTGAACTGTTTAATCTCTTTTCAAATATGATAAAGAAATTAGACGATGCTCATGTGTTTTTATCTGCACGTATAAACGATACGTCAAAGCGATTTCAGCCGAATGAATCCCGTATTCTGCGCCCAGCATTATCGCGCGCGTTCAAAGAACAAAATGAAATTAAGGACGAACGCACCTTCCGTTTACATTGGTATGAGTATTACAAACACCAAGTGCGCACCGCTATCTTAAACGAAAGTGCCAACGATATAGGTAAATTCATTATTTGGGGTATGACTGACAATATTGGCTACATCAATCTTCAACGCATGCAGAACTTTTCACAAAGTGGCTCTATTCAAGATGATGTGTTGGCAATCCAGCAAGCTATGGATACCATTATGGCAACACTCGCTACCAGCGACGCGATTATTTTTGATATTACTGCCAATGGTGGTGGACATGATGAAGTTGGCTTAGCCATTGCGCAATACTTCAATGCGAAGCAGCGATTGGCATATTCGAAAACCGCGTTAGGAGGCCCTACCGTGCCGCAAAAATTCTATGTAAACAAAGCAAATGAGCCACCATATATTAAGCCTGTGTATTTAGTAACAAGCGACCATACCGTTAGTGCGGCTGAAACCTTTACCATGGCGATGAGAGCAATTCCTAACGTGATTCATGTTGGTGATACAACACGAGGAAATCACTCCGATGTATTAGATAAAACACTGCTAAATGGCTGGCATTTAGGCCTATCTAATGAAACATATCAAGAAAGTGACGGCAAAATATCTGAAGGTATTGGGCTCAAACCAGCGCAGTCATACCCCATTTTTTCAAACGACAATATATTTGAAAGCCATTCAATTGCTATAAACACCTTAGTTAGAGACGTTAAAGCAAAATTGTAAGCAAGGAGTTTGAGCCAACCGCTTTATCAACCTCAGTAGTTAAATTGGCGTTAAGTTTAATCAAATGCATAGATAAATTACCGGTGATTACTTAAAAGCAGTGACTAGTTGGAGAAATACGGCTAGTCACTTTTATTATTACAATCATGAAATTAAAGGAGGGTAACTCTGTTTAAATTAAAGGTGAGTTAATACTTTTTTCATAGTGTAAAAAAACCTCATGATTGCGCATCCTAAAATTGCCACAAAAATTAGCTATCGCCCACTAAGTTTTGTAAGTGTTTCTGGATACCTTCTACACACACTGCAACGTTAAGTGGTTGGTTTTTACCAAAAGGATGAATTGCAAAAACCGGGTTGCTAGGCAATTTAAGGTTTGAGTCTACCGGTACTAATTCACTATCAAATCGCGACAAATAAAAATCTGGAACAATCCCAATACCCGCACCGGCTTTAATTAATGCCACACACGCGTAAAATGAGTTCGTGGTGCATTGCGCCTCAGTAGAGAAAAGTTGTTCAGAGCCATCTGGCCTCGTAAACATGTGTTTTATGCTGTTCCCCTGCCAAACATTTGCAATGTAGGGCAATGTATCGATGTTTTTCTGCGCAACCCCCGCTGCACCACACAATACATCATTAAACGACCCAATGCGTTTTTGCGTCAAGTTACTGTCTGCAGATCTGCCAACTCTAATCGCCAAATCAATATCGTTTGCCATAAAATCAAGCTGTTCATCCGCGCTTATCAGTTCTGGTTTTAACCCTGGATAGTCTTTCATTAGCTTTGCAATCACTGGCGTTACTAACGTTTCCATTAAGGCATTTGGCGCAGTAATGCGAATACGCCCTTTTGGCTGAGCTAAATAAGCTTGCGCTTGCTCCCATGCATTATCCGCAATCGAGTTAATTGTTTTACACTTGGTGTAAAAACGCTCCCCCGCATCTGTCAGTGACAACCTACGTGTTGTGCGCTTGAGTAAAACAACTCCCAGCGATTGTTCCAGTTGTTTCAAGTTTTGGCTTATCACTGATTTCGATAAGTTGAGTTGTTCACCAGCTGCCGATATCGATCCTGCCTCAACAATATGGGCAAAAATCATCATTTGCTTAAGTCGATTCATATTTATTGTTCTGTATAGAAAAACAGTTATTTCTATTATATCTGTTTTTTAGCGCTTAGTAGCTCGTTAATCTAGCTACTCATTACTAACTAAGAGACAACAAGATGACTGAACAACAGATTTTAAACGCCTGTAAAGATGGTATTACGGCATGGCAAAACGCATTTAACAACCAAGACGCAGCTGGCTGTGCTGCACAATACAGTGAACATGCCATTATGCATGCTCGCCCTTTCGGTACGTTTAAAGGCTCTACAGAAATTGAATCTTTCTGGCAAGGGATCATTGAACAAGGATTTAAAGACGTTGAATACACAGATGTTGCATGGTCAAAGTTCGATGATAAGAGTTTTATTCTCAGCTCAAAATGGACAATGAATAAAGCGTATGGTGTTGTACATCGCGAATTATGGCGCGTTGAAGAAGACGGCAAAGCGCGCTTAATTGACGACGAATTTGAAGTGCAAGGTGAACGTTAATTACAAAACATGTTGTGTTTTAGATTAAGCACAATTCAAAACGCTAAGTTATTAACATTTAGGAAAAAGGTTAACGCGTAAAGCGATAACCTTTTTCAAAATGGCTGGCGTTACAAACCACAGTATCAGATCTCGTCTGAACTAATTCAATTTAGCATAAAAGAATTAACGCGCTTCTAAAATTTTCTGTGTATGATCAATCCATTGGAAAGCTGGCACGCTCGCATCAATGTAAAAGTCGGGTTGAATGCCTTTACTGTCTATCGCCATCTCTGGAATTCTAAAACTCTTTGATAGGCTGTAATAGAGTGTAAAGTGTTTACTGGGCGACTGAACTTGGTACATATTGGAAATATCTAAAACGCCACGGGTTGTTACACCAAACAATTTCACTTTCTTGCTTTGCTTAGCTGCCAATAAAAATTGCTCTGCCGTGCTTCCATTGCGATTATCAATTAATACACCAACATTATTAGGCAGTGGATGCACACGATCGAATGTTTCAACAGTGATCGTATCGTCTTCCAAATTAACAAATTCACCTAACCGGTTTTCTAACTTGTTATAACTCTCCTTTGCCCATTCTTTGTCTTCGTCGCTAAAGTTATCATCTTGCATAAACTGCAGCATTCGCGAGTTATTAAGTGTTGTAGACAAAAACTCTAGGCCGATAGTGCGGATAGGGTTGGTATAAATAATTGGCAATATCTCTTCATAGCTAACATCACTACCACCGCCGTTACCACGTATATCGATAATCAAATTTTCTGTCTGCAAAATGGTATCTAAGTTATCTTTGATAACCTTATCAATCTCTTTTTTAAAACTATGATCAAATGACGGAATTCTAAGCAATGCAGTTTTATTTGATAACACCTCAAATAGTGGTTTGCGCGCCGCAATAAGCTTCACATATTGAGTAACTGATGGTGCGCTCGCAGTTTTTTCATTCTGGCGTGACAACGTTAACCAATTTTTCCCTATCACTAAATGGTTTTTATCTAGGTTACTTACCGAATCGATAGAACGAAAGGAGTGATCTGACATGTAGTAGCTCACTGTATGTGTGCCGTTGCCGCTATCATGAATTGTGAATTTAATTTGCCCTTTTTTCCAACTTTCATTGCTCGACTCAATAACGTAAGCGTTATAGTCCGAACCTTCTTTTTTCAACGCTAGTTTATAGCCTGAAAATGCCCAAATCCCCTCCCAGTCTTCTGTTTGTTTGGTATCAAGATACTGGCTAAAAGCTAATTCATTAAACTCATGAATTTTAGACGTTTTGTTTTGTACTTCTTCACCATCGGTATTAATCCCAATGTGAATATGGCCATCTCGAAAAAATGACAACCAGCCCTTTAGATATTGATGACATTCAGTTGCTGAACCACTGTTTTTAACGGCGCTAAGGTATGCAGCATTGTGGCTTTTATAGCTGCTTTCACCTTTTGTAGAAACAGCATATTCAAATCCAGCATCATTATTTTCAAACGTGGTTTTGAGCCACTCAAACTCGGTTTTACAGTCAAACGGGTTTGCAGTCGCGGTAAATGGCAAAAGAAGTGTAAAAAACGCAATTTTTTTCATTAATATTCAAGTCCTTATTATTATAATTTTTGTGACTTTGACAGTCCATTGAGTAGGCAGACTACCTAATTTAAAACGCCTGTTCAAATAGAAAAAATAAGGCAAAAACAAAAAGCTAGCCCAACGACTAGCTTTTAGTGAGAGAAGTTTAAAAAATTAACGACTCTGATTGCTACTGATTGAGAGAGTGTCTTCGTTATTCCCCGTTAGTAAGGATACGTTACCATTTATTTTACGGTGCCTTAATCCATGATGCTTGTGAAGCGCCGGTAATCAGCTTTTGTAATTCGCTTCCATCACGGTTCATTTTGTATATGTCGGAAAATTGATTTGGCACCTCAGACGTAAATATAATTTCTTTACCATCTGAAGACCAAGATGGGTTCCAATCGTCAACATTGTTATAGGTCAGTCGTTTTTGGTTCGTGCCATCTATGTTCATAGAATAAATTTCTCTATTACCATCTCTATTAGACATAAACACAATTTTTTGTTCATTAGGTGAAAGATCTGGATACCAATTTTCGGCGTCATTATTAGTTAACTGGACCAAGTTAGAGCCGTCTGCGTTGGCGATGTAAATAGCGCTAGTTTTATCCTGAGTGAAAAATAATATTCTATTGTTAGAGATTAATTTAGGCCCTAAGCCTCGAAGCGATTTTAATTGTTGTGTTTTCGAACCATCCGCAGCAGCAATCCAAATTTCATTTTGCCACTCACCTTGCTCATTTTTGTATTCTCGAGCAAAAGTAATATTTTGACTATCGGCAGACCAAGATGGAGCGCTATCCCAAACGCTTGGCGTATTTGTAATTCGGCGAATGTCTGAGCCATCAAGATTAACGATATGGATAGACCAAGTTTTGTTATTATCGTATTTGCCATAAAAAGCCATTTTTGTTCCATCTGGAGAAACCGAAGGGTAGCCTTCTACTTTGATAAAATTGGTCACTTGCTTAGCGTAGTTACCATCTGCATCGGCAAAATGAATGTGACGTTCGTCATTGACTTTGTATGAGAAAGCGATGGAATAAGTTGGTTCTTGCGAAGGAGTGTTTAGTTGACACCCTGATAACAAGGCAATCGATGTTAAAAGTACACTTCCTAAAATCGCTATCCGTTTCATGTAATAATCCTTAAGCTAATACTAATTTTTTACACCAAATATCAATACGATAAACTTAATGAGACATAAACCATAAGAAATAAATGTAACATAATGCTTAAAAGCTCTATTCCACTCAAAAATCAATAGATAAAGATTGAAATTAACTTTGTTCAAAAAATATCTCAATAAAGCAACCACCTTAGTTCTTTGCAACTTAATAACGCCGCACAGAGAATGGTTCAATTTTTTCTTTTTGTAACAAATAAATAACAGCACCTTGCATATCAAAACACAAACAGTTATTGATAAAAAAAGGAGTATTAAAACATGAAGTCTTTAAAAATCTCATTCGCCCTTGTCGCAATTGCTAGTCTGGCATCTATTTATACTTATATTCGTTATCTTGAACACTACACATCTCCCTATCTAGATGTAGTGATTAACTCTCACGTTTTGGGCGAGAGTAGAAAAATTTTTATCCGCTTACCCGATAAATATAATGCGCAAAAAAGTTATCCCCTTGTTATTAAAACCGATGGCAATTTTAATTTAGACAGATGGGCTGAAACAGTTGCCAAGCATGATGACGCTATCGTTCTGGCAATACCAAATCAATTTTGGACAGATACACGAAATCGCGACTTGGTTCCGCCATTTGCGAGAAAAGACGTCAATATTAACGCGCGCCCAACTAATCAAACGGCAAGAGAGCTGTTTGGCCGTGCAGATACGTTTTTAGCCTTTATTGAAACCGAGTTGCTGCCCTACATAGAAAGTCGTTACAAAATATCAGACGACCGTTCACTCAGCGGTTATTCTGCAGGTGGCAGTTTTGTCTTGTACACCATGATCACTCAACCCTCGCTATTTAATGCATATTTTGCGTTTAGCCCAGCAGCGTGGTACGACGACTCAGTGGTTGTAAAAGAATTTAAGAAGAACCTAGTTAAACTTGAAGGTGCTCCTAAGTTTTTTTATTTAAGCTTAGGAGCAAAAGAACCGTCTATTATTACAGGCTCGTTTAAAGGACTGTTAGCAGCGCTCGACGAAAATGCACCTAACAACTTGGTTTGGGCCCATCAATTCACAGAAGGTGCTGATCATGGTACCAACCCCTACATGTCTATACCCACAGCCGTAAATGAGTATTCAGCTTTCAAACAAAAGCTTTAGTCACCACCTTAAACAAGGCCTGCTCAATGGGGAGAGATCTAAACTATCCCCCATTGATTTAAATTGATCATAACGCAATTAGGTCTAAGTAAGTTCCTTTATCGCCTTATCAAACCAGTAGTTAAAACTGTAGATTCACCTTATTAAGTAATACCAATCACAATATCAATACACATTATTGCTCACCCATTACTTTATGACACTGTCCTGATTGAATTGTCTACTCTATAAAAAATCTCAGCTAATTTTTAAATTTTTAGTGTGTTCTATAACCTAAGCTTCGCTGTGAATGGTTATTAAACAAGCAGAGGGAATTATGGATAGTTGCTTTAATTTTATAGCGCTTATTGAGGAATACCAGAAACTTAAAGGCATAGCGCATTTGAATTGGGAGGCTGGAAACAGCTTCTCTCTCAGTAATGAAGAGTTTGAAATTAACATTGGGTTTGATGAGCAATCTCAAACTATTCTTCTCGTTAGCTACGTAGGTGTAATTAACTCAAGTAATAAAGAAGACACCTACTTAAGGCTGCTGTTAGAGAACTATGCAAATCGCTCGGGTAGTAATGCTTTTTGGGGATTCTATTCCACTGACGAAGCCACACTCACAATCAAAAAAGCAGCTCATCACACAGACCAATATGTGTTTTCACAGTGGGTCGAGCAATTATGTTTAGACACTCACAAGGCACGCCAGCTTTTGAAAGAGTTAGCCGAGTCAAATGCGCACACTAATCATACAGATTTGAGCAAAACCTATACACAGAATCAATTTATCACACCTTAATTTATCGGTTTCGCAACAAGTACGTTATACGCTTTTATAACTGCATGCCATTAGCTAACTAAGTGAAGCACATAACGAGATAACTAACAGCCCTACACAAGGAAGATACTATGACGTTTGAACTAACAGCATTTAGAAATATCGCACAAAATAAAGGCCTAAAAGACACTGCTAACCTGATAGACAATCATGGCGGGAAGTTCGGAGATATTTCAGCATTAGGGTCGGGAACAACGCCGTTACGTGCCGAGTTTGTAAAATCATTAGATCAATCAGGCATGATGAAAGGTTTGAGCCAAGAACAGCAAACAACCTTAAAAAATAGCGCATCCCCTCTCACCGTAGGTGAAGTAAGAGCAGTCTTTGAGTCATCTTCTATTGATATTCGAGGTAACGACAAAGTCGCTGCAGCAAAAGAAAGTACTATTGCTCGCCAAGGATTGGTAGGTATGGGAAGTACAGCCTTTGAAGCCGTCAAAGAACACATAAGCGGCCAGTTAGACCGTATTATCGATATGGAAAACAAACTTAATAGTTACAGAGAGCATAAGGCAGCAGGGACCTTAAGTACCTCAGAGTTAACACCTGAACAACAAGAAGTATTGGAAGCAATAGATGAGCTATACACCGAAACACCTATCGAAAAAGCATTAGCGCACAGAAAGGCAAGACTTCTCGATAAAATTGACACTAACAAGATAAATATTGCAGGGATATTTGGTGATTCATATGACGACATGAAAACCCGCCTTGACGCTTTTACCAATTTTTACCTGATTTCAACCGATGCGCATAGTAAGGAACGCTATGATTCAGCCCGTGAAAATGATGTCTTCACAGATAGAGGAAGAGGAGACAACATAGCAAGGCGTGATCGCGCCCCAAGTGCAAAAGACAAAAACTCAGGAATTTCTGCCCAAGAGCATCGCCGTGAGTCACAAGAAAACGTGTTTGCGAAGTCAACTTTTCATGCCAAAGGCAAACTGACAGCCCAAGATGTCGATGCGAGCAATACAGTAAAAGCTTTTCGAGAAAACGGTGCGCCATTTATTGGTGGTGTCTCAGGTTCGCTTCTGTCAGAAATATTAGACATAGAATTTGCAGCTGATGGTAAAGAACCCAAAGTTGCAGATAGTGACGGCATTAGTGACGATGAGCTAGCCAAACGTGAGCTATTGCTCGGCGTTAAAAGCATGGAGCTTATTGCTTTGGGCCATCATAGCTTGTCTGAGTGTTTAATTGCAGCACAAACACTTGGCTATTTCCAACACATCGAAAGCCCGCTGAAAGATTATCCAAAAGCTGTCTCTCAATTTGAACAATTTATGAATGACGCTTTAAAAGATAAACCTGAGGCAGCCCCTGAAGTAGCAATGGTTGCCGCAGAACAAGCTGCGCCTTTGGGCGACATAGCTGATGACGCTGCAGCACCAATTATTGATGAAGTTGCTGTAGCAGCAAATAATGGTAACGAGCCAGCGGTGGCTGTCGCCGCCGTAGAGCCCAAAAAATAGGTGAAAGGGGTTCTGCTCTTGTAAAAGAAAAAAAGTCACCCATTAATTAGCCGATGCAAAATCCTAAACATAGAAAAACACCCAAACTAAACCAAATTAGAATGGGTGTTTTTGGAATTTCCTAATGGGTAAACCGTTGATGATTTTTTAGTGTATTGATTTAAAAATAAATATGCTTGGCTTGATAGTCAATAACCAATTTTCCGCCTTTGAAATCTGCAAGGCCCATTAGTATTACAGGCTTATTTTCATAGCCGAGTTTTTTAAATACTGGCATATCAGAAACCGTTGTTTTAGCGCTAGTTACGGTATGTTCACCAATATTAAAACTTACCTCACCTAACTTTTGTTTTTGTATTGCTTTGCCATGAAGGCCCTTAAGATCTTCTTTGTCTTTTTTCTCAACGTCAAGCTTTGCCAATAAGTGAGAGTTAATGATGTTTATCGGTGCACCTGTATCTAACACCGCATCAACATTGTGGCCATTAAACTCAACGTTAAACTTAATAAATTCTTCATCAAGCCAAAACGCTTGCGATTTTAAACCATGCGTAACTTGCTCTGAACAGGTTTGTGCGTAAAAAGTCACTTCACTTTTAACAAAGTCTAAAACGGTGCAGTGTTTTTCTAAAAATCCATACCCTAAAATACCCGGCACTTTACCTTGTGCGGTTTTAAGCACGGTTAAATCTTGTGTGATGTAAGGTAAATCCATCACCGCAGTATGACCAACACGCGTTTTATTTACATTCGCTTGCGTGAGAGTCATTTTGCTTGTTGCACTGGTCACTTCTTCTTTTTCGAGTGCGCTTTCTGGCAATGCCAACTCATTTAATAGGCTAATTGAAATAACTCCTGAAGTAGCTGCGGTATCCAAAACCATAGGTACTGTGTCGGCATTATTTAACTGAGCATCCACCATAACATGGCCATATTGTGTGAACTGCATTGGCATTGTAACCGGTTTAGTGTTCTCTTGATTTGCATTAGTTGAGAAACTCATAATACCAACAACTACTGTACTTAAAATTGCTTTCATAAATCACCTGCTTTGTTGTTTTTTGTTTTGTTAGGTGTACTTTAAAAAGCAATTGTTAAGCAATTATCAAGATTTTTTAAAAAGCCTTAATGAAAACTTTGCGCCTTTATTTGGTTCACTTACTACCGTCAATGTTGCACTTAAGAGCTCCGCAAGTTGCTTACAAATAGGCAACCCGAGGCCTAAGCTATTGGTATCGTTACGCGACGTTTGTACTCGGTAAAAGCGCTCAAAGATATTGTCTAATTGAGTTTGCGACATCCCCTCACCATGGTCTTCTACGGCAATATCAACATACGTGTCACAAGCGTTTAGACTTACTGCAATAAACTGTCCAGCTGAGCCGTATTTAAACGCATTATCAAGTAAGTTCACCAATATTTGCCTAAGTCTTTTAGCATCGGTGACTAACCTAGTGTTTGGTGCTAAATCTGATGTAAACACAATGCCAAGCGAACTTGCCTGAAGCTGATATTTAGCCATTAAATCAGTAATAAGCTGTGTAATATTAACCTCGTCAAATTGTAAGGTTAGCTGATTTGATTCGGTCAGCGATAACAGGCTTAAGTCATCAATTAACTGACTCAGTGATTCAACCTCTTTACCAAGTACGCTTAGCTGCTCAGGCTCCATCGGTAATATTCCGTCTTCCATCGCTTCAATGCGAGAACGAATGGCATTGAGCGGTGTACGTAGTTCATGAGAAAGATCTGAATTCATTTGTCGATATTGCTGATGTAACCCTTGCAACCAGGCAGCAAGGCGGTTGAAACTGGCTAGGATTTCACCTACCTCATCGTGTTTGGTTACTTCAATACGGGTGTCTAAATTGCCATTTTCAATATCTTTAAAGCTGTGTTTAAGGTGTTTTAGCGGCTTTAAAAAGTACCACGCGCCCAACCAAGACAAAAGTGCAGCAAGCAGAGATAAGCCAAGCAAACTCAGCATAAATTCATCGGCCAAGCGCGACATCAACAAAGACTCTTGATGCTTTCGCTCCAGCGTGTTTTTGGGTAACCAAAATAATGCATATTCACCCGTTTGGTCATTCAGTAGCAACTGTTCTTGGCTGAATTGAATTAATAATGGAGACTGATTGAGCGGCGCTATTTTAAACTGATGGCCGTGCTCCACAGCAATATAGGTAATCCGCAAATCGGTCGCACTTTCTGATGGCAAAATAACGCGCTCATTTTGCACCAAAATAAATAACTGCTCAGTAAAGACATGAGATAGTGCTGTATATTGTTGCTGAACAGAAAAGTTGCGTGGTAACGAAGTAATCTGCGCTTCCACGTTATCATCATCCAGTAACTCAGTGGTCATTTGCACAACACTTTTTTGGTTAAACTCGACAAATGCATTACTTGCTGTGTATACACTTAACAAGTAATAAATTCCCAATAATACAAAAGTGCAACTAGCAACTAAGATCGTAAATTTGGTACGTAATTTCATTGTTTTTTAGCCGCGACAAACTGATAACCTTGACCATAGTGTGTGGCAATATAGGTTGGATCTTTTTTACTATCACCCAACTTTTTACGTAAGTTGGCTAAATGGGTATCGACTGCTCTATCGGTGATATCGCTGCGCCCTTGCCACACGAGATCAATCAATTGTTCGCGCGAGATAATACGCTTTGCATGAGTGACTAAACTAACCAAAATGGCAAACTCAACAGCGGTAAGTTTTAAATGATCGCCAGCCAGTTTTACCAATTTGGCATCGACATCAATTTCTAACTGGCCGAATAACCATACTTGGTGCGCTCCTGTATGCTTATAACTGCGTTTAAGTAATGCTTGAACACGTGATACCACTTCTCTTGGGCTGTAGGGTTTACACACATAATCATCAGCGCCTAAGTCAAAGCCGTGAATGCGGTCGCTTTCAGTTACCTTTGCCGTCACCATAATGCTGGGAATGTCTTTTTTGGTCGCATTTTTTAATAAAGAGAAGCCATCTCCTCCTGGCATCATAACGTCGAAAATAGCTAACTGAAACGCCAAATTATCGAGCGCCCGCTGAGCATCGACTGCATTATCAAAGTGACTAACTCGGTAACCTTGCTTTTCAAGATAAAGGGTTAAAATTTGTGCACTGGCGACATCATCTTCAACGTATAAAATATTAATGGCACTACTCATTGCATTCCTTATGCAGATCACATATCACTTCAAAAGCAACAAACTACAACAGCCAAGTAACTATTGCAAAATCAACGCGCACTAAACCTGCATTTAATAAAGCGTTCTTCACTCAAATCCAAATTGATTTTATGCTTACAAAATGAAATAAGATAGGGTTAACGGATCACCCATTGGCATGCCAGAAAGGTTAATAAATTAGGTGACTTTTTCTTCAATGCACAATTCTAGACCGGACTTCGTGTTTTTAACTTGCCCCCTCATTTGACCCCATTGATTTTCGTTCATTTACAATAAAGTAATAAAAATAGCTCCAAGTAGTTTGTTTTTATTAGATAATTTGCGCGCTATTAAGCAAATTAATTGGATATAAAAACAAACGATATGGAGAGATTAGTGAAATCTTTTAAAATTCCCGCTTCGGCCGTGGCTTTAGGTTTAATGCTTACGCTTACCGGATGTAAAACAACTTACAAGGTAGATCAAAATTTAGTTCAGCAGTTTAAAACTGAACAACCAAAAGAAGATCAAACTTACGTTTACATGATTAGAGGGAGCAATTTTCAAGGAGGCGCTCGTGGCGCATGGATTGCAGTAAATGATAAAGTTGTGGCTGATCTTTCAAATGGCTCGCATACACTCTTGAAGTTGGATTCGGGAATCAATTCACTTCACCTAGTACAAGGACTAGCCGGATTTGGTTATGCGAAGATTGATAACCGACCCGGTGAAACCGTATTCATGTCAATTGACTACTCGACAGGAAAAACAACTGAGATTGACTACGATTTAGGTGCATCAATGGTAATGAGCACTAAGTATAAAGCCGAACTTGAAAGTCCAAGAAAAAATGATGCATATGACAATTTGCTCGCAAACCCTTCACTACTTGGTTTTGATATCATGCAAGATGGCAAAAACCCTATGAAGCCAGACGACGAACATGCTGTAATTAATTTTTTCCGCATGGAAAAACTGATAGGCAGTGTTCCATTTGATATATGGGATGAAGATGGTTTTGTTGCAAGTACGCGAGTGGGACAATATTTTCAAGTTAAAGTCAAACCGGGTAAGCATAAATATATTGCCCTTTCAGAACGTTATTCAGTACTTGAAGCAAATGTAGAAGCTGGCAAAGAGTATTTTGTAGAGTTTGATGTTGATATGGGCTGGAACCAAGCACATGTACAAATTTTACCTTTAGATGCTGAAGAAGACAAAAAAACCATCTCTAAATGGCAAAATAAAGCAAGATTAAAAGTGGTTAATCAAGACGTTTTAAACAGTAATGAATTTAAAACCCGTGTTGAAATGGCAAAAACCTACTTAGCACCAAAATTCAAAGCTGCGAATTCAAAAGAACTAGCGCAACGAGTGATGAATCCGGAAAACGGTAGGTTATAAACTGTCAATATAAAAGCTAGATAGTGTTATCTAGCTTTTAAAAAAAGCGCTTTACGCAACGAAATAAACTGAATCTAAACCGAAAACCAACAACTATGACCCCATTGATTTGCTCGCTGTATACCTGTTAATTCTGATATTTTGATCAGTTGTTGTACTGCTAGCCCTTCAATCCACGTATCAGTAGACGCAATAAGGCTAACGCTTTCAGTAATTTTTGGACGGATGTGCCCATAATACCAACTCCTTAAAATAGGATTTAAAACGAAAAACGTATTGGCAAGTCAAGTGACTGGGGGCGTAGCTTTATCAGAAAGCTAAAGAATTATTGGATGGACAAGACCTGCAAAGGATAAAGATGTATTTGTCATGATTTTTACTCCTTTACAGTTAGTTGATGATTAATTAAGCGGCCGCATAATTATCAAACAATAATCACAAAGCAATAAATAATTGATAAATATTTATACTTCTGCGTTAATAACCACTATGAAATGGACTAAATTAAAACATCTTTCAGAACAAAGGATTGCTTCATCTATCCGCCCTAGGTTTGCTATTAACTGTGCGGTATATGGTGCCTGTTTATGCGGGCATGCTTGGACCACTCTTGATAAAAAAGTTGTTGCCAATTTTTGCATCCGAGTATTTTGGAACATTCCTAGAATGTTTGATGAGTCCAACAAAAAGTGGGTTTCCAAAGATCCTGAACTAACCAATAGAATAGCTTCTGCGAATAGTGACGAACTAAGTAATTACGGAGAGCTTAGTCGTCAAGATGCATATGAAGCATGTTGGGAGTTTGTTCATGACTTAAGGAGTGAACAGGCCTTAAACTCAGAAGACTCTCTTATTCAAACATTAGCAGTTATTGATAAGAGAAGGCTTAAAGAAATTGAAGCAGAAAACCTGCACCCTTTCGCTAAAAAACTGCTACTAGAGCGGTGTATTGCCGAAAACGTCGAAACAAAATTAAAAGAAAAACATGAATGAATTAATTAAATGCTCCTGTTGCGACAAGATGCTGCTAGCAAACCAAATGGAACTGACTTTTGGTTTACCTGACGAAATTTTTGCATTACCTGAAGAAGAAAAGGAAGTCAGAGCCGAAGGAAGCACGGATCTATACGTATTGGATGGAAATCGATTTTTCGTGAGAGGATTAATTCCTCTGCCTGTTAAAAATCAAGAAGACTATTGTTTAGGCGCTTGGGCTGAAGTTTCTGAAAAAGACTTCGAAAGAATAGAAGAATTATGGGATGTAGATGTTCCAGTAGAAGAGCCTCGCATTGACGCAATCCTCGCAAACGCGTTTCCATACACCATATCTAACGGCCTTATTGAATTAGAGATTCAACTTCAAGACAGTAAATCTCGCCCCATGTTTTATATAACATCACATGGCTGCACTCTATTTGACGAGCAATCAAATGGAATTCCTGCTCATAGAGCATTTGAATACACGAGCTATACGAACAAAAATAGGTTTTCAGTCATTGAAGAAGATGAGCTTGAGTCCTCATCATGCAGCTGTTGTGAGAGTGAAATTAAGCTGTTCTGCGGTCGAGTTGAGAACCAACTTGGCGATGTGGAAGCAGATTATTGGATTCGCATACCAACAGGACACCCAAACAAGTTCACCGTTGCCATATCAATTGATAAAAATGATTATCCTCGCGTTGCTGTTTTATATGGAGAGAATGGTGATGAAGGCCTTACTTATTGGATTCAAGAAATTGAGAACTCCCCTTGGGAGGACTTTGGTGACTATGGAAAAGTGATAGGTCGTGACAAAGTTTTAGCAGATCAATATAGAGCTTTTTTCTTCGATGTGGTCGATCAAATTGCGGCACAAGACACAAGGTTGAAAACTCAAATTGGTCGAAATATAGAGGATTTAAATTAGATGCCATTCACGCCAATACATATGGGACCGGGGGTATTAATAAAGTCGCTATTACGAGGCAGCTTCAGTTTAATGGTGTTTGGCTGGACCCAAATTGTAATGGATATACAACCGTTAATCGTGTTGATAACGGGTGAAGGACATTTGCATGGTTTTACCCATACCTATCTTGGCGCAATATTAATTGCTCTTTTTGCAGCATTGTCAGGAAAGTATTTATCAGAGCTTGGCCTAAAAATACTGAGGATTACGGAGAATGACGCATCAATATCAATCACCTGGGGGGTTGTATTACTTAGTGCATTTATCGGTAGTTTCAGCCACGTACTACTAGACAGCATTATGCATGCAGACGTTGAACCTTTTTTTCCCTTCACTCTGAACAACCAGTTTTTAGGAATAATCTCAGTGTCTGTATTACACAAAGTATGTTTATATAGTGGCTTAGTCGGCGCTGTTATTTATTATGGAATTAATTGGAAGTTAAAGAAGACGATTAACCATTAGTTTTCAATAAGGGAATTAGTAAAAGATGGATTTATCAACTTACCTAAATATGGTGATCGGTAGCTTTTGGTACCTGATCCCTCTATTTATATTTGTTGCAATCATAAAATCAGCCTGGTTCAAATGCGTATTTGGTGAATGGCAAGTTAACCAGCTAATCAAATTTTTTCTCGACAAAAACGAATATCACTTAATTAAAGATGTCACCCTACCGACCGAAAATGGCACCACACAGATAGACCATATTATCGTTTCCAAATTTGGTATCTTTGTCGTTGAAACTAAGAACATGAAAGGTTGGATTTTTGGTGGCGATAATCAAAAGCAGTGGACACAAAAGATCTACAAGCATACATCGAAGTTTCAAAACCCGTTGCATCAAAATTATAAACATGTCAAAACGTTAGAAGCTTGTCTCACCACAAAGAAAGAGTGCGTTTTTTCCGTCATTATCTTCATTGGTGATAGTACCTTTAAAACAAAAATGCCTGATAACGTAGCCTTTGCTCGTGGTGGTATTGAATATATTAAAAGTAAGAAAGAAATTGTTTTTACCAACGATGAAGTAGCCAATATTGTTGATCAGATTGAAAGTGGCCGCTTGGAGCGTGGATTCAAGACAAATCGACAACATGTTAAGCATGTAAAAGCGATTGTTGAACAAAAACCTGATACTAAACCATGTAAAAAATGCGGTGCTGAAATGGTGTTACGAAAAGCCACTAAAGGTAAAAATGCAGGTAATGAATTTTGGGGATGTAGTAGCTTCCCTAAGTGCCGCAATATTTTGAAAATCAGTTAGTAAAGTATAGATTTAAGGAAAATAATCAAGCTATTAATTGTATAGTAATCTCTAATTATTCGATGCTGTCAAAATACAAGAAATATAATCGCTAAGAGTGAATTTGATGCCTTTTCTAAAACTACAGTGGTTAAATACTGATCTGGCATTTATGGGCAGTCCCTAAAGCTATTTGGGTAGTTATTAAAAAAGGAATTATTAAAACATGCTGGGCTGAATAATAAAGAAACCCACTTTAATTATTGCTCAGTTGACCGAGCAACTAGAAACACTCCAACAAATGGCACTGCGATTTCATTGCCGAAAATTGAAAGTTTGCAGCGTGTTAATATTAATAAATATGGATTTCATGTAAAAATCTTATCGAGAGATAATATCCTCCCCATAAACCTTTACCTTTTTGGTGAGCATTTTTGTTTACGATGTTGATTGAATTTCGCGATTAATTAAGCAAGTAATTTGCTAGCATTCGCTACATTCGGTCGTCGTTTCTTTTCTAAGGGGGATCATGGGGTCATGGGGGATCATGGGGTCAGGTCTTGCTTTGTGCAACAGCTCGGCTAACTGTGGAGTAATGCACACCAAAATAATTAGCTATTTCTAAAAAGCGAAGGGGTCAGATCTTGCATTGTGCAACAGCTCGGCTAACTGCCCCCAACAATTACCACACTGGTTGCTTTTAAACTTTTAATCTCGATTATAAACTCACCTGTAGCCCCATACATATTGTGTACGCCACCTCCTTTGACGTATTATTCACGTTTTTATCAAATCAAATATACCATATTAAATTTAAAAGGATTTTTTGTGAACAAAACACTCTCTCGCAAGCTAGTTGCATTTGCTCTCTCTTCATTTCTCATAGGTTGTGGCGGTGGCTCCGATAGTAAAAAAGATTCAACTCCTGCTGTCGTAAACGATGCTCCAACTATCTCAGCGTTTTCTCCTGTCGAAGTATACGAACGACAAACGGTTACAGTTACACCTGATGCAAGTGATAATGACGGTAGTATCACGCAGTATTTGTGGCAGCAAACTTCAGGCACAGACATTGTTCAATTTGCTGCAAATGAATCAGAATTACGTTTTGTTGCACCCGACTTACAACAAGATGAAATAGTTACATTTGAATTAACTGTTACCGACAATGATTCAGCAACGGCTAAACAGATAGTTGAAATTACACTAAAAGCGTATCAAAACATTGAAGACCATCTTATTGATAACGCAGGCTTAAACATGTGTATCTCTCAATACGAGAACGCGGACTTAGGCATAGAATCTTTAGAGTGTATAAGCGAATCAATCGAAAGTTTAAAGGGCATTGAACTATTTACGCGATTGGAGAAAATAAACATACAAAGCAACAAGCTAAGTAATATCAGCTGGTTAACTGAATTAAATAACATAAAGGATTTGCAGCTCACACATGCGACAATTGATAATATTAGTAAAGACATAAAAAAAATTAGCTCGTTACAATCACTGTCTCTAAATAGTGCTCCATATACCTATAGCAAAATAGATGCAGACGATATTGCGCAGCTGACTTCACTCACTTCGTTAAGTTTAAATAATTTCGAAATAACTAACTCGGATGAGTTTCATAGATTAGCCAACATTGAAAGCCTTTCACTTACCGATCTAAACTTAACTTCTCTTAGTTTCTTAGTGGACTGGACTAAACTAACAAGCCTGAATGTTTCACATAATTTAAGGCTCTCTGACTTAAGCGCACTTATAAACCAAACTCAATTACTTAAGCTAGATGTGTCTGAAACCGCATTGTCTGATTTTAATCCGATTTCCAAACTTGTAAATTTAAAGCACTTAACACTAAACAGAGCCAATTCAGGCGTACTTGATATCAAAACGCTAGAACCTCTAAAACAGCTAGAAACGCTTGAAATCAATAATCTAAGAATTGAGTCGTTAAATAGTTTAGAAGCTTTAACCCAATTGACCTACCTTAGTGTAGCTTCTTCTAATTTAAGCAACATATCGTTCTTGTCCAAGTTAACTGAAATAAAAGAGTTAGATATAAGTGGTAACGCCCGCCTATCTGATATTAGCCATTTAATTCACTTATCAAAACTCCAAGTTTTAAGGGCTAGCAATAACCAAAACTTAGACGATTTATCACCTTTAGCCGAAGTAACGAGTTTAAAAGAGCTAGAACTAAGCAAATTGTATTATTCGTATGGTAGAGGAATAATTGATATATCACCTTTGAAGAATTTATCATCTTTGGAAAGATTAGACTTAAATAGTAATAGGTTAGAAAATATAGACACGTTATCATACCTAACAAATTTAAAAGAGCTTAATGTATCCTCAGCACAGCTCGATACTTTATTTAATTTTAGTCAACTTCAATCCATTGAAAAGCTTGATGCTAGTGCAAGTGGTTTAACATCAATTGACGAGCTAAACACGGTTGTTAGCCCTTATTTAGAAGAGATAAACCTGACAGGCAACGCTATTGCTGACATTAACGGAATTAAAAATTTAGTAACGCTAAAAAGGTTAGATTTATCAGCCAACGATGTTGAAGACATTAGCCCTATTTCAGAATTGACTGAACTCGAAGTTTTGTCTTTATCTGAAAATCCAATTAAAAATATTGACGCTTTAGATAACCTCACAAACCTAAAAACTTTATCACTACGTGGGCTCACTGAAGTCACAAACATTGATAGCTTATTTAAATTAACAGCATTAAAAACTTTAGAACTTCATGATTCTTATAACATTTTATGTGAGGATATTGCGCGCTTAAAGCTTGAACTTAAAGAAACTAATATTTTAAGTTATAACAACTGTTTATCTAGCCCCGCCGATTTGAATTTAATTGAGGATGTAAACTTATTACATTGTATAACTGTAGGAAAGACAATCGTTGATATTAACGACATTACTTATTTGACTTGTTACGATAACGATATAAGCTCACTGAAAGGCTTAGAGCAATTTGTTAACATAACTGAGCTCAACTTAACTAAAAATAAAGTAACAAACATAAGTCCCTTATCAAGCCTAACATCATTAGAACACCTGAATCTAAATGACAATCAGGGCATAACAGACTTATCTCCTCTAGCAGACCTAACCAATATTTTCGCATTAAGGCTCGCAAATACCGGAGTCTCTGACATTAGTCCCCTATCAGGATTAACGGCTATGAAAATGCTTTTCCTATCACAAAACAACATACTTGATGCATCTCCTCTTATTCCATTAAATAGACTAGGAGCATTGTATCTCAGCGGCAATAACGCTTTAGATTGCTCTACATTAAAAGAAGTTAAAGAACTTGATTCACTTTATCATCTAACTATTCCAGAACATTGTCAGTAATTACTACTAGCAAAACGAAAGGAACATCTTCTAGTCAGCACCTGTTAACTATGCTAACAGGTGCTGACCGGAGGCTGTTATTGCTGTATCTATTAATATTCTATTAATCACGTGAGTTATCGAGTGATATATAGTTATTCTCGAGTATTATCGAGGACACCCACTTTAAATTTTAACTTCGTCATTTTTTTACCCAAATTTGTATGTTCAATTGCATAACATTTCTTTCTTAATGGGTGGCCAAATTAACTATGCCACTACAATGTTAGAAGGTTGAAATACAAATCAACGACTCAGCCCCCATTGACTAGCTGATTTAAAACATCGTATTTGAATGAGCCATTTGAGCAGGTATCTCTTGAATAACATCCCAATGCTCAACGATTTGACCGTCTTTCACGCGGAATAAGTCATAGAATGCCTGAGGCTTTCCATTCCAGCGCCCTTCACTTTGGGTCAATACAAAATTACCTTCGCCAAAAATTCGGTGAACTTTATGGTACTCAAACATATTGTTTTGAGATGCGAGGTAGGCAAGCGCTTCATTCAAACCATCTAAACCGTCTTTAACCATCGGATTGTGTTGGTCATACTGCTTTGCGCTGATGTATTCGGTAATTTTTTGCGGCGCTTTACCGAAGAAAACATCTTGCATAAAGTTAGCAATAAGCTTTTTATTGGCCTCAGTTTTATCAATATCTTCAACCTTTGTTGGCCCATCAAACTGTGACCTACCACTAGCAGTTTCTTTAACAATTGGCGCAATCGCATCCCAATGCTCGGCAACTTGTCCATTTTGCATGCGCCAGATATCAAAAGTGACCACTTCTTTAGCACCAAACGCTTCTGCGTTATTGTAGGTGTTGTGCATAATGATAAATTCACCATCTTGTAACAGGCGATGGTTTGTATAAGTCGTGCCCGCCTCTTTTAATTTAGGTAAAAAGCCTAACACCGGTGCTAACCCCGTGGGAACATGCGGATTATGTTGAATATAATCTTCTCGGAAGTACTTTTTAACGTCTGCTGCATTGTAATCTTTAAAAAATGCGTCTTGTGCTTTAATTGCTATTACTTTCATTGAACTACCTTGGTTTAACGGTTCTAACGGCGTTGAATTGGCGCTCACACTACTCAATATTGACATAGAGGTGATAATTGCAGCCAAGAACTTACTAGTTGAATGTTTGATTTTCATGATTTGCCTTAACGTGATGGCTTGTGATTTCGTGAATTTATAATAATAACTAACCAATCATTTGATTAGATGCTATTAATTGATTACTTTATTAAGCTGTACTTAACAGTTGGTCAGTTTAATGAGCATTTCATCGATTAATCGCCTAAAGCAAATGGCTATTTTTTGTAAGGTTATTGAATGTGGCAGTATGCGAGCAGCATCCGAAGCACTTAGTATGACGCCTTCAGCAGTAAGCCAATACATCACCCAGTTAGAAAATGAGCTTGAAGTTGCGCTAATCTATCGCTCAACACGAAGGCTTAGTTTGTCTGAAGCCGGTAAACGCTACTATCAACACGGAAAGAGAATGTTAATGGCTGCAGAAGATGCAGAAGATGCCATTTACGAAGTAAAGCACTCTTTGGAAGGTGAAATTCGTATTTCTGCAACAGTAGGCATAGCATCTCACCCTTTGGCACAAGGCTTAAAGGAGATCCTAGATAACAATATTGGCTTATCGATTACTGTTATAGCAAATGATAAAAGTATTGATCTGGTTGCAGAGCACATTGATATTGCCGTGAGAGTAGGCGAGCCTGAAGAGTCTAATTTTATTTATCATTCTCTAGGAAAATTAGCTAAAAGCATCTTTGCAAGCACTGAGTATCTCAAAAAGCATAGTAACCCTGTTCTGCCAAGCGATCTGAAAAAACACTATTGGTTAAAACACCTAAGCCAAGGAAAATTTTCGGATATCAGTCTTACTCATTCAAATAACGAAACATTTCATTATCAACCTAAATATAGAATGCGTTTTAATGATATCAATGCGCTCACCAGCCATGTGCAAGCTGGGTACGGTATGGCTATTTTGCCTGATTTAGAAGTCCAGCATTTAATCAAGGCAGGTATGCTAGTAAAAGTGTTACCAGATTGGCAATTAGATCCCCTAGATTTATATGCGTTAACCATTGATAGAAAACAATCGTACAAAGTAAAGGCTGTTCTAAAAACACTTAAAGAGTTTTTTGCTTAAATCAAATTAGAGTGGGTGTCTATGTTAATTGCTTTACCTATCCAACACCACTGATTCCTTTTAATCTCCGGAGTTATCTTCTTCAAAGCATTTGACAAACAAACTTAATGAATAAATTAAAGATATAATTGAGCCTGTAAAAAACAATAAAACTATCGACCAGAATTCAAATGGTTTATCAACAGAGCTGGTATTCTCTCCTCTACTAACAATTTCACCACTATCATAAAAATAATAAGAAACAATAAAGAATACTGCGGAACAAAATAGCATCTTAATTCCATCACGAATAAATTCAGAATTACAATTCATTTGGCACCACCTCAAAGGTAATTGTTTGGACGTTTTTATTGTTAATATAAACGTTAAACCTATAAGCTCCTAATGAACCCGGCCCTTCTAGCCAATAATACTGAACAAAATTAGAACCCCTACGGTGCTCAAACTACTGCCCTGTGACTTTATCTTCGCCACATAAAAAGGCACGCCTTACGCAACGCGAAATACAATGATAGAAAGGAGTATCAACCAGACTTATTTGCAGTTTTCTCGGAACCGCCATGACTTCTCATCCTTAAGAAGTGTTACTTACCCTAAACATAGAAAAACACCCAAACTAAATCAAATTAGAATGGATGTCTTTGTTATTCTATTCAAAAGCTTGCTTGGTTCATTTTATTTATCATGACAAGTGCTCTTCTACCCAAAATGATAATGACATAAAGGTAAATAACTGCCTTGAAAGATCAATTTTACCACTCTTATGCTGATACCAAATTTGATTAACAGCGTCCTTGTTGATGTAGTTGTATAACTTTTCAGAACCAAATAACACATCTTCAGCATTCACCTTCCAATCCGATTTTAGTAACTCTCCAAATGGCACTTCAAAGCCCAATTTAGGTCTATTAATTATTTCACTTGGCAAATACTGTCTAGCAACGTCTCGATGAATTCGCTTATTTTGTCTTTGCGTGAGCCTATAATTAAGAGGTAAAGACTCAATATAGTTAATTAATTCATTATCAAGCGCTGGTACTCTAGCCTCTAAAGAAGCAGACATTGATAACTTATCTCCATATAGCAACAGATCATCGGATAGGTTCATTCTCGTATCTATGAACATCATATCTTCAGCTGATTTCTCTCGCTTGGCAAACTTCAACCAATATTCAATCAATTCAATAGATTCAACTTTGTTAACTTTACCTATTAATTGCTCTATGACGATATCATCAAACATTGAATAAGAGTTGAGGAATCGCTCTGCTGGAGAATTTGCAGATAAGACTTTATGTAATCTCCGCAGCTTGTCATTCCTCGCACCAGCTAATTTTAATAGTGGAGAGCCTAATTTACCTAATAGGTTTAATACAGGTTGCGAAGTTATTTTTTCAGCGCGATACCTTTGATATCCGCCTAGCGGCTCATCACAACCTTGGCCCGTTAACACAACCTTTAAATCACGTGCAACATTATGAGTTAAATGCCACATTGGTAATATTGAAGTCGTACCAAGAGGTTCTTCATTGAATGAAACCGCGCTTTGAAATGAATTCCATAACTCATTATTAGAAACAATGACGCTGTGATGCTTTAGTCCTAATGCATCTGCAGTATGTTTAGCCTGCTTAATTTCGTTTTGCTCACAATCCCCTTCAAAGCCAACCGTGTAAGCTGAAAGGCCAGGCTTTTTTTCAGAAGCAAATTTAGCAATCAATGCCGAATCTATTCCCCCAGATAAGAGAACACCCACTGGTGCATCAGACTGCAATTGCCTCTCAACAGCTTGCTGAAAAAACTCTTTGTATTGGTGACAAGCCTCTTCATAGCTGCCTGAAAACCGAGAAATTGGGTATTTAACAAAAGACGCTAAAGTGTAGTTACTATTTTTAAGGGAAAAAGTGATTACATGACCAGGCTCTAGTCTCTTGATGCCTTCAAATAAAGTGTATGGTGACGGTACATATCTAAACTGTAACAATAGATTTAATGAGACGGAAGATACATGAATTTTAGTTCTCGACACCTTAATGATGGGTTTGATTTCGGAGCCAAAATGAAATGATTGCTTATCAACTTTATAATAAATAGGTTTAACACCAAACCTATCTCTACAGAGGTGAATTTTACTTTCTTGTTTATCGTAAATTGCAAAGCCGAACATGCCATTCAATAAAGGTAAAGTTTTATCAACTCCTAGCACAGAAACTAATTCCACTATTGTTTCTGTATCCGATCTGCCATTAAAACTTTGCCCTGAGAGGTATATTTTTTTTAAATCTAAATGATTATAAATCTCTCCATTAAATGTAATAACATATCGCCCGCATTTAGATTGCATGGGCTGAGCCCCAGACTCAGATGGGTCCAAAATACTCAAACGTGTATGTCCAAACATGACATTACCCATGTCGGTTTCAAATAACATACTGCCATTACCATCTGGTCCGCGATGCTGAATGCTCGACAATGCTTCTTGAGTGACAGAAGGCTTGATAGTAGTGCAAGAAAACTGACCTATAATTCCACACATTATTTAAATACCCATATATAAAAAGTGACTATATCTTGATATAAGAAATAGAAAATAATATAGAAAAAACTTCGATTAAATCGGTAAGCTTACTAGGGGCATTAATCTGATTCCTGACCCATTGATTCCGTTTTCATGTGGTTTTACGGGTCTTCAAGTCGCGATAACATAAAAAGAGCCAAATAGTATTCGCGGCAATTATGTGCAGCCAAAACGACATTGGTGATTCTTCTCGCATGATTGCTTAAACGCTTCGCCCCTGAGGAATCACTACAGTTTCAATAAAATAGATTGAGGGAATTAGAAACAATAACATAATGATTGTAATCCATTCGAGCATTGGGGTTTTGGCATTTTTAATAATCGGTGCCATACGCATCCACTCTTCAACTTGTTAGTATTAAAAAATAATACTGCTCTTTGCTATTTTGACTGATCGAAAATAAATTAGTCCCTTAAATTCATATAACTAAATTAACGAATCAAATAGAAAAAGAAAAGATTTATAAACAAAAAGCTAGTACGACAGCTAGCTTTGCATGAAAAAAGTTTGAGAGGAAATCAGCGACTCTACCCCCCATTGATTATTGTAATTCTCGTTGGTGTCTTTGTAATTCTCATTATCATCGGTGCACAATGCAATGTATGGTTCGCTTCGTCTTGTCTGAGGAAGAGTACTGAGGACACCCACTTTAATTTTCTAATTGCCCGGTTGACCCAGCAATTAGAACCACTCCAACAAATGGCACTGCGATTTCACAATCTGAAATTGAAAGATTGAAGCCGTTTTATATCAATAGTAAATAGTTTTATGTATGAATCTTATCGGGAGGTAATATTTTCCCACAGACCTTCACCTTTTGTGGGCATTGTTATCTACGATGTTGACTAAGTTTCGCGATTAATTAAGCAAGTAATTTGCTAGCATTCGCCACATTAGGTCGTCGTTTCTTTTCTAGGTCCTCGCAGTAATCAATTAAATGCTCTGGTTTGCCGACTGCGCCATGAAATGCTTTGGTAAATTGCGTAGTGAGCTTTAGCCAATTTTCAGTTGTTATTGATAAACGGGTTAATATCTGAGGTGTGTCGCTTGGGATTGCACCGCGTTTATCCTCTCTAAGAATACGTCCAGTTAGCTCAACAAGATCTAAGTAACTTTTTAGTTCAAACGGCAATCCCTTTGACATGTGCTTTCTTGGGTTGCCAATAAATTTCATAAGTGGTTTTGGTTGTTTACCTGTTAACGCTGCTTTTATTCTTTGTTGAATGCTGGTGTATTCTGAACCCTCTGGTGTATTTGAAACCTTTGCTCGTATTGGGTTTAGGTGAACGTATGCCATACAGGCAGCAAGTGCGGCTTCATCTAGTAATGCTTGGGATTTAAAGCGGCCTTCCCAGAAGCGGCCAGTACAGTTATCTTCAAAATTAGCTTTACGCGCAATATCTTCATTAAGCACTCGCATAAACCAGCTAATATCCATTAGCCGATTGCGGAAAACCTGAGTCATTTCATCAAGTGTAAATTGCTCAGATGAGTTTAGCTGCTCACCAGATAGGTATTTTTGTGTAAGCAAATTACCCTTAAACAATTTATGCCAACGAATAATGATGGCTTTTTGCTTTAACCGCTTTGCTTTTTTCTCATCGACACACAATACAATATGAGTATACTTCAGGCGTCCTGCCTTACGCCCTTCGGGCCAGCTTATGCTGTTGTAAAACATTCCAGATGTTTTGCTGGTTGCTCATTACTGCATAAGCACAAACATCAATACAAAACACCTTGGTCAACTCAAGTAGTTTATTTTCAACCCAAGCGCGACGGTGCTCAAACGACTGATTTGCTGTTTTCTTGGAACCGCCATAACTTCTCATCCTTAAGAAGTGGTACTTACCCTAAACATAGAAAAACCCCCAAACTAAATCAAATTAGAGTGGGTGTCTTTGTTATTTTAGTTTTTGTTCTACTCTGGTTTAAGACATTCAACAATTCGATGACTTCCTACTTTATTACTATATGAACTCTTTAAACTAAAAGTTGTTTCTTTACATGTGAAACCTATAACTTTTAACATTTGTAGTATTTTTTTATAATGAGCAGGTTGCTTGTGATGAATATAATCGTTATAAACAAACTTACCGTTCGGTTTCAAGACTCTAAAAAATTCCCTCAATTGAGATTCAAAAACCGGAAAGTGCATTACAAATGAAGAGATTATCGTGTCTACAGTATTATCTAGCTCTTCTAATTTATTGTTTTTATAAAAAAAACGAGTTTTAGTCACACTGTCAGGAAGATTTTTGTTGTACGCTTTTTCTGCTGTTTTTAAAGCGAAACTTGCTAAATCAAGCCCAATAAGAGACTTAACGTTGAATTTTCCCTCTTTCAAAACCTCAGCTAAAATCCCATTTCCGCAACCAAAATCGATTATGGTTGACTCATTTGATGCTTCTACTGAAATACTTAGCAAATAACTTATAACTGCTTTTGTATAGTCATAATCAATAACTTCAGAATCTTTTTCAATTCTGAGTGATGACAACAGCTCAACCTCATCTTTATCCATTTCACTTAGTTCGTTATATGTATAGAAGCAATCCATATATCTATGGTACTTCCTACCATTAAAGCTCAGTGTACTACGCTCTTCTTCACTAACTTGAGCAGCATTTAATCTTGCTAAGTAAATAATTTTTTCTTCTATAGGTATATCTAAAGGTTGCATAGCCAACATCTAATCCCCTTTTTTATAAATATAAAAAGTTTTTATCAAGAACCAGACTACACTAATTAATATAAAGAACCAAACGCAATAAATAAACACTTGATATGCGCATTGAATAGGTTCTGCATGAACATCAAATTTCAGAGTTTCAAATAAGTACCTACTTATGCTTTCACCCAATACCAGATACGGTACAGTTAATAATAGCTCTGGAAATATAGTGACTCCTAATGAATGCTTTTTTACAAGCATCTTATTAAAGAAAGAATCTTTATTCTTTCTATTATAATTTAGTATCTTATCAACTTTAAAATAGAAGAATAGCTTTATTCCAATTCCAACACAGAGCAGCAACCACATAAATGTAATAAAATCAGAACCTAATAAAAAGAGGTTCTGAAAACCTATTAGGTTTTGTCTAGTTGCATCTAAGCCATATGAACAGAATAGAGATAACAGCAAACTATACAACAGCATCTTATATTCACGCTCTTTGGGTTTATTAACATCAATCAAGGCCATATCAATAGAAAGTTCTTCTAACCCATCATCCATTAATTTTTGCGCTTGTTTATTCTCTTGTAATCTAAAAAGGTTAGATTTCTTTATACCACCTTGGATCCATTCATCATAATACTCAATCCTGCTTTGTGAAAAAACTCGCTCTACTCTTGCTTTTGCGCCAAAAAAACTATTATTTGAACTGCTATTTTGTTCTTCAGAATCTTTTTGAGAAAGAAAGTTACGAAGCTTATTTACAACCTTTGAAGATTTTTGATCAGATGCTGTTTTAAGTACTTCAGACGGGGTTATTTCAACTCTCTCGTTGTGTATTTCAAGGGATTTTGGAAACTGAAAATAAACTCTTAAATCAGGTGAAGATGCGTTTATTTTGTCTAATTTAACCTTCGCTTTTACCCCTACGCCGGTACTATTACTATCGATACATGTATTAAACTCGTGATACAACCAATAACCATTAGGAAATTTATCCTTACCAATAGTCAAAGACTGATTGTCTTTAAACTGTTTCACTAACACACAGGACTTCATATGTGATTGATCAATATATACTATTTTGCTCTGCCTTAATATTTCAGATGGAATCTCTCCAACTCCCAACAGAGCCTCTATATCCTGTTTTGATGGTGATTTAACAACAGACCGCTCCCCCCAAAAACCTCTAATATTCGACTCTTCAAGAAAAAAGTGGGAACGGTCTTCTATTTCATCTGTCTCGACGCCATTCACAGTTATAACGCAATTCAAAACAGGGGAGTTGGCATCAGTCAAATCTGCAGTAACATGAGTATCACAACAAGATGAAATTAAACAAGTATAAACGCCTATCTTGGCATTTGACTCAAAACCATCTTCTGCTGGTGTAATATTTGAAACAACAATGAACTGAAAGAATTTATCTAAGCGAACATTTGAACCTGTGTTCGCACTTAATTCCGTTACTATGTTCAATCAAAAGGCTCCTATTTCTATTTTAAAAATTGAAGGTTTGATTTGCCCTAAAATAACAAGAAATAATACCCCAATTCCCCCCATAAAAAAAGCAGCCAACCGGCTGCTTTTTATTACATTCTATAAATAAATCAGTTAATTGAGGATCGTTAATGAAGTTGGTTAACTCACAGACTGATTTTTTGACTATTTTCACCAACATTTACTAATGGAAGTTGGTTAACTTAGCAAAAAAACAAATCTAATAAACCTATCATTATTAATTAAGTGGGTTAATGAGATTATCTTACGTCAAGTATCGGCCAATTATTTAAGCACCCTCTAACTCTATAGATTGAAGTCTATGTTTTAAGTCTTCCAAGTATTTGTCATTTTTACACAACTCAATCGCCTTAGCTAAATCTGCTTTTGCCAATTCATATTCTTTTTTTGCAAGTAGACACTGACTTCTCAACTCATAATAAATAGAAATTCTATCTTTAGCTCTTGTATCTTCTAATGCTTTTTCTAATGCACTTTCCGCACAACTTAAAGCCATAGCCATATGTTCTTCACCATCGGGAAGTGTACTACTTTGACTAAGCCCCAATAAAGCCTGCGATTTCCGATACAAAGTCCAGTGTGACTCTTGCTCTTTTTGCGAAACCTTTGACAATACACCAAGAGCCTCATCATACTTTTTTGTTATAATATAAGATTTGGCTACAGCTCTAGCGTCGAAAGGTTTAAGCTCAGCCCGAGCAGATAACTTATCGGCAAACATTAAGCTAGCATCAGATAATCTCTTTGAAATTATGCTCCTACCTTGACGAATAGCTGCATCAGAAATATTTGCTAATGCTTCACAGGCACTAACCCACTGCCTCTTAGACACGAACTCAGGTGGTAACTCAAGCATGTCCGGAATACTTTCGGCCAAATCTAAACAGATTTCACTATGGTTATAACTAAAAATAGAAGTGAATGAAACAAATGCCTCGTAGAATTGATCTAAGCCTTCCATACTTGACATCGTTATTAAACTAGCTAATTTTTGAACTTTTTCTGGACTATTTGAGATTTCATTTTTAACACTATAGTAAGATCTTATCCTCGCTATTGCAGCCAAAGAGACCCTGAGAGGCACTACTGAAGAGTCTGATAAAATATCCTTTACAAGCAATTTTATAGAAAGCTCTCCTGCATCTTTAACTCGTGAACTAACTTTATACTGACTTCCTAAATGGGCTATTTGACCATGAATTGCATGCCAATTGGGTTTTAACTTAAGCAGCTCTTCAAAGCACTCTAATGACTGTTCGTGCTTTCCGCATCGCCTTAAAGCTTTTCCCCTATGATGCATTAGCTCTGCTTTGATCTCATCACATTGATATATATTTAAGGCTGATTGGTATTCCTTGGCACAGCTTTCGTAGTAGTCAATTCGAGAGTCTTGAGCAATTAAGTAAGAATAAGACTCTTTAGAGTCGATAATGCACATAACTTCTGCCAACGATAGCTCACCTGTAAACTCTTTGTTATACAGCTCATCGTGGATGGTCTTCTTGTAACTATCTTCAATTTGAAGAAGGCTATATGTTAACCAATCAACTTTGCCATTATGATTGTTTTCTACTTCATCCCTTATCTGTTTCTTAGCCAAATGAACTTGGCGAAGAATACTAGGAGTCATTTCACCAGAGGCTTTGCCTACATATTCAGAAATCGAATTTACCATACAACTCTGATCTACATTCTCTCTAACTGCAATCGCTACCAGATCATGTAACCTTAATATACCAGGTGTGTTGGATTGAACAATTATAGACAAACCTTGAAGGTTATGTAGTTCTAACTTATTAACGAAAAACTCTAAGAAATCGGAATCGTAAAAATTTAGATTTGAATTGGCAATTTTCTGTAATGCTTTAAGTGTAGCAGGAGGGACCTTTTTTAAAATATTACTTATTATTGACTCCCCTTTATGATCTATAATGTCACTAGGTACATCCAAAACATCGCGATAAAACTTATCGTTACTATTACTTTCCTTTGAAATTACCTTTCTTGCTAGGGCTAAGACTAGGGGAGAGAAGCTGCATGCTTTCAAAAATTCATCACACGCCTCACTAATATTGCATGGATTTTCACCAAGTATTTCAATAGCTTGCTTTTTAGGGATATTTGGCTTTGAGATATATAAATTATTATTAGGATCACTTAGCTGAGAACTAAGGACAACAACTCCACCTAAGGAAAACCCAACTTGTAAATCCCTAAAATCATTGTCATTCAATATTCGTTCAATACTATCAATAACTAAGATCGTTTTAGACGAATTAAATGTCTTCACAACATTTATTGGTTTACCACCACGTGTTCTATGTATGTCACAAAGAGCATACCCATCTATCCAATCATCCCCATTGATCCATAATTGATTATCAAATTTTTGAGTGGACCTATTAACATAATCAATTAAAGCTTGTGTTTTTCCTGAACCGCTCGCACCAGACAAAATACCAATATTTTTTCCACTTTCGAAGTGCTTTTCTAATACGCTGTAGGTGATAGGGTCATGCACATGGTGTTCACAAAGAGGAGCAACTTTATGCGATGGTTTCACACGAGGTAAGTCATATTCTTTATCTAATTTATGAACAAACTCATCAGCGGTTTTTTCCTGAATATCTTCAAGTTTATTTGACAGTGCAATATCCCCTTCATTTTTACTCTTGACGACTTGAGCAACTGTTTCAACAAGATAAACAAACACACTTAACAATATTAACGACCACCCCCAAACTCCATTTGGTTCTGCAAGCGGAATCTGGTATTGAGGAAAAGAGGATTGATTAACTAATATCCAATTTACTATTTCAATCCATAATGGGGGATTTAATAAACCTAATCCTGTAACTAGCAATGGCCAAATAATGAATTTTGCAAGCGAAGGTCTGAAGTATGCAATGATAAAAGAAAAGATCTGTTTAAGCGCTTTGTTTGTATCAATTTTGAACACTAAACTCTCCTTGAAGGGTGTCCCTATTTTTTAGTCGTGTCACTAGTTACTTTTTAAACTTAGTCATTACTTTACAACAAAATTTATTTATAAAACAGATAAATAAAGGAGTTTCATATTTAGTTCTCTAAGCTAGTACGTTGAAAAAAGGAATCATAAACTAACAATCGTTTTAAAATTACACTTGTGAGATAGTAGAGGAATAATGAATAGGGCTTTCAGCTAAACTGCCTGAAATATACATTTAAGTATATCTATATTCTTACCACTATAAAGTTCAAACTTGAATCACCATCAAGGAAATCCGGGTAATTAATCATTACATTCCACTTTAATTGATAAATAGATTGGTCATCTTTCTCCAGCCATTTTTTTCAGATTCGATCAAATTAAACTTTTCCAAAACCCTAAATGCATCGTTGATATACGCATTCCAAGACTGCCTATTCCACTCGGAGATCTGTGTATTCCATTTACGGGTTGCATCAGTCACATCTTTTATTTTTACTCGACTTTCTCGTTTGTTGTGACGCATATATAAATAACAAAGAGCATAAGCCAAAGCTAATCTATTAAATCCCTTTGTCACGTGGTTTATTGCTGATATTACATCCTCAGAAAACCGTATTACTTGTAACTTATTGAATGCTCCAACAATATATAGTGACGCATCGAGTTTTGCTCTTTCGTCTTTAGTAGTTACTATCTCTTGGGTTAGCACACAGCCTAATTTCTTTAAGTTTTCCTCAAAAAAAGTATCGCGAGTTGCAACATCTTTCGAACATAATAAACATGAATCCCCATTTAAAGTGGCAATAGAATGTGGCGTTAACACTTCGCACGACAGACATGGCTTAAGCTCAAAGAGGTCATCCGAAAACGGGCGATCTAAATCATATTTTTCAGAAGGGATCAGACTTAATGTTCTTCGACTATTTTTACTCCAGGTAAAAATTTCAGGAGTTAATTCTGACCTCAAAAAAATCTCAAACAAAGATTTAGTTACCTCTCTGTTTCCCTGCTCAGGAATTAATACATAACTGTTCCACTCATGGCACCAGCAAACGGGTAGGCCATCATATATAGATATATTATTGAAATTAAGTTCTGCAAAGAACTGACTGGTTAGTGAACGACTAACTTCTTTATCTATGCTGTCAGTGTTATTGCTATATAGATCTGGCCCAACAACTCCATAACTTCCATTTTTGACATGGAAAGCTTCAAATATAGCAATACACTTCGATGTCGCTCTGGAATAAGCGACAAAGAACTCCGTATTAGTCATTTTATGATCTGCATAAATAATGATTATAGGACTCTCTAGCCCTCTAAACTTTCCAATGTTTTCAATATTTACACCAGCAGGAACAAGAGATTCGGGTACCCCTAAAAACGTTGGCTTTAATACTGTAATATATGATGGAGGTATCCCATCAGAAATAAGTCGCTCAATAAGTTGCTTAAGCGAATGCTTTGGCGAAGCTACAACTAGCTCCGACAAGGTATCACTTTCATATTCCCTAGGGTTCTGAACAGTGTAACTAGGTTTAGTAAACAGTTTTAATCTGTCGCATACTTTTTTAGGAACTCTTAAGCTATTAGTAAGTGTAAAAGCTTTGATTGAAAGTATTGATTCTAGCCACTCTAAAGAAACTGGGGATTCATATTCAAAAGCTTGTGTCGCATCACACATAACAATTATCTTTTTAGTGTCAAAAACAGATAACAAAGTTTGCCAAACTTCTTTCCAAATAACCTGCCCTTCATCTACAATCAAACAATCGTATTGGTCAAAGAAACCTCCTTTAACTCCAGCCTCAATGCTCTTTGTTACACCTAAATCAGGACCAGTACTCATTACTTCATATGTGTAACTTCCGTTACTAGAAGTACTATTAAGTTTTTCATCGATTTCCCAAGCTAGTTTATGCAAAGTAAATACGTCACAACTTTTTTTGTGTTCAATAAGTTCAGCCCTTAGTTTGTCAGCTAATAACCTATTGTAAGTAATAGTAAGTACTCTCTTATTTAACGAGGAAAGTTTTCTAGCAGCTTGAACTGCAACTACAGTTTTTCCTGAGCCTGGCCAACCATTAACAATCAGCTTATTGCTTGCTATAGCATCATTTACGCACTCATTTTGTTCGTCTGTTAGCTTTAACCAGAGATAATTATCAGAGTTAATACGAGATATCCAACAAGGTGCGGCATCAACTGTAGGGGCTATCATTTCGATTATCTTTTCTAATTGGTACTCAGAAAGTTCAGGTATAAACATACTTTCTTTATGGAATACCATAATATCTATGATTCGCTGACCAAAATTGTGGATGTGTTTTTTGTCAAGAACCAAGCTTATTGCTTTATACTCGTTAAAATCTTGATAACCTGGAGGTATTGACTTTAAAGGTATAACAGACTCAGGAAAACAAAACGCCCTCCCAATGCGCATTTTTATTCCGTTATCTTTGAACCACTTCTGAAGAACAAAAACTCCCCGATTTAGCTGAGATACGGGGTCTATTCTCGAGATCGTTAGCCCTGAATCACGAGAGTAATAATAACCATCCTTGTCATGCTTTAATATTCCTCCCTTTACCTCTATAGCTAGGACTCCTAGATCTTTATTTAAAACCAAAAAATCAACTTCACCAATATAACTTTTATCTTTCAGTACATCAGTTATAAACGAAGATAACCATGGAACACTGTGAATGATATGAAAGGAGTCATCTAACTGCTCTTTTAATAGCCTATAAACCAAAGGCTCTGCGACAGGACTTTCGTTTATTCTTGGAGCACTAGAGGGGTACAATATGGCCATAAATAAGGCTTCCTACCTTTATAATTAAAATTCTTACAAAGTAGTGAGTGATTAATTTGCTCACTACAATTGGACTAACCTTTCAATCGGTTAAAGAAATATTTTTAAGGGTCTTCACGTTCAACCAATGAAACCAATCCGAATAAGTCTCAAACATAATCTTGAGAGTTTGGGCTTTAGATTGGATATTTATTAATTCTTAATTGGTGTGCATCCATTTTTAGACTTGATAAAGCCATTTTTTTACATCATTTAAGTTTACTAAATATAAAGGCCGAGCTTTCGGCTCTCCTTCAAAAGGTTCTTTACTTATAAGGTAATTTTGAAGTGTGTACTCAACCATAGAAGCTCGTACAGTTATATTGAATGTTTTACCGCCTCCATGTTCCATCATTATTACCTTTCTTTGTTCTGATGATAACTCCGGGTGTGTTCCAATAGTCAGTTCAATATTTGTATGCCATGCTTTATCATTGCTACTATCGATATTTGATGTCGCAGAAACTCTAGCTTTTGTAATTCGCCCTAGATGAAAATCTCTAAATTCACCACTTAATTCATCATACGCACGGCAATGCCACCTCAATCCGCTATTTGCTATTGCAAATGGATGAATAGTCCTCTTACTACCTTTAGGAGATGTCATTGAAAAATATTCAATTTCTATTGACTGCTTACCCGAGATTGCTTGAGATACAGCCCTGACTATTTCCGGTTCAGCATTAAACCTTGAACTAGGTCCCAGTTCTAAAGCAGATGAGGACCAAAAGTTTTCTCGGTAAATATTGGCATAATAACTAACGAATAATTCATACTCATTCCATTTTGAATCAGTGTGGTGTGATCGAAAGTTATCTTTAGGCTCAAAGCGCTTCTGAGTTTTGTTATATGCCAAATTGTCAGGATATAGCTCTCGGTAATTCACCATATCTTTAGTTATATTGCCAACTGTCACCCCAAAAAGTTTAGATAAACGAGTTGCATTAACAGCTCCTTCCCAATAAGCAAGAATCTCAATGGCTTTGAAACGGCTTTCTCTAGCTACAGATATGATTACAGGTTTCATTTTATTATTCTTATGTTGTCTGTTTTTGAAATTGAATACTGATGCTTAATCAAATGCTCTTGAGTTATTGCAATGCGATGCTCTCTCAAGTAAAGCAACATATCCATTATTGGTTTCGGGGTCGATGTTGAATTAATACGATTCTTTAACTGCACAGTTTGAGCAACAAATGAGTTTTGCTTATTCAGCTTTTTAAATTCTTCACTAGACAGTTTATGGAGCTCACTCCATTTACAAGGATGAAGAATATCAATTGCTCTAACCTCTGCTATGTTTAATGCCATGTCGAATCCAGCTCCGTCAAAGTCGTAAAAAACACCAATAGGAGTATCATCGGCAAGCTTACCAATAAGCTCTATCAGCGTATTCTGATTTTGACCGTGTCCACGATAGACTATTAATGAGGATTGATATTCTTTTGGTAGTAAAGGGATTAATTCATTCCAATGGGTCATTAATGTCCCATTTTCTATGATTAATAATGATTCAATTTTTGCAGTATCAATTTTTTCAACACTCAAACTAGTGACAACTCCAGAAGGAGTAATAAAACTAGAGTCATCTTTCACTGGTAATGGCAGCCTTTGCGCTCTAGCCATTGAAATTAATTCTTCAAACACACCTCTTTGCGACCATTTATCTTCAGAGGTATCTTCAGAGGACTCCATTCTGTCTTTAGCATCTAAATTAATATTGATAATTGATGAGCCATATAGGTTGTCTCCATATGACTCTAGGGAGCTTAAGTCATCAAACGTGAAGCTAATTTTCTTACCTTTTAATTGACCAACATTAACTTCGTCACATATTTCACGCCACAACTTTGAGTCATTGACCATATTTTTACGTTGTCGCAAGACATCCTGAATCATTCGAACTTTTATTTTATCCATGCTTTACCCTACGAAAGCAGATATCTCTAACAAAGTGATTACCATCAAAAGGCATAAATATTTTTTCATCTAAAGTTAATTTTATCTTTCCTGTTAGTTCTGATTTTTGCGCCTCATAGTGCTCCATTAGACACAACATCCAGTCTTCTGGTTCAGCATCAACTTCAAGTAACTCATGGGCTTTTAAGGCAGTTAGCTCGCTAACCTCACTTTCTTCATTTAATAAAGCATCAAAAAAGAAATCTACATTCTCTTCAAGAGTATCTATATCGCCCTCAATTGTTTCACTGCGTCCATCAGTAACTTCAACCTCTTCATCCTGATTACTATTTATTATTTCTTTTCTAACATTCTGCATAACAGAAGTAGCAATATCCGATAAAACGTCTTCATCAATTGCACTATCAATATCAGCACGGCTATTGATAGTGATTGAATTGATACGATTAAAAGACGGGGGTAAATCAATTACCGAATTTAGATCTGGTGTATAGCTTGGATACTTTTGGTAATGGGTATAAAAGGAATCTATTAATTGGTTAAGACGCTGCGCTTCTTTGTCTTTAATTAATTTCGCGATCATTTCTAGTAAGCGATGAGCTGTCGTACTCAACTCTTTTAAACACTTATCTACATGGCTCTTTAAAGTTTTCATTAGGAGCCTCTCTAACATTAGATCGGCACCCGCCCAATCTCTAATATCAGCAACGCTAAGGCTACTAAAAACTTCATTCAATTTTGCGATTTCATTCTTACAACGTGTGGTTTCTCGTATCCTGATATCAATACTCGAAATAGTGCTAAACTCATTCCCAACTATATGTGCAAAAGATTGAACGGTATCAGTAAGTTCACTCATGATATCTAAAGTAAATTCATGAATTTGATCTTGATATAACAATTTATCTTCTTGGCTTTTATTTTTAGCAAATTGATAATTTTGAATCGCATGCCTTAACTCTTCTATCATTCCAGCGAATGCTTGATGAGTTTCCCTTAATCTATACCGCTTGGTAACATGGTTTAGCAACCTTCTAACCGTACTATGTACCTGCACTCCCATTGAGTCATCAACATAATAAGCTAAATTATTTTTTTGCAACGCCTTAATTGCTGATTCATTTTCAGGAATATCAGCTATTTGACCTCGTTCCATGAAGCAGGAATCGTCAATAGTATTAATGTTTCTATGTAATGCTCCTGTTGCAGATTTAGCTTCATCTTTTCGGCTCATTAAAACATTTCCTTTTGTACTTCATCTTTGGGTTTAGAAGTATCTATTCCTTCAAACTGACAAATAAAATCTAACTGGTCATAAACAAGAGACCACTTGGCCGTCGCAATATAAACTGCACCTGAACCGCCAACACTTATTAGGAAGCCGTGCTCTGTTAAGTACTTTAAAATGCCTCTTAATTTAGATTTAGATTCAGTTGATTTATGATCACGTCTGAGACGATGAGCTATTTCATCTAATTGACTATTCAGTGAAGCAGAATCCTCTATTGCAGCAAGTAATTCAGACTCCAATAAACGATAGCCGGCTTCAATAGGGCGTGAATCTGGATCTGTTCTTCTCACTAACCTAAGCCAAAGTATCAGACCTTCAAAAGAGGCTTGAATTGCTTCAAATTGACGTTTTACATCAGCACGGTGCTTAGGATTAGACAAATCCTTATATGCACAAAAAAAGCCAGCTTTATCTCTTGTTGTAATTATCTTTCTACCTATTTGATGTAGAAACTTTTGAATTGAATTTAAATTCTCATGATCTAACAAATAGCGATAAAGGTCTGGTTGGGAGGCTTCACAAACAACATCACCGTTCAACAGGGCTTCAATGCAACTCTCAAAACGTTCACTCATGAGCTAGCTCCTTCTAACTTTTCACTGGGGCCATTTGATTGCCCAATGTTATTAATCAAAGGGTTCTTTTTATTGCTTTTCCAATCCGTATACCTAAAGACCCCTTTATCTTTAACTAAATGATTCTTAGTTGTGAAATATTTTCTTAGTACCGACGGTGGATTTGGCTGAGCACAGAAAAGCGCAATGTTATGCCTATCCATAAACTTAAATAGAAGTGTTGTATTTTGTGTAGATAGCTTGCCTAGTTCATCTAGTGGCCAATGAATTTTTACATTTTCATCACGACAAAGATATCTAGTCATTCCACAGAAAACAACAATGACGGCCAACATTGAAACCCCTGTACTACTGACATTTTTAAGGTCATTGTCATTTCGAATGTTAACTAATCTGCCGTTTTCTTCTAGCGAGATGTTTATCTCTACTAGCGAGGCTATGTCGCTAGTAACTTTGGATACTTTCAAACTTTCAATAACTGCTGCAAAGGAGTTCAAAAAATCATTACTAGGCAGCTGTCCTCTGTCAAGCTCCTGCCAAGACGACCAGGATGTATTGAAATTCTTTAGATCCTTCCAAACGTCATACTCATTGATTTTTGAAACTAAACTAATTTCAACATTACCTATTGCAGGAAATTCATGTTGAGTATTTATGTTGTTTGCTAATGTTTGGGATACAGAGCTAACTTTCCGATTTAGACTGTCCAAGCTCTGGTAAAAACGTATCACCTGCTCACCAACACTTCTTATTGACTCAATTGTTATCGATGTTACGTCAGGTATAGAAGTATCGATTAGTGTCGCTATATCTTGAATTACCTCTAAGAAAAACTCCTCTTCATGAGGCTCATATTTACTTAGCTCTTTTCGTGAATCATAAAGCTGTAGCCATAATTCATTAATCTTAGTTTTATTATTTGTTTGGCTCAAAAAAGCAACAACATTCTTAACTACTTTGATAATTGAACGCTTTAATCTCAAAGCTTCTGTTACGGAATGGTTCACACTCTCAAATAAAAGAATAGGAGCTTCCGACTCATCAACAACTAGAGGTTGCACATCAACAGGGGCAAGCTCTAACTGAGCATCTATGTTACTTAAGCAACCTTGAGCCGACTCTTCAGATTGTCTTAAAGTCGAAATCTTTTTTGTTAATGAAGATATGTTACTTTCTAAAGTAGCTTTTACACTATCAAAATTTTTCTGATTTGATTCTAACCCTTGCTCAAGATTATTTACTTCAGCAGAGATAGTACTGTCCCGTTTATTGAAGTCATCTATACGAGACCATTCAACCTTTTCCCAACTTTTAAATTCATTTACTAACGCTCTGTAACCTTCAACGCGTTCTAGCTTTTCGAAACTTTCAGCTTTAAGTTTTTTAGCGTCAGATTCCATTTTCGTGTCAATGTTTAAATCTGTTAATAAGGATTTAAATTGCTTTTCTAAGTCATGACATTGCTGCGCTAAAGTATTATTTATCTGAGATATATTTTTGTTAATAACATCCTTACTTTGAAGTGCTTTTTCTTCTTCAAACGAAAATCTCTCTTTCTCCGATAGTATTAGTTCATGAAATTTAGCGGCAATATCTGCAATATTACGTTCAATTGCACTCTCCAATTGCTTAATGTCTTCTGCGACTTTAATTTCTGCTGCTTTTGCATATTTTAATCGTTGAAGCCCATTCGATTTATATATCTCTTTTTGCGTTGCAATAAAGCTTCTTAGTCGGTTTCGCTCATCTTTAATATGCTTTATTTGACGACTAATTTCTTGTTCGGTGTTTTCAAACTCCTTTATCTCATCATTAGCAACTTTTAAACGCTTTTCGAATTGTTTAATTTCATCATCAGCAATGCTTAGGTCGAGCTTAGTAGCTTCTAATTGTTCTGATAAGACTTTATCACTTAGGGCACTTTCTTGATCAGGAAGGTTCTTCAAATCAATAGAAATACCAAAGAAGTTATCAAAATTTTGCGTGTCATAAAGCTCTGGAGACAATTTGGTATTAAGTAAAAGCTCAGGAAGAATGACTTTGCCTATACTTTCTCTCCAAGCTAACCCACTATTATTTAGAAACTCTTTAAGAGACCCAGGTAAAGGGTAACGTTGTCTAGTAATATCATCTAATTTCGACTGGAGGCGTTCTACGTCTTTTTTCTTTTTTGAGTATGAGTTAAGTAAAGCGTCTCTATCCTTACGCTTTAATTTAAATTCCTCTTGTACACGTTCAAATTTAGTTTCACTGACCTCTAAATCAGTTTCAATTTCAGTTAGCCTCTTTTGCTGACTATTAGAAGATTCCATCTCCTCGTCCGTAAGCTTAGTAGCCATCTGACTTGATACACGAGCTTCAACTAGTTTGTCTTGCAACACTAACCGCTGATTTTCCATTGACTTTTTATACCGCTCTTGCTCTTGTATTTTTTCCTTTTCAAAAGCATTAATTTTATCGTTAGACTTCTTCTCATTTGAGTGCAAATCATTATCGATGAGATGTATTTTTTCTTTTAATTCCTGAGCCTTTTTGCTAGCTTTTTCTTTTAATTTAAGCTTATTTAATTCATGTTCATCTTTTTCTTTTTTAACGGAGTTCAAGAGATTGTCATAATGCGCTGAAGCAACCTTATATTCGTTACGGTAATCCTCAAGTTGCTCAAGTTCGGCTTCTTTTTGACTTACATTTTCTTCATCCCATTTATCCCTTTGAAGATAAAGGTTGTCTAAATGCTCCTTTACAGTTTTCAGCTCAATTTTATTAGCACTTAGAGTTTCATTTAACTGCTCTCGTTTGCGGATATAAACATTGTGTTTTTCTGTTAACTCCTGTTCCAAAGCCTCTTTGCTTTTTGATTTAGCGTTAATTTCCTCGTTACATTCAATCAATAAACTATTGAGTTGTGATTTGTATGAAATGAGTCGCCCCCATACTTCATACAAATTATTATATTCACTAATGGCTTTTGAAAATTTTTCGTTATGACTATTTAGTTCAATCAGAGATTTAAGATCATTTATCAGTTCACCATTTTTTTTGTTAAATGGAACTTCTCCAATATCTAATTGCTCTACTAAAAAACTATCGACAACCATTGTTTTGAATTGCTCCAACAGTCTGTCATGTTTCATTAATACTGAAGTGAGAGATTCAATGTGTTGCATATGAGTTTCTGTTGAACATAATGAAAACTCATATGCATCTACAGAAAGAGAAGCCCCTTTAGAGCGACGAATTTTAAGCCTTTTAAGGTCGTTTTGAATTATTGCTCGATAGTCTATTGTTGTATCTATCTGCTTGCTTACTAAAGCATTGATAGACACATAGTCTTTAAGCCAGCTTTTAACCTCTTTACATTCTTTCAGCTGTATTTTAGCGTCATCACTAAACAATATTTCATCAGCAGCTCCACGAACAAAACGATATGCAAAACTTTTATCGGTTTTTCTATACATAACCGCACAGCATGTTTGTCCTAAACGAATGTATTCAAAAACCACCATAGATTGATAACGTGGTAAATAAAAATCTAAAAATGATTTTTTACTTCCTGCTTTTTGAATCAACTTATCTGGAGATAACCCATAAAAAACAG
The DNA here is from genome assembly GCF_044005875.1 of Pseudoalteromonas sp. XMcav1-K. Lineage (NCBI taxonomy): Bacteria > Pseudomonadati > Pseudomonadota > Gammaproteobacteria > Alteromonadales > Pseudoalteromonadaceae > Pseudoalteromonas > Pseudoalteromonas sp. XMcav1-K. Next base: position 567,029 of record NZ_JBIPJE010000050.1, on the reverse strand, counting down.
GAATTAGGTTTAATGAAGTGGTCTTTCCTGCACCATTATCACCAGTATTGTTAGTATGGCCTTCACAGCCAATTCTAGTTAATTTCCCTTTAAAATATGAATCGGAAAGATAAATAGCTATTAACCCGTTCTTCATAAATTTCCTTAGCTGATTAAAAACACAATAAACATATACACCAAATCAGTATACATCGAAACAATATATATAAAACCTGTTTATTTTTACAGCTAAATTAATATTTCTGCAATTAAATCAACCTAAACGCTTTAGTAAAATTTTTAGGGTGTTGATGAAATCTGATATGCCCTTTCGCATTCAATCGTTTTCGTGTTTGTCTAAATGGTGGTGTGATATATCCCCAGTTGCCAACTCTTGAAAAATAAATGACGTAATCAATTTTTGCGTCCCCCCATTTATTTTCTACAAGGATTTCTTCATCGTTTGTTTCAACAGATTTAACTTGGATACGATAGAAGTCATCACCATCAGAGATAACAAAATCGGTTTTTAAACCATGATCTATCATAGGAAGAAAAACATCCCAGCCATCATTAAGTAACCAGCTTGCTGCTAGAGTTTCATAAGAAAGGCTTTTGTAATGTTTTAAAGATTGATTTGCTGGAGTTGAGTTTTTTACAGGCATAGTTATATCCGATATAAATTAATGCCGCAGGCCAGTAGGGACCTCTATATGCTGCGAACCCGGTATCGTTATCGATTACCGCCAATTTAATATCACCATACAACCTAAGGTTTGTATCTAATAGAAAGGCTGCCGACCTTGCAATTTCCCGTAACGGGTATTATGCATAAATACTATTATCAGACAGTATTGCCTGTGATAAAGCTCACTTCTAAATTAGCAAAACATAATACTTATCTCAAGAATTTTATCGGGTATGAATAGCACGCCCTAAGCTAAGTTCTCAGTTATGAAAAATCACCCCGCTCTATTTGATTGAGAAGGCTTACTATTGCTTCAAAATCACTGTCTAAGCATTCTTCCGGGGTCTTTCCGTTAAGTTGCCACTTAGGCTTGCCTAACCAATTTAAAACTCGTTCTGGGGTATCGTATAGCTTTAAAAGCCTTTCCTTTAGTTCAGGAAACTCAGCTAAGGTTTGTTCTAATAATATCTCTGGTTTCATATTAAACTCCTTCAAAAACGATTAGTTTGAGCAGCTAATTAGGAAGCTATTTATACAATGCACCCTAAAACTCAATTATTGTTTCTAAACCTTTCTCGACGCTCTAAAGCCGGCGGTAGCGAACTATAAAGCCAAGCTTTGTCATGTTTGTACAACCACATGTAAGAGGCTGATATTAATTTTTTTATGCTATTTCTAGTGCAATTTGGATTAGCCTCCATAAATTGTTTTATGTTATTTCTATGCATGATTTGTGATTTCAAAAAGCGTAATCTTTTCCTATATGGAACAAGAGTCGAGTATTTGCGTAATACCTGCTCTATTGCACCGACAGACAAGTTGAACTTACTAGCAATATCTGACGTTTTTTTTCCTAAAGCCAATGCCCTGAGAATGGCCTTCTCCGTTGAGGGAAATACTTTGCTTGGGCGGGTGCTAATATTAAAACCGGAACGTTGTGCAAGTATCTTTATACTGGAAACACTCATACCAACAACTTTAGAAATTGATCGAAGACTATCCCCCTTTTTTAACATATCTATGGCTATATCACTTAACTGAAGGTTTCTTTTGGGATTTGAAATCGAATCTTTAGCAAGCAGTATATTCTCTACTGGTTTTTTGACTTCAGAGATAAAGGAAGACCAATTGCCAAATAATGCTTCAATTAAAACAACATGCTTTAAAGGGTGATGATTGGAATTAGCTAAATAGAATAAAGATTGAGGATAACGACCTTTCGATAGCTGTGAAAGCAAATAAATATATGCCCTATCAGAAGGCATGATTTGTGTTAAATGCTTATAAATATAGCTGCTAAGCTGTTTGAACCTAATCCGCTTACCGATGGTTATAAACCCTAAATCGTTAAGCCGTCGATAATAACTCTTTTGTATGTCAGCAATTATCAAGTTTTGCTCAGAAGCTATAGTCATACTTTGAATAATTCTTGAATAGCGCTCTTCGACTGAACCCGAAGAACGCTCGATAAATGCTTCAGGCATAATTGGTGAAGATTTCACCCGTCTTATTGTATGTAACGCTTCATGATGGATAGGGCATACTGTGACCCCCGTTATTTGATGGTGCATGTGCCAAAAAGGGAAACCATATTTTTCAATATCCTCAGAAATACAGTGCCGACAACAAAAAAAACTGTCTCCAGGAGTTAACCGGTTAGCAACAGCACCTAACTGGGACTGCAAACTTTTTGTCGTACCGCTAGCTAGACTTTTCCATAAGTTGCGCTTGAGATCATTTGGTAAAAAACTCGCATAATAGTTATAAGGTGTCATTTGAGTTATTAAATAGTCCAAAGGGGTACGTGTTACATGAGAAAGTTTTGGAAGATAAGAAGGAAATTCATTAAATGCTCTACCTTCTTTTACACCCAAAGCCTTCATTGTTCTGTCCCTGAAGCTATGATAGCCCGACATCAAATGATAGCGGCTAACCCAACTATAAATAGTTTCTCCAGGAGCTGGGTTGGGAAAAAATGTGAATTGATTAGCGCGACTCATATATTTTTTCCCAGCCTCCGCACTTAAATGTTCGGAATATTATCCAGCTCACCATACATTGCACGAATCAATACTAGGTGGACTATCGGCGAAAGAAACGCACTATCATTAAACGCCGCTTGATATAGAGATAATGCAGATGACCGTTTAACCGAGTGCCCCTCTTTAGCATTAGTAAAAAACAATGAGTAAAGTCGTGGATCAAACTTATTATCAACAAATTCTTGCCCTTCCTCGACTATGCGACGTTCTTTTAACTTTAAAACACCTTGGCGCTCTCCTATGCCAAGCCAATCTCGATAAGCTTTTTGCAACTTACGCAATGTCAGCGAACTATTTTCACCGTTAAGTAGCTTAAAGGCGGTCTGCTGAACCCAATCGGCATCTTCATCCCTAAAGTTATAAATTGCAGAAATTGGTGTAGCACACTTGTTGCAGTGATCGTCACTTGAGGGTGTTTTAATAAGTTCTAACTTTTGCCAGTTGTTGCCACAGCCAAGACATCCACCTTTAAGTGCATTACCATGCTTTTGACAGTAGCTTGCTCCCGGTAATTGATGCTCAAGGTGAAAATATGGAAAACCGCGAGCTTCAAAATCTTCATCTACACTAACGCTACAATAACGCCATGTCATGGTGTTGCGAATAACACGATGCACCGTCGGCATCAAACAAACCTTGCTGTTATCATCAAGCTCGTGTTGCAAAGGCAAAAATGGGTTATATAGATTTACCAGAGTATGTCGCTCAATAAATTCAGATATCTCACTAGCACCCTGCCAGTGTTTTGCTATGTCACGATAACTTTCGCGCCATACGACACCAGGTGTTAATGACTTTGAATCTAGCGAAATGTCAAACGTTGCATCACCGATGGATTTGTATGAAGAATATAAATATAACCTTCCTAGTGGCCCCAAAATATGCTCATCAGGCATGATATCAATATTAGCCAATACGGCCTTTCTCGCTATCATAATGAGACTCCCAACTGGGCTATCAAGTCATCTTTCGGAAGGCCTTTCAAGTTTCGCATATCACCAAGTGGCATATAATCTTGTTCGATATCCTCAAACTCTAAGACTTCGCCATCATCCGCACCTTTCTTTCGAGCTAGTTTTTCGTGAAATGCAATATCTCTGGCTATAGCATCCTCAATGGCCTTATCTGTCGGGCACTTAAACTCACCTTCAGGTAAAATGTCTTCAAATCCCAGATCATTTCCCGTGGCAAGTGAAAGCAGCGCATTATGAATTAAGTCAAATTGATCTTGGTAGACCTCTTCTAAAAGCTCAATCGACAAAACTTCTTCGCCAGATTCAATCGCTTGCTCATACGACAAACGCATCAAACGTGCTGTCATAGCAGGCAACCCTGCGGTTAACTCATAAACTCGCCTCATAAATGGTACGTCAAACTCAAATTCTCCATTCAATAAACTCGGATAGTAGAAACCTTTTAGAAATATATCCCAATAAGATGGCTCATCATTTTTTAAGCTCTCTAAATCATCCTTAATTGGATCAAAATTGAATTTGCGTGACGAACTCAGACGTCTTGTAGTACTCATCGTGGTATTAAACAAAGGGCGAGCTTTTGGTGTACCTGCAACGATTAATGGCACTCCCACCGAATTAAAGAAGTCATCAATAAATTCTAAAGTCGAATAGTCATCTTTGTTACAATCATTCGAGGCACAGCGCTGGACCTCATCAATAAAAACCATTCCTAGGGAGTGATTCAAGGCAATCTTTTTCGCCTCTTGGATCAATACAGGTATTGCAATGCTTTTCCCTTTCCATTCATCGTAATACTTTGTACCTATGGCCTCGTCAATTGCGTTAAAAAAACTTAAGACAAACCCTCTTCTCGTTTTAGTCACTGGTGCCTGGAACTCAACGAAAACAATCTGGTCAAGCATTAGTCGTTGATCTTTGTACTGAGTATGCTTTAAGACTTTAGGAAGCAAGGATAAGCATTTTCTTACCGCCAATGTCTTTCCTGTGCCGGGAACTCCGATAATAGATATGCATTTAGAAAGGTTCATACTTGCTGAAATCTGATAGCTTTTCTCAACAGAGGCTTTATGTTGTTCAGCCTTCATTTCAACTGACAAGGGGTTGCGATGCAAATAACCAGTCAATATGTTCTTCAGAATCGTCTTATAGAGCGTATACAGCTCAGGGTGGACGGTATAAGTTAGATCTACTAACTCAACACTAAGCTCCCGCTCGAAATCACTTATTTCTGCACAATCCTCACTAATAACTCTGTGAGTTAGATCGCTAGCAAAACATTGTAACGAAAGTGCAGGTTCAATTGCTTCGATTAGCGGATTCCCTTGAAAACTGGTAATTTTGTATGGTTTATATTCTGCTTCTTTGATTTTCATTATTCTGCACCTCCGTACATCTCAGCTAATTTCTGTTTGGTGTTTTTTCCTAAAATTGGCATAGTAAAAGATTTAGGTGTTACTTCTAGCTGCCCATCATTTCCAACGCTCAAGATGTCTCTAAAGAGTTGGGCTGTTGCGTTGTCCTGCATTTGCTTTTGAATATAAGCCATCGTCGAGATATGTTGCTTGGGTGCCTTAGTTACGTTTCCAGTCCCTTTCAGGCGTTCTTTTGCTGCTCGCGTCAACTCAGACGTCGCGTCAAGTTGCTGCATACGCGCCTCACGCTCTCGCACTTGTTGAATCGCGCGTTCTTTGTCATATAATTTCAATCGATGTAAAGCATCAAACCAGGTACGATTACGATATATTTCAGAATGATCATTTAAAGTAGCAGCGTATATTTTCCCCTCGTGGCGATACCAAATTCGATTTGTATCGGCATCAAAGTAACGCACATCCAAGGTTTTAACTGCTCTTGATTTACTGTCGGTTAGCCATCCTTCTGATTTAGCAAACGGGCAAGAATAATAAAGACCCTTAAACTTGATACCACGCGAGGTGGTAGCTGCCCTACCTGAAGGTAGTAAGGCAAATAGGTATTGTTCTTTTGCAAAGCGTTTACCACGGCCATTATTCATGTAATGCTCCATGCCAAAATTCCATACAGCTAACGAGGTTGACGGAATCCCTTCTTCAGACATGACTTGGTCGTGAATGTTGTTTTTAAATACCTCATTGTTTCGAATCAATGTCTGCATGATCAGCAAACGCATAAATTCGTCATACGTATAAGTTGCGAAATTGGATGCATGCGGTTCGCCCCGCTCAGGCAAGCGTTCAACATAGCCGGGCATGAATTGAATAACGTCTTTTTTATCAATTTCAAATCCTCCCTCAACTCCGCCTTTGCTTTTACCACTGTAGATTGCGGTATAGTTTATGCAGTCGACGCCCAATTTCTCGTCAAGCAAATTCGCCATATTTTCTTTCGGAAATTCGACACCATTATCAATAGTCAACTCATTGCACGATACGTCGCATGGCCATTGCCAGGGCTCAATATGAACCCCGTATCGTTTACAAAACTCAACCTTGTCGGTGAAGGCGTTATACAAAGCTTGCATTACACCCACCCAATTAGGCCCCCCAATGCCCACATGAAAACCAGCAACCATGCCGGAATAGACACAACTTACACGGTAAGTTACTGGTCTCCCTGAAGACAGGCGTTGCTCAGTGAAATAAGGAAAAATGAGATATACATCCTCCCTAGTCGCATCAATTTCATATCTGAATGACGGTCCTGGCACGCCATCTCTTGCACGGCCAAAACGGCTTTCGTATTCCTTTAAAAAGTGCTTATCACCATTCTTACGCCAGACGAACGTGCGGTCTTTTTCTAGCTTTTTAGTAAATGCATAGTATTGAGAAAAGCTAATGCTCTCTGACTGAAGTAGCGGTATGCGCCGTGTCGTTTCGTCACCGTTCTCGTTTACAGTCGCCACTTCTTCGCTTTGATAGTAAAAATCAAATAACCGATACTGTTGGGTGTAATTGAACCGATTGAATAATTTTTTCCCGAGCTTTCTTAAAAACTCTCTGATGTTGTCTTCATCCTGGGGCAGCCTGTTTCGATATTCTGTATACTCCGCTGGCCTACCACGCTTTTTAAGACTTTCATGCGTTTGTTTAACAGGTTGATAATTGCAACCGCAATAGCGGTAATTGGGGTACATGGCTGCTTTGCATTTACCCCGAAAGAAGTATTGTGCTAACAAACGAGATATCTGCACGGTAGCAACGCCAGTTTCCAGGCTGATTTGCTTAATGTGCTTATTAGCTTGCCCTTTTTCGTATAAATAGTCGTAAAGCTTTTCGCTATCTTCTAAGATAGGCTTAATCAATTCATAATTATCATTGGCAGCCTGCGTCCGTTCTTGGATAAAGGTATCTCTTTCCATCTTTGGGAGGTTCTTTGGGACGTAAAGACCATTTTCATACTCCGCCCGTACCACTTGATAATCATAGTTACTAATTGTCGATTGAAACTCTCCAAACGACATCACGTCTGGTTTACTTTGCTGCCGTCGAGGACGCACTGGTGAGGCCTTTGGGGAAGCTGAAAGTGACTTTCGACGATGCGGGACTTTATTCAAATCATAAAATGCGAGTTTTCCTGCTGCATTATTCACATCAACAATTAGGTAATTGATCGAGTCATTTTCGGTTCGAACAATTGAATGACGTTGAAACATATTAAACCACCTCCTTCATCACTAACGGACGAAAAGGGTTAATCTCAGTTTCCAAGTCAGCAGGGATTTGATGCGTCCAAATTCCCCAATCAAACAGAGAGATTAGATCCTCTTTGGGTAATACTAACTTGGGCTTAACTCTTCTCAATATCTCATTAACAGTAGGGTTTTCATATGCAAACCAGATATTCATGAACTCATTAATGAAACGTTCTTCATGTTCAATAAACTCATGTTTGAAATTCGCACATGCTCGGTGCTTAAGCAGGTTTTTAGCGCACATTTTTGAAATATGTGCATCTGTTACCAACTTAAATCTTATGTTTTTCTTTTCGTAATAACGTCTTTCTAGCTCAATTTTCGCTAGGGTTCTGTTAACAGAAACAGGATGCTTAGATTCAAAGTCAAGTGAAGCAAGAGGCTTATATGAGTAAGCTACTTTTTCGATTTTATTTAGCTGCTGATTATACTCACGGGCAAATAAATCAGTGGTCATGACATAAGCTTCACCATCACTATCCATGGGATACCGAATTCCCATTTCATGAGCAGTTTTAATCGCAAGTTCGATGTCCCACAAAGGAAATTGCTCGTAGTAATCGAGCACTCTAGGTAATGACTCGTGATAGATCCCAAATCGACGTTCACCATCAGATAAAAAATGATGTTTTCGCCTATCCTTCATACCGTTGAAAAAGTGACGACGAGTCCCTTTAGGACCAGACCAAACTTTTATAATGGGTTCGTAAGTGCCTTTTGATAGAGGCTTGAGCCAGTCCTTAATAATTTTTGAGGCTTTATTTATTTTTACTTTCAATTGCTATTCCTAAAAGATGACTTTAATACAGGAATAGCAAGCAAAATCGTTTTAGTCTAGCGAAAGAATAATTATAAGTAATTGTTAATAAAGGATATTATCACAATATTTATATATAACTGTCAGATAGATTTATTGACAGAAAAACGTCTTTTTTAAACAAAAGCATAAAGTTAGCTTTTCTATTTAATATAACGGTATATATATATTAGAGCCTTAGTATAGAACCCCTAGCTATATAAAATCTTAACTTATAGAAACTCAATCTAAAAAATAAACCTCCAATTAGCGCCCCAAAAAAATTAGAGGGCCAAAATTCAAGATTTCAACGTAATTTCTGTATACCTTAAGAAAAAACAACCTTAAAATGTAATCTGAAGTTAAAAATGAGAGGGAAATCATGTATATATCGCAAATAAAAATTAAAAATTTCAGACAATTTAAGGACTTCTCTTTAATATTAAACAAAGGGCTCAACCTAATCGTTGGTGAAAACAACGCGGGTAAAACCTCTCTTATTGATTCAATTAGAATCCTTCTAGACACTACTTCTGCTGAATGGGTTAGTTTAAGCACCACAGATTTTTCTATTGGAGAAAATGAACTGAAGATCCAGGTAAAGTTTGAAGGGCTTTCGGAAAATGAGGCAGGAATATTTCTAGAGCATTTAACAAATGAAAGCATTGAAAATGGTCCCGATGAGTCATCATTATACGTTAACCTAAAAGCTCAATTGTCAGAAAACCAGTTTAAAAAAACACAATTTATAAAAACAGATATTCGTTCTGGAGCTAATGGTGACGGCCCTATAATAGAAAGAGATATTCGTGAATATTTAGCAACAACATACCTAAAACCTCTTCGTGATGCTGGAACTGAACTTTCAGCAGGTCGCTCTTCTAGGCTATCACAAATTTTAGGAAGCAAATCTAGTGTTGCAGGCGATATTGACGCTACGCAACGCATTATTGACCTACTGACTGAAGCTACTAAAAATATCCAAGCAGATGATGCAATAGCTTCAGCCCAAAATAAAATATCTTCAATCCTAGAGTATCTGACATTTAAATCTAGTACTTTTGCGCCAGTTATGAGTTTACTAGGGAGCAATGAATACTCAGAAATGAGTGACCCCGAAAAGTCACAAGCTTTAAAATCAATTTTGGAGAAACTAACACTTGAGTTAGACGCTTCAGGAGTCAACCATGGCTTAGGTTATAGCAGTTTATTATTTATGGCTACTGAGTTAATGTTGATTAAGCAAGAACAAAACCAATACCCTCTTTTACTTATAGAGGAGCCTGAAGCTCACCTCCACCCTCAACTACAGTTGAAATTTATTAAGTATATTAGTGACAATAATAGCCAGCTCCAGTGTATTCTGTCGACTCATAGCCCAGTGCTTGCCTCAAAAGCGCCTTTGGAAAACTTAATATTGATGCAAGATGGTAAAGCATTTCCATTAAGAAAAGAATGCACTAATCTGGCACCTGAAGACTATGTTTTCCTTGAAAAGTTTTTGGATTCCACAAAAGCAAATATGTTTTTTGCAAGAGGTGTACTATTAGTTGAAGGGGTTGCAGAAGTAGTATTACTTCCCAAAATTGCAGAGCTTTTAGGTAGACCTTTAGAAGATTATGGTGTTTCTTTAGTGAACGTAAATGGCCTATCAAGAAAAAGATACGCGAAAGTATATCGCTCAAACCCCACATCGGAAACCCCACAATGTCTACCAATGAAGGTTGCTTGTGTTACTGATCTCGATCTGTGGCCAGACGAAGCTGAATATACCGGTGACAATGATTATGGTTTTAAAAGGAAAAAACAACCTAATGGTAGTGGGAAAGGTGGAAACCTAAGTTATTGGCTCAACGAACTAACAGCCGAACAAATTCAAGAGAAGAAAAATAAAAAACAAGAATTTGATGGTGAACTAGTTAAAACATTCATTTCTGATGATTGGACTTTCGAATTCTGTCTTGCTAAGTATGGACTTGCGAAAGAAGTTTACCAATCGATACATGGCAATACTGATGACTACGATAACCTGAACGCTAGTGAACAAATACGAGCAGTTCAGTTATATGGAGCTATTGAAAGCAAAGGAGAAGGAAAGAGTGAGGTTAGTTACTCATTAGCAAACATTTTGTCAAAATTTAAAGGGCAGCCACAGGAACTAAAGGCTAACCTGCCCCCTTATATTGTCAACGCCATCGAATATGTGACTGAACCACTCCCTGCTGAAGTCGTGCCAGAACCAGTTCCTACCGAGGTTGTAACTGTACCTGCTTCTGACGCGGTTGTAACTGAATCATGATTGAAATTAATGACAATGATATTAGCCAAGTTGAATCTCTGTTAGAAGTTGAGTTTGATGCAGTACGTCGACAGGCAATAACAAACTATGAAGATGTTCAAGCTTGTCCTGGGAGCGGGAAAACGACAATGGTTTCGGCGAAGCTCCTAATCATCGCTAAGAAATGGAAGCACAGTCATCAAGGTGTTTGCGTATTGACGCATACAAATGTTGCAAAAAACGAAATAATAATGCGCTTGAAGCAAAGTAATTATGGTGAAAATTTACTTTCTTACCCGCATTTTATCGGCACAATCCAAGAGTTTGTAAATAAGTTTCTAGCTATACCGTTTCTTCGATCTAGTGGCTACAAAATTAATTCTATCGATGATGATATTTGCAGCACCAAAGGTTGGAATTATTTAAGCTATGGAACAAAAGCTTATCTTGAACGCAAGCGCATAAACTCACTATATGGAATGGAATTTAGACTTGAACAAGAAGAGCTAAAGCTAACCGTGCCAGGCTTTGCAAATGAGTCCACGTCAAAAAGTTATAATAATTTAGTTTCAGCTAAACACCGATTAATGGAAAATGGCTATTTCTACTACAGCGAAATGTATGCGTTTGCAAAATATTACCTGCTAACTAATCCGAATATAAAGAATGCCGTGCGGTCTCGATTTCCCGTAGTGTTAATTGATGAAATGCAAGACACTCAAAGGTATCAGGACGAATTGATAAATGACATATTCGCTGAAGACGGTGTAAAAGTGCAAAGATTTGGAGATCCTGATCAAGCTATTTACAGTGGCGAAGGAGAAGAAAACCAATCCTATAACCAAATCACTTTAGAAAAAATCGAAAATAGCTATCGATTTGATCATTCTATTGCGTTGTTGTCTAAAAATTTAAGCTTTAATCGCATTGATCTTAATTCAAGCATAGATATGCCTGAACATACATCACACACAATATTTCTAGTAGATGAAAATTCAAGGAATGACGTCTTAGAAAAGTTTGCCGCATTGTGTGAAATAGAAGTACCAATCGACTGCACTAAGCCAATTAAAACTGTTGGTGCAGTTGGTGTAAGAAAAGATGAAGGACTAACTATTTGCCATTATGTTTCCTCCTATGACAAAAGTTATTCAACCAATACTTTTAAGCCTAACAAGTTAATTCATTATTTTTATGAAAGTAGAAAGTATAAATCTACCCATGACGCTTATCGATTAATACTAGAAGGGATAGCTAAAACTGGTCAATTATCGAACTCAACACTTAGTTTTTCGGATGGTTCCGAAGAACGCTATGCGGTTTCAAGTATCAGGAAATATTTAAAAGATTCTGGTGAACACATTAACTTCAATATAGCAGTTAAAAGCTTAATAAACGTTGAGATTGAAGAAGCACATTGGGAGCAAGCAACAAACACATTCAAGGCTATTTTTAATCTAAAGCATTCGGACTTTATGGATTTTGATAATAGGACTACTACTGTTGAAAACCCTATAAATCCAAACGAGGAAATCACTGAAGTTAATGGCCGAATAATTAAGAATGAAATAGCGACTATTCACTCTGTAAAAGGAGAAACACATGCAGCCACACTGGTTTTAGAGACAAAAAACCATGAATTCGATGTAGGCCAATTAATAGAATATATACTGGGAGAGAAGACTACGACTCCGACAGGCGTAAGAAAACCCAAATTCATGAAACAGTTATACGTAGCTTTTTCAAGGCCAAAGCATTTACTTTGCGTGGCAATGGATAAATCAAGGTTTCCAGCAGAACACGCTGATAAAACTGAATACGCTGGTTGGAAAATTGTTGACCTAACAAATTAGGCATTCTAAATATTAAAAAGGCGAGCCATTTATAGCTCGCCTTTTAAGTATTATCGATAGTCGTCTAAATTAACCAACTTCATTAAGATAACCATTTTAATTAAATTGTTAACCAACTTAATTAATGATCCTCATTAATGTCATTTTTGAATAAAGTTTGCAACTTAAGCACATTGTTTTAAAAGGAATTAATACCAAATGCAAGTTTGAAACAAAATGACTAAAACCTTACTTTTGAGCATTAGTGTAAAAATAAAGTTTGAAACTCCTATATTTACATTTTAGCAATTTAAAAAGTATGATTCGAACCTTCCTCAGTGCCTTTTACTCAAGTGCCAATTCCCACAAAAATCACATTTGTATTCAAACAAAGGCACACCTCGCTTTTCATAGATTGATGCAGCTTTTTCGGCAGCCTCTTTTCTTGTTCCATAAGACCTTTTGTACTTGCCATCATTCCCTCGATTCTTATTACAAATATAGGCTTTCCTTGAAGATATTGGCGACAAAAGCCAAGAGTTAGCTTTCCTATTCTCATAACATTCTAGAACTTGCTCACATCGAGTACGAATATATTCAGCTGTTAATGCAGACTCAAAATCGCATTCTAGGAGTTTAGCTTCCATAGTGGACTCCTTCACTTAACTTTATGACACTATCATTGGTCGAATAACGTTCTAAGAATGTTTTGGCGTTAAAGTTAATCTCTTTGAGAGCAAAATCGCACCCCACGTAATTAATACAGTTACTGTAAACATAGCCAAACCTTTGATTCAGGTTCTGATAAAAGCGTCCTTTAGGATCAATCATCAAGTATGACTCTGTCATTGCAAGGTTTGACTCAGGAAAAATCGGTATTCCTTGATTCTCATGACGCTTTAGAAACCGATTGAATTGCTCATCTGTTATCAATAGATCATCATTACCATAAGGCATTACCTGCAAAACCTTCCATTTATCTGGCTTAACATCAAGCATCAAAGATGAAAAGTCTTCCTCCCAATTTAGCTTGTTTACAACAGTATTAACTTTGGTTTTAAGACCCCTTTGTGTACTTCTTAACTTTGAGAAAGCAAGCTTTAAGTCATCACTGCTTATTGAGTTTCCTTTTCTATCAACCCTTCCTATTGTGGTTCTAGCATCATAACTTTGGCTATCAAAGCTAATACCAACCATATCTAGGGCATTGGCAGGAAGATCGAATTTATTATTCAATAGGTAATGGCCGTTAGTAATCACTGAAGTTCTAAAACCCTTTTGTTTTGCTAGCATCAGAACAATTGAAAAAGTACTGCCTAACATCATTGGTTCACCACCAGCAATGTTGAGTCGAACATTTTCATACTGAAGTACTTGCTTAATTGGCGGGTAACCATGAATAAAATAGTTTGCCAAACTATCTAAGAGCTTCTCTATTGATTCAAGTGAACGGTGCAATTCGTTTGGCTTGCCCCATTTAGCAAAACAATAACCGCAGTTGAAGTTACAAGCTTCGGTTATATGCCAATTAATGACTAACTCGTCTATTTTAGTAGCGAGTGGATGAGTCGAAAATTCGACGGGTCTATTTTGTGTAGACATACGTATACTCCTTGACTGACCTGCGCATGCAGACCGTAAAGTTTCAACATGGCGGACGGCTAGCGTCAGAGGAGGAGCATCAGGCTCCAGTACACCAAGGTTGGATTATTTAGGTTTTGATTAGTTTAGGGATTGCGCATTAAGTTGCGCCTTGTTTTGAGTGCTGCATCATAATCAACAGATTCAGAGCCTAGTAACTCTTGACGTTGACATAATAAAAGCCACCATTCGGCTGCAATAATGCCGCGTTTTAAATCTTGAATTGAAGGGTTCTTCTTTGCATGACGACGAACCGCTTTGTAGCACTCGCCTGCGATAGAGCGAACATCTTCGTTAGGATCAGACTTTTTAGTGAAATTCACTGTTTTATGAACTTTACCATTTAGGTCAAAACCCAACTCAGTTAAGGCTTTTAAGTACCCTTGTCTCCAAATAGAAGATTGTTCGACTACTTGGCAGGATTCATATTTACCATCTATTGCCTTTTCACCTTTACGAAGGCGCAAACGGCTCAAACAAAAATCTGCTAACTCATGAGAAAATTTAACATAAAAATCACTCTGAACTTGGTTATAATTCTCATGTGTTACTGCTCGATTACCATTTGTTTGATAAGCAAAATGAGTATTTGAAAGCTGTTTTAATGAGTCGTACCATCTATAAAAACCTTCACGTTCAAATGCACTGCCAATTTTTGAAAGGGACTCATCTGAAAATGGCTCTTTTGAAGAGCGCATCAATAATAGTCTATGGCGCAGGGCTTTTTTAGACGAAGAGTGATCAAGAGCGTTTAGTAACCTTTCAAGTTTTTGATGGTATATTTTTGTATTTTCTTTTTTTTCTGCTTTAACCAGTTCACCACGCAATATACCAATACTTTTATCAATATAAGGAAGCACATTTTCACGCTTCAAACGGTCAAGAGCGGCAATCGTCCAATCAGGAACCAAACTTTTTGGGAAGTTATTCGTTTCAATTAAGCCTGTAAAAAGCTCATCCCACCAATCAAACGAATCTTCAATACACTCCTCTGTATATGGCGGATTACAAGACAAAATACTTAATTTTTTTTCTATTGATAAGTCGTCGAGCTGCTCTAAAAGGATTCTCTTCCATGAATCAAAATATTGGCTATTGATCCACTTTTCTTTGCTATTTGAAAATGCATATATCGAGCTTTTAGATTCGAGTACAGATTGGAAGTCACTTTTAATAGAGTATTTAATCCAGCTAGGTATTTGCTTATGTGTTAAGTCAGAACACAAGTCTAGATGAGCACTTTTTAGTGCGTTATCTAGCTCTTTACGACTTAACTCGCTGCGGTCATAATGCTTATAAAATTTTTCGTTACAGTATGAGATAAAATAGCTATCTAAGCCTTTAGCCCATTGTTCACTATCTTCTGTGCTCGCAAGGGTTAAATCAGTGTTAATATACAGAAGCTTTTCAATATTTAATTTAGTATCTTCCAACCATTTATTAAGTAGCTCAGAAACATCTTCATCGTCTGTTTTTCCGTAATATACTGACGACTGTATGTTTTCCCAAGGTGAATTAAAGTCATACAGGAAATCTATACTACTCAATAACATCTTACCCGCGTTAGCATCTGACTTTACCCAAGCCTTAATAAATTCAATACCTCGTATAATATTTGAGGATTTTTTCGTTAGCGGCCCCGTAATTAAGTGGGCTTTAGCTATGCTCTGCAACTCTCTAAATAGCTCAGTTCCTTCCAAATATTTAAGCTCAGGCGCTACAGCATAAAGGTAGTTCCACAACACTGTTTGCCTCTTTTGTGGCTCTAACTTGTTTAGTGCCTCATCATCAAAAAAGGCTTGAGAATAATGGTAATCTGCTCCATAAAGCCATAAAACCATTACATAGTAGTCATTTACTTTATTTTTGATACCAGCTTCAAAAAGACCGAATGGAGAATCAGGGAAGAACTGTTGAATAACATCATCTAAAAACGCCATTTGAGGGCTATTTTTCTTTTTCTGCATTCTAAAAAAGAAAGTAAGATCATCATCAAACAAATCTTGCTTTAATAGATCTACATAGAAGCCAACACATTTTTCTTGCTCAGAGCTAAACTGTCCAAGGTTCGACAATGAATCTTCTAGTTTTTCTACTCCGCGAAAAACATTCTGCCAATTGTCAGAAAGGTGTTTAATCAATAAAAGTCGTAAGTTCCCCTGAACATCAAATTCATCAAGCGCTTGTTCAAAGCGTTCTTTGGGATCGTTTTTTTCTTCAAAGGTGACATTGCCAAAAGGCGCATCAATCCTGCACATAGTTTTCTCCATAAACTGAGAATTAGGTTTCACTAAAAGGTTCCAGATCTATATCTGGTTTGCAGTTGAAACCTCCCGTGCAACAGAGGGGAGCGGAAAAGTGAGCAACATGCTCGGTAGCCGACTGCAAAAGTCTTATTTACTATAAATAAACTTTCTTAATATAGTCAACAAGATATTACTTTAATTTTAAGCTACTGGATTTTTCGACGTATAGCGTCGGTATTCAAGAAAAATCTCCTTGCTCTATCGTTCTTATTAGATCTAATACAGCATCTAAGTCATTTTCCAAACACTCCGCGGGTGATCTTCCTTCTAGCTGCCACTTTGGATTAATTAACCAACTGAGGGCTTGGTCTGGGGTTTTAAACAAAGCCAACAATTTTCTCTTTAGCTCCGGGAAATCACTAACTGTCTGTTCAAATAAAATATCTGGTTTCATTACTTTTTCCCCTCAGAATAGAATTCAGTGCTTAGACTTAATGATTCAGTGTCTACTGACCTTAGTTGAGGTTTTCGTTCTAGTTTGCTTGTGACTCTCATGTTGATCTATTCAGTTCGAAGCGATCCCTAAGACAAGCTTTAGCGTCATTTTTAGCCCCACTATTCCTTCTCTTTCGATAAAATCTAGTGGCTCACTTCCATCAAATAGATGATGCTTATTTGGCATTTTCATAAAACCATTAATATTTTCAGGGTTGTTGAACATAATTTTTAACGCTTGGTCGATTTGTAAAATCAGTCTACTCCTTTCTTCAAGCTCTTTTTCATTAACTCCTAACGACAATATCGAATAAATTTGCCGAGAGCTTGCTTTCCAGTTTTGCAAAATTTTCTGAGCCTTTATCACTGCGAATTCGTCTACCATGGTTCACTCCTTTATTTTTACTTGCCCGCTTCGCGGAACTGAAACCAGTTGCACTGTAAGCACCTAAAAATCTGCGTTTAGACCAATTTCATCAAATATGTGTCAAGCGATATATTGGCAAAAATGGTTACATGTACAGCGTTCGGTCATCCCAAATCAATGACTTAGCAAATTCACTGTTGCAAATTTTTTAATTCTCATTATTCTCTTTTTTGAGGCCAAAATAATTTCTCTTTTGGTGAGAAATTCCTTCCTGCTTACTACTTTTAACTGTTATTCATAACTCTCTGGATTTATTCACAGCTTGCTGTGGTAGATAACGATAAGTTTGAAATCAAACAAACGCCGTATACCAATTTAAAAAATTCGAGCGACTCAAACACAGGATTTACCACCACGCGTATAACGTTGACTGCGTGGAATTTCAGCAGGAAGTTGCGAATACAACCAATCTTTGTCGTGCTTAAACAGCCAGGTATAACTAGAGGAAACTGCCTTCTTTACTTCTTGGCGGGAAGTACTGCTTTGAACAGCCGAAATTAACTGGCCACGATGCTTCTTGAGTAGATTGTGAAAACGAATTTTCTTTCTAAGCTGAACAATTTCAGGGTGACAAGAAAGTATTTGCTCAACTGCCCCCACTGACGTTTCCACCGAAGCAGCTATATTTTGCGTAGACAAGCCAACTAAGAGCTTACGCCATATTTCACGCCTTTTGCCTTCGTCAATAAATTGAGTGCGTCTATGGATAGTAATTCCATATATCTGTGAAATTTTCTTCGTATAACCTATGCTCACTCCGCACAGAATAGAAGTCCGCCTTAAGCTATAACCATTTTCTAAAAAGCCAAGAATCTTTTTGTCAGGCATACTGCGAGCTAAGTTATCACCATTTACTTCAACCTCAGAATCGACGCAAGGTTCTTGCCCTTTTTCAAATAAACGATATATCGACATAAATTCATCAAATGTATTAAACATATGACCAATAACTAGCAAATGCTTTAGAGGATGAAATGTCTTACTATTTCCATACAACAAGTTTGCTGGATACTGCCAGGGTTTGGACTTGCTTAAAATCTGTGAAATTTGCGGATCATCGCAAATAGACTCCCAATAAAGCCTTAGGTGTTTTCGCCATTGACTAATCTTAATGCGAATTGACTGGTTACATGTTGCTAACCCGAGTTCTACTAAACGATGACGATAAACACGATTAATAATTTCTGAATTAAGCCCATACCCGCCCAACTTAAATATGTTTTGGCTTAGCATTGCGAGTTTCACTGCTTTTTCATTTACTGTGCTAAGACTTACTTTTTCAGTTGGAGGCAATATTAAGCGTTTTCGGTTTACCTTAATGCCTTCGAGTCTACAGTCATGAATTGTACAAGCTAAAGCGCCTGGCAGTTGATGCTGTAAATGCCAATAGCACCATGCATACTTTTCGATGTCTTGTTTCGTACATAGTGGGCAATACTTTAGTTCTCCTGTCATTTTTGAACGGTTAGCAACCAACGACATTTTTGATTCTAAATTTAATGTTCCACCAGCCAATAAAAGCTCTTCAACTTTAGTGGATACTGCTTTTGATAAGAATGTTCGATACAAGGGATAAACAGTATGCTTATACAGCAACTGCTGAAATGGAATACCTGAAAATGACGAAACTTGAGATATGAAGCTAGGAAAAAACGCACTCCATTGCTTACTTGAGCTTCCTATTCTGTATTTTAACGCACACGCCAACGTTGGATATCCATCCATTAAACAACAGCGAGTAAGGTAACTATAAATCGTCTCGTCTGGCAGGAGTACTAACATATTTCCTCCCGACAATAACGGCTAAATAACAGGTGAATTATTGGCGCATAATCATAACTTTTAAACACATAAGTACTGACATTAAATGCGGGATGCTCTGAGTTATTCCTGCCATTTGGCAAAGGTGTTAAATGATTTAATAAGTTGAGTGAGTCAATCCAGTTTCCAAATAAGTCTTGCTGATCTCTAATTTGTTTTCTCTCAGCTACAGACCACTGCCGCTTAAATTCACCAAAACCGTACTGTACTTTGAAGCATTCTTTAACTTTATTTTTATCAAAATTTAAACTTCCATTTAAAATACCGTTTGCACTTCTTTCGATCCATAAATCGTCGTAACTATCTTCTCTGTGACGCTCTGAGAATGTACTTCCACATTTAGGGCAACTCGCTGAGGGGCCAGGCCCTTGCAAAATTGAAGACCAAGCAAAACCGCAGCTCTGACAACCAGATAATAATAATGCCCCATGTTTGGTACATCGTTTTTTGAGCGGAAATTGGTGTTCACAATGCCAATAAGCGACTCCACACTCATCTTCATCATCGAATATACATTCAGGGCACCACTTCCAGCCTTTATGAACCTGTTCCAGATTTGCATGTTTGAGTTGTAACTTGCTGGGATACTTTACTTGCTCCGCCAATACAATGGAAAAGTCACTTTCAATTAAACTGGTATAAACATTTAATAACGTATTGTTAAGCGCTAATTGATGGTGGTATTTGGGTAAGTATTGCTTGAGAATATCGGTATAAACAGATTGCCAATAACTGTTCGAATTAACTTTACTAACATTTGATGACACTCGTTTAGCTACTTTAACGTATTCCTTCCGGCCTTGGGGTAAGACGTAGCGCATTAAACATCCAAGAAGGTGCTCTTTTTCAAAAGGGGCAGGAAAGTGATAGACGCTCATAAGCACTAGCCTTTATGATCATTATTAATGTCCGGAACACTTACCCGCTTTTGGATTTTTTTTCCTTTCTGTTCTTCTAATGCCCAAACAACATTATTAGCATCATCTCGGTTCAATAGATTCTCTAGCATGTCTTCATTGCCCGTTTCGTGCAAACGTCTTAATGCTTCAGCTAACGGACCGAATTGTTCAATAAATATGTCTTCCAGTAGTTCTTCTTCAGGTATGTCTGTCACACTCAACGCTATTCGATGATAAAGCTGCGCTAACCTCGTGATAACAGCTAATAAGCCAGCACTTAAAGTTGCTACCTTAAATTTAAAAGATTCACTAAACCCCTTTTGCTTCTGACTGAGGGATGCGGGAAAGAAGGCACTAAATAAATCATCAAATAAATCAGAGTCTATCGGGGCAAGCTCAAACACATAGATCTGATCAGAATAGACTCGACGAGTTGTCGTTATTACATCGAGGTTATTCGAAAACTCAGCTGGTACAGGATCAAATAACTTTAAGCCTTCCGGCGTACAACTGGTTAATGTCGGTACAGACAATTTATTAAAAAGAGCTTCGACTGCTTGCAAAGTAATTGAGTTTCGCCCCGAACCAAACTTCAACATAAATTGCATTTCATCAATGTGAATAAACCCGATATTGTACTTTAGTATCAGTAGTTGCATCGCCGCATAATGATGCTCTATTCCCTCTGATTTTCGCCCCTTCCATTCATTGTAGTAATTGCTACCAATTGCCATGTCTATTGCTCTAAAGAACGCTAATGCGAGTGCTTTAGGTGAGTCACTAGCTGGCATATCAAAGCTTAACCATACAATTTGAGTTAGCTTCTCTGGTGTATTATCAAACTCTGGATGAATGATCACCTGTGGAATTGCTAGCAGTGTTCGTCGAATTGTTGTTGTTTTGCCGCTACCCGAAGGGCCGGTGACAACAGCGTTACTAGTGGTTGTTAGCGGACTAAGAGGAGAAACAAATATTTTTTCATAGATCTCATCACGCTTTTTAAGCATTGATAAACTTGATAACTCTCTTTGAAACCTCCGAATTTCGGGTTTCCTAGGATCTCGGTTAATATATCCAAATAAAATTGCAGACAAAATATCTTCATAAAGTGCCGCAGACCAAGGGTGTACGACATTAATACAGCTCAGTCGATGTAATGCTGTTTTTTGATAAACACCGTTTAGACTTTGAATATTACTTGGTAATTTAGGAATATATCCTATTTCACTTTCAACAACGTCTGTATCTTTAACCGTGATAGCCCGGATCAATGGATTATCGTTTAACCATTCATCTTGATGATTATGATATACAGCCTCTTCAATGAGCACAGGTTTAGGAAAAGCTGGGTCGAATAATTTCATTTGTCCCCCTTACCATTATTTTTTTGAACGCTGTAGTCGAGAGTTTAAGCTTCGTTTCTTTGGCTTCTTAGTTTGAGGCTTTATTTGCATTTCCTCATGATTGCCCTCACTTGCTCCTGTCTTCTCTATTTGCCCAATCGCTTGCTTATTACGTTTATCAATCTGAGCTTTATCAATAATCGCTTGCTCATCTTTTCGTTCTTGAATACCTTTTTGACGGGACTTTACTGTATTTTCAGGTATCCCACTTATCTCTTCTTTATTCCTATCAAGTAAGTCACGCTGTTGCTGCTCTTTGATTAATTCTTGCCTCGCTTTTTCGCGTTTGGCAGCATGCTTTTCTCTAGCGTATTCGTGCTGACGAATGGCCACAGCCTCCCAAGTCTGACGCATAAATCGACGACTTTTATCAGGTTTTATTTTCAAAGCGATGACTTCGTTTTCGGGCGTTTGGTACCAAATTAAATCCGCTGAAACTCTACTCCATTTAACCGTAATCGGAAAAACTCCGAACTGCTTGGCTCGAAAATACCACTTTTGCTGCCTAGCATAAGGAGACGTGTAGTAAACTCCTTTAAACTTAATACCCTGTGCTGTAACTGAAGCCTCGTTTTCAGGAAGACACGCTAATCTGATCGGGCCCTCATCTTTTTCAGTTGTAGGGTTACCACCTCCCATTTCTTCACCGATAAAAAAGTCAAAGATCGACTGAGCAGAAAGACCTGCACGTTTCTTTGCCGCTTTAAAATCATGATGTTCTTCTCTTAGGTTTGTATGGTTTTGATAGATTACCTCTAAAATAATCGCTTGATACAAAGACTCTAAATCCCAAACGGCGTTTTGCGATGGGTCCTGCTCTTCTCTGCGTACTTCATATACTGCACCTGGTTGATAATGAAGAAAGCTATCGTTAATAACACCGAATTTTCTTTCGGCTACAGCCTTAGCAACCCCCATATAACTTCGGGTCTTTGTCCACTCCTGAATACCTAAATTTGCTTTTAAAAGTGGCGATATATTCCCCAATGAATACTCTCCACCATTATCACTATTAATCCAGTAACATAGATGGTGGCATGGCCAATCTTTTTTATTTATTTTAAGACCATAGCGTGCAGCAAAAGAGACTTTATCCATAAATGCATTAACTAACGCCTCAGCAGCCCCAACCCAGTCAGGACCATGAAACCCTATATATATTCCAACAATACATGTAGAGAAAACGTCGACAACGACATAAAGCACAGGTCTCCCCATAGATAATCTTTCATTCTCTGAATATGGGTAACGAACGTGGATATCCATGACTGTTGCATCAATCTCATATAAATGCGTTGGCCCGATTAAAAACTCCCATGTAGATCCACTTCTATCAGCATGATCTTTATCAAAAACAATCTGTCCTTTGGCTGCTCTGATTTTATCTTCTTGAGTTATAAACTTTTGAAAGTGGTATCTAAACTGCGCATCAGATAAACAATCAGTCTCTTCATCCCATTTTAGTTTTTTATTCGTACCATAGGGGGTTGCCTCATCAACAAATCGGCATTCATTTTCACGCCGATACAATAACCGGGCTCGAGCAGTAATATTTTTTCGTGCTGAGCTAATAACAGCCGTAACAGTTTTCTTAATTTTTTTTATTTCTTTTTTAGTGATCCCTGGGGCCACTGAAAAAACGGGTTGATGCAAATGACCAAGCAGCTTAGGTGAAATAGTTTTACGTCCACGCTTTACATTTTCTACCCCACGTTCTTCAGGGATAAAATAATTACTACCGCAATTCTGATAGTCAAAAGGTAACAAAGCATTGTTGGTGCAACCATAAGTGATATAGCGATTTAGCTGCCTGTAATAATTACTAGATTTTTTCCAAATAGAGTTTTCTATTAGTAGAGCTCCTATTTTTTCTCCAACCCCGCTCCCGTATAAATATTCACGTACAGTGTCCTCGTTAAGTAAAGAACCTACTATGTTGAGCTTTTTATCCCGTTTAGCTATCCAGTGCTCTTTGCCAGACTTTATTAATTTTTCATCGTCAAAATTAATCCATGCCGGCAACATTTCAACTGTCCGGTGTAGTTTGTTTTTTTTAATATAATCGGCAAATTTTTCAAAATTATATACCTTAGGTTTACAACAAGGCTTTCCTTCTTCTAAACGAACCAAATCAACCACAGCAATCAGAGCTAGATCTATTGCTACGTGGCAAATTTTAACTTGAATAGATTGCTTGATATCGCTAAAAACTTCATTAACGCTAAACATTACGCGTTCACCGCTACCGGCTCTGAAAGCCTAATTGGATATTCAATATTGAGACTGAGTTCATGGTGATATGCTGCAAACTGAAAGATAGCTTGGGCATCTCGAAATGAACTGTTCATAAGCTTACATACACTGCTTAAGTGTTCTTCTAGCCATGCCCGAGGGTTATTCTTGTAACTCTTGATAAAATAAGCTTTAAATTGCTCTAGCTCTTGCAGCTCTACATCTAAGTCATGCTGCATCTGAAACCAGGTAATATTTTGAACAGCTACCTTTGAGGAGTCTCTTTCGGTTGCCTGAATAAATTTGACGTTCTTTTCTAGCCAGTAAATTTCTTCTATCTTATTTTTTTGCCAAGTCCGCCAGCTCTTTTGGATGACAAAACCATCTTCAGAATATTGGTAAATGGCATCCCAATATTTAAAGTTATAGGATTGTTGGTAAACCTCACCAGTCTCAATATCAACACGATCAACTAACAAGTCAGTTGTCATGATATACAATTCTTTAGTCTTCCAATTTCTGGGGTGAATAAATTTTAAACTTTTAGCTATTTCCAGTGTTTTTGGTAGGTGCAGTGGAAATTGCTCTCTAATACCGAGAATATCTGGCTCAAAGATCAGTCGCTTATAAGCATTTGCTTCTCCATCGCTAAGAAGATGAATTAATCGTTTCTGTATAGGGCAGGAATATAAATGTCTTCGACTAATAGAATTAACAGCGTCAATATTGATAAACGGACGATAGTATTGAAAATGATGCGCCAATTTTTGCTTACGAGCATCATCACACTTTTCTTTCCACTCTCTAAGTCTGGCTAATTCTTTTATGTTTACTTTATAAATCGGTTTCATTTTTACACCTATATCCAATTAATTCAGATATAGAGTAAAAACAAAACAAGATCAACATAAGTAATTGATTTACATACTATTTAAATAATTATACTTTCTGTCAATTTGATTTTTTTATTTAAATATTTCAAGTTCTTGTATTTACAGATTTCAATTTATTAGCGAGTTAATGTACGAAAAAAAATTAAAAAAAAACCAGCCCTAATTACAAAGGCAATTTAAATCAGACTAAAACATTGGTTAATTTTAGTTGAAGTGAACAAATATGCTCTTGCATGATTGCTATCTCTGAGCGCTTCAACAACAAAGCAATATTACTTTCATAAAATAAGAAGGCTCTCTCAACTTTTTCTACCATATTGAATATTACTTTTAAATAAGTAGCCATTACTCTTGATATAAACCGCTAATGCCCAAACCTATAATAATTAAGTAGTTTTACTATAATTTTAATTTCCAATTACTATCAGGAAGCAACGTATTAAAATAAGGATTTGGTTTGAAAGGTCGAGGATTAACCCCAGCTCATCAAGGATATCGATATCAAGATATTTTTACAGCGTATTTTTTTATGCGATGCCTTAGCGAAAGGTATGAATATATTTCTGTAGACAAAAAGCGTTTTGATGGTGATATATTTGACGATCTGCATATTCAACAGGGGCTTCTTACTAGACATTTCCAAGTAAAATCTAGCAGAAACGAAACAAAGCAATTTCACCATTCTCAGCTATATCGAAAATCCTCTGACATTCGAATTGACTTGCTATTCGATAGTTTCCTTAAATCTGATAGCAAAGAGGACGTTTATATTTTATGTGCTACCTGGTTGCCCCCAGTAGAAACTAAATATTTGCGTGAAACTCGAAATTGTAAAAGTATAGAAAACACTTCAAGCATTAGCTACAAATTGGACGCTGAATCCATTTGGCCTATTAATTCAGCTCCAGTTTGGGAGCCTCTAAATGATAAAAAGTACGACAGACAAAAATTTATCAAATTCTGCGACGCTTTTACTATTGAATTGGCACTCCCAATTTCTAGTGAGACTCTCAATGAGCCAAGTACTTTAGAACAAGAGCTTATAAATTTAGTTAAGTATAAAGTCGGTATAGGCTCATACCCAAATCAAGATAGGGATCCTATTGATTTTTCTGGTTTATCAATTTCCCTCGCCAATTTAGCAAGAACTCAAAACGCAACTCACACTCCTAGTAGCATCGAATCAGAACTAGGATTGAGGACTGATTTTGGAAAGCTCAACCAGATATTCCCTGTAAACTCAGATGTTTTTGTTAACAGAGATTCGTTTGAACAGTCACTTATTGCTAATGTGAAAAAGTTAAATCACCAAGTTGTTTTGGGTAGCCCTGGAGCCGGGAAATCTTGGAGTCTGACCCGACTGGCTGAAAAGCTCGAAGGTGAAGGAATATGTGTAGCAAAACATTACTGTTACCTTGAGCCTGGAGATGAAGAGCTAGAGAGAAGAATAAGTACCGAGAGTTTATTTGCTAACTTGCTGTACGAACTTACGAGCAAAAATACAAAGTTACGAGATAACCTAACTTCAAGATATTCATCAACTTTCGAGTCATTAGATGAAGCTATAAAAGTTGCGTGCGAACAAGAAGAGCTGGTGGTAATTATAGTAGACGGCCTAGACCACATCAGCAGGGTTTTGTCTGAAGCGGAACAATTAAGTTTTTCTGACACTGATATCATAGGCCAAATTTGTAGTTTATCACTCCCTAATAATGTGGTTTTAATACTTGGGTCTCAACCCGGCGAACATATACAACGAATCACAGAATCCCTAGGCGAACGCGCCTCTATAAACTCTGTTCCACCTTGGGATCGATTCGAAATCGAATTTCTTTTGAACGCTTTTAATATACGGCAAATCTACAATAGCAATTCAGCAATTACTTTCAAAAAACTAACTGATGCTATTTTGGTGAAGTCAGATGGTAACCCGCTATATGCAACTTTTTTGGCAAAAGAGATACTTAATAGAAATGATATTAATTCGATACATGATTTAGACGACTGGTTCGATTTACAACCTACCGTAAATGGGAATGTATCTTCGTACTATCAGTATCTCTTGTCAAAAGAAGACGATGGAACGTTGTTAATTGCTAACATTTTAGGACTGATAGACTTTGGAATTACGACCGAAGAATTAAAGCAAATCACCCCTTTGTTAGCCCCTATAATAGATTCAAGCATCAAGCATTTATCTCCCATTTTAACAGACGTAACAGGACAAGGTGGCATTAGAATTTATCATGAAAGTTTCAGGAGGTTTGTTGTTGAGAACCAATCTAATTCAGATCAGATTAGAAATATCTTACAACCAATAACCGAGTGGCTTTTTAAAATTGGTTTCTTCAAATCCGCAAAATCTTATCGTTTTTTGCTCGTTTTACTCAGACGACAAAAAGAGTCTGGCAAAGTGCTAGAACTAGTTTCCACCGAATTTATTTCTAAGAGTCTCGAATTCGGACACCCTGAATTGGCGATAGGAAAAAATCTTGAGATAGCTATAGAAGTCGCATCTCAGCAGAATAATTGGGCTGCACTAACAAAGCTCGCCGAATTAAAAAGATCTTTGCACACTTGTTTTGAAGAAAAACTTAACGAACAGTTCACATACTGGGAGACTTTTACAAAGGTTTTTGGTGCAGAATTAACCTCTGAGCGCTTACTGTTCGACGGTGAACCAACTTTACCCTCTGGATTAGGACTAGCAGTGTGTTCCCTCATAACAGATGCTGGACATGTCGCTCCTTGGAGGGAATATCTTCTCAAAGAGTCCACAGAAAATACCATTAACGATTCAGCTCGGTCGGCTGGCAACTCTGACTATGATGAAAGCTTCCAAAAATCCATAAATAGATTCAAAGGACTACTAGCTACAAAAGGAAAGCTAATAGGATACAAGAAATTAGTAAAGTTTCTTCTAAAGCAAAAAAGAGCACTAAAAGAAGATTACATATATGAATTAATCACAGCGCTACAATCATATTTTGACAACGATATAGGCCTAAGAATATCAAAATTTTTATCTCATCATACAAGTATAAACAGTAGCTCAATATTAGGGATTGCCCATTTGTGCAAAGCAGAGCGTGAAACAGCTCAAAATAAGGCTTCCGAAGCCAACTTAGCTGCGGGATATTTGAAAAGTAGAGATAAAATCAAACTTTGTTTGATGCTTGGTGCGGTTCCAAGTAATTGTGTCTCTATTTCCCAAAAGCCAAGTGACATAGACCTTTCCATTGGAAGCTACTCACCTGAATATGAGAACATTCTAGAATGGTTTGTTTCCCTGCATATTAACCCGAAAAGCTTTAGAGTCGAGTTAGAAAGGGTAAGAAAAGGTGATAATTGGTATTCTCAGTGGCTAGAGTTTTTAATTCGACTGGCAGAACACCGTACTTCAAATAATTCATTAGCTATTACAGACATTTTCAAGCTTATCTCTGAGAATACAGCCCCGTTTAAAGGGGAGCCTCGATCTTGTGACCTATACCGAGTACAACCACTAATTATTGAGTCAATTATTGACGGCTTAAAGCTGACTAATAGTGCAGAAGAGTTCAGGGAATGTATTCGCTACGTTAAGATAGCTATGAATGAAACAGCAACGTCTATGGATAGAGGCGAGTCGGGGCCAATACAAACAATCCCCCTGCTTACTCGGTTATGTTCCCTAAGCAACTTAAATTTTGCGCAGAATGAAATTCTAAAGTTCTCCATGGAAGTTGTTAAAGAATCAGAGTCCTACGGTACTTATTTTGAAAACCATGCAGAGATGGGGATGTCGTTGGCTTATTTACTTTCTTCTTCTGGTTTTCAAGACGAATCCAAAAAAGAGTGGGGAAAAATCACACAATACTTGTGCGCATATGGTTGGAGAAAAGATGTTACAATTAACGAAATATTGGGCTCTTTACCCTCCATCGCTAAGCCAAACTGGCCTGTGGGAAAAGATGCTTTTATCAAATCTCTTCCTTTAGCTCAAGCTTTACGTAGACACACAGACGGCAGGGAAACCAAACATGCGATTAATCATTGGTTTTCAAGTCTATGCCATTCAAATTTAAACATAGCTTTAGAAGTACTAAGTGGCACTCTTCACGACTATGACGGTGGAGTGAGTTGGGTATTAGACAGTGCAACGCACTCAGTGCTTGACGAATATTTTAAGAAATCGATTGACCCGGTTGCTTACCATGTACTTTGCACTACCGAATTCAATTTCAGGTATGAAGGAGATGCAAAAGAAAGAATTAGAGAAGAGCTGAAAATAATCGAAGACTTCCTAAAAAATGATAAAAAACTCGGCACAAAATATTTTGAAAACTTAGTTAAACGTTATCTTAGTAGCTCATCCAAGTATGCAGAAGAGGTTTTGCCACAGCTAGAAAAGTTTGCACAAATGTACTCTCTGAGCTTCAACCAACAAGTACCGCCGAAGCCAAAAGAAAAGAAATCAGAATATTTAAAACAAGATCAATTTTCAGTTTGTATTCGACAGAGAATAACTCCTCAAATCCGACTCCCTTTGACTAGTGCAGTTTCAAAAAACAAAGAAACCGAATTCAGAAAAATTATTAACTTTGTTACTGAAAAAATGGATTCTAGAGGCCGAGTTTCTATAGATGCGTTTATAAATTATTTTGGTTATGCCCTGTATGAATACTCGGAAACCAATGGAGAGCAACAAGCTGGAGAGTTCTTATTATTATTTGTTGAAAAAGCATATTCGGCATACATGTCTGATCACCATCCAATCATAGATTTAGCAGAAGGATTTAGTCGTCTAAAGAAATATGAATTGTCTTGTATTGCATATACGCTTTCGCATGTATACCGTAGAGGAAATAGAGGTTGGGGAAACATTGGCGATGAACTATCAGAGCATCACCTTTTAAAGGCAGTTGAGATCAATAAAGAACTAGCACTGAACATATATGCGAGAGGTGCTGGTCATCTAATATCCACAAACAGTTACAATTATGGAATTACTGAAGGTATTATTAGTAGGCTATCTAGCGTGGGATTACACGACGATGCAAATCAAGCTTGGTGGGCCGCTTATGAAGTCATAAAGCACCGATTACCTCTAACCGAAGAGAGTGATTACTGTTGGCTAAACTCAACACCTTTAATAAAGTCTAAGAGCTGGTCCGAACAAGAAGGAATTATCGCTGTACTCCTAGCAAAACTAGATTCTCCATACATTGCAATTAAACATCAAGCAATGCTAGCAATAAAACACTTAATCGAAACAGATAACTCTAATTTGGTTAAACCACTGAGGTGGTATTTAACTGAATCTACACCTATTACATCTTTGGAAGTGTTATTAGCATTGTTATTGAAATATGACACCGAAGAATATTCACTATCGAAAAAAATAAAATCTACGTTGGAATTGTTAGCTAATTCTCCTTTATGGATTGTAAAGAATTGCGCTAGGGCCCTACTAAGACAATTTTGTAACGATGATTATAAAGACCATATGATTCATTTTGCTAAGGAAGTTTTGGAAGACAGGTTTGTAGTCGAGCTTCTTGCAATGGATAAATCCGACAAAACATTTTTTATGAGTTCTATTTGGAGTGACTTTGCGCAGGTTTATGCCAGCACCCTTAGTTATAGACTTTCAAAATCCGAATTCAATAAGGAACAATGGAAAACGAGAATACAACTTGTGCATGGTGATAGAGGAGATTGCTATCCTGGAGTTCAGGTTATGGGCTGGGATGAAGAACTTGCTGAAATGACTACTAATGAGGTTCTTAACAACTTAGAGATTCAAAAACAAGAATTCTCAGATCCATCTGAAGCAATGGAGTTGGCAGAATCACTACTTCCAGATGTCGAAGCATATATCACATTCAAGGAGCTTCAATGCACGAGGGAAAACTACCCTCTACCCGCTGAAATTAAAGAAACATATAAAAGTAAAGAATTCACTTACGTTATGAGCAATGGTCTATATAAAGGATGGATAAGAGCAGCATATATAGAGCGACAATGGCTATTTGATGAAGAGTCCTATTCCAAAGAAGCAAAAGAAAAAGTTGAAGTTCAATCTGCATTAGCAATAGAACTTGATGAATTTCCGGCTCCTGAGGGCATAGCACCAATATTCCCTTCAAATGATATTAGCTGGGAAGTTCCGATTGATGGGCTAGATATGCCAATGGGACTATGTTTTGGAAAAGCTGACTACAGTACATTTTTAGGTAGTATAGAAGTACTTATGCCTCACCCAAGTCTAATATCAGCTCTTAATCTGAAACTTAGTAGCCCATTTTCATTGAAGGATGAATCTGAGCAAGAAGTTGCAGTGTTTAGAAACTGGCGAAAAATCTATGAGCGCTCATATGATACTGAAGTAGTTGAATTGGAAGGCTCAGAGATACTAATTCATCCCAAGTTAATAGAAAAGATAGAACGTATTGACGGCAGTAAAATCATTACATTAACCTCGAAATTTAAAGAGGCCGTATCTAATCCAGTAAAAGGCAGATGAATTGATGGCAATAAATTGTAGTGGCTCATATCTGATCTTACAGTTTCGATGAATAGGTTTAGACTTTATCTGACGGACAGCTATGAGCGATTAGCAGACCTTAAGCTACCAGTAAAATTCTTTGCTTAACTCGCTGGTAGCTGACTGTATTTAATGATAATAATTTTAACGCTATGAAAGAGTTAGAGGTTTGTTGTGATTTACTCTATTCAACTTTACAAATAAGTTGATCCAACCTGTCTTTAAATATTTGCCTGACTTCAGCCATCAATTTAAAAGATAAATCGTAATTTCCCAGTAAAACTTTATCGTTCAACCCATGGTTATCTAGCAAGAGAGACATTTCGTAATTTAGCATGGCATCATCAATTTCTTGTACCCAATAAAGCTCTTCATCACTTAAATGATCTAAACCAAAAGCCTCATATATTTGTTGCTGTAATTGAGTTTCAATTTCCAGATATTTGTCCAATAGGCTTTTTAACGGTCTGGTTAAATCGCCAATATAGGCCTCAGAAGCATCATGAAGTAAACAAGCCAGTTGTATTCTATGTGATAAGCCACGAACCTTTGCTTCTTCTGCGCAATGAATGGAATGCTGAGCCACACTGTAGAAATGTCTATAATGACCATTAGCTCGGCATAGCATAGAAAGACCATGTGCTATATCGATTGCTTTAATTTCATCTTTTTCAGGTGAAAGAGGCCAGAATTGACCACCAGAGAATGTGTTGATGTATTTGCCTCGTCTCATATTTGTCTCCGATAACTTATTAATTACGTGATATTCGTAAGCAAGATTTATCGGATCTTGGTAGAGACCCCTACACCATATTAGCAGGGTTATACGAAACTACATATGATAAAGCATGTAATGTAAAACTCAAACGGATACAAGTCTACTTTATGTAAAAACTGAGAAATGTTGTGCGACAAAAAGTCGTATTTTTTCTTTCTATTATTCTAAAACAGAGCAGTAATAGAATAAACATTGGAAGATTTTTATGCATATTAGAAATTTTATTTGCTCAGCTTGTATTACTTTCAGTCAATTTAACTTGTAATACATTGTATTAGAGCCGTAAATATATGATTACTCACGGCTTTAGATTTTATGCTTTAGGTCTGTTTGGTTTAACAATTTGAAACTTACAAGCTAAGTAAGCTCCAACTTCTATAAGCCAAATATTGTCTTACCATCTCTCGCTGTTTTCCACGAAGCGGATCAACCGACCTTCTTCAACTTCCTTGCTAAAATCGCAGCTAGTTAGTCTCAACATAAGGGTGTCGTCTTCAACCGTCTTGGTATCATGAATATCACCCTGTAAGTAAATATTGCATTGTCCCGGTTTTTGAGTGTACAAGTCTTTTTGAATGACTTTTAGTGTTCCGTCTGGCTGGATAACCTTGTGATATATCCCCATTTCAACCTGACCTTTCATCGTTGCATACAAGACCCAACCGTTACCATGATCATGAGGAACACTAACATCTCCTTTTTGTTCAACATGCGCTTGTAAGATGAATCCATGCTCTTCACTTTGGTAGACATTAGTATCAGGCTCTTTTTTGCTTAGAAGGTCTTTAACCCAATCTTCTTCTGTCCCATTGGTAATCAGATCCGTCAATAGGGCCTTAGCTTTCTTTGTAAGCTCTGAGTTTACTGGCCCCCAGACTTTTGATAACTCTTCGATAAATGTGTTTAATGATTGATTTTTCATGGTAATTCCTCAATTGATTTAAAGTGGATGCGTGCTTAATCACTGGCTTTTAGAGATAGCCATGTATATGCAACGATTGATGACAGGATAATTACACCGCCTGTAATGCTATTGATAGAGGGGACCTCTTTAAAAAACAGGTAGGCCCAAAACATAGCGAATACAGCTTCGAGTACTAGCGTCATTGATACTTCTGAAGCACTAATATAGTTAGTTGCTGCCATAGATAATGCGCGACCAATAGGTGCGCTAAACAACCCCATTGCAGCCATTACAGCCCAAGTTGAAGATGAGTAGTTACTAGGTTCAACTTGTGGAAACATAACTATTGCAAGCAATGCACCCGCTAAAGCAACTGCCGCTATTCTACTTACGTTCTGGTACTTTCTTAAAAGCACAAACATAAGTGCTAGACTCGAAACTGAAAGGAATGCCATAGAGTCACCAAGAAGATTAAGTGAGCCTAAAGAACCTTTTGCGACAATAAGTACTCCGAATAAAACAAACCCTATGGTTATCCAAGCTGCCTTTCCAAGTTTCTCTTTGAGAAGCACATGACTAAATAGAGCAGAAAAAACAGGAGTTGTGGCTAGAATCAAGAAAGTGTTTGCTACAGTTGTATTCTTGACACTGATTACAAATGAGCTGCTGCTAATGAGCATCAGTGAACTCGCAAATAATAGTGGCCATCCACTTTCTTTGATTGCTTTAAAAATACCTCTTTTGTCCGTAAATTTAAGAAAAATAGGCATCGATATAGCGGTAAATAACCCAAATAGAAATACGGTATCTACTCCTCCGACTCCAGAGTATCTAATGAATATTGGATCAAAGCTCATGAGTACTACTCCAAGTACAGCTATAGACATCCCTAAGAATCTTTTGTTTGAAAAGTAAGTAATGTTGTTCATAGCATTTGCCCTCAAAAACTAATGTGAATATATTCTTTCATTTCGAAGGGGGCGTGAAAATGGACGATCTTTCCATAACGAGGTACTATTTGAACATTTTTGCTATTTTGTTTTATTGGGCTGTCTATTTTAAAAGGGCTTTACGTGTGAGGTGGTGGTTATTTTTGTAGGTGTCTTTTATGTGCTTCTTTTCTTTTTTTATACATTCTTCATATGTCAAAGGTTCAAATAGTACCGTGTAACAACTAAATAATCCTCTTCTCATTTGAACTCCTAAATTCATAATTTAACCCTACCGTTTTGAATAGCGTGAGGCGGCAGGTACATAAAGTTGAATTGAACTTAAAAGAGAGCACATGAATTGTTTATTGGCTGCCTCTATATCAATCTCTTCACTAGTTACATTGGTCTATAGAGCTTCTATTTGTATGTGATAGCTCTAATTTAAAGCCTCTTACGCACTTTCAAAGCTAATTTTGTAAGTTCTTTTAAGAGGTTAAAACATGAAAAATAAACTTTTTGCGTTTATTGTCGGTCGGCCAATCTGGACGACACTGATGACGCTTTTATTAGTGTTATCTGCGGCAATGGGCGCACAGCATCTGGGATTTAACGATGATTACAAAATCTTTTTCTCAGAGGATAACCCTAACCTTGTAGCCTATGAAACGGTGCAAGCTGTCTTCAACAAAAGTGACAATGTAGCATTTATCGTTGCTCCAAAAAGTGGAGATGTTTTTAATGAAAAACACTTATCTTCAATTAGGAGCCTAACAGAAGATGCTTGGCAATTACCGTATTCATCTAGAGTTGATTCCTTAACTAACTACCAACATAGCTGGTCTGAAGAAGATGATTTAACTGTAGAGGATTTAGTTCCTGATTATGCTGAATTTACGCCTGAGATGCTTGCTCGCGTTAAAAATATTGCGACCAATGAACCACTTATTGTTAACAAACTGATATCACCTTCGGGGCACGTAACAGTTGTAAATGTA
Organism: Pseudoalteromonas sp. XMcav1-K; assembly: GCF_044005875.1. NCBI lineage: Bacteria > Pseudomonadati > Pseudomonadota > Gammaproteobacteria > Alteromonadales > Pseudoalteromonadaceae > Pseudoalteromonas > Pseudoalteromonas sp. XMcav1-K. Next base: position 532,572 of record NZ_JBIPJE010000050.1, on the reverse strand, counting down.
ACTGTTCAGATGAAGAGTGGCCAAGGGTTAGAAGTAGAGGTAGTAGAGAAAGCAAGAGAACTCAGAGAAAAATACGTAAAAGAAAACCCAGAGTTAAACATCATGCTTACTGGAATGGTAATGCAAAACGCCAGTTTTGGGGAAGCAGCAATCCATGATAACTCTGTTTTAGTTCCTTTGATGTTCTTAGTTGTACTAGTGCTGATGCTATTCCTACTGAAGAGTATTACGGGTACTTTTTCAACTATTATAATCGTCGTAACAAGTATAGTTGCAGCAATGGGTATCACAGGCTGGATAGGTATTGACCTTTCAGGCCCTTCAGCAAGTGCACCAATTATCATTTTGACCCTAGCTGTCGCAGACTGTATTCATGTTCTTAGCTCAATGATTTTTGAAATGAGAAATGGGGCGGATAAACGCACTGCGATCAAAGAGAGCCTTAAGATCAATCTTAACCCTGTTATTCTAACAAGCGTAACGACGGCGATTGGTTTCTTGAGTATGAATTTCTCTGATTCTCCACCTTTCAGAGATTTAGGTAACATTGTAGCCATTGGTGTAATGATGGCATGTTTGCTTTCATTAACATTGTTTCCAGCACTGCTTTCTATATTACCTGTAAGAGTTAAACAAAGAGCAAAAACTAGCAATTCTGCCATGTTGTCTCTAGCAGAGTTTATTATTCGAAATAAGGGTAAATTACTTCCAGCAGTTTCAGTTTTAGCACTTGTGTTGGTAGCCCTTCTACCTTCAAACAAGCTAAACGATAACTTCATTGAATATTTCGATGAATCAATGACTATTCGCCAATCAACAGATTTCTTACAAAATAACCTGTCTGGAATAATTCAGATGGAAGTTGCTATCGACAGTAACGAAAAGGGTAATGTTAGTAATCCAGACTTTTTACAAAAAGTAGAGTCTTTCAGTGAATGGCTTAAACATCAGAAAGAAGTTGACCATGTGAGTTCAATATCTGACACATTCAAGCGGTTGAATAAGAACATGCATGCAGATGATGAAACATATTATAAACTGCCTGAAAACCAAGAGTTAGCAGCTCAATACTTACTGCTTTATGAAATGTCTCTTCCTTACGGATTAGATCTAAACAATCAAATTAACATTAGCAAATCGTCTACTCGTGTTATTGGCACACTTAAGAACCTTAGCAGTGTTGAGTTGGTGGATATTGAGCAAAGAGTGAGTAACTGGTTTGAAAACAACGCACCAGAATACAAAGTAATGATTACTGGCCCAGATCTGATGTTTGCTCACATTGGTCAAAACAACATTAAAAGTATGTTGACGGGAACATCAATCGCTTTGGTCTTGATCTCAATCCTTATCGGTATGGCTCTTAGATCAAAAAGATATGCTGCTATCAGCCTGATTCCAAATATGGCTCCTGCTGCTATGGGATTTGGTGTGTGGTTCTTGATTGATGGTCAAGTGGGTATTGGTTTATCAGTGGTAGCAGGTATGACTCTTGGTATTGTTGTTGACTACACCGTTCATTTCTTAAGTAAATACTTGTATGCCAAACGTGATAAATCACTCAATACTGAAAATGCAGTTCGATATGCATTTGAGAACGTTGGCAAAGCCTTATGGGTAACTACCGTAGTATTGGTATTTGGCTTTATCGTTATGGCTCAGTCAACGTTCAAAATGAATGCTGATCTAGGCTTCTTAACCGCTGTCACAATTTCGATAGCACTTTTCATAGACTTCTTTTTGTTACCTCCTTTATTACTTCTTTTTGATAAAAAGCGAGCAAAAAGCACCGTAAGTCAACATTCAAACCAGATAGCATAAGTAGGAGTCTGACAATGAAAATTAAAAGTTATCTATCAAGCGTAGTTATTGGAAGCATTTTTGCCTTTGGCGCTATTGCATCAGGTACTGCTTTGGCTGCTAGTGCCGAAGAGAAAGGTTTTGAAATCTCTAAAGAGGCTAAGGTAAGAGATAGTGGATGGGGTGACTCACAAGCATCCATGAGAATGCTGCTAAGGAACGCACAAGGTGAAGAAGATATTAGGGATATACGCATCAAGTCTTTTGAAGTCAAAGGTGATGGAGATAAAAGCTTAACTGTTTTTGATCAACCGAGAGATGTTAAAGGAACAGCATTCTTGAGTTTCTCACATGCGTTGGAAGCTGACGAACAGTGGCTTTATTTACCTTCATTGAAAAGAGTGAAACGCATTTCTTCAAGAAACAAATCAGGGCCTTTTATGGGATCTGAATTTGCATTCGAAGATTTGAGTTCATTTGAGTTAGAGAAATACACCTATAACTTTCTAAAAGAAGAGAGCTGTGACTTAGGAAATTGTTTCGTCGTTGAGCAATTCCCTGTAGATAAGAGATCTGGTTACAAGCGCAGAGTTGTTTGGGTTGATGACAAAGAATACCGAATTAGCAAGGTGGACTTTTATGACCGTAAGGACTCATTGCTAAAAACGCTGGTGTTCAGTGAATACAACCGATACCAAGATAAATTCTGGCGTGCCCACAAACAGAAAATGACCAACCATCAAAATGGTAAGTCAACTGTTTTGGAGATGTCTGATATATCTTTCTCAACAGGTTTGACAGAAAAGGATTTCAACCAAAATTCTCTAAAGAGAGCACGTTAATATGAAAAGAGGCGCAATATCAATTATTGCACCTCTATTGTTCTCATTGGGATTCGGCGCTTATGGTGCCGAAACTCAAGTGTCTGGGAAAATAGATGTGCAAGCTAGGTATTACTTAGATAAGGGTGAGTATGCTGGCCAAGATTATCATGAGCAAGGTTCTATAGGCTTTCAACCAGAGTTTTATTGGGAGTTTAACAACGGTGACGCGAGCATTATTTTTAAACCTTTCTACCGATATGACCAACAAGATGATGAACGAAGTCATGGCGATATTCGAGAATTACTTTGGACAAAAGTAGGTTCTTATTGGGAGTTCAAAGCAGGTATTGGCAAGGTATTCTGGGGTGTAACTGAGTTTCAACATTTGGTCGATACCATTAACCAGACAGATAGTGTTGAAAGTTTTGATGGTGAAGAGAAACTAGGACAACCAATGGTAAACCTAACCTTGATTAAAGACTGGGGTGTTCTAGATGCCTTTGTTTTACCGGGATTTAGAGAAAGAACATTTGCTGGAAAAGAAGGAAGATTGAGGTCACCTGTTTACGTTGATGGGGACAGTGGGACTTTTGAATCATCTGCTGAGACAAGTCACGTAGATTATGCTTTGCGTTGGAGTCATAGTGTCGATGTTTTTGATTTAGGGGCACATTGGTTTCGAGGGACTAATAGAGATCCAATACTAAACCTGAGGTCTGATAATGGTGAACACTATTTTTCACCTCATTATGAACAAATGGTTCAATTTGGAGTGGATGTACAAGCAACTGTAGATGAATGGCTATGGAAGTTTGAAGCAATCTCTAGAAATGGTCAGTTTGAGACATACTCAGCTATACAAGCTGGTTTTGAATACAGTTTTTATGGTGTAGCTGATTCGGACACCGATATTGGTATTTTATTGGAGTATGGCTGGGATGATCGAGGGGAAGAAGGAGGTGCTAGCATTCAAAATGATATTTTCTTAGGTTCCCGTTTTACATTCAACAATGTAGAAAGCACTGAGTTGTTGATCGGAGGTGGATATGATCTTGATTATGATAGCTACAGCTTTTTGATCGAAGGTAGTCATAGACTGAGCAATAACTTTAAGATGGTCGTTGATGCTCGTTTTTTTGATTCTGAAGAGCCAAAAGACCCTATTTATGCAATTAGACAAGATGACTATGTTCAGTTTACGTTAGAATATTATTTTTAGAGGTTTATATGGCAAAAGAAGTTCATGAAAAGTGGGGGCGATTCATTGATACTGAAAAGTACGGTCAGGTGCTAGTTATACTTAATCAAGATGATGGTTCGGATGACCATTGTGTCTGGCTAATTACTCGATATAACAACACTGAAAGAATAGAGTTTTGTGTACCTTTTAGTAATCGAATTGATGCCAAAAGGTTTTTAGATGAGATAGATGAAGTGGAAGCTCAAAGGCGAGTCAATAGTGAAATCGATTGGCAAGCAAAGTAGTTTTCTACCATTTATCTTTATGTGGAGGTATATATGTTAGAGGTTAAAAAGATACCTAATGGGGCTTCTTTTGATGTAGAGTTTATTGGAGCAGGCTCTCTTCCTGAGTCCCCACAGCCTCATAGACACGAATATTTCGAAATCTTTTGGGTATTGTCCGGTGAAGGACGCCAAAGTATTGATTTTGTAGAATATGAAATGCTACCTCGGAAAATATTCTTTATTACACCGGGGCAGGTGCATGATGTTCACGATTTGCCAGAAAATTTCTATGCAATATCATTTAATGCCGAGTTTATAGACTCTCAAGTTAAGAGCCAATTACCGATAGATAAGCTGTTTATTCAGAATCGTTCAAAAAAGCCTTTTATAACGCTTGACGATATAGGTGATAAACACTTAAGAGGGCTAGTTAGTATTATCGAGGATGAACTAGCTGGCGATGCTCCCGATAGCGATATGATGAGTAACCTTTTAGTTTCATTTTTACGATATGTGATGCGCTATCTTGAAACTGAAGTTAACCAGTACACTCTGAAAGATCCCCGGATGGTAAATGTTCTTAAGCTAATAGATGAAAACTTCCATGAGCGAAAAGATACAGGTTTTTATTCAGATAAACTGGCAATGACGAACAAACGTTTGAATGAGCTTACCAAGGAACAGTTTGGTAAAACAGTCACTCAACTATTGCATGATAAAGTCATTGTTGAGGCTAGACGATTGTTGGCCTTTTCAGACAAAACCATAAAAACAATTTCTTATGAACTCGGTTACAAAGATACAAGTTACTTTTGTCGATTTTTTAAGAAATTATCTGGTATTTCCCCTCAAGGATTCAGAGAGCAGTGGTATGAAAATCAATCGTCATAAAAATTAAGGTACTACAAAAAGTACCTTATTACCTCTAATTTTTACTATTCAATCCAACTCCAGATATTTAGATACTACAAATACGTTTTTACAGAAAAAATATAGTTATTTGTGCATAAGAAAGTATCGAGAAAAACAGCTATGCAGGGGCAATTACCTTCGTATTCAGTATTTATTTCCTGTTTTTTTTATTTGCGAAGAAGAAATCGTATTCACAATTGACGTTTATTTTCGCCCAACTGGAGTATCAAGTTATGAATTTAATTAAGATTGGTGAAATAGAAACACCTTATGAAAAAATTGATGATTGCCCTAACAATGTTTCTAGAAATGGAGAGGTTTGCACATTGAAGCTTCAAGATGAGTATGAAGAAGCTTTACTCGGTCTAGAACAAGGACAAAAAATCTTAGTATTGTATTGGTTGGATAAGGCAAAAAGGGATGTCCTGACTCAATCTAATGTCCATAAAAACAATGGTGAACCAGTAGGTACTTTTTCGCTTCGCTCACCATATAGACCAAATCCGATTGGCGCTTCAGAAGTTTATATAGATAACATTGATAAAAACCATGTTCTAGTTGAAGGGCTTGATTGTTTAAATGGTACAGCGTTGATAGATATTAAACCCGTATAACTAAATTGATATGTATAAACTGTTTAAAGTGAGGAGTACTAAAAATTGGCTTAGTTTCGATTTGCTGTGAACTGTTTGAACGGCTGCTTCTGGCACATATGCGACTGTCAGATTTGATTAAGTTCTATTATTCGAATCTGACAGATCAAGTTAGACTTATTCAAATAAATTGAAATTATTAATAACTAATTCAGATTATAACATGTAGATTTGAGCATAATTTTATGTCTTCAACAATTTAAAGCTACCATCTTGCATTTCTATTTTTTTGAAATCATAAAACAGTGAAGGAGCATCACAACTAACCAAGTCAAATAATTTACAAGCTACTTGTCTCATTTCCCAATCTCCCTCTAAGCAGCCTCTAACATCAAAAAAATGTCTCAACGCACGTGCATTTGCTGTTATAACAATTTTAGTTTCCGTTGCATTCGGCAGTGCAGATCTAGCCGCTGTCCTTAATTCCCTCATTGATTCTTTGTCGGATAATTCACTCTTTTCAACAGTCTTAACAATTTTTCTATATGTAGATAGACTTCGGTATATATCATCTGCCCATTCAATAAATAGTTCTTTATTCTTTTTTATTGATGGAGGAACTACAAAGTGAGCTTCCGATTCGTCATGATATTGCTGAGAAAGTTGGCTATATGCAAAACCTACTCGATGACGAACTAATTGATGCGTAAAACCTCTTGATACTCCTGACAACATAATAGTCCAATTTACATGCTCTAAAACACTCTCATGCCCTTGAGAAATAAGGTTAGCAATATAAGACTTGTTGTCTCTTGGTGATTGCTTATTTTTTCCAAATGATAAGTAACAAACTCTACCTGAAACTTCTACAATCTCTTCAGCTTCTCCGCCACCGCTTCTAATCCAATCAAATCCCTGACTTTCCAAAAAATTTATGAAGGCAATGTCATCAAAACTTGGTCGGCTAATGACTACAGCTTCAAAGTTCGCACACTTAATTTTCAACTTTTTCGTCCTCTTTTTCCTGTTCGACTGGAGATGCTGATTCTCTTTCTAAGAGACTAAATAGTTTTCCAATGTTCGATGAAAGATCTTGGATTTGAGAATCCTTTTCCTTAATTTTTAATCTAAGGTCTTCTAGCTGGTTGCTTTTGTTAGATAAACTTTTCTGTAGCGCAGCAATTTCTTTCCGTTGCTCACTACTAGTAAGTTTAAGTGGTTCAACATGCTCCAACTTGAAAGCATCCATTACTTTATTTGAAGAAATTCGTTCGCTAAGGGGAGGAATTAATGTAAATGACAATGCAACAATACTGACTGCCAATCCTCCCCATATTAATGCTTTGTTTCTAATTACAGAATTTAGTAAAGCGGGCATTCTAGTTTCCAAGTTCGCAAAATCTTTACTCAAGGTTAATACCTGCTCTTTACTAACTCCTCCCCCCGAAATTCTACTTTCCCCAACATCTCCATTTATGTAATACAACAAAAGAGTGGCAACTTTACTCCCTTTTTTCAATCTAACCGAGGATTTTCCCATATTAACCAAATAAACGCTGATATACCCACTAAACAAAGGATCAATATGACCAGGGTTCGTCATTATTACCCCTGATTTAGACATTGAGTTTGGAGGAAAAATAATCCCTGCTACTCTTGAAGGCAAAGCGAACTTTTCAGCTACTTGAATAACAATTGTTTGACCCGGTTCCAATTCAATTAAATCTAAACCTGCGCTGCAAATATCAACATTTGATTTAGATATATTATTGTCAGCTACATAAATAGACTTGATAGTTAAATCTACTGAAGACGCCTGCGTTTGATTTACTAAATCTTCGGTTGATCCTCCATCAACACTCAAAATATTCTCATCAACAATTAATTTTATAATTTCGCTGCGTCCTAACACGTTTTCTCCAAATTTAATAAAGGGTTAATGATTAGGGTATTATGCTATTATCTAACAAAGATTCAATATCGAGTTACGAGCAAATATTCTGCCACACCTTTATCAATGTTAATGTTTCCTTTTCACAAACATTTGCTTCTTTCCAAGTTAAATTCGGTTCCTAGATGCTTAAATTCACTATTGTTAATTATAAAAATCAGAGGTGGAGCTTAAAAAAACGGTGAGAAAGTAAGCTGGTAATTCGATTTTTTCCCTCTGTTGATGAATGATATGCCTTCACCACGGATACCTCTTTGTTAACTAATGATAAAGTCGGCACGCAATCTCTATTAAAGCGATAATTTTTAAACAATACTCTTCACTGGCTCACCAACTAAAATAGAATTGGATACCCCGAGATATACTAAGGGTACATACTATTATGCTTCTTCGAAGCATTCGCTGACGCCAAAAAAAGGCGAGCTAATAAGCTCGCCTTTAAAAACTTTTACTTTCATACTTTATTAAAGTTTCAAACTTGTTTTTATTGTTTCAAACTTTATTCGAAAGTGACAATTAATTACGCATCATCACGATACGTATCAACCGCAGGGCAAGAACAGATCAAGTTACGGTCACCGAACACGTCATCAATACGTGTTACTGTTGGCCAGAACTTGTCTTTTGCTACCGCTGGTACTGGGAATGCTGCGTAGAAGCGGTCATATGCACGCTCCCACTCGTTACCTAGTACGTCAGCTTGCGTGTGCGGTGCAAATACTAATGGGTTGTTTTCTACTGTCCACTCGCCTGACTCAACTTTTGCAATTTCCTTGCGGATTGAGATCATTGCTTCGATAAAACGATCAATCTCTACTTTGCTTTCTGATTCAGTTGGCTCAATCATTAGCGTGCCCGCTACTGGGAACGACATAGTTGGTGCGTGGAAACCGTAGTCCATTAAGCGTTTTGCTACGTCCATTTCAGAAATGCCTGAGCTTTCTTTAAGTGGGCGTAAGTCAACAATACACTCGTGCGCAACGCGGTTGTTTTGACCACGGTACAAGATTGGGTAGTGCTCACTTAGCTTTTCAGTTAGGTAGTTTGCACTGATAATCGCAGTTTCAGTTGCTTGCTTAAGGCCTTCCGAACCCATCATTGCAATGTATGCCCATGAAATAGGTAGAATTGCTGCTGAGCCGTAAGGTGCTGCTGATACTGCGCCATTACCTTCAGTTGTACCCGGAACGTTAATCACGCTGTGGTTAGGCATAAATGGTGCAAGGTGCGATTTAACACCGATTGGACCAACACCTGGGCCACCGCCACCGTGTGGAATACAGAATGTTTTGTGAAGGTTAAGGTGCGAAACGTCAGAACCGATAAAGCCAGGGCTAGTTACACCAACCTGTGCGTTCATGTTCGCGCCGTCCATGTAAACTTGGCCGCCGTGCTGGTGAACGATGTCACAAATTTCTTTAATTGTATCTTCAAATACACCGTGTGTAGACGGGTACGTGATCATGATACAAGAAAGGTTTTCTGAAACTTCTTCTGCTTTTGCTTTAAGGTCAGCAACGTCAACGTTACCTTGCTTATCACACTCAACAACCACAACTTTCATGCTTGCCATTTGCGCAGATGCAGGGTTAGTACCGTGTGCAGAGCTTGGGATTAAGCACACATTACGGTGACCTTCACCACGTGATTCGTGATATTTACGAATCGCGATAAGACCTGCGTATTCACCTTGTGCACCTGAGTTAGGCTGCATTGATACTGCATCGTAACCAGTTACATCAACTAACCAGTCGTGTAGCTCGTTGATCATTACTTGGTAACCTTCTGCTTGGTCAAGCGGGCAGAATGGGTGCATGTTTGCAAATTCAGGCCAAGTAATTGGGATCATCTCAGCTGTCGCGTTTAGTTTCATGGTACATGAACCAAGCGAGATCATTGAGTGGTTAAGCGCTAAGTCTTTGTTTTCTAGGCGCTTGATGTAACGCAGCATTTCAGTTTCGCTGTGGTAGCTGTTGAAATTAGGGTGCGTTAAGAATTCGTCATCACGTACTAGGCTAGCTGGAATACCTGTGATGTTGTCAGCTGTTACTTGTGCATCAAGTGCTGCAACGTCAAGGCCGTGGCCTGCACCTAAAATGATATCGAATAATTCAGCAACGTCTTCACGAGTTGTAGTTTCGTTAACTGAAATTGAGAATTCGCCGTCGTGGTTTTTAGCAAAGTTAATCTCTGCTGCTTCTGCACGTGCAACAACTTCATCTTTGTTGCTGGTTACTGTGATGGTATCAAACCAAGTATCGTGCTTAAGCGTAACGCCTTTTGCTTTTAAGCCTGTTGCTAAAATGCTAGCGAAACGGTTAATGCGTGATGCGATTGTACGTAAGCCTTCTGCACCGTGGTAAACCGCGTAGAACGCAGCCATGTTTGCAAGTAACACCTGCGCAGTACAAATGTTTGAGTTCGCTTTTTCACGGCGAATGTGCTGCTCACGTGTTTGCATTGCCATACGTAGTGCATCGTTACCTAAACGGTCTTTAGAAACACCAATAATACGGCCAGGTAGTGAACGCTTGTACTTATCGCGTGTTGCGAAGAATGCCGCGTGTGGACCACCGTAACCCATAGGTACACCAAAACGCTGTGCAGAACCTAATACTACGTCTGCACCTAGTTTACCTGGCGCTTTAAGTAGTACAAGTGACATGATGTCTGCTGCCACACACGCGATTGCTTTTTTGTCTTGAACGTCAGCGATTAGGCCTTGTACGTCAACAACTTCACCCGTTGTGCTTGGGTATTGGAAAAGCGCACCAAAGATTTCGTGGTTTACAGCATCTGCCGCAGGACCAACAACTACTTCAAAACCAAACTGTTCTGCACGTGTTGCAACAACATCGATTGTTTGCGCGTGTACGTCTTCTGCAATAAAGAAGATGTTTGCTTTTTTCGCTTTTGATACGCGCTTAGCAAGTGCCATTGCTTCTGCAGCAGCAGTTGCTTCGTCAAGTAATGACGCAGACGCAAGGTCAAGACCTGTTAAATCCATTGAAAGCGTTTGGAAGTTAAGTAGTGACTCTAAACGACCTTGCGCGATTTCTGGCTGGTATGGCGTGTATGCTGTGTACCAACCTGGGTTTTCTAACACGTTACGTAAAATTACGTTAGGTGTGTGCGTTGGGTGGTAGCCCTGACCAATATAAGATTTAAAAATCTTATTTTTGCTTGCTACTGATTTTAAGTAGCTAAGCGTTTCAACTTCAGTGCGGCTTTCACCAATGCTAAGACCTTGCTCTAAACGAATACTTGCAGGCACGGTTTCGTTCATAAGCTCTTCAACACTTGATACGCCCAGCTCAGCTAGCATTGCTGAAATCTGGTTTGCGTCCGGACCGATATGGCGGCGGATAAAATCTTGCTTTTGCTCAAGTTGTTCAAGCGATTTTACGTTTGACATGTGTCTAACTTCCTATGGCATTTACATACACGACTAGCTAACAATACTGTGTGCTCAGTATGGTTAGGCAGCTTTTCATCAGCGCACTATAAATGAGCTAAATGATTGGCTTTACTAATCAAAAATTTAATAAATATTTAAAATTTTTATCTTTAAATAAAAGATTTAAATATTTACTGAGTGTAAAAACATGAAAAGCTCCAAAATTGGAGCTTTTCACTGTAATTCGTTATACGAAGAATTAGTCTTCGTCGATCGAATTTTCGTAACCTTCTGCGTCTAGTAGGTTATCAAGTTCTGACTCGTCAGACGCTTTGATTTTGAATAACCAACCGTCGCCGTAAGGGTCAGAGTTAACTGTTTCTGGAGAATCTTCAAGTTCTTCGTTGATTTCAACGATAGTACCTGAGATTGGTGCGTAAATATCAGACGCTGCTTTTACAGATTCTGCTACTGCACAGTCTTCACCTGCATCTACTTCGTCGTCTACGTCTGGTAGGTCAACGAAAACCATATCACCTAATAGCTCTTGTGCGTGCTCAGAGATACCTACTGAGTAAACGCCATTACCTTCAGCGCGAACCCATTCGTGTGAAGATGCATATTTTAAATCGGCAGGGATATTGCTCATTCTTATAAATCCTTCGGTTTAATTTTGTTATACCAAAATTGGTACTAAGGGGTATTAATACCCCATATCGATTTAGATTACTGATTTACCATTGCGTACAAAGCAAGGTTTTACAACTTTTACGTCAACGTGCTTTTTACGCATTTCAACTTGTGCAGTCTCGCCAGTTGAGCGTGGCACACGCGCAAGGGCAATACTGTGACCGAGTGTAGGTGAGAATGTACCAGAAGTAATCACACCTTCGCCACCGTCAACAATTACTTTAAGACCAGCGCGCAGTACGCCTTTTTCTTCAAGCACTAAACCAACTAGTTTGTCAGTGCTTTTTTCTTCGCGCTGCTTAGCAACCACGTCACGACCGATAAAGTCACGATCTTCAGGTTCCCAAGCCAGTGTCCAAGCCATGTTCGCTGCAAGTGGTGATACCGTTTCGTCCATATCTTGGCCGTATAGGTTCATACCTGCTTCTAAACGTAGCGTGTCACGTGCACCAAGACCTGCTGGGCGTACACCTGCGTCTAAAAGTGCTTGCCATAACGCTTCTGCACCGTCGTTATGAACAACGATTTCATAACCGTCTTCACCAGTATAGCCAGTTGTTGCGATAAATAAATCACCCGCTTGCACACCAAAGAATGGTTTCATACCTTCAACGGCAGCTTGTTGATTTTCGTCAAGAATTGTTGCCGTTTTTGCTTTTGCATTCGGGCCTTGTACGGCAATCATTGCATACTCTGGGCGCTCAGTAACTTCTACTTTATAGTCAGCTGCAACTGCACCAATGTGTGCTAAATCTTTTTCACGTGTTGCTGAGTTAACCACTAGGCGGTACTCAGTCTCAGTGAAGAAATAAATGATTAGGTCGTCAATTACACCGCCTTCGGCGTTAAGCATACCTGTGTATAACGCTTTACCAGCAACTTGTAGTTTTTCTACATCGTTTGCTACTAGTTTACGTAAGAAAGGTTTTGCATCTTCGCCTTTAACGTCAACAATTGTCATGTGTGACACGTCGAACATACCTGCGTCTTGACGAACAGCGTGGTGCTCTTCGATTTGTGAACCATAGTTGATTGGCATTTCCCAGCCGTGGAAATCAACCATTTTTGCACCCGCTTCAAGATGCTTGGCGTGTAATACAGTTTTTGAAGTCATAATATTCCTACACTTTCAAATCTACCCGCACAAGGTGCGGCGTGGCTTCAACAGGACAATTGTCCGGTTGAGGGAATAACATGGGCGGCGATTATACCGAAACAATATGGCTTTCGCACCCAGAAAAGTTATAAGTTTTACGCATTATGTAATTAATTTATTTCAATAATTTTTATTTATTAAATTGATTACAACGCTAAATATAAAATAGCGGTCAATCTAACCGCCATTAAGTTTGTTAAGCCTTTGCTTAAACTAGTAATTCTGCTTGCTCGCTAAAGCCTAGTGCATTAAATCGACTTTGCCATTTAGCGAGTTCGTCGCTTTTTGCGACTAGCTCAAAGCCTTTATGACTTTCTAAATGGGTTGCCGTTAAAAACACATTACCCGATTGGCGCGCGTATCGCTGTTGCTCACCAGTTAAAATAATACCTGCGGTTAGTGAAAATTCGCTTAACAAGCTCTTAAAGGCGTTATCACCACGCAGCGCTAAAATGCGTAGGTCATTACGGGTGATCACATCAATATCGTGAGACTCTTCCCCTTCACTTAACGCAGCAACTAAAGCCGGTGCAATATCGTTATCAACAAAAATACGAAACGCCAGTTCAGTAAAGTAGTAAAGCTCAAGCGCAATTTCATGGCCATTTACTTTTGCTGTGCAACGAAGCCCCATTCCCGGAACAGTTAAATGACGTACATCACTGGAAATAAGTGTTTGTAAATACGGTAACGCAGCGCTGCCCGTCACATCAATAATGGTGCGGTCGTTCATTTGCGCAAATTCGTTTGCGCCCGTGTATGCATGTTGATGGCTACCAAATAGGTGAGGCACTTGTATTGTCATGCCCAATCTCCAGTGAAAATTAACAATCAAAATTATGTTAGGCCACCTTGCAACAATCAAATTGTATTTTTTTATAAATTGATAAATAATACTAATCATTAAACAAAAATAAATTTCAAAATGTAATGTGTGGAGTGCTTTATGAAAAATATCCCAACCGATAGCTTGCGCACCTTAATCACAGTGGTTGAGGTTGGCGGTTTTGCCAAAGCGGGTGAATTGCTTGGTTTATCGCAACCTGCTGTAAGTTTGCAGATTAAGCGTTTAGAAGAGTTATTAGGTAATAAGCTGTTTAAAAAGCAAGGCCAGCGCCAAGTACTTAACCAGCATGGAGAGATTTTACTGCCGCTAGCAAAGCAACTGCTTCAAGTAAACGACACTATTTTGCAAACATTTAGCTCTGAGGTATTAGCAGGGAAAGTGCGTTTGGGTATTCCAAGCGAATTTGCAGCAACGGTATTGCCTGCGATTATTGGTGATTTTGTAAGCCTCTACCCTGACGTTGCTTTAGAGGTAAAATCAGAGCTCAGCAAAAAGCTACGCCATAGCGATAACCGCGAACAATACGATTTAATATTGGCACTACTGGAAGGCCCTGAGCAGTCTAAATACCCTATTTTTATGGATGATGAGCTAGTTTGGGTAGGCGATGTAAATAACATTAATACCGAAGTGGTTAACCTAATTGCCGCAGAAGAAGGCTGTATTTATCGCCGCCGTGCCATTGAAGCACTGGAAAAAGCCGGTTTAAAGTGGCGTATTGTGTATACTAATGCCGACCTTGCTGGCATTAGCGCTGCACTCAAAGAAAACTTAGGCATTACCGTACTTGCCAAACACACGGTACCAAACGACTTAAACTGGGCAAAATCCACCAACCAACTGCCTGAACTTGGTGAAGTGGGCATTAGCTTAATAAAACAAAGCGAAGAATCCCACGCGGTTGATAAACTCGCTGAGTTTATTCAATTAAGATTAAAGTAACGGCTAGTTACTTTAATCGCCTGAGTACTCACCTTATAAAAGTAATGCTGATGTACAGCATTACTTTTGTATATGCACTTTTAATAACCACTATTAAATAAACACTTTGCCAACGCTAATGTTGCTCTGCTTTACCAAACTTTAAAATAAAACGACTGGTTTTACCTCGAATACCTTTCGCGAATACCGATTGTTCCAAATCATCGTTTGGGTTTTGCAAATAAAAGGCTTCTTCTTTTAAAACAAACCCCAGTGATTGCAGCTGATACTTCACTATATTTGCGTCAATTCGGTGTAAATCATTAGCAGCTTCATAACCAGAACCCGCCTTGGCATGATGATCAATAATGATCAGCACGCCTTCTGGTTTAAGTAAGTTTTTTATATGGCTAAAAGCCTCTCGATAATCCACAATCTTATCGCGCATAATATGCCGTTCACCATTGCGATTTCGATGAGTGAAAAATAAGTCGTGATAGTTAATGCCCATAAACGCAATATCAATGCTCGACGAAGGCAGCGGAATCTCGTTTATTGCGACTTGGTCAAAGCGCATCATATTTTTTAGCGTTTGGCGCTTAGAGCGCGCCAACATCTCTTTTTTGCCAAAGCGCCAAGTAAGCGTATCGTTATGAGCATAGACTTTACCTTGCTCTCCCACAGCGCGGGCGAAAAGTTCGCTGTACCAGCCGCCACCAGCGTAAATATCAAGTATGGTCTGCCCACTGGCAACGCCAACAAAACGCATTATTTGGGCTGGCTTTCTATTTGCATCGTGCTGTTTATCAACATCTGAGCGATTAGGCTCATTTAACAATGTTTGTAATCGAGTGAGTGAGAGGGGTTCATAAGCAATACATGAAAAACTCACACAAACCATCATCAGCAAAAGGTATTTAACGTGCATCTTTTCTCCTTAAAAGTTTTTGGTTCACACTCTTTAGGCATTCGAACGGCTTGCTGCTAATGGTGATAATTCAGCATTCGCTGTTTTTGATAAATGTGGGTTCGCATAGCCTCTTCCGAGCAAAAAACCAAAAAACGCCCAAAGTGATGCGATACACGCCCCAACCAGTGAAACTGCAAATAATCCAAGTCCTAAGCCATCGGTTAACCCCGCGAATAACATGCCACTTACCGCATCGCCGCCACGATAAACGGCTACATCAATTACCGGTTTTGCTTTAAAACGCTCATCTACCGTCACTTGAGTAAACAGCATTTCCCTCGCAGGGCGGGTAAGTGAGTAGTTACCTGCACGGCGTACAATTTGAATCACCAAAATCACCATCACGCTTGGCGCAAATGCCAAAATCAATAAACCAGCCATTAACAAAAGTGGCACTAGCGCCAAAGACACACCTAGCCCTGCCTTTTTAACCAAGCGCCCAGAAACAAAAAACGCCATAACAAAGGTCAGCACATTCACAAACCAATCAATGCTTGCCAATATTTGTGTGCGCTCTGCCCGCGAATACGGCGCCAGTAATTGCTTTTGTTCAAAGTAAATAAATGAGCCTATAAATACATAGAGCAAAATAAATGCGGCAATGCCTAACAGTTTTGGATTTGAAACGAGTGATTTAAACCCGCTTGCCCAGCCTTGTGCCAATGATGATGTAGTTGCATCAAAGCTATGCTGCGTATTGTGAAGTTGCGTATGCTTTAAACGGTAAATATATAAAGTGAGAGGCACCACCAGCATTAAGGCCGAGGCGGCAACTAACATAAGCTGCCCTTCATCTAATACACTGCCAAACAGTGACGGAATAGACGGGCCAATAATCGCCCCAGCACTTGCGCCCGCTGCGATTATGGGAAATAAACGTGTGCTTTGTTTTTGATTAAAGGTGTCGGACATAAAGCTCCAAAACACCGAAATATGAAATAAGCTAAATGCGCTCACCCATACATAAAAGGCCTTTTCAATCAAAACAGCGGAGGAAAACAGCGGCATTAACAAATAAAACGCGATAAAACTGCCCGCGAATAGGCTATAAACGGTTGGCACTATGTACTTAAACTTGAGCTTATCAATCGCAAAACCATAAACAGAGACAATCACTAAGCTAATAACAAACTGCATATTCCATAAAAAACTCACCTCGCTGTCGCTCCAATCGCTGGCAAGGGCGTCACGCACTGGGCGCAGCACAAAATACGCCGCCATTAAAATAAACGCCATAATAAATGCCGCAAGTGTGGCAGTTTGCTCGTTCGATTTAACCTGCGATAAGGTGTTTAATAAACCTGAAATACTCAATTTACGTGTTTGGCTGGGCATGCTATCACTCCTTACACGCTAATGATTTGCTTTGTCGATTTCGTGCGACAGCCACGCCAACATCTGTTTTTTATCGAACGTAAACGCATGTGAGGCATTGAGCTCTGCTACTTTTTTGAGCGTGTTTTTAATTGGCAACATAGCCTCTTGCTCGTTGGGCACCACTAGGTAGCGCAAATGGGGCGTTTCATCGAATAGGGCTTTCACAACCGCATTGGCAACATCATCGGGCGCCTTAAAACGGCTGCGATCAGGGTTGGTAAATTTGGCAAAACGTTTGTATTCATCCTGATAGCGCGAATTGGCAAAATGATGCCCTTGTTTTTCCAAGCGACGTTTCAGGTTTTTCATAATATTGGAATTGTAATTTCCAGGCGCTATAACACTGACTTTCACACCAAACTTACGCATTTCTGCTGACAACGCTTCGCTAAATGCTTCGATGGCATGTTTTGTCATGCTGTAAGGGCCGAACATGGTGCTCGACATCAGCCCTGAAATAGAACCGATATTGGCAATGCGCCCTTTGTTTTCGATAATTAATGGCGCAAACGCCTTGGTGATTCGATATGGCCCCATTACATTTACGTTGTCTTGAAAATCAATGTCACGCTCGGGGATTTCAATTAATGGGCCAAACACCGCAACCCCTGCATTATTAACAAGGCCATGAAGCTTTTTGCCTGACGCTTTAACTGTGTTTACTGCTGCATCGATATCTGACTGAATGGTTACATCTAACCGTATTGCTTGCACATTTGTAAGTTGGTTCAATGCATCAATGTCTTTTTGCTTGCGTGCCCCAGCAAATACAAAGTGCCCTTGACGTGCTAGCGTTTCAGTGATGGTTCGGCCAATGCCTGAACTTGCACCAGTCACCAAAATGGCTTTTTGGTTTTGCACGCTTGCTGCTTTTGCATGTGATGCTTCAAGGGCGGCTTGTCTGTCATCAGCAAACGCGATGTGTGTGGTTAAAATAAAAAGGGTAATGAGTAAACGCATATTAATGTCCTGCTATTAAAAGTAAGACTCAGTGTTGTGGGTTTTCTAGCGCGTATGTATTTACTAGACCAACCGCTTACAACTAGCGATTAAATTGGTGATATGGGCGTTTTGATAAAAAGCGATAGAAAAGCTGTTTTCGTCGACAGTAACGATACGCTTGTCTACACACTAGCCCTTTGAATTGTTATTGAGATATAGTGAAAGCGATACCCCAGTAGATTCAGAGCTGCCAAACTAAGATGTTGAATAAACTAAATAAAGCAAACAACTCCATAACAACGCTTAACAGCACACGCATTTGGCTGTTAGCGTTTTGGATATTGGTGTTTTTACTGAATATGGGGCCGCACTGGGAAAACTACGCATCATTTAAAGAAATAATAGAAACCATCGGCAGCATTGTGTTTGCGCAAGCCGTAGTTGCATTTGTCACCTTAAAGTTTTTAGTGCCCAAGTTACTTGATAAAGACCAAACGCCCCTTTTTATCGCCGCGTTATTGGGTGTACTTTTACTTGGTGCATACTGGGTGATTGCAGTTCGCTATTTTTATATTGAACCGAGTTACCCAGAGACCTATCAAAATTTGCTGTATGTTACGCAGGACCAAGGTATTCAGTATCGTTTGTTTAGCTTTTGGGCATTGAAATACATTATTTTTTCAAAAATGCCGCAACTGTTTTTCCCAACGGCGGTATTAATGGCAAGGCAGTTTTATAAAAAACAAAGCTACATTTTGGAATTAAAAGAGCAGAAAAACTTAGCTGAATTAGCCGCTTTAAAAAACCAACTAAACCCGCATTTTATTTTTAATACACTTAATAATTTGTATTTACTGGCACTGAAAAAGTCCGACCAAACACCGCTGGTAATAGAAAAGCTGGCTGATATTTTAGATTACGTGGTATATCGTTGTAACGAGCGCTATGTGTCGCTTAATAGTGAGATTACACTTATACAAAACTACCTTGATTTAGAATGTATTCGTAAGTCAGATACACTCAAAGTGAGCTTTTCTAGCGAGATTAATTACCCCCACACTATCGCCCCTTTACTGTTATTAAACTTGGTGGAAAACGCCTGCAAACACAGCACCAGTAATGAGCTTAATACCGCGTTTGTTGACATTGTTTTAACTTCAAATCGTGATGCAATCACCTTTGAGGTTAAAAACTCAATCCCAGAGCACAGTGAAGCCAGTAAAAACTCGCCCAGTGTGGGGTTAACCAATATGACCAAACAACTTGAAATGCTCTACCCTAACGCATTTTCACTGACCATTGAACATACCAAAAATAGCTATTTGGCTACCCTCACACTTAACATGGAAGTAAAGTAAATATGGCAATTCAAACTAAACAAACACGCTATCGCTGCATCATTGTCGATGATGAAGCCCTTGGCCGCGAACTGATTGAAATGCACTTGGCGCAGTTTGCTGAACTTGAACTCGTTGCCAGCTGCAGCAGCGCCATTGAAGCGCATCAACTCTTGCAAAACCAAAGCGTGGATTTATTGTTTTTAGACATTGAAATGCCGGTATTAAAAGGCACTGATTTTTATCAAAACCTTGCGCATAAACCCTATGTGATTTTTACTACCGCGTATCGCGACTATGCCATTGAAGGCTTTGAGCTCGATGCTGTGGATTACCTATTAAAACCCATTGTATTTTCACGCTTTTTTAAAGCCGTTGAAAAGTTTAAGCAGCGCATAACTAACACACTTCATGCTGAGCCAAGTGTGACTACGCAACAAGCGCCAAATGCGATGTTTGTGCGTGAAAACCGTAAGCAAGTACGCATTGTGTTTGAAAACGTTTTATATATAGAAGGCTTAAAAGATTATATAAAAATCTTCTTGCGTGATGGCAGCCATATTATCAAAAGCAGTATGAGCGCGTTTGAAAGCCAATTGCCCACTAACTTTGCCCGTGTGCACCGCTCGTTTATTGTGAATGTTGATCATATTAGCGCTTATGCACATCAGTATGTGGAGCTAGATGAGATAGAAATTCCAATTGGCGAGCAATACCGTGAACATTTGAAAAATAAACTGGGTTAAAGGCGTTAAAATCTGCTCACTTAAGTGTGATTTTTGTTATGTAGATGGGTCAAGTCTTGCCTTTACTTATCAAACATTGTTACTTGATCTCAACATGCCAACGTGTGTATGTTAAAAATACACACGCATGTAAAATTCAACTCGAATACGTCAAGGAGCAAGCATGGCAAAAACGGACACTGCAGCCATTAAAAAAAGCATTATCAAAATCGCATTTGAGTCTTCCCTAATCATTTTTAGTGTTTTGCTAGCATTATTCCTAAACGAATATCGCGGGCAATTGAAAGCTGAACAAGAAAAATTACGTGCCTTACAAATGATTCAAGTTGAGTTGAACACAAATCTAACAGTATTAACCAATTGGACTCCATACCATAAGCAACTTATTGAAGTGTTTGATAATGCCATCATACAACTTGGAGAAGCTCCAGCTGAAACAGACCCTCGCAGTTATATATTGGAGTTAATGCCAAAAGGCTTAATGCAGGATTTTATAAGTCGTACCGCATGGGAGTCTCTACAACAAGCTAGCAGCGATGTGTCTCTGGACATTGAAACCACTTTTTTAATTTCTAAAGTATACAAATTACAACAAATGGGGGTTGAAAAAACCTTAATGCAGTTTGTTGAGGTTATGAACTCGCGCGAAGGTATGCGAGCTGATAATTTAAAAGAAACGCTGTATTTACTGAAAAGCACTTTACAAGAATTACATGCGCAAGAAAAAGAGCTCGCATATAATTATCAAAATACGCTAACGAAACTAAAAAATAGACTGAATTAGTGTTGTACTTCTTATCAAAAGCATAAAGTTGACTTGTTGGAACGCGTCTTTGATTGTGTTTTAGTAGCCTAAATACTATTACCCCAGTAAGTTACAACTTCAAAGCCTCTTTACACACTATTACAAACCAACAAAATCTTTACATAACATTTACGCACTCAAGCTTCTAACCTACTTGTCTTCTATACTCTATTGCTTAACACTTTATTAATGATTTTTTAAATTCAATACTTCTGTTTTTTTGAACGTTTTACACTGAAGTTGAAATAAGGTAGGTGCGTTGTGCTTTATAAATTAAATCCTCTATTCACAATTAGTTTGTTAAGCGTAACGCTTATTGGCTGTGGCGGAGGCAGCAGCGAGAGTAATACCGATAACGACGTCACCCCGCCAGTCGTTACAAATCAAGCCCCACAATTAACAACCGCGATTACTGATCAAACAACCAACCAGTCACAGCAGTATTCATTTGATCTTTCACAAGGGGGGCAAACCTTCACCGACCCAGACGGCGATGCACTTACCTACTCGTTTAGCACATCACCGCAAACCAATGAATTTTCATTAAACGGCAGTGTTTTATCTGGCACACCGGCACTTGCGCAAACAATCACTTTCACCGTTACAGCGACTGATCCTAGCGGGTTATCAGCAAGTGATAGCTTTTTGCTGAACATTAATGGTGCACCAAAACTTAACAACAGCATTAGTAATCAGTCAGTGAATATTGGTGAAAACTATAATTTCGACGTCAGTCAAAATGGCACTACTTTTGAAGATCTTGATAGTGAAATACTCATTTACAGTGTGCAAATCACTCCAGCTAACGATGACTTAACAATCAACGGAACGCATTTATCTGGAGTGCCAAACCAAGCTGGCGAATACACCATTGCTGTCACAGCAACCGATGATGGTGGATTGTTTGATTCAACTAGTTTTGTATTGTACGTGGTTGAACCAAATGAAAATAACTCGCCGATAGTGGCAAATCCAATTGCCGACCAAAGTGCAACGTTAAACCAAGACTTTAACTTTGATATGAGCCAGAACAATACCACCTTTAGCGATCCTGATGGTGATATGCTGACCTTTCAGGTCGCGATTATGCCAACGGATTCAGGCTTAACATCTGATGGCTTAATTTTGTCTGGCAACCCAAATCAAACCGGCGAGATTAATGTCACCGTGACTGCCAGCGACCCTGCCGGGCTTTCGGTGAGCGACACGTTTTCAGTTGATGTATCAGCGCAAGTTAATACAAGCAAACCGAATGTATTACTGATCATTGCGGACGACTTGGGTCAAGATTCGTCTAACCAATACAGCTTCTCTACCGACTTACCAAGTACCCCAACCATTGATGAAATTGCAGCACAAGGCATTGTGTTTGAGAATTTATGGGTAAACCCAGTTTGTTCACCAACTCGTTCTACCATTTTTACCGGTAAATATGGCACACGCACGCAAGTATTAGCACCGGGTGACGAACTGAGCCTAAGTGAAACGTCACTACCACAAGCATTAAAAAATCACCCTGATACCGCAGAGTATGCCTCGGCCAAAATTGGCAAATGGCATTTAGGTGGCGACAGCAGTCACCCAGCCGCATTTGGCTTAGATTATTACGCTGGCATTTTTAATGGCGCCGTCAGCGATTATTATAACTGGGAATTAACCACCAATGGGCAAACCCTGCCACAAACCGAATACGCCACTACCGTACTAACCGATTTGGCAATCGACTGGCTAAATCAACAAACTACCCCATGGTTTTTATGGATGGGTTACAACGCTCCGCACACTCCCTTCCATTTACCGCCAAATGAATTACATAGCCGTAACTTGAGTGGTGATGAAGCTGATATTGATGCGAATCCTCGCACGTATTATCTCGCAGCAGTAGAGGCGCTCGACAGTGAAATAAACCGTTTGTTAAATAGTTTAGATCAAGCTACACGCGATAATACGGTGGTGATTTTTATTGGTGATAACGGCACACCAACACAAGCGCGCTTTAGAGGTTCAGACTTATCTGGCAGTAAAAATAATATTAGTGAAGGTGGGATCCGCGTACCTATGATAGTGTCGGGCAAAAATGTCACGCGTCAGGGGCAACGTGAAGCCAACGTATTAAACGGCACCGATTTCTTCAGCACTATTTTGGCTATAGCAGGCCAAGAAGAAGTGGCCATTCACGACAGCTTACCCTTTAACAATTTACTTAATGATGCCAATGCGACACCACTGCGTGAAACCGCTTTTTCGCAAAATGAAGAAGCCTTCACCATTCGCAATGCCCGTTATAAGCTCATTGAATATCTTGATGGCACGCGCGCTTTTTATGATCTACAAAATGATATTTCAGAACAAACTGACTTGATATCAGCTGGCTCATCCCTACCAACAGACTTTTTCTATTTAGACAGTCAATTAAGTGCGCTTAGTAATGACGGCTGGATTGTTAATAAACACAATGAACAATCAAGTTACATGATGGATAGTGGTACGTTTGTAGAAGTGAATGTGCTGTCAGTGCAAGACAATGGCACGTCAACAACAGTAACCACTAATGCCACACCAAATTACAAAGTAGTTGTGACCGATGAAGTGCTGACGGTTTATCAAAGCAAACCTGCAGCGGCCTATGCCAATGGCCAAGTATTGAGCCTCAATCAGCAAATTGATTACGGCCAAGATATTGGACTGACAGCAAATTGCGGTAACACAGGCGGCGATGGATGGTGGCCACAAGCGGGTGCTGCATGCCCTGAGTCTCAATCAGGCATGGCCCTAACCTTTCCAAATAACCCGACCCCAACACAAACAGAGTGTGAAACTGGCCTTGGCCCTGTTGGACTTTGGGTTAATGGCGTACCCATTTACAATTGGTCTGATGCCAGCTCTTACAACAACCAAGATGTTTGGAATAACTTTGCCCTGCCATTTCGCTCTGCCGCAATGGATGTATGCAATGGCCACTCAGGCAACGGCATGTACCACCACCACAGTTATAACGCGTGTTTAAAACAACAGCTTGGCGATGAAGGCAAAGGACACTCCCCGATTTATGGTTACGCAGGAGATGGTTACCCAATTCACGGCCCGTATCATAGTAAAGACGTGCTTGCGAAAAGCTGTTGGAAGAAACGTGATTATTCAGCAAACAGTGCAACTGGCTGTGGCAGCGAGGGCCAACGTACCTGTAAATTTATTGATGAAGAAAATATCAGCTTAGGCGTTGAAAACGTGACGGCAGGTCCTGCAACATCAGACATTATTAACTTCTTCACCGCGGGCGACGGCCCTGCTGTATCAGGCATTTATTATGAAGATTACTACTATGATGCGCAGTGTTCAGCGCAAGGTGAAGAATACCTCGATGAACACAGTGGTCATGACCATGATGGTCTAGGTTATCACTATCACACCAGTGTGGATGAAAACCTATCGCCTGTATTCCCACTGGTTAATGGCCCAGATTACTACGGCAGCCTTAATAGCAGCTCATTCCAGTGTTTTAGAAGGGAGTTTTAATTATGATGCGGTATTTAGTTTTACTTGCAGGTTTTGGCGTAAGCTTTTTCAGCCAAGCCCATGAGGTGCATGCCAGTAATATAGATGTCACCGTACAAGGAAATAGCATCGAAATTTTACAAACCACCCCAATTAAAGAGGCACAATCCATTGCCAAACAACTGGGGGCTGAAAACGCAGAACATGACACCACGTTAGATGCAATTTCCAGCGGGTGGCAAATTGAGCACGTCGATGGCTCGTGTAAATTAACCAAACAAGCTTATCGACTTGCACACCATAATAGCCAATTACAAATGCGGTATTTGTTTTCGTGCAGCGGTGACAATAAACCAAAATCCCTTGCGCTACCTTGGTTTAAACTCACACCAGAAGATCACTTTATTATTATGAAGCTCACAATAAACGGCAAAAGTGATACGGTAATTTTTCAACGCCAAGATTTAGTAATAGCGCTAGGTTAAACTAAACAACATTAGACTGTTGTAGTTAAAGGCTTTGAGTTTTAGAAACTCTTAATTAACAATAACCTAGATGCAGAGCGCTTACTCTGATTGACTAGAACAGTGTGCATCTAGGTACTCTTTAATAAACATTTGCAGTTTAATTGAGAGCGCTAAATCGACTGTTTCACCTTTTTCAACAGGTAAAAAGTGTGTTGCGCCAAGTACAGTTTTATATGCCAGTTGAGTTGCCATTTCATCTGTTAAACCTGATTTAACACCCGAGTTCACTAACTGTTCAACGAGTAAAGTAAATTCGTAATCAGGCTTGTTCTGAGTAACCACAGTAAATTGGTTTTGTTCAGTTTCATTGCGCATTGTAATACTTCTCTACCATCAAAATTGGGTGATTACAGTTACACCTGGCGTATTGTTCTTATCCAGTTGGGTTAACACGTCTATTGATTGTGCAAGCGTGATCGTTTTCCCTAATAGTTTTTCTGGTTGCAACTTACCGGATAAAATCATTGCTAACATGGCATCGTAACGGTGCGCTTGCATGCCATGACTGCCAATAATCTCAAGCTCATGAGCGATCACTTTATCCATTGGAATGCTTGGGTTAGCCTGATCAGCGAGCAGCAGCCCCACCTGAATATGCTTACCGAGTGGACGTAAACTGTTAATTGAGTTCACACACGTTATTGGATGGCCTAATGCATCAAGCGAGACATGCACACCACCTTTGGTCAAATCTTTAATCGCTAATGGCACATCATCGACTTGATTAGCATTGATGGTTGCAACAGCACCTAAACTACGCGCGAGTGAAAGGGCATTATCATCTATATCTACTGCAATGACATTTGCGCCAATAGCGTTTGCAATCATCACAGCCGATAACCCCACACCACCGCAACCGTGCACAGCAACCCAGTTGCCAGCAGTGACTTGACCTTGATCGACAACAGCACGAAAAGACGTGACAAAGCGACAGCCTAAACTGGCCGCAGTAACAAAATCCATGCTTTCTGGCAAAGCAACTAAGTTAACATTGGCATGATCAACTCCCACATATTCGGCAAAAGAACCCCATTGAGTAAAACCAGGCTGAGTTTGACTACTACACACCTGTTGATTACCAGAATGGCAATGTGAGCACGCGCCACAGGCATATATAAAAGGTACAGTTACGCGATCGCCCACTTTAAACTGCGTGACATCTCTGCCAACGGCGGCAATGGTGCCCGCAAATTCATGACCCGGTACGTGTGGTAATTCGATCCCTGGATCATGTCCCATCCAGCCATGCCAATCACTACGACAAACACCTGTCGCTTCTACTTTTACCACCACACCATGATTTTTTGGTGTTGGATCTGCTACATTTATTATTTGCGGCGCTTGAACAAAGTTTTCATAAACAACGGCTTTCATAATCACCTCACATTAGTTACTTGCACACTTGCTACTTTACGTAATAGCGCTGAAATTACCTTGCTATTTTGAATTGAATAAACGCTAATTTTGAAATAGTCTTTTATCTAGCCAGGCAAAATAGAAAGAGTCCGACATTGAGCGAGCTAGATAAGACAGATAAACGCATTTTGGAACTACTACAATCAAATGGTCGGCTTTCGAGCGCTAAGATTGCTAGCACATTATCGTTAAGTGAAACCCCTTGCTGGCGACGTATAAAACGGCTGGAAGAACAGGGGTATATAGAAGGTTACCAGGCAAAACTAAATCGCCGTAAAGTGGGGTTTGGTGTTATGGCGTTCGTGCAATTAACCTATATAGAGCATGATGAAAAAACCACCAAAGACTTCGAACAAATGATCCTCGCCTGTGACAATGTTCTGACATGCTACAACATGACAGGTGATGCTGATTTTTTACTTCAAGTTGTTGCCAAGGATCTGGATGATTACAGCACATTTATTGATAACGTGTTGCGAAAGCTCTCAGGTGTATCGAGCATACGTTCAAGTATTTCATTAAAAGAAATAAAGTCATCATCACGACTGCCCATTAACTAAAATCCGCCAAGTGAGAGTTCCTTTTTAATAGTGGCAATGGACAGATACACCAGTATCTGACCATCGTCTCTTTAAATTTGATTATAAATCAGCATGTGGGCCAAACACTTCATAATGAATACGTTCTGCGCCAACTCCCATATTTAATAGCTGCTTTTTGATGAAACGCATAAAGGCAACTGGGCCACATAAGTAGAAATGCGCTTGCCCGTACGGTAACCGTGCATCGTTTAAATCAATGAGTCCGTGGTATATGTTTTCCGGTAATTCGTTTGTTTCGTTATAATTCTCATACCATGTATAGGTTTGCCAGTTATTTAACATAGCAAGCTCATTGGTGCGCTGTTTAAACGAGTGTTGTTGCTTTGAGCCGCACGCATGTAAATAATACACATCGTGCTCATAATTTAGCGCCGACAAATACTCCAACATTGACTGCATTGGCGTAACACCTACCCCTGCCGAAATAAGTACTACCGGTGATTGCTTGTCTTGGAAGAAAAAGTCTCCTGCAGGTGCGTTAACTGAAAGGGTATCACCCACTTCAATATGATCATGTAAGTAGTTAGATACAAGGCCGTCTGGCATGCCTTTTTCGCGTTTTACCGAAATACGGTAGCTTTGCCCATTAGGCTTGTTTGATAACGAATATTGACGAATTTCGGTAAATGGATGATCGTTTGGTTGCACTGAAATACCTAAATATTGCCCTGGCACATAATCAATTACCGCTTTCCCGTCTTCTGGCGTTAAGACAAAACTGGTGACTAATTCCGATTCTTTAATTTTTTCACTTACCACAAATGGGCGGCTATCGCGCCAGCCACCTTTGCTTTTTGCACGGCTTTCATAAAGCTCACTTTCGCGATGAATAAACACAGATGCCAAAAAGTCATATGCTGCAGTCCACGCTTCTTCAACTTCGGCGGTAAATAGTTCCCCTGTTAATTCACGTAAGGTTTCAGTTAGGTGATGTCCTACTATTTGGTACATTTCAGGCTGAATATTAAAGCTTGTGTGTTTATGGGCTATGCGCTCAACCGCACTTTTTAATGCACCCACATTATCAATATGCTGCGCATACGCTGCGATAGCTTCAAATAATGCTGCTTTTTGTCTACCTGATTCTTGATTGCTCATATTAAAAATATGTTTAAGCTCAGAATGATGATTAAAAAGACGCGAATAAAAATGATCTGTTAAAGCTGGCCCTGTTTCTGTAAGTAATGGCACTAAACTTTTAATAATATCGATATGACGTTGTTGTAACATGGTTTACCTCGTTTGTTGCAACATGTTGTTAGAATTAAATAATCAGGGTCTGTTGACCTTAGGAATTAACGAAAACTATCTTGGCGAGGCGCGATTAATACCGGGAAATAAACCCAAACAAAAATTGCAAACGCGATAATCCAACCAAGTGCGCTAACTTGCCATGCGAAATGAGCAAGCCCGATAGCGGGAAGCAACGCTCGGGTTACTGCCATTACGAACAGCAGTAAAAACGCCACACTCATAATGGCCTTAGGCAATAACATGCGCCCTGTGTGACCCAGCGAAACACGACTCATCATGGATAAGATCATTAAGCCCATAGCCCCCACTGTGATTACATGAAGCCCAGAGCTAAAAGGAATGAGCGGCGTAAAATAGCTTACTCCAAGTAAAATAAGACCAAGAGCAAGGGCGCCGTAGGCAAGATGCAACGACCATAAAAGAGAAATACCGAGCGTTTTATTACTTTGCCAAAAACCCAGCTTTGTTAGATGTAAGCAACCTGCTGCAATCATTAGATACGCAGGCGATAACGGCAGAGAAATATAAAAATGGCTAAAAAACACTAAAGTGCCGAGCAAGGATGTAAACAATAATAGTGGGTCAAGCAAAGGCGGATGCGACACATCTTTAAGCTTGGCACCGTTACGGGTGAAAAACGGAATAACACGACCACCGACGATCGCCATTAAAATACCAAACATCAGCACCATGGTACGGCCAATATGCAGTGCCTGTGCAGTATCAATAGTTAGCTCACTGATTAAAAGTGCCATTTCAAGTAGTGCCATCACACTGAATAATGGGATAAACAAATAGTTGCGACGATTTTTAGCAGCCAAAACGATATGTGAGTAAATAGCGATAATACTGAGCCACCAAATACTTTGCAGCGCGGTGGCTAAAATGACACTTGCCGTTGAATTAACAAAAAACAGCGCACGTATAATGAGCCAAAGGCTAATCAAAGCAATAAGAGGCGTGCCTTTTATACTTGGCCTACCTGTCCATGTTTGCACCGCGGTTAATACAAATCCCGTGGCAATGGTGGCACCAAAGCCAAATAACATTTCGTGTAAATGCCACACTGTTGGCGTTAAACCAGTGGGGTTGAGTTGCCACCACGCATTTAGAAAACCAAGCCATATAACCATTGCTAAAATTGAAGCAATCGACCCGAGAATAAAGCTTGAGCGAAATGCCAATTGAAAAAAGGCATGTTCTGAAAAGGTTCTAACAGGCATGTTTTCTTGTGTTTGAGGTTCTTGAATATTTAACATCGAACCACCTACACGCGAAGGCCTAAGCCATGTTGCCCAATACAACGCACAACATAGCCAATTTTAAATAATGCAGGAAATACCATAGTGCCAATGTGAGCGGCAATTTGCTGTGCCATAGAAAAATATTCAGCAAATGAATAGCTAATCATTAAACAGCTAATAAACAAACTCACTGGCACCAACATTAACCAATTACCTATTTGTTTGGTTAAACTAAATACGTTTTTGTTATTATTTTTTATCTGCGTTTGCCCACGCTCATGATTGATAAAAGCAGTCTCATTAACAACTTGCTGCATAATTAAGCCTTTCTATTCGGTAAACTTAACTTGATATAGCAGCAATAGTGCCAAAACGTTTTTTTCGTTATTTAACATTAAGTTAAATAAATTCCAGATATTTAGAAAGCCTAAAAAGAGTCAGTTTGACACATACTAAAAATAAGTCATAATGACACAAATGTGTTTTTATGTGATTTTGTATGGCAATTAACTCTTTTACTCTTGTGGAATTTGCAAAAGCCCAAGTGACCAGTCTCGATAATCAAGACAGATTTGAACAGCTGTTGCAAACCCTTGCGACGGTGATTGAGTGCGAGGCCATTGCGCTTTTGGCACTGCGTGGGGAAGTATTAAAACCACTTGCGATTAAAGGGCTTACACCCGACACGCTCGGCAGGCGCTTTGTTATTAGCGAGCATCCGCGTTTTGTAGCAATTTGTAATGCCAAAGCAGCTGTGCGTTTCGCAGCATCGAGTCCCTTACCCGACCCGTATGATGGCCTAGTTGCTGATCACCCCGGTGATTTACCAATTCATGCTTGTATGGGCCTACCACTATATTTTGCCGAACGTTTGATTGGCATTTTGACCTTTGACTCACTAAAGCCAAACGCTTTTGACGACTTAGGCCAAGACAAGCTCGATGCTTTAGCCGCCATCGCTGCAGCCACCTTAAAAATAGCCCTGACACTCGATGAATTAGAGCAGCGCAATTCACGTTCGCATTTACTAATGGCGGAACTTAGCCAAGAAGTCATCGCCCGTGATGGCAACGAATTAATTGGCGACAGCCAAGCCATGGTAAAGCTTAAACAAGAGGTTAATTTGGTCGCTGCATCACCGTTTAGCGTGCTTATTCAAGGTGAAACAGGCGTAGGTAAAGAGCTTATTGCACGGCGCTTACACTTACAATCAAGCCGCGCCGATAAACCTTTGGTGTATGTAAACTGCGCTGCTCTGCCTGAAAACTTAATTGAAAGCGAATTATTTGGCCATGTGAAAGGCGCCTTTACCGGTGCCGATAAAAATCGCGCAGGTAAATTTGTGTTGGCCGATGGCGGCACTCTATTTTTAGATGAAGTGGGCGAACTGCCACTCGTAGCGCAAAGTAAATTACTACGCGCACTGCAATCCAATGAAATACAACCCGTTGGCCAAGATAATATTCATTATGTTGATGTGCGGGTTATCGCCGCAACCAACCGTGATTTAGCAGACGAAGTAAGTAACGGACACTTTCGCGCCGATTTATTTCACCGTTTAAGCGTTTACCCCGTTACTATTCCACCACTTCGCGATCGAAATGGCGATATTGCCTTGTTGGCAGGCTATTTTGTCGAGCAATCGCGCCGCAAACTTGGCTTGCAGCAGCTTAAAATCGCCAAAGACGTTCTGCCCTATTTAAATGCTTATCATTGGCCGGGCAATGTGCGCGAACTAGAACATGTAATAAGCCGCGCGGCACTGAAAGCATCGGTAAATGCCAAATCTCCCATAGTAATAATCAACCCGATTGATTGCGGCGAATTAGTGCGAGAGCTTTCAATTGAGGTTGCAAATAACGATAAGCAAAAGGCTAACCCAATTCAAACCCAGCAATTTTTGCTAAAACCAGATGAAAGCCTAAAACAAGCAACAGAGCGCTTTCAAAGCGAGATGATACGAAACACCCTGTCTAACCATAATGGTAATTGGTCAGCCGCCGCACG
The DNA here is from genome assembly GCF_044005875.1 of Pseudoalteromonas sp. XMcav1-K. NCBI lineage: Bacteria > Pseudomonadati > Pseudomonadota > Gammaproteobacteria > Alteromonadales > Pseudoalteromonadaceae > Pseudoalteromonas > Pseudoalteromonas sp. XMcav1-K. Next base: position 501,292 of record NZ_JBIPJE010000050.1, on the reverse strand, counting down.
AGAACTTAACACCGACCGCGCTAACTTAACCCGCCTTGCAAAACGGTTAGGCATTAGTGTGACGAAACAGATTAGTTGATTTGATACTTGTAATTAAACACAGGCGATAGCTAAAAAATGCTTATATGCACCATGCAAAAACTGACCTATTTATTTTTAAACAAAGTGAGATTATCAAAGAATACGTTTTCGCAGCGCCAATTTGAAATAGACCAAATGAAAAGCGTATTTGAGGTTATGTCAGTTATTTTTCTTTTTAACAAAAAAGATTATTGAAGATAAAACAGCACTCACAATAAATGCGATAGAACCAACAATTGGAAATAATAAAAAATGCAACATGCCCTCTTTTTGTGGACCATACATTATTGCTCTAAAACAAATATATAAAAGCCCCGAAATAGTGGCCCCTGAAACTGCAAAAAAAGCGCATTTACTAACGAAGTCGAATATATTTTTTTCATTAAAACATATAGCAAAAATTCCACTAACAATTGAACATCCCATCATAATTAATGGCAATAAAATTGCGTGTTCTAAAACGTTATCAAGTGTCGCTCTTTCGTTAAACCGATAATTTTCATAATCGATAAAAGTCAAATCTTTACTTAGTGATAACCACGATAAGAAAAGCTGAAATATTAGTAATAAAACTATACGTTTTTGTTGTTTCATAATTGCACTTAAAATCTGAACTTTAAATATATTTGCTTTTTTATTTGTAATGTTCGGTCAACTTAAAATGATTAAACCTCAAATAGTTTTTAAAAGGTTAATTTAAACTTTGTAAAATTGGGCAGAACATGTTTTGCGTAGTAGTTCACATTGAACCCGAAATTTCGCCTTTAAATTAATTGGTTATATTCAATTCCACTACCGCACCTACGCTCAAAACAGGCTAATCACCATAAATGAACTTGCAATAGTTTACAATCAAAATCGCCTTTTGAATGCACTTCAACCTCTTCATTTATAACGTGTTCTAAGAAAAATAATCAATAAGTCAGAACTGTATACTGTTGAAAGGCGTTGACCATAACATTCCAGACGATGCGCCCGAAATAGAAATATCTAGAATCTTTGAAACAGAAGAGATTTTTTCGAAACATGGTTAAATATCGCTTGATGTTTAACTATTTATTCCGCTTTATACACTTTTAAAAAGATAGCTGAGTATACTTATTATCTTTCAAACATATACAATCCTATATATGATTTAAATACAAAGAAGCTCAAAAGGATTTGCCGTGACCAACTTCGAAACAAACATCAATGTGGGAAAGCTAGGTGAAGAAGAACTATCAAAATGGTGCACAGAAGCTGGACTGACAGCAAACCGCTCATTAGAAGAAGATAAAATGGGATGGGATCATTTGATTGAGTTCCCATACGAAAAATCAGACAAACCTAAAGACAAACAAAACTCACCTATTGAATGTAAAATACAAGTAAAATCGACTAGGCGAAATGATAAAGGCGTTACTATCAAATTATCTGCTTTAAAACGATTAGTTGACTATGCTTCACCTGCTTTTATTTTGTTCTATGAGTATGAAACAACAGAAAATTGCAACCTACTCAACGCTTATTTAATTCATTTCGATAAAGAATTAATTGGCAGAGTACTCAAACGTATCCGTAAAAATGAAGTATCAAATACACCTAAAGCTCTCAATAAAATCAAAATTAAAATTACCTATAACAATAAACACTTATTAGAAGAAAATTCAGGAATTGCTTTAAGAAATAAAATTTACAATTTCGTTCCAAATGGAATGGCTAATTACCAAAAAGAAAAATACGAACTAGTCAAAAAAGTAGGTTATGAAAATGGTGGTTATGAATTAACCTTTAAGGCTAAAACCGATGAACTTGATGACTACTTTTTAGGAAAAGTGATCGGAAATTCAAATGCATTTGAAATAGAAAATGCAATTATGATGGACAGAAGATTTGGATTGAAAGGCATAAATATAGATATTCAAAAGGGAAGTATAAACTTTAAGCCTAATTCACTTCAAAGTTGTCAATTTCATTTTCGTCAATCACCTTATTCGCCCGCGGTAACATTCACAGTAAATTTAATTAAAATTCCTCACCTTAAAAATCAATCTAACAAACTACTTTTCAAATCAGATCTATTTACAATAGCAGTGGAGGGTATTGATTCTAAAGGGCAAGTCGATGCAAAAATTTATATCACTATAAATCAAGAAACAACTTTGGATGAATGTATAAAGCTGATGTTGCTTACTGAACAAAACAACAATAAAAGTTTGCTACTAGATATTGAGTTTGAAGACCCCTCTCACAAATTAACCAGTTCTATTGAACTAAATATTCCCCTTGATGACTACTCTCAAACAGCCAGAGATTTAAGATTCTTGCAATCTCATTTTCATATCGACGGTTCTACAAAAGTCTATTTCCAGAACCTAATAGAAAATGCGACTTGCTATAGCGCGCTCAACTATTTATTCAATGAACAAGCTGAGCCTTTTTCATTTGTCTTGAACGAAGAAGCCGTTGTTGAATACCATGACGATGAAGCTGACCAAAATATTACAAAAGCTATCATCACAGGAATAGCAAATAATTATTTCGGTGTTATCGCAGCGTACCAATTAAAGAAACTGGAACCTAGAACGTACAGAGCTATTAAGGCTAAAGTTCTGGAGGTGAAAAGCTTCGGCTCAACTATACCTAACGAACAAACACTAAACGAGCTTGAAGAAGAAGCATTCAATAAGTATCTACTCTGAACATTTCAGATGCATAGTTAGTAACTTACTCATCAACGAATAATTCAGTACAAACTCATTCTTTTTTCTTGACTGTTACAAGTTTATTCCGCTTTATACGCTTTTAAAAAACGGGCGACGGCTTTATCAACATGTTCTTGCACTTCTTGATCGCTAATTGGTTCGTTTGGTAGCAATACGGCTTTAATGTGTAAACGCCCTTTAATCATTTCAATCAATAACTTTGCGGCAAATTCGGCGTCGTCGACATCGAGCATGTTTTGTTGGTGCAAATGGGTTAAATATTTCGCTAGCGGAATACTGCCTCGTAACGGGCCAAAGTGATAAATCAATTCACCTACTTCCGGCAGCTTGGGCACAATATTGGTCACTAAGCGGAACAACTTCACCATAGTCTCTGATAAAAAGCCTTGAGCAAAACCATAACACACCTGACTAAGCGCTTGTTGCGGCGGCAAGTCGTAATCGATATTAAGCAAAGTGCCCACTTGCACTTCGGCTTTTTCACGAATAACAGCAAGCAGTAGCTTTTCTTTATTACCAAACTCACTGTAAATATTGCGCCTTGAGCCGCCCGATTCGCTAATAATCATTTCAAGCGAGGTATTGTCGTAACCATGTTCTAAAAATAGCATTTGTGCTACTGCGAGGATTTTTTTACCGCGCTCTGATAACGGTTTTGCATTTAAAATTTGTTCTAAACTCAAGACTGTACCTATTAATTGTAAAAACATGGTTGACTTTGGTACTACATGGTACCAAAATATTTGGTACTGCATAGTACCAAATTAATTTACTCAATTTGTGCTTATAAAATTAGCACCTTTTACAGGAACCGTTATGCGTTTACTTTACGTTGTTGCGTGTATTATCACGCTTGTTGGCTGTTCAAAAGAAATAGAACACTCTGAACCTCCTATCCGCCCAATCGCATGGACAGCGGTAAAAACCTCAAATTTTGAACAAGTGCGCACGCTTTCGGGCATTGTTGCCCCCGTTGAAAATGCCAGCTTAAGCTTTGAAGTAAACGGTAAAGTTGAAAAGGTGTTTGTGAAATTAGGTGATACGGTGAGTAAAGGCCAGCCCCTTGCCAAGCTTAATCAACTCACGTTTCAATTAAGTTTTGAATCAGCATCAGCGCAGGTGAAACAAGCCGAAGCAACACTGCAAGAAGCGCAAAATGAATATGAGCGATACAAAACGCTGAGCGAACAAGGTTTAGTGTCAAAATCAGGTTTTGATAATTCGAAATCAGCGTTTGAATCTGCCAAAAGTGCCGTAGATGTAGCAAATGCTCAGCTCAATATTGCCCGCAAAAACGTGCAAGACAGTGAGTTACTGGCACCTTACGATGGTGTTATCACCAAGCGTTTAATTGAACCATCACAGCAAGTTGCCGCTGGCCAATCCGTATTTGAAATTGAAGGACAACACGGCTTTGAAGTACGTGTAATGGTGCCTGAAAGCATAATCCATGACTTAAACAGCGATATGACCTTAAAAGTAACCTACCCTGTAATGCCACAACTGTCGATGAAAGGGCATATTTCAGAAAAAGGCACCCGCGCTGAATCTGCCAATGCATTCCCTGTTACAGTTATTTTAGATGAAGAAAATTCGGTGCTACGTGCCGGTATGACTGCCGAAGTAGAGTTTGTTTATCAAGGGATTGGCCGTACAGGCTTTACAGGGCCAAGTATTCGTATTCCGGTAAGTAGTCTAGGGGCCGATGTGAAGCAAAAATCCTATGTTTTTGTTTTTGACCCTAATACGCAACTATTAGAAAAACGCTTTGTGCAAACCGAAAACGTTATTAATAACCAAGTGATTATTTCGAATGGATTAAACGACGACGAGATTATTGCTACAGCTGGCATTGCGTTTTTGCGCGACGGGCAAAAAGTATCGCTGCTTGATAACGCCGTGCAGCGTTTTAACTAAGGAGCGGGAATATGAATATTACCGCTTTGGCGTTTAATTATAAAAAACCCGTATTACTTGTGGTGGCACTATTAATGCTAAACGGCATTTTTGCCTACTTCACCCTGCCAGCACAAGAAGATCCTACTATTACTATTCGTGAAGCCATTGTCAGCACACAATTTCCGGGCATGGCGCCGGACCGTGTTGAGCAATTAATAACGCGAAAATTAGAAGAAGAAATTCGCAAAATTCCGGAAGTAAAAGAGATTAAGTCGTCATCTTCTACTGGACTTTCGACTATTCATGTAAAAATTTATGACCGATACTTTAACCTCGACAATATCTGGCAAGACTTACGCAATAAGGTGAATAATGCCCAAGGTAAACTGCCACAAGGCACGTTACCATCGTATGTAAATGATGAGTTTGGTGATGTATCAGTGATCACCCTTGCGCTTACTGCCGATGGCTTTGATATGGCCGAAATGTACGATATTGCGCAGCATATTCGTGACACCCTTTACGGTGTTGAAGGCACTAAAAAAATCGAGATTTTAGGCGCCAAAGCCGAGCGCATTTACCTTGAAGCGTCAAACGCAAAATTGGCGCAGCTTGGCATTTCGCCACTGGCACTTATTAGCGAGCTGCAAAAACAAAATATTGTGCAGTCAGGTGGCCGTGTTGATACCGGTAGCCGCAGCTTTATTATTGAGCCAACGGGTAATTTTAATAGTATTCCAGACATTGAAAATACCTATATTACCATTCCTGGTACTGAAGATTTTATTGCCCTTAAAGACATAGTCACAATCAAAAAAGGGTTTATCGATCCACCTGATAAACTGGCGTATTTTAATGGTAAACCAGCAATTTTCTTTTCAAATGCGATGCTGCCTGAATATAACATCTTAGAATTTGCACCGCGCTTTAAAGCCAAAATTGCAGTAATTGAACAGACATTGCCTATTGGTTATCAACTGGATATTGCCACCTATCAGGCCGACCAAGTTGAAAAAACCGTGAAAGGGGTATCAATTAATGTACTGCAAACACTGGCGATAGTGCTTGTTGTGGTAATTCTTTTCTTAGGGCTTCGCACCGGCTTAATTGTGGGTGCTATTGTGCCACTGGTGATGCTGGTAACCCTTGCCATTATGCAATACAGCGGCATCAAGCTTGAGCGCATGAGCTTGGCAACGCTGATCATTTCACTTGGTTTACTGGTTGATAACGGCATTGTTATTGCCGAAGATTTTAAACGCCGTTTAGAACAAGGCATCGATCGCTACAACGCTATGGTGCAAGGCTGTAAAGAGTTGGCAATTCCGCTACTTAGCTCGTCAGCCACCACCATTTTATTCTTTTTACCGCTAATGCTGGCGGAGCATGTCGCGGGCGAATACACCCGTTCAATCTCATTGGTGATTTTAATTACCTTGCTAAGCAGTTGGGTATTAGCGCTTACAGTAACGCCAATTTTAAGTTACTACTTTATTAAAGTGCCAAAAACGACCAGCAGCGATAGCAATGAATTTGGCAAACTAACCAGCTACTATGCGAAATACGAGCAATTTTTACACTGGGTGTTAAAACACAAAGCCCTGTTTATGGCGGCGATGTTTGTATTGTTTATTGGCGCTGGCGCGTCAATGAAATTTGTTGCTAAACAGTTTTTCCCCAATTCAGATCGCACCCAAGTATTGGTCAACATCGATTTACCACGCGGTACGTCATCGCGCGAAACTAATCGCCAAATGCAGGAAATTTTCACTTGGTTTAATAACAAAGAGCAGTTTGACTATATTGAAAGCTTTTCAGGCTATGTTGGTTTTAGCGGGCCGCGTTTTGTACTCTCACTCAATCCGGAAGACCCTGCTGAAAATAAAGGCTTTATTGTACTAAATGTTACGCCAGAAACAGATATTGCCTCGCGGGTGTTAGAACTTGATACGCAAATTGAAGCACGCTTTCCCAATGTGTCAGCACGTGTGCGCAAAATGTTCTTAGGACCGTCGGATTCATCTATTTTAAAAGTGCAGGTAAAAGGCCCAGATAAAGAAGTTATTTACCAAAAAGCACAAGAAGTAATGGCTGTTTTAAATGCCGCACCGAACTCATTGAACGTGCGTACCGATTGGGAAAATTTAATTACTAAAATCTCGGTTAAAGTGGATCAACACCGTGCAAAACGTGCAGGGCTTACCTCAAGCGAAATCGCACAAGCCCTAGAGAGCTACTTTAGCGGCGGTGTAATTACTAACTTTCGTGATCAGGATGAAATTATTCCAATTGTGCTGCGCGCCGGTGAAAACGAGCGTAATAGCCTAGATAGATTGCGTACGTTAAATATTTACTCTGAAAAATCTGGCCGTGCCGTACCGCTTTTTCAAGTTGCTGACTTTGAGCCGATTAATCAGTTTTCGATTATTCATCATGAAGATATGTTTCGCACCATTAGCATTGAAGCGCGTAACACTAAGCTTTCTGCGGAAGATTTTAAAGCCCTTGTCGATGAGCAAATTCAGCTGCTTAAACACGACTTACCGGTTAATCACACCATTGAATACGACGGTGTAATTAAAGAGTCAAAGGCGGGACAAAAGGCACTTAGCGCTAATATGCCGATGGTACTTGGCTTTATTATTATTTTATTGGTCGCGCAGTTTAATTCATTTAGAAAAGCCATGGTAATTTCACTTACTATTCCGCTTTCATTTATTGGTGCGGTGATAGGTTTATTATTAATGCAAGCGCCTTTTGGCTTTATGGTAACACTTGGCCTTTACAGCCTTGCGGGTATTATTATCAACAATGCCATCGTATTAATCGATCGTATTGCAATTGAACAAGCTGAAGGTAAAAGCGAGTATCAAGCCATTATAGATGCATGCTTAACGCGCCTGCGCCCAATTGCGATGACCACCATCACTACCATGATGGGACTACTGCCACTTATTATTGGTAAAGATCCGCTGTTTTATGGCATGGCCTGTGTAATTGCCTTTGGTTTAGGCGTAGGCACGGTTTTAACCTTGGGCGTAGTTCCAGCGCTTTATGCTGGGTTCTACCGCGTTAAAAAGCAGGACTAATGCATGTAAAAAAGCACAAGAGTTTACTTAGCGCAAACCTTGTGCTTTGCTACTAGAGATATCAGCGCATGCGCTAATTCTATGAGGATTCAGAGAAAGGACACGGAGGAAGTTGATAAATTACTTCCGACACGACCTGCGCCATAAGGAGCTGCTCGTCAGCGCGGACACCATTAACTGGCGTTAAAATCACTGAATCGACTCGCTGTCCGGTGATCACTTCAGCGAACACTAACGCCGTTAAATATTTACCCAATGGCGCAGCGTGATTACCATCACTAGCATGCAGCCTAAGGTTAGGCATTAACTGCAAAACACTATCCCAAACAAGGCCGACTGGCGCAAGGCAGCTCGCCTGTTTCGCAACAATATCTGAATGCAGGCCATAAACATATTGTGCTTCTGTTGTATCGCCACGCTGCGGGTGCTCAGGAAATAATATCGGCATCACATTAAGCTCCTTTGCATTGGCTATCCATTTTTCTGCCGCCGTCGTTGAATACGTTGTCTTACGTGATTGCGAATATTTTTGCCCTTGCAAAATAAGGTGCGTCCAGTTGCCGTTTTCTAGCGCTTGAGTTGCAATGCTACTTCGAATGCTATCATCTAAAAAACCACTACCAATAGTCTCCGATACTGTCTGCTTTTGGGGTGTTAACTGAGTAATCACCTTATTAATCTCAGCGCCTAGCCCTGCAACATGGCTATTGCCCGTTATTGCAACACGGTACGAATTAGCACTTTGATTGTTAGGAACTTCACCGTTGTATTTAGGCTTAAGTTGCCAGTTTATATCATCAATTGTTTTACTAATGTCATTGAGTGTTTTTGGTGAATCTGAACATGCAACCAATGCACATGAAAACATTAACCCAAATAATGCACGCATGTTAGTTCTCCAATGCCATACTTGATTGGTAGATTTCGAAAAGCGCATCTGATAAATAATCTGATTCATGAGGCACAGAAAACAACTTAGAGGATGCTACAGGTGTCGCGCACTGTTGCCAATTATTGGTAACGGTACCACTGCTGTTAGTAGTGACCGCAGGGTGAGTTATTTGTTCAAATTGCACGGCACAACCGTTAATACTGAGCCAGTGATTAATCGTATCCTCTACACTTTTAATGTTGCCACTGGCGCGGCCTTTAACCGGCACTTCCATATCCGTTGGGCTATGTAGATGATGAATTGCTACTGCTGTGGTGGTTGTGCATGCAGCAAAATCACCACGATATTGCCCCGCTAATGCAACAATACCAACCAACTTTTCAGGAATGTGACACGCTAAGGTATAAGCCATAAAACCACCAGCGGAATAACCGAAAATACGTGCTTTATCGCCTTCAATTGTATAATTGGCATGTGCGTAATCAATTAAATTGGCGATGTAATTGCTATCATCACTGATGTTAGCATCTGTATTACTATCCCACTGCCATGCGCTGCCATTGCCATTTGGACTAATGACTAAGTACCCTTTTTCTTCAAGCATGTTTGCATCAAAAATACCGGCTACTTTTGCCATATATCCCGGTGCACCATGTAAGGTAATAATTAGCCCTTTGTATTCTTTGCTCGTATCGCCAAAGATTAAATTCTGGCGGCCATCGACACCAACACATGCTGCACCATCAGGAATAGCTTGTCCAGCACATAAACTTGGACCATTTGTGTTATTTTCACTAACAGGTGTTGTTGTTTTACTACTGCCACCACAACCCGAAATTAAGCAACTTGCTAGCACAGCGATTTTTGTAATTTTTCTCATTATTTTATCTCAATCTGAAGTTCAAAGACCGCCTTAAAATTATGTAAAAGCTGTTATTGTTGCTTAATTAAGTTATGATAATTTGATAATGAAATTATAATAACTAGTAAAATCATAATGATAGAAGGTTCATTTAGCTTCGATGCTATTCAAGTTAATACGCAAAAAAATACCCTAACCATCAATGGAAAGGTGACTGAATGCGAGCCGAAGTTATTTGAGTTACTGATTTTTTTCTGCCGTAACAGCCAACGAGCCTTATCGCGCGACGAACTAATTGAACATGTTTGGCAAGGCCGAGTGGTAAGTGATGCTGCTGTCAATCGCGCGATTAGTCAGCTCAGAAAATTAATTGAGCCTGAACCCACAAAACCGATTTATATTGTAACGGTAAGCAAAGTGGGATATCGCTTTGCGGTCACACCCAGTGCATTAACTTTAACTTCACCCGAAAATGAAGTTAAGCAATCCCCAGCTACACGTAAAACTAAGTGGCTAATTGGCTTAATTGCGATGACCGTGCTTATCATTTTATCGGTGGTTACTTTATTAAGTAAAACTAATCACCAGCTCAAATTAACGAATCGTCACGTGCTTACTGAACAACTAGGCATGACGTTTAACCCTTATTTTGACGAGACTTCACAAACACTTTATGCCCTGCATAAAAGCAATAATGCTGCAATCAGTAAGGTAGTGAAACTAGAACAAAACGGCAGCTTAACGCCCCTTGTAAACGATAATTTCTATTACACCGATGTAGTTGCAAACGGCGATTTTCTATATTTGGCAAGGCTTTCTAATTTAACTGAACGACAATGCAACATGGTTAAATTTAATTTAGTTACGCGGCAACTAACTCAATTACTTTCGTGCGGTACCAGCGTTGTGACCAATATGGCGCTCGATAGCAATAATCGCTTAGTTTATGCCTATCGAGGAAGTGCCTCGGCACCTTATAAATTAATGGCCTTTAATACTCGTACCGCTCGTCAGCAACAGCTGAGCTTTCCCGACAATAGCGGAAACAGTTTGGGGCACCGCATATTTGCTATCAGTGATAATCAGCTTGCCTACATAAATTACGATGCAAATAAACCCGATAGTTTAGTGATTAAAACGCTAAATGATTCTAAGCCACTCTTTGAAGTACCCTTAATTGATCACGTGCAATCCTTAAGCTGGTTTAATGATATTCTGCTTATTTCTGCAAAAGATGGGCTGTATCAGTTTAATCGCGAGCAACGCACACTAACCCAGCTAGACTACTCTGATACCTTTAACCGAATTTTTGCCAGTAAAGACGTGCTGTTTGCCGAGCACTACGCCGTAATCTCAAACCTTTATCACATTACCGATAATCAAGCGCCTCAAGCTATTACTAAACGCCAAGCCAGCATTTTACAATTTGCACCATCTCCTATTAACGACCAACTGGTTTACGTTGAATCACTTAACGGTAAGTTGAGCATAAAACTGGCTGACAAACACACCAGCAAAACACTTAGGTTTGACAAGACCATTGAGTATGTCGGTAATATCGCATGGTCATTTGATGCAACTGCGCTTGTTGCCAATATTAACGATCAAATTTATCGCTACGATATAGCAAAATCACAGTGGCAAAAAATAAATCACACATTTAATACGATTCACTTTGTTGGTTTTAATGCTGAGAACCAAGTGTTTGTGAGTGCGGAGCAAAATCAAGAATGGAATATATGGCAACTCGATTCGGCATCAAGCCAAGCTAAACAAATTACCTTTAATGGCGGCTACAGTTTCTACTTTTCTGAAAGTACCCTTTATTACAGTAAATTTAGTCAAGATGGCTTGTTTGCACGTGCTTTTTTAACAAATGAGGAAAGGGTGTTAGTTAAAGATTTTGCGCTATTACAGTGGCGCGATTGGCAGTATGTGAACAACAGCATTGTTTATCGCACTAGCCTTGGTTATAAACGGCTAAATTTAGCCTCAAAGCAAACGACTAGCATCAGCTCATTGGCAAAATATGGTCGTAATTTATGTCGTCAGTCTAACGTAAATCAGCAATTTTTTTGTGCATTACTGGATAACCAAATCAGCCAAATTTGGCAGATTGATATCAGTGAGAACGCGCACTAAAAAAGGCAGCTATAAAATATCGCTGCCTTTGCCTTTACTCAATTGCGAATCGTTGCATTACCAAATATAAGTTGCGCTTAATGTTACTTGTCTACCCGACGTATAATAACATTTGCGGTTATTACACGTTGTTAATTCATAGTCGTCAAACAAGTTGCGTAGGTTAAGCGCGAAGGTCCATTGTTCAACATCGTATTTTACGGTCGAATCAAACATGACATAAGCAGGTACGCGCTTAGGCGCTTTTTCTTCTACGCCTTTGTTTGAACCGACATATCGTGCACCTAAGCCAACTTGCAAACCATTATTAAAGGTGTAATCCCCCCAAACAGACAATGCATGCTCTGATACTGCATTACTCTGCTTACCTATTTCTTCTTCAAATACACTGTTTACTACTTCCGCTTTTGGGATCCAGGTGTAGCTTGCCATCACATTACTATTGTCGGTTGGTTTAACTAAGGCTTCTACTTCTGCACCTTGCACATTTACTTCCCCTTTTTGCTCAGGGTGCGGATCTTCATCCCACACCCATTGGGTATAGTCTTTTCGTGTAATATCGAATGCTGCCACACTATAACGACCAGTGCCGTTGCGCGGCGTATAGCGAACACCAGCTTCAATCTGCTGGCCTTTTTCTGGTGGGAAAGGTTCAAGTTTAGCCGGGTCAATTGTCCCCGTTGGCGCAAATGATTCAGCATAACTTACATAAGGTGACACACCATTATTCGCTTTATAAATCACGCCAAAACGAGATGAAAATCCATCACTCTTTTGCTCTTCGGTAAATTTACCCGTTAAATCATAGGTCTGCGTTTTAGTTTCATCATAGCGTGTCGCTAAATTGACAACCCAATTTTCGCCAATAGTAATTTGATCTTGTAAATAAATACCCGTTTGCGTGATATCGTAAACGCCGGAGATATTGGTCGGCACTTCTTGAAAGGCCAATTTATCTTTACGATTAAGTGTGTCTAGTGGCTCAAAGGTTGCGCCCCAATACGCTTCAACTCTCATATCCGTTTTTTGATAATCAATGCCCATTAGCACCTGATGCGTTACATTATTAAAGGTTAACCCTTTAATAATGTAGGTGTCTAAGTTCAATGATTCTATCTCTTCTTCGCTGCCCAGACCTGTTAACTTGATATAGCGAAAGTTATCTTTGTCGCTACTATCATTCTCATTGATGGTGATCCAGCCCGACTTATAAACTGTCTTAAAATCAAAATCGAACTCTGCATAACGTGCTTTTTGCACTAACGTCCAATCATTGGCAAATGCATGTTGAATATCATAACCCAATAACCACTGTTGCTGTTTCAGCAGGTTATAATCTTCCGAACCACCGAAAATAGGCAGCTCGGTTTTACCATTTGGGTTAGGTAAAAGAGAGCCCTCCACCAGTACTTCGTGCGTATCTGCACCAGAGTCAATATCGTAATACTGGGCGTAAACAGTCAACGCCGTTTTATCACTTGGGTTCCAAGTTAATGATGGAGCAAAGTAATAGCGTTGGTCTGGCAATGGCGTACCTTCAAGTTCACCGTCTTTAACTAGTGCTGTCGCTCGATACAACCATTCACCCCGCTCGTCCATTGGGCCTGCAATGTCTGCCGCTAGCTGTTTATGTTGATTGTTACCGAGTTCAAATACGATTTCGCGCTGAGCAAATGTGGTTGGGCGTTTGCTAACTAAATTAATAACCCCACCTGGACCATTAACCCCGTACATAACCGACGACGGACCTTTCATTACCTCAATTCGCTCTAAACTGTACGAATCAACTTGCCACATCCCCCAGTTACCATTGTTACGCATTTGTAGGCCATCAAGATAAATACCTGGGTTGTAGGCATCAAAACCGCGAATATAAAACCAATCCCATTGTTGCTGGCCACCCCAAGGGGCAACATTAATCCCTGAAGAATACGCGAGCGCTTCACCAATACGGTTTGCCCCTTGTATTTCCATCTTATCTGCGGTCACAATTGCAACCGATTGCACCATATCTTCGACTGCAACATCAATCTTTGTTGCAGTACTCGAGCGCGTTGCAATATACCCTTCAACTGGTCCCGTTGCCTGCTCTAAACCATCGGCCAATACATTTACCGATGGCAAGGCAATACTATCTTGGTCACGTGTTAACACATATCCATTTTGCGTATAATCAGCGCGATATGAAGTTCCCGCCAATAGTATGTCAAAACCTTGTTTAACCGTGTAACTACCAATTAACCCATTCGAGCGAATGCCATTAAATAACGCTGATTCAAATGATACTTTCACCCCTGAAACCGCAGCAAAATTAATTAGTACATCATTTAATGGACCCGCCTGCACTTGATAACTGATTTTTTGCTGCGTTACTTGATTTGATGGATCACCTGAAGCACACACAATAGGTGCGCTGAACGCCATACAAACAGCAAAAGCAACTGGTGAAAAAGACAATTTACGATTAGGTTCACGTAACATCGAGCGAACAGGTTGTGGAAACATAGTTATTTTTACTCTTAAAATAGTGAGAACTACCCTAACTACCGAACCAAATAGAATTAAGTATCATTATTATTTGAAATTATTCTAATTCGGTAACAAATCCCAACGAGGTAACGCCTTGCTTTTGTGCTGCGGCCATTATCTTAACCACATTTTTATACGGTATATTGCCGTCAGCATAAAGCTCAATTACAGGCTGGGTATCCAACTCTGCTACTTCGGCAAAGCGCTTAGTTACATCATCAAAACTAACCTGTTTTTGATCCCACCAATAAGTGCCATCAGGCTTTAATTCAAATGCTACCGTGCTTTGCAGCGAATCAGTTTTTTCAAGAGATGCTTTTGGTAACTCAACATTTATAGACTGTGTAATTACCGGCACCGTGATCATAAATATGATTAGCAAAACCAACATCACATCGACTAGCGGCGTTACATTGATATCAGCCATAGTGTCATCTTGTGTCATACTGCTGGTATTAAACCCCATGTGACGCCTCCTCTTGTGATTTGGTCGACGATGTTTTTATTGGTGACGTGCCCAAAACTAGGTATCCGTTTAACTGTTGTGAAAAGTGGTTTAAACGATTTAATAACTGACGATTACTGCGCACTAATGCGTTGTATATTAATACTGCGGGTATCGCGACAAATAAGCCAAATGCGGTCATCACTAGTGCTTCACCAACCGGTCCTGCAAGTTTATCGATACTCACGCTGCCACTGGTGCCAATATTAATCAGCGCATGATAAATTCCCCAAACCGTGCCAAATAGCCCAATAAAAGGGGCCGTTGCACCGATTGAAGCCAATGTTGTTAAACCTTTTTGCATCGCCTCGTTAGTTTCTTCCAGTGACATTTGTAAACTTGACGCAATCCATTCAGCTAATGGCAAAGTGTGTGTTAATGCGTTTGCATTGGCTTGATGCTGGGTTTTTGCCAGCATGCCACTTTGCACTAAGTTGCTAAACGGGTTATAGCCTGATGCTTGGTTTAATGTACTTAGCCCATCATTTAAATTTGCCGCCAACCAAAATTGGCCGACATTGGACGAAATATTTTTAAACTTTCGGTTATGTAGCCATTTAGTAATCAAAACTGACCAAGTACAAATTGACATAAAAAATAAAACAGCCGCGACTGACTTAATTACAAAATCACTTTGCGCCCATAAAGAGGCAATGCCATAAGGGTTTTCCATTAAAATACCTTTTAAAAACGTGTTGTATCATTGAGTGAAAAATAAATCGGTTGTACATACCAATAAGCAATTGACCGTCCATTCTTTTGTGCTGGTTGATAACGCCATTTTGCAACGGCAGCACGCGCTGCCTGATCTAACCTTCGATAGCCACTGCTTTGTTTTATGCGCATTTCCCCAACCTGCCCATTTGCAAGAATATAAATCTCAAGTAACACTGTGCCTTGCTCTTTTAATCGCCTCGATATTCGTGGGTAAGGAGGACTAGGGTTATTGCCAAGCGCAGCATCAATGCGCGGTGGAATTACGGCATTTGTCGTTACATTTTCACTTACGGTTGGCGTATCTTCTGGTGTATTGGTTTGGGCTGATGTCGCTTGGCTTTTATTAATTAGCTCTGGCGTTTTAGGCTTTACTTGTGGTGATGGTTTATTAGCTATTTCCGGCTTGTTTTTATCTGTAAGTTCAGCGCGCGCTTCTGTTACTGCTTTCTTTTTAACAGCTTTTTGCACAGTTTTTGGCTTGCTAATACGTGTTTTTTCAGGTGGTGTTTTTATAACCTGTGGTGTTTGATTGATTGCAGGTTTAGCCTTGTTAGGTGATTGTTCAACAGGCTTTTGTTCGGACTTTGCTGGGGCACGTGTAATTAGCACGCCTTGTAAAACACGCTTATGAACGACTGGTTTTGGATTAAAGTCGAGCATTAATAGCGCAATTGCCGCAAAATGAACCACTGTAACGAAAAAAGGAATTTTAAAGTTTGAGAAAAAGCGCGCCAACTGAAACCCTGTTAGTTAACAAATACGACTGCATACATTCCTTACCGAACTCAACCAAAAAAAGTATCACTGCCCAGTGCGTTTAATTAAAAATATTATGTACTGTTTTTATCGTCGATCGTGACCCACCACTTTGAACGATACGATACGGATATCGGCAAACTTTGCTCTAACAATGCCAGTGAACTAATCAAGTTATGAATATCAAACGTGCCGGATACTCGAATATCGGCAACACTGGGAGCAACTCGAATATAACTTATGTGATAACGACGCAATTCATCAATAACCTGTCTCAAAGGTAACGATGAGGCAACAAACAAACCTTTTCGCCACATTGCGGTAGTGAATGCCTCATCCCTTACTCCATTATGACTCTTGCTAGAAAAAACTAAGCGTTCAGCGGCATTCACAACAATATTGAAATAGGGTGTATTAACCTTCACTGCATGTGTAAATACGCTTAAATGAGTCTGTTTGTTACTTACCGAAACATTAAATTCTGTGCCAAGTGCACGTAATTCGCCGTGGGGTGTAATTATTTTAAAAGGCCTTGTTGGAGTGTGATTATCACTATGGGTTTTAATAAACACTTCACCTTCAAGCAATTCGATTAAACGCTCAGTATTTGAATAACGATTGACTAACTTTGTGTTGGTATTGAGCTCAACGATACTGCCATCATCTAATGTAACGCGCTTAGTCTGCCCCAGTTGCGTGATATGATCAGCGTACGCATAATGATGCAACTCTTTACGATAGCCTAGATAGCTGAGCCCAGGTAAGGCAAATGCAATAGTCAATAATTTTACCATTCTGCGCCTGCTTTTTTGGTTAAGTGTCAGCACTGTATTGCTGCTTATTCCTTTAGGCATTGCATCAACGTTAGTTAAAAAGCAATGCGCACGAGACCACGCTTCGCGATGTGATGGGTGTTGTGCAAGCCAGGCATCAAAGCGCTGCTTTACCTCTTGATCTACATTGCCGTCTTGCAAAATAACAAGCCAATCTGCTACTTGTTCAATTAACGCTTGCTGGTTTTTTGTTTTCACAACACTACTCAACCGATAGGCAAGCAATAAATGCCGTTTTCATATGGCGTTTTACCGTGATTTCGGCAACATCACAAAGTGTTGCTATCGCGTTATAACGATAACCATCCAATTGAGATAGCAGAAAAATTTTTCGAGTTAATTCAGGCAATTCAGTCAATATCTGATCTAAGCGGATCAGTGTATCTATTACCAATTGGCGTTGCTCAGGACCCGGTTGCGCTTCTTCTGAGAAAGTCATAAGACTATCGAGATAAGCCTGCTCAACGTCTTTGCGACGCCAGTAATCGACCACTAACCCTTTAGCAATATGCGTCAATAGGGCGCGAGGTTTATGCCTATCTATCGTTGCATTTCTTTTGTTAGTTAACAGACGAATGAAAGTATCTTGGGTTAGATCAGATGCAAGCTCTGAGCACCCTACCTTGTTACGTAACCAGTTTGCTAACCATGATTGGTTATCAATATAAACGTGTCTAATATTTTGCTGGAAAGAATCCATAGCCCTACAAATACATAGTAACAATTCTCATTATTATTAATATTTTAACTATTTATATCAAGCTAAATAATTGCCACCTTGTAACGCAAATACGGAGTGTAAGCTAAAAAAGGCAACCAGATGGTTGCCTTTCGCCATTTGAGAATGGGCTTGGTATGGATAACCTCACCTCGGGATCATAAAGTGTTAGTTAACTTCTAACCCCAAGTTTAGGTTAAATATGGGTTTAGGTTAGTTACATGCACCTTCATCTTGCCATACATCCCAAGGGCCTGAGTTTTGCTCTGGGTTTGCACCTTGGGTCCACCATTTAGCTGAGTACAAACGACCATTGTAAGATGCTTGCTCTCCAGTTAGAAACACTGTGCCGGCACTCCATGCAACCACACCGTTACAACCTGCGCCAGTATCACTGCTTACAACTACTGATTGGCTTTTTGAGTGACTTAACCCTTCACTATCAGCAACTGTTAAACTTACGGTATAACTGCCCGCTTGCGCATAACTATGGCTCGGGTTGGTAGCGTTACTGGTTATGCCGTCACCAAAGTCCCATGCATAACTTACAACGCCTTTATCATCTGTAGCGGTTTGGCTAAACGCTACCGTTAATCCAGTTGCACTAAACGTAAAGTTTGAAACAGGCGCTTGATTTGCGTTGCCATCGCCACTGCATTTACCTGTGTTTTTCCAAACATTAGTATATACATCTGGCTGCGCCCCTGTTGACCACCAAGTTGCTTCGTATTGATTGCTTTGATACGCCACTTTATCGCCCACTTTATACGCTTTTGACGTCGACCAATTCGCTAGTCCGTTACATCCACCGCTTGAACCATCACTAATTGTGACGATGCTTGATTTACGATTAGTTTGACCTTTAGTATCGGTAACCGTGAGACTTACGGTGTAATCGCCAAACTTATCGTAGGTATGGCTAGGATTTTGGCTACTGCTAGTCGCGCCATCACCAAACTCCCATGCGTAACTGGTTATGCCTTTGTCATCAGTTGAGCTATCAGAAAATTGTGCAGTGTTACCAGAGACTTGTACCGCAAAATTGGCGACAGGCTTTGCATCGCCGGTACCGCCACCACAACTGCTACTTGCTAAATAATCATACGCTGCCTTGGCTTGCACAATACCATGGCCATAAGAGGTATCGCGTCCTGCTGCACCTTTATCTTTTGACGTTGTGTTTAATGCATCGCGAATTTGCTGGTTAGAACAGTTTGGAAAGTGGCTCCATACTAATGCTGCCACACCTGATACATGTGGCGTTGCCATTGATGTACCGCTAATGCTTTTGTAGCCACTGTTGATCCATGTTGAATTCACACTCACACCTGGCGCAGCAATTTCTACTTGGCTGTTATATTGTGAGAACGATGCTTTACTTTCACCGCTATTCACCGCAGCAACCGATACCACTGCATCGTACGATGCAGGATAGCTCATCGAACTATTTCCGTCGTTACCTGCTGCTGCAATATGCAACATACCTTGCGCATAACTGTTTGCAAAGGCTTGGCGCTCGGCACTTGATTGACCCGAACCACCTAAACTCATACTGGTCACATTGGCGCCCGCTTGCTGACATTGCTCAATCGCACGAATTAAATCAGAACCGTAAGCCCAGCGCCCTTGGTCGTTAAACACTTTAACAATATGAAGGCCTAACTGATTAGAAGGATTTACCCCAACGACGCCTTGGCCATTTCCGCCAATTGCCGCAATAGTACCCGCAACATGCGTACCATGGCCGTTACCATCGTTATACCAGTTACCAGTATCATTATTGCCATAACCATCATTACCTGTGATGCCGTTTGATGGTAAGTCTGGATGACCCAGTTGATAACCAGTATCCATAATACACACTTTGCGATTACCTGTGAGGTTGTCACTTAGCTGATCCGCCTGCACCATACCAATACCGTAAGGGGTGCTTTCTGCAAGTAAATAGCGTTTTGGATCAACTTCCACCGATTGCACATCACTGCGGTTTAATAATCGCTCTCGCTCAGCTTGAGTTAATTTAAGTGCGACCGAATTAGTGCTAGGTAATACATGGATTGCCTGAGACGTAACACTGCTTGCTAACGATTGCAGTTTATTAAGCTTAAAAGCCTGTTGTTGCTGTGCATCTGCTGTAACCGGTAAACCCATTTTCAGTGAATCAGATTTAAGGGTAACGATAAATCGCTCTGAACTATCGGTATCAAGTGACACTTTATCCGCCGCAAGTGCTGTACCTGCGAAGGTACTGCAAAGTAATAAAGCCTGTGTTGTTTTATTAAATTTTGCTTTCATAACGTTTGCCTTTTTGTTGTTGTGAAGCCATGTAAATAGTTAACAAACCATTTACAACACTCAAAAAAGCAGAAAAAAGACAGCGTTGTCAATTTTAATTATCAATGTAAACAAATGAAAATAAATGCAAAAGCTGGCACGTAAAACTGGCTTTACAAGGTGAGATAGTGTTTGTTTGTACCTATTAAAGGGTTTAAAACGAAGAGCAAAAACTCTACCCAATTCACATGTAAATTTATTGTTACTTTGGATATAGCGAAATCGTCTTTTAAACACTTTTTAGGTACAAAAATAATCTATTAATAATCAAGTGAACATCCAGTTTAGGTTATCAACGATTGATCAAAACACGCATTTTGCCGTTCGCAATTTAAATTCGCCGTTATTCATTTTTCAGCAATACAAAATAACTGACCGACTAGTATGAACCCATCAACAGGAAGCATACAGAGGTCGCCATGACATATTCAGATTATCAAACAGTTCAACCCCGTATTGAATACGCTGGTTTTTTTAGACGCTTTGCCGCACTTATTTTAGATGGATTACTTTTTTCACTGGTAATTGCCGCATTCGCTTTTACCTTCTTCGATGATTATTTGCCATGGACGCCTCTAAACTTCTTCGACTTTAAAGAGTTTATGAATCACGAAGTACTGCCTTTTATACTTACCGTAATGTTTTGGGTATATAAAGCAGCAACCCCAGGCAAAATGGCAGTAGACAGCAAAGTAGTTGATGCCAAAACGGGCGCGAAACCAACCGTAGTGCAAAGCATTATTCGTTACGTTGGTTACTATGTTTCAGCGTTACCGCTTGGTTTAGGCTTTATTTGGGCAGCCATTGATGAGAAGAACCGAGCATGGCATGACTTACTTGCCGGTACTGTGGTTGTAAAACACGCCTAGTAGAATGATTTAAATAAAGTTAAATATAAAAAGACTTCCTAATCTTGGCCCGCGTTAAGCGGGCTTTTTTATATGCTGCTGTAAAAAGCGAATAAATAAATCGAGCTTAGAAGGCAGCGCCCGATTATGACCATAAAGCGCCCAAATCCCTTCTTCTTTATCGCGATAACTCGGTAATACTTCAACCAAATCGCCCCGCGCTAATGCGTCGCCAACGTAATAATCAGGCAGTTGAGCAAGCCCTAAGCCACTTATTGCAGCATCTAATAAACTCACGCCTGAGTTACACTTTAATCGCCCGTTTACGCGAATATTACGCCCCTTTCCTTGTTGTAAAAACCGCCAATATTGATTACTGCCAACCAAGCATTGATGCATAGCAAGCTCAGATAAAGTATGTGGCTCGCCATGGGTTGCAATATAATCAGGGCTTGCACAAACAAACATTTGTCGTGTTGCGAGCTTTTTTGCAATAAGGTTTGAATCGTTTAGGTGACCTAAACGAATAGCAACATCAATACTGCTATCGATTAAATCGAGTTTTTGGTTGGTTAACACTAAGTCGACTTCAATTTGCCCATGCAACGCTAAAAATTCATTCACCAGCGGCGCAATATAGCGCTCACCAAAGGTAACCGGAGCGGTAACGCGAATTTGCCCACTAATACCGTGCTGAATATTACTCACATTAAGCTCTGCCAGCGCTAAGCCTTCCACCAGCGGTTTACAGTCATAATAATATTGCTGCCCCATTTCGGTGAGCGACACCTTGCGCGTTGTCCGTTGCAATAGTTTAACGCCTAAGCGTTGCTCTAGTGCTTTGACTTTACGGCTCACATTAACCACAGAGCTACCTAGTTTATCTGCTGCCGCGGTGAAACTTTGTGTTTCTGCCACCGCAACAAATTCACTTACCCCAGTCCAATCCATTTTTTTTTAATCTCTTCGCTATTCTGAACACATTATTACATATATGAAATAATAATTTTCAATTTAGGGTGATTATCTTTTAATAAGAAATAAATAAACTAGTTACCAACAAAGTAGCAAATGAACTAGCCTTTATAGCTCACACTAGTCAGGCAGTTTTAATCACATATGGGAAACATATTATGGCGTTAGATCTTAAACCAGGCCAAACATCAATAAAATCAAAAGCTGCGGTAGCTTGGGCAGCAGGCGAACCATTAAAAATGGAAGAAGTGGATGTGCAATTGCCAAAAAAAGGTGAAGTACTTATTCGCATCATTGCAACAGGTGTTTGTCACACTGATGCATTTACACTTTCAGGTGATGATCCTGAAGGTATCTTCCCATCAATTTTAGGCCATGAAGGTGGCGGTATTGTTGAAATGGTTGGCGAAGGCGTAACAAGCGTTTCAGTAGGCGATCATGTAATCCCCCTTTACACTGCTGAATGTGGCGAATGTAAGTTCTGTAAATCGGGTAAAACAAACCTCTGCCAAGCAGTACGTGAAACACAAGGTAAAGGCTTAATGCCAGACGGCACGACTCGTTTTTCACTCAATGGCGAGCCAATTTACCATTACATGGGTTGCTCAACTTTCTCTGAGTTCACAGTACTGCCAGAAATTTCTCTTGCAAAAGTAAACAAAGAAGCACCACTAGAAGAAGTGTGTTTACTAGGCTGTGGTGTTACGACCGGTATGGGTGCCGTGCTTAATACTGCAAAAGTTGAAAAAGGCGATACCGTGGCGATTTTTGGCCTAGGCGGTATTGGTTTATCGGCAATTATTGGTGCTCGCATGGCGGGTGCAAGTCGCATTATTGGTATTGATATCAATGAATCAAAGTTTGATTTAGCAAAGCAACTTGGTGCTACCGATGTGATCAACCCACAAAACTTTGATAAGCCAATTCAAGAAGTAATTGTTGAAATGACTGACGGCGGTGTTGACTACTCTTTTGAGTGTATCGGCAATGTAAACGTAATGCGCCAAGCACTTGAATGCTGTCACAAAGGTTGGGGTGAATCGGTGATTATTGGTGTTGCCGGTGCAGGACAAGAAATTTCTACGCGCCCATTCCAACTTGTTACAGGTCGCGTATGGCGTGGCTCTGCATTTGGTGGCGTGAAAGGTCGTTCAGAATTACCAGGCATTGTTGAACAATACCTTGCCGGTGACTTTGGCCTACAAGAGTTTATTACGCATACCATGTCACTTAATGACATTAACGAGGCGTTTGAGCTAATGCACAAAGGCGAAAGCATTCGCTCTGTAGTGCATATGGATAAGTAGCTTAAACTCACCGCAATTTTAGTTAAAGCGCCTGACAAATGTTAGGCGCTTTTAAAAGGAAACAACATGTCATTAGAAGTGATAAGTAAAGCCAAAGTGTGTGGCGGTTGGCATAAACAATACAGCCACAAATCTATCAGCTTAAATTGCGACATGCGATTTGCCCTATTCTTACCGCCAAATGCATCAGCAGAAAGCCCCGTTCCCGTTCTTTATTGGTTATCTGGTTTAACCTGTACAGATGAAAACTTTATGCAAAAAGCGGGCGCATTTAAAAAAGCTGCTGAACTTGGCATTGCAATTGTCGCTCCCGACACCAGCCCCCGAGGTGACGATGTTGCCGACGATGAAGGCTACGATTTAGGTAAAGGCGCAGGGTTTTATCTCAATGCGACACAAACACCGTGGGCAAGTCATTACAAAATGTATGACTATATTGTAAAAGAGCTACCTGCGTTAATGGAACAGCACTTTCCGGTGACTCAAACAAAATCGATTTCAGGCCACAGCATGGGCGGACATGGCGCGTTAACTATTGGCCTTAAAAACCAAGAACAGTACCGCGCTATCTCTGCATTTAGTCCCATTACAAACCCAATGAATTGCCCTTGGGGACAAAAAGCGTTTACACAATATTTAGGCTCTAATAAAGAGTCTTGGCGCGAGTACGACGCATCTGAACTATTGGCAAGTGCTCAATCAAGATTACCTATACTGGTTGATCAAGGTGATGCTGATAACTTTTTGCAAGAGCAACTAAAGCCTGAAAACCTAATTGCTGCTGCGAAGCAAAGCGATAGTGAAATAGAACTTCGTATGCAAGCAGGATACGATCACAGTTACTTTTTTATTCAAAGCTTTATTGACGAACATATTGCGTTTCACAGCAAATATCTAAAGGCGTAGATATTTTGTTTAAAACGTAATAACTAGGGTCTGTTGATCTTTGCTGTTCTATTTTTGTTCTTTTTGAGCGTACTTTTATCGCGGCGCTCGATGTGTGGCCTAGTAATCTAAGCGAATATCGAGCAAAGCTTCCGCGTCTGCTCTCGCCCCTTACCTACATCCATGTAGGCAACAATGAGAAAAGTGCGCTCAAAAGAACCATTCGGCAGCGCTTGATTGGCTTTTCTACTGTGTTATCGGCTGGCTCACATAGAATAACTATGCAACGCAGCCTCTGCCTTGTATAAAACCCAATCAAACTGCTGCAAAAACGAACTTGAAAGGTCAACAGACCCTAAGAAGTGCAAGCTAACTTGCACTTCTTAATTGCGTACGCAATGAAATATTTTTGAGCCAACACCCCAGCGCTGGGAAAAACATCACCAGAACCAACACACCGTCAGTAATAATAATGGTTGCCGAATATAGCATCGCAATCCAATCGACACTGCCTTGTTCAACTACCATGTAATATCCATTTACCAAGAAATGAGCTGCGCCGTTATAGAGCAATATCATCACCATAATATCGACAGCATCCAAAAAAGGGTTGGCTTGTTTGCACATACGCTGTACTACTAACATCACTAAAATGGCGGTTAAACTATCGAGTAGCGTATAGCTTACCGCAATGGCACGAAAACTATCGCCTTCATCAAAATATCGGTAAAAGTCATTTACACCGGCCATTAACAAGTCGGTTGATGAATATGACAATGCAACAATAGCAAATGCAAAACACACAAATTTAGGCACTTGCTGTTTAAGGTATTTTAAATAGGTTAAGCCCGCAGCAAGTAACATTAACCAAGAATACAGGGCCGCAATTTGGCTGCCAAACGCAACATTATTTTCGCCAACACCGAATATAGACCAATACCAATCAACAAATGATTCGTACACAGCTACTGCTCTTTAGGTTTTTGACTTTTGTTGTATTTTACGCGAGTGGTAAACAATACAAACGCAATATACCAACTGAAAAACGCAAGAATAAACACCACCAACAGGGCCGGACTAACCGTATCTATCATAATATAAACAACTACTTTATTGCGTTAAGAGAAATGAAAGTGGCGATATTGTATCACTTGCCAATGACGTTTAACAAAAGCGAGCAGCAAATATTGAGCGCGGTGGTTGAGCATCAATCGTTCGAAAACCGAATCTGTATATGCTCAAGTCAGAAGCGATAAGTAGATTTAAAATTATAGTGTAAAGGCCCAAAACTCAGTTTCAATACGTCAAACTGAGCTTTAATTGGCGGTTTCTAACTACTTGCATACCCGCCACAACTTATTATGTGTGAGGTTTGCACATTCGGTTGCTGCGATGACGTAACACGATTAGTTAATGACAATACATTGATTTTCCCAGCTTGCGGCGACTCATCTAACGAGTAGCAATAACCATTTTCAATAGCGAGCATCTCATCAAGCGCAAACAAAAATGGCAGTTTTTCTGGAGTTGAATAATCAATAAAGTGGCGTTGACAAGAATACTGCCACGTACGTTGTAAGCTTGCATCAACGTCTTGGCTATTTGTCGATGTCGATATAGGTGTGTGATGTAAAAATCGACCAAATGCTTTTTTACAGAACGTTTTATACTCTCGCGTGTGTAATATGAACGCATGCCACGCAAGATCAACCGCTTTTGATGGCATTGCAACTGGCTGCCCTTTTGCCATATGACAAATCAAAAAATACTCGCGTAAATTGGCTAATACTAGTTCACACTGCTCATCAGAAAGCGAACTATACTTTGCACGCAATGTTTGCTTAATTGCGCTTGGAAATTCAACATGCTCAATATATTTTTGCTGACTACTTTTAGAGCCGATCGCAAAATATAAGGTACTGATAATACTAAGCAACATACAAATAATAATAAATGCAGACATAATGCCTCAAACTGCTTTTTTAAAACTACGAAAGATATAGTACTTATATTATTAACCTAATTTACATAAAAAGTAACAACTATTTTACTTTTAATTGTAATGAGCTAATTACAATTAAATTTATTATTAAAATTCAATAATTTAAAATGTTACAAAGAGGTATTTTTGAAGCGTTCACACTTATGCAGTGCGGAATGCGCTATTTGTGTCGCTGTATGTGAAATGTGTTTAGCGTGGTGTAACAATCACGTAAGCGGTATCGCTAGGCGATCATAGATGGCAATAAACTTAGTGTGGTTTAGGGCTATCACAGTGCCAACAAAAATCAAATGCTGCCCCGTTTAGCTCGGTACAGTGAGTACATTGCCAATCAGGCTGTGTACTCTCTAACGTGATCTGCGCCACTATCTCTTTCGCTTGCTTCACTTGAAACTGTGACGCTACCCAAACCTCGGGCCATGTCTCAAAACAAGGAATTTCGCCACGCCCACCCGCTGCATACTGATTTTTAATTTGCGTTTTAATACCGGCATTTTGCAATGCAGTACTTACATTAACCACTAAGGTCAAATTTTCATGGGTGTATACAAGTGTCATTTAATTTCCTTTTGCATTGGCACACAACGTAGCACTGCACCGGTTGGCGATTCATAGTTGCGTGGCGTATCAGCAATAAAACCATAGGCACTATAAGCATTTACCGCATTTAGTGTGGCGTCAAGAAATAGCTTTGTTAAACCGTGCGCTTTTGCTTTTTGCTCTAAAAAAGTCAACATAGCGCGCGCTAATCCCAAACCAAAATGCGACGGCAAAACAAATATGCCATCGATTTGTCCTGTCGTAAGGTCTACTTTACCAGTGCCAACAATTTCGTTGCCCATTTCTGACACATAAAATGAATTTACAATCATGTCGGTGATCACTTTATCGGCGCTAACGCCGGTCCACAAATCAAGTTGTGTGCTATCATACGCATCTTTACAGCCAGCCAAAATTGCTTGTTTTCGTACATTAAGCACCGCTGTAACATCTTGATGTTCGGCTTTTCTAATTATGACTGTCTGTTGCAATTTAACGATTCCTTTATCCATTTAAGAAAGTGAAATGACCTACGAGCAAGCATTAAATCAACTCATTACTTACGGCAGCGATATTAATAATGCATATCGTGTACTTGCTCAACAAACACAGCAAAAAATTTTGCCGCTAAAAGTTTATAAACAACATCTAAAACATGCACTTAATTTATATATCTCAGCGCAAATTGATGACGATGATTTAACACTGTGGGCTACCGTACTAATCAATCAAACAGCAATCGATACCAATGAAATCGACGACTTTCTTTTTGCGCTAACTAACGATGACATGATGGGTGGAATTTCACCTGCGTCAATCAAAAAAATGTATTCACTTATAAAGTGAACACCACAAACTTGATTTACATTATATTGTTTTAACAAAAAAGCAGATAAACTACGGATTATTCATAACTTACAAAGTGTTCTTATGCGAAGCAAGGGACAAATTAAAAGCGAATTAATCACAATTCCAATACTACTGGTTGCCATCGTTTTGGTAATTGCCGGACACTTTATTATGAAACCCATTTTTTACGATAAAGCGTGGGCAGAATACAGTCTTGCAGCACTGCCGTTTTTAATGTTTGCATTGGTTATTTTAGCGTTTAAATTAGCACTAAAAAACGACCAAAAAGAAAACGATAGCGAATAGCCTTAAATGTCTGTGCAACTGCCATCATTTACTAAAGCGAGCATTCCCAATGCGCCACGCGCTATCGCAAAAGGAAGCTCGTTAGCCGATCTATTAAATGATAACGCCATTTGCTTTCTGGCGCGTAATATCGAACTTGTCTATGCCGAATTTAATAGCACGCAGT
The DNA here is from genome assembly GCF_044005875.1 of Pseudoalteromonas sp. XMcav1-K. Lineage (NCBI taxonomy): Bacteria > Pseudomonadati > Pseudomonadota > Gammaproteobacteria > Alteromonadales > Pseudoalteromonadaceae > Pseudoalteromonas > Pseudoalteromonas sp. XMcav1-K. Next base: position 473,352 of record NZ_JBIPJE010000050.1, on the reverse strand, counting down.
TTGTTGAAGCCTGTCGTTTAGCACCGAGTGATTTGGCATTAATGGCAAAAGGCCAATTTATCGCAGCTACGTTGCATCAATACCTTCCCGCACATTACCAAACTGCGATTGATATTTTATTACGTACCTTAATTGATGCTGACGAAAGCTCAGAAGAATTCGGACTGGCGGGCTTTTATTACTTACCTTTTAGCTTTTACATCGCAAACTACGGCTTAGATGCAAAATACAATGATGGAAGCGACCCGTTCGATTTATCAATGCAAGCACAATATAAGCTTACTCAACGTTTTAGCGCTGAGTTTTGCATTCGGCCTTTTTTAATAACGCAACAAGCGCGTACTCTTGAAACCCTGAATAAATGGCAATTTGATAGCAACCGACATATTCGCCGTTTAGTTTCAGAAGGTACTCGACCAAAGCTACCTTGGGGAAAACGATTACCTGCGATTATTAGCGATCCAACACCCATTTTACCCCTCTTGTGCCATTTAAAAGACGACTCCAGCTTGTACGTTAGGCGCAGCGTAGCCAATAGTTTAGGAGATATTGCCAAAGATCATCCCGAGCTAGTTTTCGATCTGCTTGATTCTTGGGTAGGTTCAGCTAACACTGAGCTCAAATGGCTTATTCGTCATGCTGTTCGTTACTATGCCAAAAAAGACCATGCTCGCGCACTGGCACTAAGAATTGCCGCTAAATAACACACATCTTTGCTCATTAGCTATATTAATTGGTTCAAATAAGTTCTTTTCGTTGGTGACAACTCGCTAAACTCATTTATAGTGATGAGCTTAATGCCAGAGTTAGAGGTTTTACAATGGATCAGATTACGTCGCTGCTTAACACTATAAATTCAGAATGTCGAAGCTTGTTTGGTCAAGGCCAAGTTGCAAATTACATTCCTGAACTTGCCAAAATTAAGCCTCAGCAATTTGCTATGGCGGTGCTCACTGTCGATGGTGAAATCTACACTACTGGTGATGCCAAAACACGCTTTAGCATTCAGTCTATTTCAAAAGTATTAACCCTTTCGCTCGCGCTACAACGTTATGGCGAGTCACTGTGGCAACGTGTTGGTAAAGAGCCATCTGGCACCGCATTTAACTCGCTAATTCAGCTTGAGATGGAAAACGGCGTACCGCGCAATCCATTTATCAACGCAGGTGCGCTTGCTGTATGTGACGCGCTACAATCACGAGTAAGTGCCCCACTGCATCATTATTTAGAAACGGTGCGTCAGCTTTCGGGCAATAGCAAAATTAACTTTAATAAATCGGTTTCAAAATCAGAGTTTAAGCATCGTTTTCGCAATGCGGCAATGGCAAACTTAATGAAGTCATTTAATAACTTTGATAACGATGTAGACGCTGTGCTCAGTAATTATTGTAAATACTGCGCCATCGAAATGAACGTAGTAGAACTGGCTAAAACCTTCAGCTTTTTAGCCAATAAAGGGGTTTCACAAACCACAAAAGAAACCTTTATTTCACGTAAGCAAAACTCACAAATGAACTCTTTAATGTTTACCAGTGGTTTGTATGATGCTGCGGGAGATTTCGCTTATCGTATTGGTATGCCGGGTAAATCAGGCGTCGGTGGTGCGATTTTAGCCGTAGTGCCTGAGCGTTACACTGTGGTAGTGTGGTCACCTGAATTAAACCAATATGGTAACTCGGTGGCCGGCTTACATGCCCTAGAGCTATTTGCGAAAGAAATGGAAATACAGCTATTTTAAAAGTCTATACATTGTTTTTGAAAAGTAAAAGCTAGAGCGTTCTGACATTTACTGTATGTCTCTTCAGCAGTTTGTTTGGCATTTAGACGAAGCAGAGCGATTGTTGCGTCGTTATTTTACATCAATGAGCGATAAAGACTTTGTGCTCCTACAAAGTTACCTTACCCTACATCCATATAGGGCAACACAGAATAAGTGCCAAATAAGCGCAGCCTAACAGGTTCAATCCAAAGCAACGTCGCGATCAAAAAGCTTTGGATTAGAACAGAATTTAAACCACAAAGGTTAACACGCTATTATGAGTTATCCGATTGCCCAATCGTCGACTGCTTCTAACGTAAACAAATTGCTTTGTATTTTAATAAAAAACAAAGTGAAATTACCAAAAACCTTATAACTTGCTCTAAATGTAACAACCTTATTGTTCATATCTCGCGATGAATGTAAAAACCTCCAAAATAACATGGCTATACAGCCAACTGGTCACAGAGTAAACGGTGCTACTCTGGCCTATCAAAGATAAGTCAAACGGCGGCTAGCTTGCTTTCACTATCAAACTAACGGCGCATTTTAAGATTTAAATACGCAATGCAATCGTATGTAATGCTTTTCAGCTTGTTTTATATTGTATACTTTAGCGTTTTAATATTAAAAACTACAAAAAACTGACAACATATTAAAGGAAATAACATTGAGCTCACCTAACCCAATTAATCAAACCGCTCAGGTTGATGTTGGCAACACCTCAAACACTCAGTTTGCACTCGTTGCTTTAACTAGCCTCTTCTTTATGTGGGGCTTTATTACTTGTCTTAATGACATTTTAATTCCCTACTTAAAAGAGGCCTTTACCCTTAATTACACCCAAGCAATGCTTATTCAGTTTTGCTTTTTTAGTGCCTATTTTATTATCTCGCTACCTGCCGGTAAGTTAGTCGGTAAAATCGGTTATCAAAAAGGTATTGTGACCGGGTTAGCCATTGCCTGTGTAGGCTGTTTGTTGTTTTACCCTGTGGCAACCTCCGGCATGTATGCGCTTTTCTTAATGGCCTTATTTATATTAGCCAGTGGTATTACGATTCTACAGGTCTCTGCAAACCCCTATGTCAGTGCGTTAGGTGACCCTAAAACAGCGCCGTCTCGTTTAACCTTAACCCAAGCATTTAACTCATTAGGTACCACTGTTGCACCATTATTTGGGGCGGCACTTTTCTTCTCTGCTGATAGCGCAAACCAAAGTCATGATGGTACCGCTGTACAATTACCTTATTTAATTTTAGCTGCGTCATTGTTGGTATTAGCGCTTATCTTTTTAGTATTAAAGTTACCTAAAATCGCTAATCAAGAAACCCCTCGAGTTACTCAAGGCTCTGCGTGGCAACACAAGCATTTAGTGCTCGGTGCTATCGGTATTTTTGTCTATGTGGGTGCAGAAGTAGCCATTGGCAGTACCTTAATCAATTACATTTCAAGTGCCAGTGCAACACAAATGACTGAAGCCACCGCTGCGAAATACATCGCTTATTATTGGGGCGGTGCTATGGTTGGTCGCTTTATTGGTGCTGCCGTTATGCAAAAAATATCTGGCGGAACGGTACTGGCCTTTAATGCAGCACTTGCTATCGTACTGATTGTGGTATCAATGTTAAGTTCTGGCCCTATCGCAATGTGGGCAATGCTGGCTGTGGGTTTATGTAACTCAATTATGTTCCCAACTATTTTTAGCCTTGCTATAAACAACTTGAAAGAGCATACCTCACAAGGTTCAGGCATTTTATGTTTGGCAATCGTGGGCGGTGCCATCATTCCTGTTTTACAAGGTATGGCCGCTGATACGATTGGTCTGACGCTCTCATTTATTATTCCTGCTGTATGTTACGTGTTTATCGTATTCTACGGTGTGAAAGGACATAAAACAGACGCTTAAGCGTTCCAAAATCTACTACTTTAAAGGCCACATAATGTGGCCTTTTTTATTTATCTTGTCCCATATTGAATTAGGTTGACACTTTTCCAACTTAAACTTGGAGAATGTCATGACCCCTATACCTAAGAGAACTCAAAGCTCAAAGAGATTATTCACTCGCTTTAAAATAATTAGTTTTTGTACAGGCACAAAAAATTGACTGCTGTTAAAAAGTTTAGCTTTTAAACCACACTGTAAAAAATATTGCTGCGTATAACTCATATAATTAAAGGCATACAGAGCTAATTTAAAAATGTTATTTAGCTTGGTTTGAAAAATGCATACAAACATAAAACCCAAACTGTATCGAACCAATTTAAAAAGTTAGCACCATGAACAAACAAGCAAATATAGTGTATGTATTAAGTGGTTACGCAAAATGCGCAACAACGAGTAATGAGAAGTACAAACTAGGTAATAAACACTCTATCGGCCTGTTAACTACCGATAAAAACTATCAAGAAAATATCAAACAGCACAAAAACTTTATTAAGCAAAAAGGCTGGGAATCAATTATGTTTTGCATGGTGGAAGAAGTCGAAGATATTAACTCGTTATCAAATAGCGTGTTGATTTCGAGCTTTAATCGCGCACAAAAAAACGGCCAGTCGCTAGTGGTAAACGATCAGGCTATTACAGTGCATTAAAACAAAGAACGTCAATGTGCTGACATTAAAAGAGTTTACTTTTAATTTTGCGTTTATAAGAAGCAAAAGTACTGCTTAGTTAAAGCAATACTTTTGACGGTTTAGCTAAAATATACGAGCCCACCAACAACTTGATGCTGCCCACTACACAGGCAACCCAAGTTGCAGGCGAAAGTACTAACAAAACACAAAAGCTAACTGCCATACCAAGCAATGCCATAATTTTCGCTTTGAACGGGATAACACGATATTGCTGCCATAATTGCAGCGTATGACCAAAACGTGGATGGTGCAGCAGCTTGTGTGCAAGCTTAGGAGAGGCTCTGGTAAAGCACGCCAAAGCGAGAATAAAAAATACCGTTGTTGGCATAACTGGCAGTGCCATGCCAATCACACCAAGGGCGACAAACACGTATCCCAATACAAATAACAGGCTATTTTTATACGTCACTAAAGCGGCTTTTAAAGTCATGAGTAAACGTGCGCCTGAAACGTTTGAAAGCGGCTAAAAGCTTGGCGTGCGCCATTAATTAGCGCACTTTCTTGCGCGTCATTGAGCTCAATCGTATCAATTACATTTACCAGCTCGCGCCATGCACTGCCACGCCCAGCACCTGGCCCCGCTAAATAACGCGCACCATTGTCAGCGCTTACGGGTAATTTTGCCTGTGCTTGTTTACCCAGCATAGCAGCACCCACTTTTGAGCCTTCTACTACATATAACCAGCCTAACGCGGTGGCAAAATCGGTTGAATCACTGATTTCAGGTGCCAAAAAGATGCGTGGCAACTCAGCTGCTAAATCAGCAAAGTCTTGCTCTAGCATGCTTAAACGACGGCGAGAGATTAAATCGTTAATAAGCTCGCTAAGCTCTCTATGCTCGTACAATGCGCTTACATCTTTTAAGAAATAATACTGCAAAGATAAAAACGCTAAATAACTTTGATTATTGGCAAAAGGGTCGTGTGCCATAATGCTTTTATCAACATTATCATGCACATCTGCGGTGGCGGCTTTTAAATTTTGTGCACGCGAAAATGACGAAGTGACGGTGGTCATAACTGCTCCGAAAAAGTAAAAATAAGTATCCAATAGCGCAGCAATGCGCTATTGGGCATAAAAGGTGTTTATAACTTTGCTTCTAAGCTAATGGTGATGGTTTGCCCAGGTTCTGGCATAGCCACAATTGAACCCGTTGATACCTTGTATTGATCCGTTAAGTTGGTAACGGATAGATTGCTTTTTATGCTGTCGCTAATTGCGTAGCTTAGGTAGAAATCAAGCTGATAACCTGATGGAATATATTCCAATGTATTTACTGCGGTACCTGCTAAAAACCCACCTGGATGGTGTTTTTCAGAATGCTTTTTATAGGTAAACCCTAAATCAAGGGTATCGTCTAACAAGCTGGTGCCGATATTTGCAATATAGTTTTTATCGGCAGGAATTCTGAGCGGCGTTAAACTGCCCGAAAACCCAGTATTATTACATTTATCAACCCCTTCTGCGCTCGCAATTAGGCTTGAGCACATTTCAACATTGGCGTATTTGGTGTAGCTAAACTTGCCGTAAAGCCAATCACTTTGGTAGTTAAAGCCAAGCTCGGTACCCGGTAATTCAAATGAGTCGTAGTTGGTGAATGAAAAAGTTTGATCCCACGACTGCGCATCTGGTTTTGTACTCGGTAAAAAACCCGTTGCTAACATGTCTTTGATGTTAGTGTAAAAATACTCGGCTGAAAGCACCAATTGATCGCCTTTAAACAGCACACCGCTAAATTCGCTTTCGATACCAATATCATAAGATTGGGTGTTTTCAGCTTTAACTGGGTAATCTGGCGAGTAGGAAAACACCTCGTTTGACACCGTTGACTCATAAAGATTTGGCATACGGTACGCATTACTGTATTTAGCTTTTACGCTTGTGTTATTAAACACATTTACCCGTGCTTGCAGCGTTGTATCGGTTTTAGCATCGAACGTTAGGGTTTCGCCCGTTTGATAATCATCATTAGTTGAATCATGATGGTTAATGTTTAAAGTGAGCTCAACAGGTGCTAAATCGATTTGCGCATTAGTAAATAGCGCGCGCTTAACTTGCTTGCCGTGGCGCGATGTTGCCTTGTACTTATGATCTTCCGGTAGCCAGTCTTTTTTGAAGTTATCTAACCAATCTTTATGGGGCGCCAACTTCTCTTCTTGCCACGACAAACCATAAGTGAGCACAATTGGCATATTCGCAATGTTAATATAAGAGGCGTTAAGTGCGCTTGCACCAATTCGGGTGTTGTTGTAGCGGTGAAAATACTGCCCCGCATTTTGTCCTAAATTGCTGCCAAGTGCGTTGTACTGCTGAAGATTCGCACTGGTGCGCCATACATTTACCGTGACATCCAAATACGAATTATTGCTCGGTAAGTAATGGTACAAAGCACTGGCACTATTTACCTTGGCTGTGCCTGGTTGCCATTGTGGCATGGTTTCAACACCCTCTGGTATTTCTTCAGACATCCACTGCTCTTGACCATTTTCGTCAACTTCTTTCCAGAATTTAGTATCGCCTGCGCGCTGCTTATACCAATACGATGCAAGCATTTCGCCAGCCTCTTGTTGATGCAAACGCGTATTAACTTCCAGTGAGTGCTCTTTGGTAAAATCATAGGTCAACTTTGCTAAAAAAGAGTCGCTTTCAAAGCTGGTGTTTACCACTTCACCATTTTTATTAACCGGAGGCGGAATAAAGAAATCATACGGCTCATCAACATATTTTGTCGGGTCTTCTTTTGATGGCACCCAGCGAATGTATTCTTTTACTTCTACAAATTCTTCAAAGCCGTTTTTACCCGCAAAGTAGTTGCCAACTTCCTTTTTGCTATAAGCCACGACGGCTTGTAATTTATCGCCTTTAAATGCACCGGCAAGTGATACACCACCGCCGTTAAAATCGAGCGTATCGATGCCATTGGTTACTTCGTAATAGCTTTGCAAGCCAAAGTTCTCTGGCACTTTAGGCGTTTTATTGTTGTTGTGAGTTTTTAACTTAACTAACGCACCAAATGTTTCGCCACTTTTTAAAATATCATGCACACCTAAAGTGCGAATATTCACTGTACCGCCAATGGCACCTGAGCTATATGGTGATGCTTTGCTTGACGATCCTTTTTCAATATCTATGGTGCTGATTAGGTCTGAATCGATATAACTGCGATCAGCTGAGCCCATATAACCACGGTTGGTATGGGTTGATTGCAAGCTACCATCAATAAAAATTGGCACGCGCCCTTCGCCCTGAACACCTCGAATACCAATATCTAACGCGCCTGCTTCGTTGCGAATATTATTCGCTTCAATGCCTGAAAATGTTGAGAAAATATCTGAATTAGACAGACCACTTGAGCGCTCAATTTCACTGCGGTGCATTTGCAGCTTATTGCCCGTTACCGTGATCACTTCAATATTGGCTTTGCTTGGTTCGGCCTTTGATTTTTGACTTTTTTCTTCGCTTTTAGGCTTTAAAGTATCAGCAGTTGTTTTAATCACAATATTATTATTCACAATATGTGCGCTTAACTTGCTTTGTGCCAAAGTGATTTCAAGTGCATTAAGCAAGCTCAGTTCGCCTGCAAGCGCTGGCGCTGTTAATCCCGTAAGCAACTTAGCGTCGGCAATCAAATTCATATTCGCTTTTTCAGCCAAAGTGGTAAGGGTGTAAACCAGTGGCTGCTCAGCAAGGTTAAATTGGTAAACTGACGCGCTGCTACTTGCCATGGATGGCAACGAAAGGCTAAGCCCAAGTGCAAATGCAAGCGGCGTCAATTTAGTTTTGATTGGCGAGTAAGTACTCATTGTGTCATCCGTATTTAATTTTCTTAGTTATTAAAACGAATGAGAATGAGAATCCCTCAATAAAAAATACAGTTTTTTTGCACTTATTTTTTAGAGCTAATAACTATTTGATTATTAATAATTTTAGCCTCAACCGCTAACGCATGTGGCAGCATATTAACAAAGCCATCTAGCTCAGATGCTGAAAAAACGCCCGATAAACGTAGCTGCTCAGCGTGTGCATCAGTAAAAATAACGTCGCGATTGTGATAACGCTTAAACGTGTGTAAGGCATTTAGCAAAGGCTCATTATTAAACACCAAACGCCCTTGTTGCCACGCCCCAACATTGGCATGTGCCATGGCGTCACGCTTTATGCTGTTGTCATTAATGAGTGCAACTTCGCCCTGACTAAGCACCACATTATGCTCATTCATTTGCACTGCCACTTTGCCATGTGCCACCGCAACACGAACCTGATTTGCTTTTTTATCTACCGAGAAACGCGTACCGAGTACGGTTATTTTAGTATTGCCAACATTAACAACAAACGGCCGTGCTTTATCACTTTCAACATCGAATAGCACCCGCCCAGAGGTAAGCTGTGAAAGTCGCTGCTTGTCATTAAACGCCAGCGACAACTGTGTTTTTGCATCTAAGGTGATATGTGAATTATCAGGCAAGGTATATTCGAGCAATTCTCCGCGTGTTGATTGATATTCGGCAACAAAGGTGTGCTGCGAAAACATATTTGGCACAAAGTGATAACTCAGTACGCTTATCATTAAAAGCGCACAACACGCGGCAATGGCACGGTAGTTTTTGAGCCAAACGGTTCTTTCAGTAGTACGTGTATTTTCGCTTTGTGGCTCTAGCAGTGTTGTTGCGGTGCTCTCAGTCGTAAGCTCACTTTCGTTAAATTGCGCTAGCAGCGCATCAACGTGTTTGCTTTCTTGATAAGCGGTTTGATGCGCTTCACATGCATTAAGCCAGTGTTCAAATTCAGCGCGCTGATCTGCATTAAAACCCAATTTTTCGAGTTCAATGTATTTGTTAGCTTGCGCTTGTATTGCGAGTGTTTGACGGTTCATTCTGCAGTTTCTCTTATTATTTTTTTAGTGCATCACGACACGCTAACATGGCAGTTGCTAGGTGTTTTTCCACCATGCTTACAGAAATTTCCATCTGCTCTGCAATTTGTGGCTGCGTTAAGTTTTTAAATTTATATAAAACAAAAGCTTGTTTTGTTTTGAGCGGTAAAGCATCGATGCAGCGCTGTAGTACTGCAAGCTGTTGCTGCGCTGTTACCACAGTTTCAGGCTCAAAATTAGCAGGGGCGACAAGCTCAAACTCATCTGGCTGCGCAACACTTTTACTGTTGCGATATTGGTCTATCACAATGTTTTTCGCGGCTCTAAAAAATAACGCTCGCGCATGTGTTTTATCTTGTTGAGGATAGTTTTGATTATGACTTAATAGACGGGTATACGCTTCTTGCACTATGTTTTGCGCTTTATCTTTACAGCCAACAGAACGCGCAATATAGCCCAACACCTCTGAATAATACCGTTCCACAATATGCTCGACAGAATTTAAAAGGTGCGCATGCTAGCACGCAAAAACGCAATTGAAAACAATTCTTAGTTAGATTTAAATATTTCAGCAACTGTTCGTTTAAAAATCAGACAAGGTTTTAGACTAAATATTAAAAGACCTATTTAACGAAGGGTTTAAGCAAAAAGTGTACACTGTAAGTTTAAATGCTTATGCCCTTGGCTGGAATGTAAGCACCCACCAACACTAATCGACATGACATCGGTATTGATGGCTTTGTGAGCTATATTTTGCGCTCAGAAGACAGTGGTTACTTTGTTGCTGTGCTTGCCAATGAGGAAGAGTTTCCTTCAAATGCTTTGGCTTTCAATATTATGAGTTTAGTGGATAAAGACTAAGTTAAGGCGGGCTGTGTTTTTAAAACATAGCCTTTTACGCTTTAAACTAGGGTCTGTTGATCTTTGCTCCGATGCCTTAATTATTTTAATCACACCGTAAATATGCCTTAATACTCTCATAGCAGCTGTAATTAAAAGGAATAGCATGTTTATTGGGGAATTTAGCAAGCGGGTTGGCACAACCACGAAAACGATTCGTCATTATGAAGCGATAGGGTTATTACCCGAAGCAAAACGCCAAGGCCGTTATCGCGTTTATGACGAGCGCTACATCGAAACTGTAAAGCAAATTCGCTTGGCACAATCTCTTGGTTTTTCACTTAATCAAATAAAACAATTATGCCAAGGCGCAAATATTAATTATGGTTTGCCAAAACACGTTTTATTAACCGCGCTAAGTGAGCGTGAAGCACAGCTAAAAACACAAATCGCCAAGTGCCAACAACAGCTCAACGACATAAAAAGCTTTAATCTCCTACTCGCAAATTCTAACTGCGCTTAATTAACCTTTGACTTTGCCCTATAGGGCAAAGCGTACACTTGTGCTCGATGTTTAATAAGGAGCACAAACACAATGCAAAACTATAATAAATGGGTAGCACGAAGCGCCTACTATGATTTAATTATCACTACACCGTTTGCCATTCCCGGTGCTGCCAGCTGGGTAATCAGTTTGTTTGCCAGTTTTCACCAAACACTTGGCTTTCAAGGAGAATTTCCCGCTTTTCAAATACAGCATTTACTGTTTGCCCATTTACTGGGCTCAGTTGTGATTGTGTGGTCGCTGCTGAGAATAAAACATACCAGCCCTTTACTTGGCTTATACGATGGTTTTGCGAGAGTACTTTTCAGTGTGTTTTATATTTATGCAATAACTCTAGGCGCAAGTCCGCTTATTTTAATTTTTTTAATTCCAGAGCTATTTTTTGCAGTCGTGCAAAATGTGGGTTATTACCAATTAAAAAAGCAAGATACATAAACTCGAGTTGAGTTAAGCAAAGTAGCGCATTGGTAAAGCGCTACTACTTATCAGGCTCAGAAAAATATACGATTCAAATTCGACTCACTTAAGTCCGAGAATTAGGGAATGCACTAAACTTTACAACACATTTAAGCCATGTCGATTAATAAATGAAAACACGTGACCTAGTACTTGCTGTTGAAGCACTTTACGGTCAACGCCTTCACGGTCTTTACATAACAACACACCTTGCGCCTTAAAGTTATGTTCGCATTGGTTAATGTAAATAAAGTGCCCTGCACCTTGTTTAATACCAACTAGCTCGGCATTTTTAATATGCTCAGCATAATATTGTGCATGTTGCTTGAACGGCAAAAAGTCATTTTCAACCGAGCCAATCACCAAGGTCGGCACTGTCACATCCATTAAACTGCTTTCATTTACGGCGTGACCAAGGGCAGGATCAAGTGAAATAACGGCTTTAATGCGCTTATCCAGCATATGTGATTGCACTTCACTGATTTTGCTTATTTTATCGTTTGTGTATGGCGTTGTTTTTTGCTTGTTATAAGCACAGCTTTTATCGTTTTTGGCAGTAGCTAAAGCGCAGTAACGCTCTGACTTTCCGGCTTCTAACTTTGCCCCCGCAAGCGCCAATGCCGTAAAGCCCCCAGCGGAGTGACCCAGCATCAGTACATTATTAGTGTCGATATTTAGATTAAATAACCCTTTATTGGTTAATTGCTCAAGGGCAAAGCTGACTTCTTGTGGGCGCTGCCAAAAACGTGCAAGCACACTTGGGTCAATTGTTTCTTTGCCGTACACCCAAGATTCACCATAGTGCGCAACGCCTGCCACCAGCCAGCCTTGTGATGCCAAGGCATAACCTAACCAGTTCATTTCAATGGGTGAGCCAAATGCGCCGTGCGAAATTAACGCAATTTTTCGCTTATTTTGCGATTCAACTAAACACACTGTTGCGCCACAGTTTGCATCGCTTGCCAAATACCACAGCTTCACCTTTACAGGCTGATTAGTTTGCTTATTAAAAAAATCGAGATCGTTCGATTGCAACGTACTTGCTGCAACTACTTTATTACCTTGTGCGCTCATTGCGTTATTTGTGAAAATTAACACGATAACAAGTAACAAGAATCGGATTGGCTTCATTTAAGGTTACTCCATTAAGCTAAGATGATTTTACTTTAACCAATGAGGTTGTCGCGTGTCTGTGCAGAAAGTGCGATTTGTGAGTGTAATCTCACTTTAAATAGCATCACTTTCCACCGCAAAATAAAGCTCAGTAATCAGTTTTTCAGCATCTGTATCTGCTGGGTTGTTTAAATAGCGCTGCACAATATGCTGATCTTTCAATCGGATTTGATTAGGCAACACCCAGTGGGCATATACCTGAGAAATGGTTTGCCACATTGTATTGTGCGGCCCTTGATGGCTAAAACAAGCATAGCGCCCACCTTGCAGTGTGTAGTGCTCTAATTGCTGCTGTTGAGCTAACCCTTTTAAAAATCCTGCAAAAAATTGGCTTTGTGTTTGTTCGCCTACCCAAGGGTTATCAATTGCTACACCAATAGGTTGAAGCTCACTAAAATCAAGCGGTGCGGCAAGTTCACTTAAGCGCTTATAGAGCTGCCCAGCCACCTTTGAAAACGATTGCTCATTAAAGCCAGAACCGTACAAACCAAGCACGGTGGTTTGTGGTAATTCGCGCCATTTTGGTTCAAGTTTAAACGCTTCAGCTAGTTTTTTTGGCGGTAAAGTGCCAGCGCGTACATTTAGCGGTGATTTACCATTTTGAATATCAGTTGGGGTGCAAGCAAAATTGTTTTTAAACGCACGGGTAAAGGATGACGGCGAATCATAGCCAACACGCATTGCGACTTCTAATATGTTCTCTTTTCCGCTTTTTAATAAAAACATCGCTTTTTCAAGCTTTTGCCGTTTTATAAACTCACCGAGCTGAAACCCCGTTGCGGCAAAAAACATGCGATTGAAATGATATTTTGAAAAACCAGCATAAGCGGCAAGCGCTTCAACATTGATTGCCTCTTCACTGTGATCATAAATATATTGTGCCACCTTGCTGATAATCGCGGCATTAAACTGTGCGGGACTAGTTGCCATACATTAATAGATTATTTTTATAATTATATTAGTAAGATAGCGAATGTTAATCAGTGAGTCGAGTGAATTTTAGAAGGCTTAAAAAAGGCCTTATTGATGTTCTTCAATAAGGCCTTTTTTGTAAGTTTACCTAACTCAAAATTGAGTAAGGAAAATTAACTTACAGTGTTTCTTCTAACCACTTGAAGAACTCACGCTGCCATACAATGCCATTTTGCGGCGTGAGTACCCAGTGATTTTCTTCAGGGAATAGCATAAAGCGGCTCTTTATACCACGTAGTTTAGCTGCTTGGAACGCGGCAATGCCTTGCTCAACTGGTACGCGGTAATCTTTGCCACCGTGGATCACAAACATAGGTGCATCCCACTTCTCAATGTGGTTAATTGGGTTGAATTGACCGTATGCTTTTTTCGTTGCTGCATTGTCTTGCCAATATGCGCCGCCTAGTTCGTTATTTACGAAAAACAGCTCTTCGGTTGTGCCGTACATGCTGCGTAAATCGAAAATACCACAGTGTGCAATAAAGGTTTTAAAACGACCTTCGTGGTTACCTGCTAAATAAAATGCTGAATAACCACCGTAACTTGCACCAATAGCACCGATACGTGAGTTATCTACGTAAGACTCTTTTGCTACATCATCAATTGCTGCAAGGTAGTCTTCCATTACCTGACCGCCCCAATCATTGCTGATATCTTTATTCCATTGCTCACCGTGACCTGGCATACCACGACGGTTAGGCGCTACCACAATGTAACCCTGTGATGCCATTACTTGGAAGTTCCAGCGGAATGAGTAGAACTGAGAAAGCGCAGACTGTGGACCACCTTGTAAATAAAGTAGCGTTGGGTACTTTTTGCTCTTATCAAAGTTAGGTGGGTAAATTACCCAAGTAACCATGTCTTTACCGTCAGTTGTTTTTACCATGCGCTTTTCAACATTTGGTAAATCAAGCTCAGCGTAAAACGCATCGTTTTCTTTGGTAAGTGCAGTAAGCTTTTTGCTACCAAGATCAAAACGGTAAATTTCACGCGCAGCATTCATGCTATTACGTGTAACAACAAGCTTATCTTTTAATACCGCTACAATGCCGTTTACATCATATTGGCCGTTGGTAAGCTGTTTGATTTTAGGCTGAGCTTTGGTTTTAGTGTTTACCGACACTTGGAATAACTGCACAGTACCACCCACTGGTGCTACAAAATAAATGGTTTTACCATCAACACTCCATTTGAAGCTGTTTACGGTGCCATCCCAATGCGCTGTTAAGTTATAGTCGCGGTCGTTAACACGCACAATAATGTCTTGTTTATCGGCTTCGTTACCTGCTTCGTCCATTTGTAACCATGCTAAGTGGCCTTTCGGTGAAAACGCTGGGTACTTATCGTAACCTAGGTTTTTCTCGGTCAGGTTAGTGGTTTTTTTGCTTGCTAGATTGTAACGATAAATATCGGTATTGGTGCTTTGAACATATTCAGTACCCGTAAGCTTTTTGCTCACGTAGTAAATGTTTTCACCTTTTGGACCCCAAGTGTAATCCGACGAGCCACCAAATGGTGCGGTTGGGCTTTCAAATGGCATGCCCTGCATAATGTCGACTTTTTCTTCGGTTTTTAAGTCTTGATAGAATACGTGCTTAAAGTTGCCGTCTTTCCAAGTATCCCAATGACGGTAGTTTAAGTCATCAAATACATAGGCATTTGCTTTGCCAAGTTCTTTATGGCGGTCGGTCGCTAAAATATCTTCTAGTTGTACTTTTTCATGGAACAACTTTTTACTGCCATCTGGTGAGATACTTTTATCAATCACCACGCCTTGGTAGGCCTCTAGCAGTTGTGATTCACCACCTTTAAGCGATACTTGGTACACCTTGCTGCTGAAATCGTTTTTCTCAACGCTTGGTGTTGTCACTTTATAAATAACGTGGGTTTTTTCTTTGTTTAAACCAAGCGCGCTCACACGCTTTAATTGCCAAAGTTTTTCTGGTGTCATTACCTCATTGGCGTAGGCACCCGCGCTTAGAGCAACCCCCAAGCTTACAGATAAAATAGTTCGCAACATCGCGAAACTCCTTTAAAGAATAGACCTGCTAAGACTACAGAATTACCCTATGGCTTGAAAAGCGCTATGCGACTAAAAAACAAAATAAAAAGGAGCAACCTAGGCTGCTCCTTGTAAAGTCATATTGACTAATCTTGCTAAATCTAATGTTTAGAAGAACGCAGTAACACCAATCCAGAAGTTACGGCCTTTATCTTTTACATTGTAATCGTCGGTAAATGTAACTTCACTCACCACACCACGACCGGTTAAGTACTCGTACTCGCCGTCACCATTTAGGTCTGTGTAGCTAGTGCTATACGATGTAAAGTCTTCATCCAATAAGTTGTTAACACGTGCGTTAATTTGCACGTATTCGTTTACGTAAAACTGCGCACCTAAGTTAAATAGGTTATAGTCTTTGTAATACAAGGCTTTATCGTGAACATTATCCCAACCGCTAAAAATTAAAAAAAGTATTTGTTTATTTCAGCTTGCGTCATCAAATAAATATCGTCAGCAGGTGCTGCGTTAATAGTAAAAAAGTAAAATTCGGGGCCGAGTTCCTGCCCTAATATTTCGCGGAAATAAGTCAATTGAGCACCATGTGCGCTATGTGACTTGCTAAGTTGGCCTGCATCTTTATCACCTTCGCAACACCAGGCATGTACACCCAATTTTCCCCCTACTTGATACTCTTTTTTGATGCCTGCGGCATACAAGTCAACGCCGCCAGAATACGCTTCGCCATCGGCTGGCATTACCGTTGTGTATTGTGCTTGATGAATTAGCCTGCCTGTGTGCATATTGATATCATCATTCACAGAACCATCAACACTTTTAAAGATAATGCGATTTACACTTGGGTGATCAAGCGCCAAATCACGAAACTGAATATAGGTTTTGCTGCCCAATGTACCCGATAGCTCCGCAGCAGTGCCCTTTACCACAAGTTGACTGTTACCACCTGAGATTAAGCTTTCGTTAAATGTCATATTAAACGTGTGTAAATTACCCGATATGTTGTCAACAAGCTGGCCTTCTATAACGAAGTTATCGTTTTGCTCGCTTAGCTGTAAATTCTCGCCAAGCAAGGCTTGCTCGGTGTTTTGATTGGTGATCACTGCAACTTCTTGCTTTGGTTTTTCACCTTCAAAATCAAACCCCAACGCTATCACGCCAAAATCATAGCGAATGTAAATTACACCTTCATCCATATCAAAGTCGAGCAGTTCGATAGCTGAGTTATGACCATCGATTTGTACATTTAGCTGCGCTGCTGACTGGGTATAATTTTCAATGTAGCTCGCTACATCTGCGGGCTTAATCGCATGTACTTCCAAAGTGGCGTTATCAACTGAATTTGATGAAGAGGAGCCACCACAGCCCGATAAAATAATTGCTGCGGCAATGACAGAAGGGATAAAACGCTTCATATAGTGATCCGTAAGTCTGAGTAAAAATTTTCGGAAAGCTTAGCATTCTGCCTTGTAAGATAGCGTTTAGCTTTGTGAGCAAGTGTAGTATTGCACGTACAATTTCAGACAAGTTTTAACAAAGTAAAAAACTAATGTTAGGTTTGAGCAATAAGCTGGCAGTTATGTCTAAAATAGCACCAATAAGATAAACATATCGATGCTATTTAAAAAAGCTCAAGCCATTGTAAGACATTGATATAATTAACCAATGTGCGCTAACGCGATGACTTTTAAGCGGCGTTACCGCCTATTAAGTATTTACTGTATAAATTTTACGTAACTAAAGGCAAAAGCCTTACCTTAAAGCTTAGGCTGCTTTAAGGTAAGACTCTCGCCCTTTATGTTTGTTGTTACGCTGGTAGCTACCCTTACCTTTTTTCGCCTTTTCAACTTTGCTTTTAAATAACACGCTTGTGACTAACGCTTTAATTGCGTTGTCTTTTATCTCACCACGGCCATGATCGTGATGCATTTTTTTAGTTTTACTCATTGCTGTCCTCTTGATTAAAAATGAGTCAATTAATTCGCCGCAATACTAGCGAAAAATATGTAAAGCACAAGTGTTTACATTACTTTTTTTTTAATATTTTTATTGCGGTTAAAAAGTGTTTTAACTTGCCAACAAATACCCAACACTTACTTACATTTTTCGCAATAATCATCCGTAATAATTACACCTATAGTTACTTTATTTATAGGCTCAATATGACGTTTTTAACCAAGACTACAACCCTAGCAGCAGCGCTATTACTAACCGCATGTGCTCATCATAATAATGTTCGCCCAAGCAGTGACGGCAACCATTACGTTGACTTGTATGGAGAAACCAAATCAGAGGTTTCAGAACAAGCATTTAAGCAAGCAAAATCGTACTGTAAAGAATCAAAATCGAAGCCTTATGTGGTTTCTGAAAAAGTTGATTACATTGGCAATATGAGTGAACAAGACTATTTAACTAAACGCAATATCGCTGATGCCGTTGAAGCTGCAGGTACTGCTATGTGGATTTTTGGCCGAAGCCATGTAGATGATGCAGGTGCAGCTCTTAGTATTGGTGGCGATATTGCCGGTGATGCACTCGGCGACCCATATCAACTGCATTTAGTATTTAATTGCGGTTAATGCTTGTAAGCGAATTTATTTTCGCAAAGCTCACTTAACAAAATAATGAAAAAGCGCCCATTTCACTTTGAAATGGGCGCTTATTTATTTCTACACAACACATTACAACTTAGCAGATTTAACTTCTTGCACTTCTATGCGGTAGTTGCCTTGTTTATCTTTCATTTTTAGCAAGATATCTTCTTTGCCATCTTGGTTAAAATCGGTGCTGTATATATTCTGAATTGACTTGGGTAGCGGGCGTTCAATGTGAACCGCTTTTCGACTCAGTACGCGCTTTTTATCACCAAGATAAATACTTAACTCATCGTTGTCTGTTTTAACCATTAAGTCTGTTTGGCCATCACCATTAAAGTCTTTTAGAAATACGCCTTTACCACTTTCACTGTTTGATTCATTTAGTTTTATAGCAATATCAAAATCTTTGCTCGCAGATGCTTTTTTGGCAAATTGATTGCTGCCAGTTCCCTGATAAATCGCCACTTCAGTATCAAGTTCAAACTCTTCGTTATTCATTGCGGCACTCGCCATTGAAAGAATATCGGTAAAGCCAATATCAATAGAGGTTAAGGCTAAATCGGCAACGCCATCGCCATTAAAATCACTGATATTTGATATTGCACTTGCCCCCTTAAGCGTTAATTTAATATCAGGGCTTGTCGTAAACAATTGCTCATTGTTTGCAGGTTTTGCAAAATAAATACGGTGGATAAATTTGGTATCAAAGTCGACTTCACCTTGCGCATTATCTGCTAGGCTCTCTTTGGTATAAATATCCGCAAAACCATCGCCATTTAAATCTTCAAATTTAGTAAGTTGCTGCTTACTTTCGTTGTGCAATACATCAAACGAAGTAAACTTTTTCACGCTGGTGCTTACGCCATCGATTGTTACAGGGAAAAACGTAATTGCGGTTTTATCAAAAAACACCAGGTCACGTATTGAATCATTATTTAAATCAAGCAATATCGGCATTTTAGGCAACCGGTTACTTATAGTTAAGTGACCATTATTAAATTTTGCGGTGGTTTCAGCCTTTAAAGGCAAGCTTGTATGCAAAAAGCGCCCATCTTTTTGCTGAATATAAAGTGATTGGCTTTCAATACCGGGTAAATAAAAATCAGTAAGGCCATCATTATTCACGTCAAGGGTAAACGGAAATGATTCAAACTGTTCAACTGAGTTTTTAGTAAATACTGAAGACGCCGTAATAATTAAGTTTTGCGCCTTCTCAGTTACATGAAAAATGCCTTGATCGGTTAGCACAAATGCTTGAGGGCTGTGCTCTGCTGCCAAATATCCCGTTGAATACATAATGGGATTTTCAGGTAATTGCAGTTGGGTAACTTGGTTATCTGTTAAATTTATTTTTTGCAGCGTCGCCTTTTTTTCATTGCCTGCAACAAACACGGTATTTACAGAGCCAAATTTAAGTTTACCATTGGCAAACTCACCTAAATTAAAAGGTTCGCTGGCACATACAGCACTACTCAGAAAGACTAAAGGAAGTAACTTTTTCATTTTTATCATCTTCATGCTTATTCATATCAATTCAACACAATCTAATACGTTTAAACATTTCACGCCTTTTTAAATGATAAAAGGCGGATTTAAGGGATAAAAGCATAAAAAGTGGTTTTTAGGGTGAGTTACTTCAGAGATATTGAGCTTGAAGCTGAGAAATAAAACCACTCTTTCTACCTAAGCTAAATACAACAGGCAATTTTGAAAAACTTGAAGACGTTATTTTGCTATTAATATGTTTATTATTTAGTCTAACTTCAAACTGTACTAGCTCAGACTTGATCTGACAGTTATCCGTTTTCCTAAGTTTACTCTGACCCTAGTTTTCCTTTTACTGTTCTAACCATAGGTTAGTTTGTTTGATAAGCTTTATAGCATGCTCATGTCCATTTTCAGCTGCTTGCTTTAGATAATACTTGCTGTATTTTTCATTTTTTAGTGGTGAACGAGGTAAGCTGTACACAGTAAAAAAGTGATAATATAAATGTTTATACATATCATTCGAAAAACCTTTGGTCTCAGCTCTAACCGATAGATACTTAACCATATTAATTATTGCGCCAGAATCATTAATATTTATTGATTCGTTTAAGACCAATCTTCCATAACATATTGCAGCTTCATCATCACCAGCATCAGATGCCAACTTTAATAAAGCCTTCAATTTCTCCTGATCTTTATACAATCCCTTTTTGTAAGCTTGATACAGATTAATTATTGCGTCTATGTCGCCCTCTTTGGATAACTCCAAAAGCACATCTACAGCTGCTGGTTTATTTTGTTCAAGCAATACAGTCCCGAGGTAAAATCGAGCTTCCTGATAATTTTTAGCAACCGCTTTTTTTAAATAGGATGTACTTGTTTTAAGGTCTTTAGTGTTGTTGTAAATTCCAAAAAAATGAACATAACCTTTGATAAAGTATGCTTCAGCCTGTTCATCTTCAATCCCTTTGTTAATTAGCACATCGATTTCAGCCCATTCCAATACTTCATTGGATTTCATATCAGCAATTACATCCTCTAGTTGAAGTGAGTCTTCTTTAGAAAATGAAAAAAAAGACGCTAACAAAAAAACAAATGCAAAATGTTTGATATACATTAATGGTTCCTAATGTTGAATCGGTGATTTAGAGCTTTGAAAGAATATTTCATTAACCGTCGTGGTCCATACCTCAATATTATGCACTACTGGGCATACGTAGTTTATATAATTCTGAAGAGCCAATTCTAACATTAGCTTTAGTGCCAACAAAGCCGTTATTGTTCATGAAGACTTTAGCACCAGGTTCAACTATCTTTAAATCTAAGCTTGTTGCTAGCGTTGCTTCTACACCAATATTTGAATCAACTGAAACTTCCAATGGCCCAGTAGCAGGAGTATTAAAAGTTCTCGTTACTATGCCATTTTCTGTAGAAACATTACCTTGTTTATAACGTGAGCCCGTTTGAATACGCCCTTCCTTGTAATTTTCCTTGAAGGAATCATTAGGAGATTTATCGTCAGTAAATAAGTTATAGTGGGTGTCTTTATTATTTTAAAGAGGTGACGCGGTTGACAAATATGTTTCATATTTGTCAAATAGAGCATCTACCTCTCTGTCAAGGTTTATTTCACAAGACGATAAAAGGTGCTTCAAATCCTCTCTGTTCATATTGGCTGCGAACATTCCATTAATACTAGAGTGAAAAATAAAGTAAGTAAGTCCTATTTTCGAGAGAGGCTTCAAATCTTGAAAATATAAAATCATATGTGATCTTGCAACGTTGATTTCCCAACTTTTTGTAGAGACTGAAGCGAAGGTTTTAAAAATAGCGTCCTTGTTTTTGGTTAGAGGAGCGACCTCTTTTATAAAACCATCTTCCTGCCCGTTTGGCTTTCTGTAGTAATACCACTCACCATTTTCACGATCACTGATAAAGCCTGGCGGTAAACTAAAATCTTTACATGGAAGTGCCAAACTACATATAGGGAATAGTAAAAATAACACTAATAACCTATTCATCCCACAGAGCTCCTCGCACATTACATGTACTTCCTGAGCAACTATAGTAGAATGTCGCACTCTGAGCATTCCCAGCTCGAGAAGTTGAAAACTCAATAAGAGGGTCTAGGTTTTCTTTGACTGCAACTGTAGATGTTGCGAAAGCTCCAAAGCTTGCTTTCATGAAATCTGCAAACTGTGCAAGCATATTTAGTTTGGAGGGTGCAGAAATGCCTGCAGACGCCTGTCCCGCAGCTTTAATAGCTTGAGCCTGATATGATGTAAAGCGGGGTAACATTGATACCTTTATCGCTTGGATTTCTGTCAGTGACATTCCACCTATATCATACCCCAATTTTTTGGACATAAGTTTTAATTCTCTAGAATTCATATTATTTATTCGATACTCCTCATTTTCAATCTGTTTAGCAGCATTTTCTGCTTCTGAAACGTTATCAAAACTACAATCATTTGACATGCAAAAGTTATACAAGTACTGAAATGCCGCAGTCACAGTAAATTAGAGTGAGTGTCTTTGTCATTTCCTCTGTTTTTATCGGCTTATAGCAAAAACAAGCTACTCGCGATAGATATTCCAAGCGGTAAAACCTTATTTGAACTACCCACAGGCAACGGCCCTGATGGTATTGGTTATTCACCGATTGTTTTGGAGTGATTGTGGATAAAAGAAAGGCTAAATTAGCAGTTAGTCCTTGAGCGTTCATCTAGAATCAACTTAATTTTTCCAGTTTAATAAATTAGAGCAGAAGCATTTTTAACTCAATGTACAGTTACTTTAGACAATACACTTTGTAGTACTTCATTTTTCATCTCTTGCTCTTCTTTATCTTGCTGTTCAGCTATCTCCAGTTCCTATATGCGAACTTGTTTTTCATGTTTTTTTTGTTCTTCGTCCAATTCGCTTACAAATACTGATTTTAATGCGCCCCATTGATCATCTTCTACCAAATTAATATCGAAGTCAGCATCCAGTTTTTCGCCATAAGGCACATTATAAATAACTGCGATCCACAGCTTCTTATTATGCTCTTTGCTATTACGAAACCAGTGTTTATGGGGAACAATCGCATCAGCCGAGTAATAAATTCCGTCATAGAAGAAGTCACCATCTAACCTTGCGAAGGCGACTGACTTACCTTCTTCGTCCGCTTTTTCTATTCTGCGTATTGCTTTTTCAAGGTATGTACCAGGCTGAAAAGCAAAATCTTCTTTTGTTAAACCTAAATATGGATTCGTGAATTTTTTACGTTTTATCATCAATTTTGCTCAGCATGTCGATTGTTATCAAACTAGTCACAGCCTATAGTCTATTTTTTGTTGAACAGTTACAACCGCTTTTAGTGCACCTTTTTACGCTCCAAACAGGTTATTTTGTAACACCTACCTTTATCTACAAGCTACCCTTGCATCTGAATACCTTCTCTAAAATAGCAAGTAAAATTGTGCGAATACACTTCACATTCTGAATACTTGTACGTATCACATTCAACTTTTCCCACTTTTAATTCCCATTCCCGTTCAAGGGAAAAATCAACTTCAACCACAAACACTAAGCAATTGATTTTATTAACTTTAATTTATGGCACAGCGTTCGCTATAGCTAAACTATCAAAAGTTATGAAGTTAGTCAGATGGATATTAAACAAAGCCTTGCAAGTAATAATAAAAAGAAACGTTGGCCGATGCCGCTTGCGATTATTTTATCGCTCAGTTTAGTAGTGGGGTTTGCATCCACCTTTAGCGATGGGGATGCCAGCATAAACAGTAATGAGTTACTGCTTGCAGACGTAAGTAGTGGATCACTTAAGTTAACGGTGTCGGGGTTTGGTCAACTGCGCTCTAAATACAGCCGTTTTATTACTGCCCGTTATCAAGCACAAGTAGAACAAGTATTTCATCTACCAGGTAGCCGAGTTGAAAAAGATACGGTGATTTTACGCCTTTCAAATCCCACACTTGAGCAACAACTAAACCGTGCTCGTTTAACACTCGCTCGTCAAAAAGCTAATTTCGAAGCGTTAAAGCTTAGCCAAAAAAGTGAAAAACTAAACCTTGAAGCAAACCTAACTTTGCTTGAAAGCGAACTCGCCAACGCCAATTTACGCGCTGAAGCTGAGCAAAAACTCATTGAGCAAGGCATTGTATCTACCCTTGATTATAAGCGCTCGCAATTAGCTGTATCGCAACTGAGTAAACGTGTTTCTCTTGCCAAACAACAGCTCAGCCAAGCGAGTGATTTACACAACCAACGCTTACAAGTTGAACGCGAATTAATGCGCGAATTTGAGCTTAGCTTTAATGCAGCACAATTAGATGTCGATAAACTCAATGTCACTGCTGGCATCAATGGCATGTTGCAAGCGGTCAATGTAGAGCAAGGTCAATCCGTGCAAATGGGCGCACCACTTGCGGTAGTTGGCAGTGAGCATCAACTACTTGCTGATTTAAATGTGCCAGAGCGCGAAGCAAGCCGTATTGAAGTCGGTCAAAAAGCAACTGTAAACACCTTCGCAGGTACAGTTTCAGCGGTGGTTAATCGTATTAATCCAATCGTCAGCGATGGTCGCATTACTGTGGAGCTTGAACTTACAGGCACCTTACCAAGCAATGCCCGCCCACAGCTCACCATTGAAGGTGATATTGTCACCGACGAGCTTAATCATGCCCTTTATGTGCGTCGCCCAAGCTTTGTAAGTGGCGATACACAAAACCATATTTTCATTTTAAACCCAGCCGAAAATCAATTGGTTAAAACCCAAGTTGAGTTTGGTAAACTAGCCGGCGATAACATTGTTATCAATTCAGGTGCAAATGCCGGTGACACCCTTGTAATTTCAGACAGCTCTGATTTTAAACACTTGCAAACAATAACGATTACAAATAATTAAGGAAGCAATCATGGAAAATACACCGGTAATTGAACTGACCAATGTGTCAAAAATTTACTTTAGCGACGACGTAGAAACTCACGCATTGAGCGATATCAACTTACAAATTCATAAAGGTGATTACATTGCCATTAGCGGCCCATCAGGCTGTGGTAAATCAACCTTATTAAGCGTGATGGGGTTGCTTGATGATGTCACCAGCGGCAGCTATAAAATTGAAGGTGTTGACACCAACAGCCTTAATATGGATACCCTTGCAGAGCTACGCAATTTGCATATTGGCTTTATTTTCCAATCGTTTAACTTAATTGATGAGCTTAGTGTTTACGACAATGTAGCGCTGCCGCTGTTGTATCGCGAACCCGCTTTAAGCAAAGCTGATATTGATACCCGCGTAAATACTGCACTTAAACAAGTGGAAATTGATCATCGTGCAAAACATAAACCAAATCAGTTATCAGGTGGTCAGCAACAACGTGTCGCGATAGCGCGCGCCCTTGCTGGCAGCCCAAGCATTTTATTAGTGGATGAACCAACGGGTAACCTCGATTCGAAAAATGGTGATGCGGTAATGGCGTTACTTGCCGAACTAAACGAACAAGGCACCACCATTTGCATGGTAACCCATGACCCGCGCTACGCAGGCTACGCTAAAAAACAAGTAAAACTGCTCGATGGCAAAGTGCTCAATACTGGCAAAGAAAGCGTATCTGCGGTTGATGTAACAACACAGTTGGAGGCGCATGCATGAGTGTCCAACGCCTAACCAAACAAATTAAACATGCCAGCAGCTCGCTGCTGCAAGCGCCAGGGTTTACCAGCGCCATTGTGCTCACTCTATCACTCACGCTTGCCTGCTTTTTTGTGGTAATGAGCTTATTTAGCAGCTACTTTATCAAACCACTTAATGTAGATAACGAAGCGCGCCTTGTAGTGGTGGAACAAGATAACGTTTATTCCGATAAAAACAGCCCCGGCTTTCAAAGCTTCCAGTCGATTATTCATTGGTATAACAACCACGACAATTTTGACAAAGTCGCTGCAATTAACATTGGCGAAGACGTAATCATGAACTTGCCGGGTCAGCCTAAGTTAAATATGACCTTTGCCAGCAACGACTATTACGACATTACCAATATGCAACTTGCTGCTGGTCAACATTTATCACCACAAAAACGCCTTGATGAGAAAAGTACCGAAGTACTGATCAGCTATTCAATTTGGCAAACCTATTTTGATGGCAGCAAAAATGCTATCGGACAAACGATCGAACTCGTTCATGGCCAATATAAAATTGTTGGGGTTGTAGCTAAAGACTACGCAAACCCATTTATGTTTAACCGCAGTAAAAGTGATTTATGGTTTCACTTTAGCGGTGATTCGCGGTTTTATAATGACGATCGCCCAAGCCCGTGGTGGAACTTATTTGGTAGCCTAAAACTTATCGGTACGCTCAAAGCAGGTGAAACGCCAGAATCTACCAAAGCCTACTTGCACGCACGTATCTTAGAAATTAAAAGTGATTGGAAAGCAGAGTTTGATGAAGTAGACGATATTGTGCCAATTGTGACACCGTTTCGCGAAAAAGAGCTTAACGGCAACGATACGTTAGCAATTTTTATGTTAGTAGGCGTTGTAAGCCTAGTGTTGATTGCACTCTTAAATGTCAGTAACTTGTTTATTTCTCGCGCCGTAGTTAAGCACAAACAACTCGCACTGCAAGCAGTTTTAGGGGCAAAACGCAGCGTTATTTTCACCAGTATTTTAGTGGAATCAAGCCTGTTGATGGTGGTATCGGCACTGGCTGGTTTATTTTTTGCGGCGTGGGGCATCAAACTCTTTAAGTTTTTAAGTGAAGGTCATTTACCACTTATTAGCGCCATTAATCTCGACCTTACCGTAGTCTCTTCTGCCGTAATTTGCTGTGTGGTATTTGCTTGGTTATTTGCTTTTATTACCAGCCGATTAATCAACTTTGGCCAGCTTAGAACGCAAATTCAAAGCTCAGGCAAAGGCGGCGTAAGCCAAATTAAAGGCAGTACCGTAAAGCTGTTAATTGCGCTGCAACTGTTTTTAGCAACGGCCCTTGTAATTGGTGCCACCATGGCATTAAACAAAACGTTAGAAACGCTATTACGACCGCTTGGCAGTGAAGTGGAAAATCGCTATAGCACCATGCTCTTTATCAACGATAGAGAACGTACTCTCGAACAAAAATACAATGACTTACAAAAAATTCGCGCTGCAGTGGCAAACATTGAGGGTGTTGTTAAGGTTGGCCACGGCGACAGCCCAGTAAACGACGGACTACGCTCAAGCACAGTAAAAGATATGTCAGGTAAAGAAACCGTCTTTATTCCACAAGCCTGGGTAGGCCCTGATTACTTTGATATTACTGGCCTAAAAATTATAGAAGGGCGCACCTTTAGCGAAGCCGCTATTCGCGGTGAAAAACACGAGTTTTTGGTCACCAAAGCAGTTAACGATATGCTCAAACCTGGTGGCAGTTTAGTTGGCGAAAAGTTCTTAAGTTTTGACCCTGAAAACCCTGTTGAAGTGGTTGGTATTACTGAAAACTTTAACCACCCAAAATTTTTCGACAAACACCAAGGGCGACACTTTTGGTGGGCTGCACAGCCATATGCATTTGGCTTAATCATTCAAATGGAACAAGGAAAAACCTTTAACCGAGAGCAGCTGTTACAGGCAGCGCGTACAGTTGATAGCCGCATTGGCCTTTGGAAGTTCGATTTTCTGGAAGATGAATACGCCAAAATGGTTCATATGGAGCGTATTACATTAAGCTTAAGCATTGTGTTGGCACTCTTTACCCTAGTTCTGGCGGGTATTGGTATTTACGGTGTACTTAGCTATAACCTAGGTCTGCGCCGCTACGAATACGGTATGCGCATGGCACTCGGTGCAAAACGCAAGCGTTTGTATCAGCAATTGTTGTCAGACACCTTACTGCCTTTAGCGTTTGCTTTTATTGCCGCATTAGTGGTGATGGTTGGTGGTTACACAATGTTTAAAGTTGAATTAGCAAATTGGTTGCTTCTCAATTGGCTATGGCTCACTATAACCGCAGCTAGCATTGTGTTATTTGCACTGTTTGCCACATTATTCCCAATGAGCAAACTAATAAATGCAAAACCAATGGCAGCACTAAGAGATAATTAACCTAAATTTGGGGTTAATACCTCTGTCCTTAGCCAGTTAAGAAAGCCCTTAATTGGTTAAGGCTTTAAAGCTATAAAAATAAAATTATGAAAAAAATACTGATTATTGATGATCACATCGATGTGCGTTTATCGGCGCGCATTGTACTTGAAAGCCATGGTTACACGTGCACAGAAGCCGACCACCCAAGTGTCGGCTTAGCCCTTTTAAAAAATCAGCAAATCGATTTAATTTTGCTTGATATGAACTTCACCAAAGACACCACATCTGGTGAAGAAGGCCTTGGTTTTTTAAAAGAGCTGAAACGCCAAGAGCTGACAATTCCCGTAATAGTCATCACCGCATGGGCAAAAGTAGACCTAGCAGTTAAAGCCATGCAACTTGGTGCATCCGACTTTGTAGAAAAGCCTTGGAAAAACGCCAAATTACTCGAATCTATTGAAAACCAATTAACGCCAGAAAATACCAGCGATTGCCAACCTAGCTCCGGCTTTTTAGCGTTAGGCGAACAATCGAAAGCGCTCGTTAAAGCCGCAAGCCGCATCGCAAAAACTGACGCAAATGTGCTGATCACCGGCGAAAATGGCTCAGGTAAAAGCCTACTTGCAAAGTACATTCACGATAACAGCCCACGCGCAAAACACGATATGGTGAGTGTCAATATGGCTGCTATTCCGGATAATTTATTTGAAAGCGAATTATTTGGTCATAAAAAAGGCGCATTTACCGACGCCAAAGAAAACCGCGAAGGACGCTTTTCTCTAGCAAACGGCAGTACCTTATTTTTAGATGAAATTGGTACTTTGCCAATGCCACTGCAAGCCAAAATGCTGCGCGTTTTAGAGACTGGTGAATTTGAAATTCTCGGCAGCTCAAAAACCCAAACCAGCAATGCACGCATTATTTCGGCAACCAATGCCGACCTTGAAAAAGCCATTAGCAATGGCGAATTTAGACGCGATTTATTGTTTAGGCTCAATACTTTAGTACTCACAATTCCGCCGCTTCGCGAACGCCAAGATGAAATTGCCTTACTCGCCAATCATTTTATTGAAAAGCACTGTAAGCGCTATGGGTTTGAGCCTTTACAACTTACAAATACCGCATTAGAAAAACTCAAAGCGCACAGTTGGCCGGGCAATGTACGCGAGTTATCACACGTATTAGAGCGTGCAGTGATCATGACCGATGGCGACAGTATTGATGCAACACATTTGCAACTCGAGCTCAGCACACAACATGAAAGCGTGCCACTAATGAACCTAGAGCAAGCTGAAAAGCTGATGATCAATAATGCGCTCAAGCACTTTGATGGCAACGTAATTGCTGCGGGCGAATTTTTAGGGTTAAGTAAATCTGCCATTTATCGCCGCATCGAAAAATTCAATATTAGCGTTAAAGAGAGCAACTAATGCAAAAGCACTCGTTAGAACGCACGGTCATCACACTTTTTACGCTACCTTGTTTAATTTTATTAGGGCTGTTAATTTTTTTAATTGTGCACTTTAAGCTCGATTTTCTTGAAGGCACAACACTGATTATTGCCCTACTCGCCCCAACTGTTGTAGTGTTCGCTGCACTTTATCGCCGATTTTTTAATACTCTCGACAGTGTCGCTGTGCAGCTTGATGGCTTAGCTAATGAAGAGTTTACGGTATGGCACCTTGCTAAGTACTCAGCAGGCCGAGTTGCAGGGCTTAAACGCGATTTACACACCATTGCCAAGCGCATTCAAAATAAACGCCATGAATATGCACAAAACGAAAGCTTTATCTTTGATTTTATTAACGAGCTTGAACTGCCCATTATTGTCATTGATAGCCAATCGCAGGTTTATCATCATAACCAAGCGGCATCTAACTACTACCAAAAAACAAATTTACTGGGTAATGATTTAACAAGTTTAGGGCTGAGCGTCGATGCTGACAAATGGCAACTTGAGCAAAATAATCAACGCCACAAAGTCGTTGCCCATGCGCTTAACCGCGGTAATCGTCATTATCGTTTATTGGTGTTTGTATCGATTGAGCAGTCTTTAAGACACAACGAAAAAGAAGCATGGCAAAAACTAGTAAGAGTGCTTAATCACGAAGTGCGCAACTCACTTACGCCTATTTATTCTATGGCGCAATCACTGCAAGAATTGCCAAAACTAACGCAATCAGACTTACAAAGCACCATGCTTAACGTGATTGAAAAACGTGCCGAGCACTTGTTGGAGTTTGTTGCAAGCTACTCCAAACTGTCTCAAATTCCAAGTGCAAAACTAGCCAGCGTTACCACAGATGCAATAGCCAAACGCTGCGAGGCGCTATTCCCCGAAGTCGATATCATCATTGAACAAAATGGCACTATAACCTGTGATATTGAGCAGCTCGAACAAGCACTACTCAACCTTGTAAAAAACGCCAATGAGGCAAATTTAACTGCAAACTCGTCTGGCGTGACTATTCGGATTAATCAAACCGATAATTGGCAAATTGCCATTGAAGACAACGGTATTGGCGTTGATTTAAACGACAACCTATTTGTGCCGTTTTACTCTACCAAACCTGAAGGTTCAGGCATTGGCTTAGTATTAAGCCGTGAATTAATACGAAACCAAAACGGTGAGTTAACACTTACAAACAAAACTGATAAGCCAGGTGCGATTGCGCTTATAAAATTTCAAAATTAATGGTGTTATTTTAGATCTAACACCGCTTTGGTATTTGCTAAATAGGTTTGCGACACTGGCACTTCAGTGCCATTTTGCAAAACAAGAATAAGCTTGCGCCCGTCTTTTTTAGTATCTACCACAGCGTCTTTGGCTACCCACCAAGAACGATGTGTTTGAAAGCCGTCATAATGTTCAAGTTTCGCGAGTGCATCTTTAAAGCGCATCAATAACAGATGCTCGCCTTTATCTGTTATTACATTTAAGTAGTGGTCGTCCATTTGCAAACAAATTAACCTGCCGCGTTTGGCAATCGGCAGCTCATTAATCAAAGATTCGATTGGCTGGCTTTGAATGGTATCGACTTTTTCCGATTCAAGCGCTAATTCTTCCGCACTTTGTTTAAGCAGTTGCTGTTGTTGCAACATTAACGATTTAATTGAGCTTACACCTGCAATAATGCCACCAATAACCGTGCAATATAAAATCGACATAGGTAATGATTGCAAATAGCTATTATCAAAATAGTTAAAAAAGAGATTAATAATAAAGGGCGCTAACAACCCCATTAAAACACTTGCTACTAATGTTGAAAGTACAAGTCGAACGGCTTTGCTGTTTATCCGATCGGGTAAATTTCTATCGAGTAGTTTTGACAAAAAGAACATTGTTGGCGAGTAAATTACGTAGCCAGCAAAGCACATCACACTCCAGAAAAACCCTGCATAAAAGATGTCAATTTGATGCATACCAAACGGACGAAGAAACGTTAAAAACAACACAAAAATAGCGACAACAACGGTATCAGTCGCTAAATCTCTTGCGTCTAAAAACTCTCTTATCGATTGATTATTAAAGTTAATTTCACGATTCGCCAATTGTACATCCTGTTTTTTTTATTATTTCACGAAGTAATGAACTCACTTTACGAAAGGTCGATTGAGCACTGAAAAAAATCGTCATATTGTGATTCCAACGAGCAAAATAACACTCATTAAAAAACAATTTAATTAAGGAGATTCGATGAACTTTTTAACACTATCTACGCTTTCGTTAAGCCTTTTTATATTACCTGTATCTGCACAAACCGTGCAATTTAATATTGAAGGTATTCAACACGATAAAGGGAAGTTATACATCCAATTATTCAAAGGCGAAAACAACTTTAAAAAAGGTGAAGCACACAATGTAGCAATCGTGAATGCAAAAAAAGGGCAACTTACAGTGACTTTCAATGATGTTGAACCCGGTGACTATGCCATTCGCTACTTCCATGATGAAAACAATAACCGAGACTTCGACAACAACATGTTTGGTATGCCAATCGAAGGTTATGGCTTCTCAAATAATGCGCCGGTAAATTTTGGTCCGCCAAGCTATCAGCAAATGACCTTCATAGTATCGGATGTTGCCGTTATTAATTCATCAACTGTTAACTACTAGGGAGCGAAGTAATGCAAAGACGTGAAGCCTTAAAAAGTATGCTCGGTTTATCTGTTGCTGCAGCTGCTTGTAACCCCTTTCCTGCGCTAGCAAATTTGGCTGGCACCAGTGAAGATATCATGGCGCAGTTCGCAACCAGTTTTGACAAGGCTGCTCTTAGTAACCCTAGTTTAATTGGTTTAAAAAGCATGTCTGGTGATATTCCTTGGCAAAACTTAACCATTGAAGGGAAATTACCAAAAGCGCTTCGCGGCAATTTTTATCGTAATGGGCCTGCGGTGCATCAGCGCAATGGACAACGCTACACTCATCTGTTTGAAGGTGATGGCATGATCCAACATTTTAACTTTACTGATACTGGCATTCAGCACCGCGCTAAGTTTGTAAAAACCAACAAGTACACTCAAGAGCAGGCCGCAGATAAGTTTTTATTCTCTGGACCAAATAGCAAGTTACCCGGCAGCTTGCCTGTCAATAAAACCGACATCATTAATGCTGCCAATACTAATATTATTCCGGTAAATGGCGAGCTATGGGCACTTTGGGAAGCGGGCTCTGCAACCGCAATAGATGCAAGTAGTTTGGACGCAAAAGGTCTTGTAAACCTTGGCGAAAACACACGTTATGGCAATAGTTTAAAAGGACTCGCCTTTTCAGCCCACCCAAAAATTGAATCGGACGGTACAATTTGGAATTTTGGCAGTACCGTTACGGGCGACATTGTACTTTACCATCTTAATAACCGCGGAATAACACAAAAGGTAAACTTACTTAAAACCAATTACCGTGGCGGCATGTTACATGACTTTTTAATCACGCAGAATAATATACTGATCATCTTACCGTCACTTGATAGAGATAAAACCGATGAGCGTTTGTTCAGCGCAATTCGTTTCAACAACAGTCTGCCTATGAAGGTATTAGTCATAGACAAAAATACCTTAACACTGACGCGCGAATACCAAGTGGATGCAGGCTTTGCCTTTCATTTTGGTAATGCGTGGGAAGACACCGATGGTACGATTCGCTTTGATGCCAGCCTTTACCCAAATTGTGAAAACTTACATCATATGAGTGATTTAATGCGTGGTAAAACGTCGGATGCAACGCCTGCCAACACCGTATTGTTCACACTCCATCCAAATGGTACTAGCGATAAGCAAGTAATTGATGGCATCAGTGAATTCCCACGCGTGTACGACCACTTAACAGGGTTACAAAATAATTTACTGGTGACACTATCATCAATACAAAGTGATGTATGGAGTGACAGTGTGCGCGTTATAAATGTAAATAATGGCAAGCAAGATACCTTTGTTTATGGCGAAGATTTTTTAGTTGAAGAGCATGTGATTGTTGATAAGTCACAACAAGAAGGCAATGGCTATTTAGTCGGCACAGCACTGCATGTGCCGTCAAAACGCACCTGCGTTAATATTTTTAAAATAGGTCATGTCAGTGATGGTCCCGTGTGTCGTGCTTGGTTAGGGCAAGCGTTACCGCTTGGCTTTCATGGTAATTTTGTTGCGGTTTAAACAATTCTTGACAATGCTTTATGGTGAACTTATCTATAATTCATAACTCAAAACAGAGACTTATTTAAAAAGGACGCACCATGAAGCCATTGTTTTATTTATCACTGTTAGCGCTTTCAAGTTTAGCATCTGCAAACAGCCATTTACCAAATCACCGCCATATTGCAATTACCGGCTACGGCGAAACTTCAGTTAAGCCAGACATCGCCGTTTTACATTTTTCGGTAGAGCATACCGATAAAAAAAGCGCAGAGGCCAAAGCTGAAGTCGATAAACGCTTTAATACCCTGTTGAAAGGTCTTAAAAAATACAATATTAGCGAAAAAGACATTGTTGCATCACGCATTGCTGTATCACCGCGATACGAGTATTCGCAGCAAGAGCGCAAACAACTGCATGTTGGCTACTCTGCAAGTCGCTCAATTCAAGTAACCGTGAACGATTTAACCATGCTTAGTGATGTGATGGATTTAGCGTTAAGCGTTGAAGTAAACCAAATTCAACGTGTTGAAATGGCTTCGTCAAAAGAAGAACAGCTTCAGCAAAAAGCGGTGGAACTTGCCATTGAAAATGCGAAAACCAATGGTGCAGCCCTCGCCAATTCATTTGGCGCAGCACTTGGCAAGGTTTACAGTATTAACGCGCAAAATTACGACCAAATTAAGCATTACGGAACAATGGAAAAAATGGGTAATGCACGCATGATGAGTGCTGACACGGGATCGGTTTCGCCCGGTACCTATTTACAAGATGATCTCACCTTTAAGGCGACAATTAATGTGGTGTTTGATTTAAAAGGTAAAAACTAATTAATGAGTTAATAACGAACCTATTGCGAACACATCTAATACAGCAGTAGTTACTAGAAAATAATGTGTTATCTAACGCTTAGGTTAGTTATAGTGGGCAGCGTATAATCGCTGCCCAAGGTTTTTAAATTACATGCGTAAATCCGATAAAAAATTAGATAACCAAATCCGCATTGCGCTCACGAAACTTTGCGAAGAAGCCCTTAAAGACTTAGCGGGGTTTTGCTGGGTTACGCACACAGTTAACTTTCAAAAATTTCCGCAAAGTTTGCAGATTACCTGCGTTTTTGAAGACACAAATGCCTTATCCAATTTTACCAATAGCGAGCACTTGCACTCAGTCCGCTCGCAAATAGAGCAAACGCTTAAACAACTAAATATTAATACTGCTGCTATCAAAGAGTGTGTTACTTTCGTAACCAAACAGGATGCACCTTAGCGCCTGTTTACACCTATTAAATGGAGTTTTTATGATTAGATTATTATTTTGCCTTATCGCATTTTCGCCACTTACCTTATTTGCTAATCAAAATGTGATTAGTGTTGATCGCGTAGTACCACATAGTTTTGAACTGGCATTTCCAAACGAGCGCAACATCGAACCTGAATTAAGCGACTTCCATGTAAAAAACTTTGTATTAATGAGCAACGAAAATGGTGAGCGTTTCGCTGTAGTGACCATTCAAAACCTTGCTAATGGCTCGCGTACGCTCAATCATAAACATTTAATGGCACAAGTTAGCAATGGCGCGCGTATTCGCCCATTAGCATTTGAGCAAATGTTTAAAGACGATGAAACCTTATCGCTCACCATTCAATTTGGTGAAAGTCATTTTCCATTATTAACCGTTTATTCTCGCACTAAAGGCTAAACTCAAGGCGAACAATCGAGGCAAATAACATGATTACACGTAATAATGCAGGCTTAATTGTTGTTGATATTCAAGGAAAACTAGCAAGCCTAATGGCAGGCGGTGATGCCTATATTGACCATTGTTGCGCGCTTATCTCAGGCGCGAAAATTCTTAATCTTCCGATCATTTGGCTTGAACAAAACCCTGAAAAATTAGGCGAAACACATCCTAAAATAGCAAACTTACTGGCCGACATTACGCCCATCACAAAATACACCTTTGATGCCTTTCGCGAGCCCGTGTTTATGCAAACAATTGAGCACGAAAGTAAGGCTCATTGGCTGGTCTGTGGTATTGAAGCGCATATTTGTGTTTATCAAACCTGCTCAAGTTTGCTGCTCAACAATTACCAAGTACACTTGGTGGGCGACTGTATTGCATCTCGTAAAGCAGAAAATAAACAGCTTGCCATCACTAAACTACAGCAATTAGGTGCACATATTACGGGGCTTGAAATGAGCCTGTTTGAATTAGTGAAAGATTGCCGCGACGAGCACTTTAAAGCGATACTAAATTTAATTAAATAAGCTGAGCTTAGGTTAAATAGTATTGATGTTTCGTGTTGTTTAATCGCATGACTTACCTGAAACACGCGCTACTATGGTAAACTTGGCGCGTGTTTTATAAATAAAGTTGTCCCCTGCAATGATCCCGAGCAAATACCAACGTTTTGTCTTTTCATTTTTTATGGCACTGTTAATGTCATTTTTAATGTCGTTTGTTATCACCTTATTCAACGTTGGCTTTGTTGATAATTTAATCTCGCTTTGGTTAAAAGCCTGGGGTTTTGCATTTGTTGTTGCGTTTCCGACAGTTACCTTAGTTGCACCTGTTGTAAATAAACTCACCCGCCTTTTTGTTGCACAAGATTGATAAACAAAATTTAATTAAGTCATTTAAAAACATAATATTACAATCCATCACAATCGCTAGACTTGCGCTTTCATTTACGCCATTATTTCAAATTCTTAACAATAAAAATAAAGGACTAAAATGCAAGCGCCAGTATTTAAAGCGAGCCTAATTGCATCGAGCATTCTCTTACTCACGGCATGTGGTTCCGACGACAAACCGAATAAAGCACCAACTATTTCAAGCAATATTGCCAGTGCCTACCCTGAGCGTGGTGATGTTGCTATTGCCATTACACTTTCAGACAGTGACGGTAGCATTAAGTCGTCAAACGTAGTGCAAACTAGCGGCCCGACGGTTGAGTTCACATATGCTAATGGCAGTTTAAGCTTTACTGCGCCAGAAGTTACCAGCGATAGCGCTATCGGTTTTACCGTAACCGCAAGCGACAACGATGGTGCACAATCAACGCTAAACATCAGCACTACTATTACCGATGTAAACCGCGCACCGATTACCGATGCATCTCAAGTACAAGTTGAATTTAACCAAGCGCTAGAGTTTGATTTAGGCATTTCAGATCCTGATGGCGACACGGTACAAGTTGCAATTAAAACTGCGCCGCAACAAGGTGAGTTAACATTACTTGAAAACAACGTATTTTCTTATACGCCCAGCCTCAACAGCGCTGAAGACCAAGAGTTTGAAATCACCTTAAGCGATGGCGACCTTGAAACATCGCAGTTAGTCAGCATTCAATTAGTTGATACAAGTGCTCCTGTCATTGTGACCAAAACACCCGAATCAAACGCACGTTTAGTCGCAGTTGATAGCAAGATTACAATTTCATTTGACGATGTATTAGACGCAGCCAGCGTTACCACTAATTCAGATGCACAATGTAGCGGCAGTATTCAGGTAAGTAACGATAACTTTGTTACATGTGTTGCGCTTACTTTAAGCTCAGCAACAACTGATGCTAACCCAACTGTTTTAACCTTAGAACCAGCTCAAAGCCTTTCTGCATCAAGTGATTACGTTGTAAAAGTAACGGGTGATGTTGCCAACTTCCACGGCACGTCGCTTGTTGAACAAAGCTTTACATTTAAAACTGAAAACAGCGATCTGCTTATTTCAGAAGTGTCATCGTCAAAATATTGGGATGATAACCGTTGGGTAGAAGTTTATAACGGTACGGCCAGCCCTGTTTCACTAGCAGGCTACCAAATTGTTGCCGAAAGCATTAACTATACTGATTGGAGTGATACTGGCGTAAGAGCTTTTGCACTTTCAGACAAAACCCTCGCACCGGGTGAATTTATTGTGCTGCAAGCAAAGCACGGTAATGGCTACTGGCAACAAAGTGTCGCTGAATCAGATCAGCTAATGTTAATTTCAGACGAATCAAATATTCACCCTGAATGGTACTACTCAGGCGGTTTTGTTGAATTACAAACGGTGTCTGGTACAACGGTAGATTTTGTTAGCTTTGGTGAAAATGCCTACCTGCCAACTGACGCAAGTCAATGGCAAGCAGGTAATAATGCCGCGCCAATGGAAGAAGACCTAGGTATGAGTGTTGTTCGCACAGCGCTTGATAGCGATACAAACTCAGCGCAAGACTGGCAAGTAAGCTATTACATGACACCAGGCGGACAAAATGACGTAGCCTGTAATACCGATGACGACAACGACGGCATTCCAGATTGCGCCGAACAAGAAGGCGCAACCTTTGCTGGCTTGCCACTTTATGAGTGGGGTGCTCGCGCAGGTGTAAGAGACATCTTTATCGAAGTCGACTACATGGAAAGTAATGACCCAGGCATTCAATTACATCGTCAAGCATTAGATTCAGTTAAAGCGGCATTTGCAGCGCAAAATATTGCAATGCATTTTGATGCCGGTGATTTATACCACCAAGCTGAAGGTATTTCGTCAGCCGATTATGACTTAGGCGGTGGTAACCAAGTTGAATTTTACGCGCAAACTAACTTTGCAGGTTCAGCTGAAGCACCAAGTATTCTTGACCATAAAGTGAAAAACTTCGACATCAAACGTCGTCCTATTTTTCACTACATGCTAATGGCAAATAGTCAAAACGAAGATGGCTCAGCGGGTTCTTCAGGCCTTGCTGAAATCAACGGTAATGACTTTATTATTTCTATGGGTAACTGGGGCTTTAGCCTAGAAACCGAAATAGACCGCAATGTTGTTTACAACATGCAAGCAGGCACGATTATGCATGAGCTAGGTCACAACCTAGGCCTTGGTCATGGCGGTAACAACCACACCAATAATAAACCTAATCACCACAGCGTAATGAACTACTTGTATCAATTAAGTGGTTTATCAACTATCGGCGAAAGCGAAGGCGACCGTTACCACCGTCGTTTCTTCTCTGGTAACAACAACTGTTTCCCAGAAGGCACGCAACTAACAAATGGTTTCACCTCTGCACCAGCAGATTTCAAAATCAGCTACTCGCACGGTGTTAACGGCACCATTAACGAAGCTCAAATCGATGAGTCGCTTGGTTTAGTTAATGCAAATTCTGTTGCGGTTGATTTTGATTGTAACGGTAACAGCAGCGACGTATTAACTAACTACGACTTAAACTTTGATGGCGAACTAAGTGCCGAGCTAAACGACTTTAACGAATGGGGCAACTTAATGCTGACCTTCACGCGTTATTGGAGTGGTGCAAACGGTGGCGCTACGCTTACCGCGAATGAACAGCAAAAGCCACAAAACGTTATGAACTCTGATCTACAAGAAGTTATTGTTGAACAAGCACCGTCTAAGGAGCTGTTAAAAATGATTTCTACTGCTGGTAAATAACATGAAAAGAGTAACGATTGTAATCTTGTTGTTACTCTTGGTGGGCTGCTTTGATAGCAGCTCGCCAGATTGGCAATTGACTAACACTGGCTTAAATTACCAAAACGTTGCGGTAAATTTTAACGCGCAAACACTGGTAAATTGCAGTGATTGTAGATTAAAAAATACATCTCAGCACTCGCCTCAAGGCGCGGTTAAATTTACCGGCCTCTACCAAAAAGATGCGTTAGTTGCCGCTTACGGAGAAAACGCACAATTAGAGGTCAAAATTCCAAACGATGCAGGGCGAACCGTATTTAAGGTGTTGGCTAAAAACAGCGCGTGGCAATTAGAAAGTGAAAGCAACAGCTTTGCACTTAGCGAAGGTGAAGTCACAAATATTACCGTGTATGGTACTAATTACGTCATTTTACCGCTGAAACTCTCTAAGCAACGCATAAACTATATTTGGCTGAAGCAATAGGTTAGGGTTGAGTTGGCTAGGGTCTGTTGAACGTTGCTGTTCTATTTTTGTTCTCTTTGAGCGTGCTTTTATCGCGGCGCTCGATGTGTGGCCTAGCAATCTAAGCGAATATCGAGCAACAATGAGAAAAGTGCGCTCAAAAGAACCGTTCGGCAGCGCTTGATTGGCTTTTCTACTGTGTTATCGGCTTACTCACATAGAATAACTATGCCACGCAGCCGCTGCCTTGTATAAAACCCAATCAAACTGCTGCAAAAACGAACTTGAAAGGTCAACAGACCCTAGTTAATGAAATTAGCCAACAACACACAACATATAAGTAAGGGGCATTTAATGAAAGTTTATTTATCAGGT
This sequence comes from Pseudoalteromonas sp. XMcav1-K, assembly GCF_044005875.1. Classification (NCBI taxonomy): domain Bacteria; kingdom Pseudomonadati; phylum Pseudomonadota; class Gammaproteobacteria; order Alteromonadales; family Pseudoalteromonadaceae; genus Pseudoalteromonas; species Pseudoalteromonas sp. XMcav1-K. Next base: position 434,022 of record NZ_JBIPJE010000050.1, on the reverse strand, counting down.
GAAATCCACAGTGATTGGCGCGAACAAATTATTGCTGGCTGCCAAGCTAAAAATCTCGATATTCAGTTTGTCTCACCAAACACAGATCACGAATCAAGCGATGCTGCTGGCGATTGCCTAGGCGAAGAAACTAACTCATTTTGGCGCGACCACAAATCAGCAAAAGTAAATGCAATACGTATTCAAAATGCCATTAAATCATGTGATTTAGCGATTATTCGCTTTGGTGATAAATACAAACAGTGGAACGCCGCATTTGATGCAGGTTACTGCGCCGCCCTTGGCAAGCCCTACATTACACTGCATAGCGAAGAAATTGTTCATGCATTAAAAGAAGTAGACGGCAGCGCGCAAGCGTGGGCCACATCACCATCACAAATTGTCGAAATTTTAGCGTACACGCTTAATTCATGAAGTTAAGCCTGTTTGATCCGATCCAATTAGGATCAGTAACACTCAAAAATCGCATTGTTATGGCGCCTATGACGCGTTCGCGGGCGTCGCAACCGGGCAACATTCCTAACGACCTAATGGCAACCTATTATGCTCAGCGTGCAACTGCGGGTTTAATTATTAGCGAAGGAACGCCTATTTCAGGGGTTGCGCGCGGCTATTCACTTACGCCGGGTATTTACACTGAACAGCAGATTGCTGGTTGGCGTAAAGTTACCCATGCAGTACACGAGCGCGACGGCAAGATTTTTGCTCAGTTGTGGCACGTTGGCAGGCGTTCAAGTACAGCTATCGAAGGGCTACAACCACTGTCACCATCAGCAATAAAAGAACCCGATAAAGTTTACGGCCCGCTACCAAATGGCGAACTAGGCATGATAGACACCACAATGCCAAAAGCCATGGATTTAAGCGATATTCAAAACACGGTGAATGACTTTGTTATTGCTGCGAAAAACGCCATGCAGGCGGGATTCGATGGAGTAGAAATTCACGGCGCACACGGTTACTTGCTAGATCAATTTATGCGCCGTTATGCCAACACACGCGATGATAAATACGGTGGCTCAATTGAAAACCGTATTCGATTAACAATTGATGTGTGCCAAGCTGTGGCTAATGCTATTGGCAGCGACAAAGTGGGGCTGCGTATTTCGCCATTTGTTTCTAGCAGCTTTCAACAGCATGACAGCGACATGCCAACCTTAACCCTAGCACTTTTAAAGGCGCTCGCACCAATCAAGCTCGCTTATTTGCACCTATCTGAAAATATTGGTAATTATCAGCCAATCACCGATACGTATCGCAAAAAAATACGCTCGCTTTACCCACATCCAATAATGTTGGCGGGCGGTTTAACGCAAGAGCTTGCCAACTGCTTTTTAAATAAAGGCATGGCAGACCTATTTGCCTTTGGTACAGCCTATATTTGTAACCCCGATTTAGTTGAGCGCATGAAGGGCAATATGCCACTAACGCAATTAGCCAATAATGCGCACAGTACATTTTATGGTGGCGGTGAAAAAGGCTATACCGACTACCCAACCAGTTGCAGTTTGGCACAAAAATCCGTACGCTAGCGCGTCTCTCATCAAAATGGAATTATGATGACTAAACACCTCATTATTTTACTCTTATTAAGTAACCTGTTTGCCTGTGCTATGTCGCCTTTTAATAACGACATTAAACAAGGGCACTTTCGTATTGAAAATACCAGCTACGATAATAGCCAAGGTAGAAAAGAATATGTTTACCTAATGTGCCATAAGCACAAACCCGCCACTTGGGTTACGGCAAGGCAATACCCTGCGGGTAAACACAATATTTGGGTAAAAGCGACTTACCAAGAGGCAAATAACCACAACTCGTACCAAGTTGCATTTGCCAATTTCAACCTCACATTGCCAGCTGGCGGAAACTATCAACTCGCACACACCATTCACGATGAGTCGATTTCAATTTGGTTGCAAGACATCAATACACTTAGCGCAAAATCTGAAGTGATTACTGCTAAATTAACTCGCAACAATATTGCAAACAGCACTAAACTTATTAATCAATGTAAGCAAGGAACTGTTTAACATGCAATTTGAATCCATTTCTCATCATGCAGCCGCCGATATCACTGCGCTCTTTACCCATGTTTTTAGCGACGCTGATGGCGCAAAGGCTGGGTTAAAAATCGGCGAACTCACCGAACGCATGCTGAATGACTGCACAAGCGATGAACTGATTGGCTTTGTTGCTAAAGAGCACGATACGCTTTTTGCCGCTGTACTGTTTAGTAAATTATGGATTAGCAACCAACCAAATCTTACCACGGTGATCCTCTCGCCAATGGCGGTGGCTTCTTCGCAGCAAGGTAAAGGCATCGGGCAAGCACTCATAAACCACGCGCTTACGTATTTAAAAACACACAACGTGGATTTTGTTGTGACCTATGGCGACCCTAATTTTTACAGTAAAACGGGGTTTCAAGCGGTGGCTGATACTCTGTTAATTCCGCCCTTTTCACTGTCGTACCCTCATGGTTGGCAAGCGGTTGCACTTGGCGATAAACCACTTAGCGAACTAACTGGCGAAGTACGTTGTGTATTGCCTCTTAATCAAGCGTGTTATTGGTAATTTATGAAAACAATCGGTCTTTTAGGTGGCATGAGTTGGGAGTCTACGCTCAATTACTACAAAGCCATTAACCAAAGTGTAAAAGCCGCGCTTGGCGGGCTTAATAGCGCAGAAATTTTACTTTACAGCGTTAATTTTGATCATATCGAAAAACTGCAACGGGCAGGCGAATGGCAAAAAATGGGCGACATGCTAGCAAAATCCGCGCAAGATTTAGAAGCAGCAGGTGCGCACTGCCTACTTATTTGCACCAACACCATGCATAAAGTAGCGCACCAAATTGAAGAGAATATTTCGATTCCGCTACTGCATATTGCCGACGCCACCGCAGCACAATTGATACAAGATGATATATCGCGCGTTGGTTTGCTTGGCACCGCATTTACCATGGAGCAAGGCTTTTATAAAAACCGCCTAACAGAAAAGTTTGGTATTGACGTTATTGTGCCCAACCAAGAAGATCGCGACTGTGTACATAGCGTTATTTACAACGAACTATGCCTTGGCGAAATCAATCTTGAGTCAAAAGAACGTTACCTTGCCATAATCAATAAACTTCACCGCCAAGGAGCACAAGCGATAATTCTTGGCTGTACTGAAATCGCATTATTAGTATCACAAAACGATACGGAGATTCCCCTTTACGACACCACAGGCATTCATGCTGATGCTGCCGTGAAGTTTGCACTTAAAAACTAACTTTTAAGTGCAATATTCTGTTTTACAAAAGCTCAATTATTGATGTTTACCAACCTGCCAACCATTGTGTGTTAGGTGTTCTTTTCCTGCGGCAATAGCGCCTGCTTCCATGGTGGTGCCCATGCTATCGTTCCAGCGGTTTAAATAACCAAACAGTGATATAACACCCAAAATTTCAACCACTTCGCCATCATCCCAATGTTCTTTTAAATTTGCCGAAATCGCATCATCAACCGCGTTAGGCACGCTTGATGCTGCTAAGGCAAATTCAAACGCTGCTTTTTCAGCATTACTGTATAAATCGGATGATCTAAATTGCCAAATATGCTTTAAACGTTCTTCGCTACCGCCATAGCGCTCAGCCGCTAAAATTGTATGTGCTTCGCAGTAACGGCAACCGGTATTTGCGCTGGTGATGTAACCAATTAAACGCTTTTGCTCTGCTGTTACGCGCCCATCATTTGCCATTACCGCTTTGTTTAAATTAATAAATGCGCGGGCTATTTCTGGGCGAATTTGCATGGTTAATACGCTATTTGGGCAAAACCCTAAGGTTTCGTTAAAGAACTTTGCAAGTTCTGCCACTTCGCTATCGTGATCGGGTGATAAAGGGGTTACTAACGCCATGCTATTTCTCCTGTTGATTATATTTATGTTGCATATGCAACATAAATATAATCAAGCCACTAAACCATGTCTAGTTTTTGTACATACTTATTTCTCAGTGTTTCACATCGGTTAAATATGCTATTTTGCAGCCAGTACCGTGCCTAAATATAAAAATCAATAACGCGCTATGACAACAAACAAACGCCAAACGTCTTTTTCATTAAGCAGTAAAACCAATGACGCGCTTGATCTCTATCAGCAGGTTCCTTACCGCATTGCAACCGCCAGTAATTTACTGGTGCTTGATAGAGACGCCTATGTAAAACAAATTACCGACCTAGACACCCGAGCAATTCGCGTACTGTTAAATGTTGGCTCTTATGGGCCAATTAATGCGGCTGATATTGCCTATCAAACACGCTTAGACCCCTACTCGGTAACACGCGCTATTAACGGCTTGCTAAAAAAAGGGCTAATTTTAGCGTCGAACGACCATCAAAAAAGCCGCAGTAAACTGGTTGAAATCAGTGACAATGGCAAACCGATTTACCAAAAAATTTCAGACTATATGGCTAAGCGTTGCGATGCTGTATTAGCAGGCATTAGCGAAACGGAACAAGCAACGCTAATGATGTTGTTAGAAAAAATAGAGCTAAATACCGAGAAAATGCTGGCAGACAATGCCGACACAGTTGCGAAGCAAGGCGGCACCCCCACGCGCGACCAAAGTGAACAAATTCGTTGGTTTAAACGCACACAAAAGCAATCGCAATAACGTAGCCAAACAAGGGAAATACCATGATCCGACTCGCTAACAAGGATGATTTAGTTGGTGTATTAACGCTCTGTAACGCATTGCGACCAAGCGACCCAACGCTGCCCGATTCACTTGCCATTGAGCGCTGGGAGCAAATGATTAATGACGACAGAACCCATGTGGTTGTAGCAGATATTAATGGCACGCTCGCAGCTACGTGTGCGCTCAGTATTAATTTAAGTATTGCCGTTGGCGCACGCCCGTTTGGTTTAATTGAGCATGTTGTAACGCGCCGCGATTTTCGCCGCCAAGGGTTAAGCCAACAAGTACTTAGTTATGCAATTGATTTAGCATGGCAGTTAAACTGCTACAAAGTCATGCTGCTGTCTGGTGCAAAGCTAAATGGTGCCCATAAAGTGTATAGCGCAGTCGGATTCGACGGCGACAGAGAACGCGGCTTTGTTATTAAAGCACCGGATATTGCGGCGCAAAATAATTAATTAGCTCTCTTATAAGAGCACAGTTTAAATCCTTTGCTTAGCTGTAAACACGCTGCATAAAGCAAACTTTTAGGCTTCTCTCGTATTTAAATTAAACCGCTGCCTTACGTAATCCAACGTTTAGCGCCATTAAGTAAGCCATAAATACACTTGCCAAACTTAACATTGTAAGCCTAAAGCTATACTGATAATCTACTGAAATAATTAAATAAAAAATAATTAGTCTGCAAGGTTTTAAGATCTAGATAACACGCTTAAATCGTTACGCACACTAATACGCTGTTATACCAATTCTGTTAAGTATGTGATCAGGGATAGCGCTGGATAAATGAAATGGTAACAAGGCGGAATTTTTCTTATGTAGTTGTTCTACACTGATAAATTCTAACGCAGTTAGCATGATATTTAGTCCGCTAGGATGATCAGCTACTTAAGTGAATTGGTATTATGTTTTAAGGAGAAAGAGATGAACCCTGCAATTAAAGGATTAGGTGAAACAGTACTTAGAGTGCGCGATCTGGACAGTATGAAAGCATTCTACGCCAACATTATTGGTCTTGAACTGATTAAAGAATTTCCCAAAGTCGCATTTTTTAAAATTGCAGAGGGCTTTGGTGGCCATACACAAGTAATCGGCTTATTTGCCGAAGAGTTACCGAGAGCATTTGTTAATGACAATACCACAACCATTGAACCAGCTTGTTCAAGCCTGCATCATTTTGCATTAGAAATTTCATCAGAAGATTACTTAGCCGAGAAAACAAGGCTAGAAAATGCTGGTTGCGAAGTAATAACCGCCGAACATCAATGGTGTCAGTGGCGCTCAATTTACGTAAAAGACCCTGAGAATAATGTTATAGAGTTAGTGTGTTACGATAAATCCGTGGTGTAAAAAACATAATAATTTTCGTCAACTTTACTGCAAACTCAACATAGGGATATACGTTTTGACATTGAATACCGTTATTTCGCTCGCACTACTTTTTGCTACAACTGCGGTTAATGCCATTGTCATCAGGCACGATGTAGACGATAAAAAGTACCTAACGCTTGGCGAGCAGTATTCACCGTCTGTTGCTTATGTTGCAGGTTGCGCCGCTACCGTAATTGACAAAAGCTGGCTGTTAACCGCAGCGCACTGTGTAGCAGGTAAAGAAAGTGACATTTTTACTGCGCGGCATATCAACAGCCATTACCGCGTCGCAAAAATTGTTACCCACCCTAAATTTAAACGCGCAAATGACGAATTTTACGATGCAGCGCTGGTTCAATTAAAAGATCCTCTAAAAAATGCAAAACCAGCGACTTTAAATCAGCAAAAAAATGAAGTTGGCCAACAGGTTGTTTTTGTTGGCAGAGGCACCTTTGGCAATGGGCAAGATGGCCTTATTCGAGATGATGCTAAGCAGCGAGGAGCAACAAATACCGTAGCAAGTGCAAATGAGCATGTGATTGGTTTTACTTTTAATAAACCCGAAACGGCTACCCAGTTTGAAGGCATAAGCTCGCGCGGTGACAGCGGCGGCCCTGCATTTGTTATTGTTGATAACACGCCAATTGTGATTGGCATAAGCTCGTATCAGGTTGGCAATGGCACTCCTGAGGGGCGTTACGGAGTTGGCGAATATTACACCCGAGTGTCGTCTATTTACCCTTGGCTACAAGGCGTTATCGAAAGTACTGCACCCGCGTTAGTACCAAATCACCCGCTGATAGATGCGGTGAAAAATAATGATTTAAGCGCACTAAATAAAACAATTACTGAATCTACACTCAATCAACAAGCCGTAATCAGCGAGGCTTTTTATCAATCGGTAATACTAAACCGTGTTCAAATGGCAAAAGCCCTAATAGACCATGGCGCCAAATTTGAAAATGTCGTCATCAATAAGGATTCATTGTTTGCATTTGCGTTAACAAACAACAAGCACGACTATTTTCGCATGCTACAAAATGCCGCAAGCAACAAAACCCAGCTGCATAATTCAAACAGCACCGTTTTGCCATTATTTATAACAAGCTTTCGTAAAGACCCTTATTTACTTGCAGGAGCGAAGCTACTAATACAACAAGGCGCAAACTTAAATGCCCAAACTAAAGCTGGCGATACCGCACTAATACTCGCAGGCTGGAGCACCAACAATTTTGAATTAGTAAAATTATTAGTCTCAAACGGTGCTGATGTAAATATCGCGAATAATAACGGTGACACACCCACCATTGATGCCGCGTACTTAGGCAAAATTGAAAATTTGCGTTTTTTACTTAAAAACGGTGCCGATACATCACGCAAAAATAAGCGCGGCAACACCGCGTTAGACGTTGCTAAAAGCAAAAACAATAAATTGGCGATTGCATTATTAAGTGCTGAGTAGCAGTAGTAGATGCTGAAACGGGCAATGCGCCCTCCAAACAACAATCAATTATTCGTTATGTTGGCTACTACATTTCGTTATTACCTCTAGGCTTAAGTTTTTTTTGGGTCGCTTTTGATGCAAAAAGCAAGGCTGGCATAACAAAATCGCAGGCACAGTAGTCGTTCGATCTAGAAATCAACGACTCTGATCCGATTGGTTAAATTGTAGAGGAGATTGATTGTGAATGGAGTTGCTAATCGGCTTTTGGATTATGAGTAGTCGTTTGCAAAGTAGCACTCATCCTTGATTGTTATCTCGCATCATCCATGATGCGCTCGTTCATTCTTTTTAAACGGCCAAAAAGAACGAACCAAGAAAAAGCCGCCCCAGAAATCAAACTAACTCTTCAAACATAATTTAAATGTGAATATAAACGCCATAAATCGGCATCCATGCCTCAGCATGACTTGCTCAACCGCTTCGCTCCCTGTCTCGCATTATTCATTTAAATTTTGTTTTCAGGTTTGATTAAAGGGGGAAGTTTTTCTCAACACCAGCCTTCAAGGGCAAATTGGAGCGAATAACATACGTTGAATTTATGCATTTTAACTAGTAACTTGCTCCTATAGTCATGGAAAAGACCCAATGGGGCGTTTTTATCCTTTTCATAATTACTTAAATGATTAAAAGTATATATAGCAATAAGTTAGCCTTTGTGATAGAACTGGTTCAATGATAAAAAATGACCCGCGGCTCGGTAGAGAAACGACCCATTGGGTCATATTAAATTGTTAGGTACACGGATGAGCCTAGGTTCACAAATCAACGCTTTTTGTCGAGATGTTAATCAGTTTCAATCATTATGGGTTATTGAATTTGAAGATGATCAATTCCTAGAGTGGGTGGAAGAAGATGGCACTTGCGTCCTACCTATTTGGTCAACAGAATTACGAGTTAGAAAGAGCCTTATGCACCTCGCAGAATATTCAAATGGAAAGCCTTATCAAATTACACTGAGTGAATTCAAAAATGATTGGTTGCCCCAGTTGTTTGAGGCTAAATTTAAGCTCGGTCCCAATTGGGTCGGTGAAAACCTAACTGGTACTACTTTTTTCCCTCAAGAGTTAATTGATAGAGTAGAAAGCTTTAATACTCTGGCGTAAAGTGTACCTAACAAGCGCATTAATGAATGGGCGTTAGTTCAAGTTGAGCATGGATAGAATCGAAACAATAGTTAAGTCACTTCGAAAAGGCCGCTCTGATTTAGAGTCTGCTAAATTCGAATTGGTTTTTTCCTTTCCGAGCGATGAAATGGCTCAAGAATACTTTAGAAAAACATATCATTGGGAACATCATGATTCGATGATTAAGTATCAACTTGATGATTTGTTCTTCTCAGGTTTTAAAATTAAAACAGACTTAAATGCTAAAAATCTTATATGCTTAACAAAGTGCTATGTCGATTTAGCAGCGGAAACCAAGGGTAATCTTTACCGCTGGAAACTGTGGGTTTGAAACATAACAATTTAATTAAACCGTGGACGCAAAACAGTAGACTTGCGCTACTTCGTCGCTTATTTTAGCCTACTATTTTCCGCGGTTCATTAAGGCATCACCAAACCAACTCAGGAAACACTATGCAAAAGAAATCACATTGGGAAACGGTTTACACGACTAAAGAATCAAGTGATGTGAGTTGGTTTCAGCCGCATGCGGTGACCTCGTTAAAGTTTATAAACCGTTTAAACTGTGAAAAAAGTGCCGCCATTATTGATGTGGGTGGCGGCGCGTCCACTTTGGTTGATGATTTGCTGTTAAATGGGCATACAAATGTATCGGTGCTTGATTTATCTGGTGCTGCCCTTGCAACAGCTAAAAAGCGCATTGGTGAAAGTTCAGCAAATGTTGGGTGGATAGAAGCGGATATAACAGAGGTAAGACTGCCAAAACAGCAATTTGATGTATGGCATGATCGTGCGGTGTTTCACTTTTTAACAACGCCTGAAGAGCGCAGCGCTTACATTAAAAACCTATTGCATGCGCTAAAACCACATGGCCACATTATTATTGCCACATTTGCAGAAGATGGCCCAGAAAAGTGCAGTGGCTTGCCTATTGTGCGTTACAGTGCAGAAAGCTTACATGCCGAATTTGGTGAGTATTTTGTGCTTAAAGAACAACGCTATGAAACCCATACAACACCTTTTGCTACAACCCAAAAGTTTGTTTATTGTCACTTTGTAAAAGCGGGCTAGCAAGGATGTAGCCACATATTGCGTTATCATTCTCTCGCACTATTTACTTTGTTTCGTCTACGCTTTTAGCCGCAAGCACATTGTTCACTCGCTTAATTTACTGCCTTAATTTACTCGCTTAAATAAGTCACCAAATGTGGCAATAGATGACCAAAACTCGATTTATTTTCCGATTTTAGTGAATTAAGCGCTAAAAAAGCGGATAATTACAGCCATTATGTTTGCCTTGCTGCAACCACCTATTCGCGGCAACACACTTGGAACCTAATTCATGGAAATCAAAGTAAATTATCTTGATAACTTGCGCTTAGAAGCGCTGTTTGACGACTTTAACGTTATTGCCGATCAGCCTATTCGCTATAAAGGCGATGGTAGCGCACCTGGTCCATTCGATTATTTTCTTGCTTCATCTGCGCTGTGTGCGGCGTATTTTGTAAAGGTGTACTGTAACGCGCGCGATATTCCAACTAACGATATTCGTCTGTCGCAAAACAACATTGTTGACCCAGAAAACCGTTACAACCAAATATTTAAAATTCAGGTAGAGCTGCCAGAGAGCATTTCTGACAAAGACCGTGAAGGTATTTTGCGCTCTATCGACCGTTGTACCGTTAAAAAGGTCATTCAAACAGGCCCTGAGTTTGTTGTAGAAGCAGTTGAAAACCTCGATGAAGACGCGCAAGCCATGTTAATGGGTCAGCCTGAGGGCGACGCCAATACCATGATTTTAGGTAAAGACTTACCGCTTGAGCAAACCATTCAAAACATGACCAAGATTTTAGAAGACTTGGGCATGAAAATTGAAATCTCATCGTGGCGTAACATTGTACCAAACGTATGGTCGCTTCATATTCGCGATGCAGCATCACCGATGTGTTTTACCAATGGTAAAGGCGCAAGCAAAGAAAGCGCGCTGTGCTCGGCACTTGGCGAATTTATTGAGCGTTTAAACTGTAACTTTTTCTATAACGATCAGTTCTTTGGTGAAGAAATTGCCAATAGCGATTTTGTTCATTACCCAAATGAAAAATGGTTTAAACCAGGCCCAGAAGACGAGCTACCAAGCGAGATTTTAGACGACTATACGCTGGATATTTACGACCCAGAGCAAGAATTACGTGGTTCTAACCTAATCGACACTAACTCAGGTAACGTTGAGCGCGGTATTTGTTCTATTCCCTACACCCGTTATTCAGATGGTAAAACTGTTTATTTCCCGTCAAACCTGATTGAAAACTTATTTTTAAGTAATGGTATGAGCGCAGGTAACAACCTTGCAGAGGCCAAAGTACAGTGTTTATCGGAAATTTTTGAGCGCGCGGTAAAACGCCAAATCATCGAGCAAGAAATTGTATTGCCAGATGTACCAGAAGACGTACTGAACAAATACCCAAGCATAGTTGCGGGTATTAAAGGGCTAGAAGAGCAAGGCTTCCCAGTAGTCATTAAAGATGCCTCACTTGGCGGCCAGTTCCCTGTAATGTGTGTTACCTTAATGAACCCGAAAACGGGCGGCGTGTTTGCCTCTTTTGGTGCGCACCCAAGCTTTGAAGTGGCGCTTGAGCGAAGCCTTACTGAGCTATTACAAGGCCGCAGTTTTGAGGGCTTAAACGATGTACCTAAGCCAACCTTTAACTCTATGGCAGTACAAGAGCCAGAAAACTTTGTTGAGCACTTTATTGATTCAACAGGCACCATTTCTTGGCGTTTCTTTAGTGCTAAGCACGATTATGAATTTGTGGAATGGGATTTCTCTGGCACTAACCAAGAAGAGTGCGATGCCCTATTCGGTATTTTAGAAGACATCGGTAAAGAAGCATATGTTGCTGAATTTACTGGCCTTGGCACAGCATGCCGTATTTTGGTACCAGATTATTCTGAGGTTTACCCAGCAGAAGACTTAATTTGGGATAACACCAATAAAGCACTTTTATACCGCGACGATATTTTAAACCTGCATTCACTGTCTGACGACGAGCTAGCTGATTTAGTTAATCGTTTAGAAGAGAGCGAACTTGATAACTACATTGATATTATTACCCTAATTGGTATTGAGTTTGATGAAAACACAGTGTGGGGTCAGCTTACTATTCTAGAGCTTAAGCTGTTAATTTACTTAGCATTAGGCGATTTAGAAGAAGTAAACAACCTCGTTGAAAGCTTCTTACAGTACAACGATAACACCGTTGAACGCGGCCTATTCTACCAAGCGCTACATGCAACCCTGCAAGTAGCACTTGATGACGAGCTTGAGTTTGAAGACTACCACCATAACTTTACTCGTATGTTTGGCGAGGAAGTAATGAACGCGATTATTGGCTCTATTAATGGCGATGTGCGTTTTTATGGTTTAACACCAACTAACTCGCAGCTAGAAGGCCTTGATAAGCACCTGCGCTTAATCGAAAGCTACAAAAAGCTGCACAGCGCTCGTGCAAAATTAGCGGGTAAGTAAAGCGCACTAAAATCTAAAAAGCCCGAGTTATTCGGGCTTTTTTAATGCGTGCGTTTAAAGGCTTGCTAACTAGCAACTGATAAATCCTTGTCGCTCAATTTGTACTGCAACAAACCACGTTATAAATCTAACCATCGCTGCATTAATTTGTAGTCTTGCTTTTGTTCAGCCAATTTATAATTTTCGACAATGTACGGTTCTAATTGGTTGTATATTTCTTTTTCGGTAACCGTTTTGGCTAGTAAGCGTCGGTAAGAGCGAATTAAATAGAATCGCTGCATCGGGATCGCCCGAGGGTATTTCGACTCTAACAACTGATCGATAATTTTTTGCGCCCGCTCATACTCGCCGCCCTCTGTTAAATAATAAAGCCATTGGGTTCCAATATTAATGGCAGAGTTAGCGTCGTTACATTGCTCGCAATACTCGCTTTGCCATGTCTCATCTAAAAAGTGTGTGATATAGAATTCGTAAAATGGTTTAAACTCGCTTACCGTGCCACGACCTAAAAAGCCTGCAATCTCTTGGGCATTATTTTGATGCTTAAGCATTCGCGCATAAATTACTTTAAAATCACGTTTATATTTATCATCGCCCGTATTTTTCTCGTAATAGGCTGTCATCTCTTCCGATGTAAAATTCATAGGATCAATGTACTTGATTGGTACTGAATGCCACCAATCGGGTTTTGGCACAGCGGCTTCAAACTCAGGCCATTTAGGCCAGCTTTGCTGCTCCTTTGCTTCGCGATCACGTAACGCTTGATAACTCTCACCGCAACCAACGATGATCAACATAAGTGCTAAAATACTTACATTAAAATAGCGGGAAAAACGCATAATATCTCCTTAAGAAAGTGCTAGGCTAGCATATTTATACAGGTATGTAATTTTTACACACCTTTGCTTTATACCCTTTGTAATTTTTTCAAACGGGTAGTTATTACATGCCCTAAAAACCACTATCATATTGAAATACATACAAAAAGCCTTAGGTACGATTCTTGTAACCTTATGTTATTTAGTTTTGAGGTGTTGATAGTATGAATGTAACTTTCATTTATTTATTGCTGGTTGTTGCGGCATCCGGTCTTGTTTATGTGTCTAAACACCCGTTATTTATTTTTGCCAGTAGCTGGATTCTGCTTTCGGTGTTAATCGTATTTAGCGCTTACCTATTTGAAAAACCAAATTTCTTTCGCAAACGCGCAACAGGGCAAATTCCAGTAATTATTAAACTGGTATTGTTACCTTATTTACTGTGCGCGCAGCTTTACAACGCATGGCAGCGCTACAAAGACTCCGTTCCTGCGTTACAACAAGTTGAAGACCAAATGTTTATTGCGTGTCGTTTATTCCCAAGCGATATTCCTATGTTAAAAGCCAATAAAATTGACGCGATTTTAGATGTAACTGCGGAATTTGACGGCTTAAATTGGTCGGCTGAGCAAGAAGGGTTGTACTACTTAAATTTACCGGTGCTTGATCACCAGTCACCTACTCGCGCGCAAATTCTCCATGCGTTACGTTGGATTGAGGCGATGCACACGCTTAACAAAAAAGTGGTGATCCACTGTGCGCTTGGCCGTGGTCGTTCGGTATTTTTATTATGTGCTTATTTACTTTATAAGCATAAGCTCAGTACTCAAGGTGCGCTTGATAGAGTAAAAGAATTACGCCAAACCGCGCGTTTAAATCGTTCGCAAAAAAAACGCTTAAATGCCATTGCACACGTTGATTTACTCGCAAAAACCGAAACCCTACCGCTGGTGATAAACCCAGTTTCAGGTAGCGGTAAATGGTATCAATACGATAACCAAGTGATTGGTTATTTAACACAGCGCTTTTTACTTGAATTTCACTTTACCGAAAAAGACACCAATGTAAGTGCGCTCGCCCTGCGTTTGAAACGTAATCATAATAAAGTGATTGCCTGTGGTGGCGATGGCACCGTAACAGCCGTAGCCCATGCGCTTGTTAACAGCGACTGCCATTTAGGTTTTATTCCGCTGGGTACTGCTAATGCGCTCGCACACGTATTGCTTGGTGTGCAAACTAAGTTAGAACCCATAACACTTGCATGCGAAGCAATTGTAAAAGGTAAAACACAGCAAATTGACACCATTCAATGTAATGAACACACCGCTTTGTTGCTAATTGCATTTGGCTTTGAAGAGCAAATGATCAGCTTTGCTAATCGCGAAGAGAAAAATCAAGGTGGTCAATTTGCTTACATTAGCGGCTTTATTAATGCCGTGTCTGAAAGCAAATCACAAAAAGTGTGTATTGCAGTTGATGAACAAAACCCCAAAGAGTTGAACGTAAACAGTTTAGTGATTGCCAATGCCGCGCCGTTTTCTACCGTGTTAGCACAAGGCGGTGGCGAGCCTAACTACCAAGATGGGCAGCTCGATATCACCTTAATCGAACACGATGAAAACAGCAGCGCAGCGTTTAGCCTTGCGCAACTTGTGTTTAATGGCCTAGAAGGTAAGAAAAAACACAGCGAAAACAACGTAAATCATGCGCTTTGTAAGCGTGTTTGTTTACACCAACACGGCGACACAGTAAGGTATAGTATTGATGGCGAAATAAAAACGTGCGAAACACTAACCATTGAAATAAAAGAAAAATCATTATGGATTATGACAAAGTAATTTGTTTACTTTGTAGTGCAGTACATTGAGGACATTATGAAAACAGTGTTATTAGTCGATGACGACTCTGAATTTAACGAATTAGGCGCGCGTATTTTTGAATATATCGGCTGCGAAGTGTACACCGCTGAAAGCATTGCGGAGGCCAAAGAGTGGCTTGCAAATACGCGCTTTGACCATGTTTTTTTAGATTTTATGTTGCCCGATGGCAGCGGAATTCACCTAATCGATTTTATTCGCGCGCAAGGTATTAACGTCAACATCACCTTAATTACCGGGCATCCGTCGGTAAAAACCGCCATCGCTTCGCTTTGTGATGACCAAATCGACTACTTAACCAAACCCATTCAAGCCGACGACGTCAAGCGCGTATTGTTTAAAGAGCCTGCGGTTACTAGTAAAAGTACAACGAAAATAGAGCGCCACTTTGGCTGTTTAATTGGTAAATCAAAAGCGGCGCAGCACCTAATCACCATGATAGAGCGCGTGGCAAAAACCAACGCAAATGTATTATTAATTGGTGAAAGCGGTGTTGGTAAAGAAGTTGTCGCAAAGGCTATTCATAACGCCAGCAAATGCCAAGGCGAGCAAGTATCGGTTAACTGCGGCGCCATCACCAAAGATTTAATCGGCAGCGAATTATTTGGTCATGAAAAAGGCGCATTTACTGGCGCGGTTGCACAAAAGCAAGGTGTATTTGAACAAGCTGAAAACGGTACTTTGTTTTTAGACGAAGTAACCGAAATGCCAATTGATATGCAGCCTAATTTACTGCGTGTATTAGAAACCCAACATGTCACACGCGTTGGTGGTAACAAACAAATTCCAGTAAATTGCCGTGTGGTGTCGGCCACTAACCGCACCATGAGTGAGATTGCCGAAAAGAAAGTACTGCGTGAAGATATTTATTTTCGCCTTGCGGTTTTTCCAATTGAAATACCGCCATTGCGTGAACGAAAAGAAGATATCGAGCTATTAAGCGAGTATTTTTTAGATGACCTAAACCGCGAATATAAAACCCAGTATCAATTTTCACCTACCAGTAAACAGGTGCTATTTGCCCATCATTGGCCAGGCAATATCCGTGAGTTAAAGCACAGTATTCACCGCGCGTTTATTATGGCTGATCCAAATAGCCAAACAATCGATATTGAACAAATAGAGCCATCGCCTTTTGCGCAGCCACCAGCGAGCAGTCAACCAGTAGTTGCTCAGCAAGCGGTTACACCAAGTACGCCAACGACTACCTTCGATGCACCAGAAGTTGATGTAGGAAAAACCATTGAAGCGGTAGAAAAAGAGCTTATTTACAAAACGCTTGAGTCGGTTTCAGGTAATAAAACACTGGCTGCCAAGCTACTTGGCATCAGTACTAAAACGCTCTATAACCGATTAAACGCTTACGAAGAATCACTGTAAAACATGATTTGCGAGGAAACATGACTGACAACAATGAACAACTTAATACCTTAGTTCACGATGCGCGAAAGCCACTAAATCATATTTCAATGCATGCTGAAATCATTAAAATTTTAAGTGAAGATGCAGCAAAAAACAGCGAGATTAGCGATGCGGCGAATAAAATAATCGCCGCAAGTAAAGCCTGCAGCGAGCTGTTACAACAAATCGCTGAAAACGCTAAGTGAATATAATGAAAGCATTTTTCGATCGTGCTATTCACAGTATCGGCTTTGCATGGTGCGCATTTGTCATTATTGTATTGGGCATTAGCACTATTACGTTTATTGGGTTACAAAACACCCAAAGTATTGCGCAAATTCAGCAAAGTTTTCAAAACACATCAAAGGTGATGCTGGCTATTGACCGTTTGCATATCGACTTACTCAACGCCGAATCAAGCCAGCGCGCTTATTTAATCACGCTGCAAGAAGACGATTTAGCGCCTTATAAAAAAGCGTTAGATCAATTTTCTGAGAGTATTACGCAAGCCCGCGAAATTCGCTCTGAAAGCGATATTCAGCAAAAACGTATCGACAACTTTGTGCGCTACGCCGAAGCTAAGTTTGCCTTAGTGGGCGCAGGCATTCGTCACGTACAAACAAACTCTGAGCGATCGCCTAAGCGCCTTTTAAAAGATGTGCAAATATCTGACCTAGACTTACGCACCATTTATCAAGAGATCATTGAAAACGAAACGATTATTCGTAATCACTTATTTACCCGCTTAAGTAACGCACGTAAAACTTCTGAAGCAAACCTAATTTGGTTTGCCACTATTTGTATTGTGATGAGTAGCTTGTTTTTAATATTACTTATTAAACACCTGCGCAATGTTAAACAAAACGCATTAGAGCTTGAAAAAAGTAACGAATTACTTGAAGAAAAAGTACAAGAACGTACCCAAGCGCTGGAACTTTACGCCGAAGAGCTTGGTCGCAGTAACCGCGAGTTAGAAGATTTTGCGTTTATTGCATCACACGATCTGCAAGAGCCGCTGCGTAAAATTCGCGCATTTTCAGCGCGTATTACAGAGCTTTATGCCAACGCAATTGACGATAAAGGCAAAGATTACTTATCGCGTATGGATAATGCTGCTGCGCGTATGTCGTTGTTAATATCAGACTTATTAGCGTTATCGCGGGTAACGACAAAAGGGAAAGCTTTTGTTGAAGTAGACCTAAACACCGTACTTGAAGGCGTGCTGGACGACCTTGAAATCGCCATTAACGAATCAAACGCCACCATTACGTTGGCAAGCATGCCAAAAATTGAAGGTGACGAAAGCCAACTACAGCAGTTATTTTTAAATTTGTTATCAAATGCGCTTAAATTCCGCCAAGCCGATAAAGCGCCCGAAATCAATGTAACCGTATCAGAGGCTAGCGCCCCAGCACAACATTTAGATGATATTGCCAGCGAATGGATACAAATTGATGTGTGCGATAACGGCATCGGCTTTGAACAAGATTACAGCGATAAAATTTTCACCCCATTTCAGCGTTTGCACAGTCGCACCGCCTACAAAGGCACAGGCATTGGCTTGTCGGTTTGCAGACGCATCGTAGAGCGCCATGGCGGCCAAATTACTGCACACAGCGAAGTTGGCCAAGGTACAACGTTTACCATGATCCTGCCGATTGCAGCATCATCATTTCATTTAGAGGAAAATAGTAATGCTGGAAGCTGAAGTAAAACGAATTAATATTTTAATGGCCGACGACGACGAAGATGATCGTTTACTAACCCAAGACGCGCTTGAAGAAAGCCGAGTCATCAACAATTTGTATTTTGTAAATGACGGTGTTGAGCTGCTGGCGTATTTAAACAATCAAGCGCCGTTTGAAGATAAACAAAAATACCCGCGCCCTAATATTATTTTGCTCGATTTAAATATGCCACGTATGGATGGCCGCGAAGCGCTAAAGCTGATTAAAGAAAATGCGGCACTGCGCTCTATTCCCGTGGTTATTCTGACTACTTCAAAGCAAGAAGAAGACAAATTGCGTGGTTATGATCTTGGCGCAGCATCGTACATTACTAAACCAGTTACTTTTGAAGGCTTAGTTGAACTGATGAAACAGCTTGGTAAGTATTGGATTGAAATTGTTGAACTGCCATAGGAATTAATATGACAAGTGTTGAGCGCGTAAGTGTATTATTGGTAGAAGACGATGAAGACGATTATTTGCTTACGGTCGATTACCTTGAGCAAATTCCTAATTACCAATTTGATATCAAATGGTTAAGTGACTATCAAGGTGTGCTCGATGAATTAAAGCAGCAGCCGGTTGATTTATGCTTTTTAGACTATCACTTGGGCGCTCATACGGGTTTATCTATTTTAGAGGCCGCTAAATCACTTAAGCTTAGTACTACGTTTATTATGCTTACTGGGCAATCTGACGAGCGGCTTGATAAAGAAGCCCTTGCACACGGCGCAGATGACTTTTTATTAAAATCTGAAATAAGCAGCCCACGCTTTAATCGGGCAATTTTATATGCACTATCACGGCGTGACTTAGAAAACGAGCGCTTAGAGCGCTACAAAGCCGAGGCGGATAGCCGCGCAAAAGACCGTTTTATGGCGCATTTAAGCCATGAGTTACGCACACCGCTAACCTCAATTATTGGTTACACTGAGCTGCTGCGCGACAACCACCAACTTAGCAATATTAAGCCCGAATTAGACATTATTCATAACAACAGTCAGCATTTACTTAACCTGCTGAACGACGTACTCGATTTATCAAAAATTAATGCCAGCAGTTTAAATATTGAAAAAGTACCAACCGAGCTCGGCCCGTTAATTGCCGATCTGCAAAGTTTGTTTTCAATGGAAACAAAGAAAAAAGGCATTGCGCTTAGCATAGTGGCAAAAGGCGACCTGCCAACAGTAATTATGACCGATGCCAAAAGGCTAAAGCAGATCTTAATTAACCTTGTTTACAACGCCATAAAGTTTACCCCCGAAGGGAAAGTTGAAGTGGTGTTTAAGCTGGTGCAGCAAGGTCAGAACTATTGTTTGAACGTGGCAGTACAAGATACCGGTGTTGGCATTGCTAAAGAAAAACAAAAGCAAATATTTAAGCCGTTTGAGCAATTACAAGACACCATTACCCGTACCTCAGAAGGTGCCGGTTTAGGGCTGGCAATTAGTGCCGCTTTAGTTGAATTGTTTGGCGGAAAAATTACGCTCGAATCCGAAGTAGGTGTTGGTAGCACCTTTTGTTTTGATATTGACTTAGGCACCGACATTGGTGAATGCCAGCCTCTGAGTTTGGCAGCAAGCAAAAGTGATGAAAGCCAGCTTTGCCCGTTATCACTTAAAGGCGATGTACTAATTGTTGAAGATCTGCCCGAAATTCAAACCCTATTAAAAAACCTAATTAGTAACACTGGCGCAAAAGTAGCCTGTGTAAATAACGGGCTCGATGCGGTTAACTTAGTGTGCTCAGGCGAGCAGGCGTTTGATCTTATTTTTATGGATTTGCATATGCCCGAAATGGGTGGCAGAGAGGCCATTGTTACGCTCAGAAAGCAAGGTATTAACACACCGATTATTGCCCTCACCGCAGCTGCACAAAAAGACAATATCGATACCCTGCTTGCCCTTGGTTTTGATGGCATTATTACCAAGCCAATAAATACCGAATTGCTTTACCAGTCGCTTGAAGCGCATTTACAAGCAAAACCATGCATCAGCGAAAAACCCGCTTCTTCTGCTGATGAAAACGCAACTAAACAACGTATTTTAGTGGTAGAAGATGATAAAAACACCCGCGATTTAATGTGTTTGCTGTTTGATTCACTTGGCTGTGAAAGTCACAGTGTAAGCGGTTTTAGCGAATGCTGTGCCTTGTTAGACAACGACACCGCATTTGATACGATTTGCCTCGATTTAAACCTAGCTGATGGCTCGGGTTTAACCCTCGCAAGTGAAATAAAGGCAAAAGAGTGTGGTGCCAACCTAGTTATTGTTAGCGGTAGCGAACCACCCGCTGAGGCGCTTGCCAAACACCAAATTGAGCATGTGATTTTAAAGCCTGTGTCGTTAGCAGACTTAAAACACGTGATTTAACACGCTAGCTTTAGGTGATACGCCAACTAAAATGGGGTAAGTTTTCACTAAAAACCGCCCCTTTTTAGTATTATTGCAAACTATAGCGATATTATCGCGAGCATATCTTCGTTGTCTTCATCCATGCCCACTTCTTGAAAGCCAAAGCGTGAGTAAAAGTCTTTCGCGACAGGATTTTTAGGGTTATAGCATATTTCAATCTCACACAACCCCGGTGTTAACTTAATCGCGTCAAGCGCTTGATTTAAAGCGATTCTGCCAATGCCTTTATTTTGATATTTGTGATCTATCATAAAACGCCAAATCGACACTTTTTCTGGTGATTCTTGCACCCACATAAAAAAGCCAACAGCTTGGTTATCACAATAAATTGCTTTGCAGGTATGGCCAGAATTGTAATGCGACTCAACCAGCGACCACATATTACATGCCACGTAATCTTGCTGATCTTCTGTTACATCTAAATCACACACTAACTCATAATTTGAACTGGTTATTTCTTTAAGTACTACGTCCATATATTCTCTAACTGATATACCTAAAGAAGAATGTACTCTAGGTAAATTTACAAATACCTGAACGCGAGTTCAGGTTAAATAAAACAAGAAGTTAGTAGACCACACAGATTAATAAAGAGTTCAATACAGCTGCTAGGCAAAACATGTTAACCGCTTTAAACATTGAAGATGGGCGCCAGTAACTTAGATGTTGGTTACTGGCATTGGATAGTTATATGCGCAGTTATACAGACTTAACGTTAATTAATGCCTTTTAGCGTATTATCTATTTGTGTTTGCGCTTCAACAGTTAGTTTTGATTGTTGCAGCATGGGTTTACCTAATAAAAAGCCTTGATAGTAATCCGCCTTATATTCGCGCAGTATCGCTAATTCTTGCTGATGTTCTATGCCCTCTGCGATCACTTTGCTGCCATTGTCATGCGCTATCTGAATAAGATGCTTCACAATTGTTTGTTTATACGGATCTTCGTGTAAACCACGCACTAAATCCATGTCTATTTTCACGTAATCAGGGCGATACTTGTGTAACATATTTAAGCCCGACCATCCCGAGCCAATATCATCAAGTGCAACACCAAAACCTGCATTACGATAAAAATTTAAGATCCCACGCATTACCGATTCATCTGTTGCTGATGTTGTTTCTGTAATTTCAAATACCACATCTTGTGGTTGAATACCCAGCACGTTAATGGCTGAGGCTGTCGCCCTTAAGCAATAAGATGGATCGTAAATACTCGATGGATTAAAGTTGATAAACAGCTTGCCATTAAGTCCTGATTTTTTGAAATGACCAACTGCCGAGCGACGAGCGACTAAATCAAGTGAAAACAATAAATCGGAGCCTTCCGCTAGTTTGAACGCGTGAGCTGGCGGAACAATGTTATTAAACTCATCACGGATCCTAAATAGCCCCTCGTAAGCAAATGGCGTTACTTCACCGTGTTTGTCTAATTCAAAAATTGGTTGAAAATGCGTTTCGTAGTTGTCGCCTTCAATGGCGTTAATTATCCATTCACTGTTTAATCGATTGATAAGCACACTTGCAGGCACCAAACGACCAATATCAGCAAAACTAGGCTCCCTTCCATCGGTTGTTGTTATTTTTGAGGCATTTAGTTCGTTGGGTTCAAACTCGCCAAATAAACCAAGTAAAAAGCGATTAACCTGTCGCTTAGTAACTTTCACCCGAATGCAATGCGAGTCAACCTGAGTTGCGGGGTAATCACCATTTCCACAAAACACAATTGCTTTATTAACGCTCTCAAAGGTTGGTAAAAATAACCAAAACGTGGTTTCAGGGAATAAGTAGTTATCGATTCTTTCGCAATCCGCACAAAACATAACTAGGTACCTAATAGGAATTTAATTGGTATACGTACAACATGGTTATATAGTTTATTATTGCGTTTAAAACAAAAATTACATGAATTGAATACAGGCATAAAAAAAAGCACCTTTCGGTGCTTTTTTGTAGTGCAGTAATTGGGACAGGATTAAGTGTACTAGCTA
Organism: Pseudoalteromonas sp. XMcav1-K; assembly: GCF_044005875.1. NCBI lineage: Bacteria > Pseudomonadati > Pseudomonadota > Gammaproteobacteria > Alteromonadales > Pseudoalteromonadaceae > Pseudoalteromonas > Pseudoalteromonas sp. XMcav1-K. The sequence continues at coordinate 411,586 of NZ_JBIPJE010000050.1, read as the reverse complement.
AGACTTGATCTGACAGTTACCTGTTTTCCAATCGGTGACTGTCAGTTTAGATTTGCTGGCATTTGATAGTTACGCGAATAAAAGCACAAATTGATTTACAAGAAAGATGCTGGCATAAAAAATAAATGCGATTGCGCCAGCCCAAAAAATTAACGTAAATACTTTGAGTGGTTTGAACGAATTTCTTTCAGGATGCGGGCGTAAAACAAATAACAAAGTAAAAATTGTGATAGAAATTAAGGCCGTTAAAGGCAAACTCACCACCCATTGCAAAACAGTATATGCTGGCTCACCTTTCTTCGCATTACTGTTATTCGCTGCATACAATAAAATGCAGGGAATAAAAGAAAATAATACAGCCCAAACAATGCCTTTCTTAAACCTTCTAGTCCAATCATCTTTCAAATTTTTGTCATTTCTAACGGCATCAGCCGCGGCTAAAACAACAACAGATACTGCCCCTAAGCTTGAGAACAATCCTTCGTCCATTATTCTATTCCTTGTCTAAATATTAACTATCTTTTTCTGTAGCATAAAACAACACTCAAGCTATTGCTATATATAATATTTCCCAATTGATATACGTGTAATTAACAGGTATAAAAAAAGCACCTTTCGGTGCTTTTTTGGTAGTGCAGTAATTGGGACAGGATTAAGACTGTTTTACAACGCGAAGGTTATCTTCTACGTTTTCAACGTCGTCTGCGTTTTTAGCAATGGTAATTGCTAATTGCTTTTCAGCTTCTGAATCTACTTCACCTGTTAAGGTAACGTTTTGGTTTTCAACATCAACATCAATGCTCGTACCGCTAATATCTGTATCGAACAATAAGCGTGTTTTGATTACCGTTGCAATTTTTGCGTCTACAAAGTCAGACTCAATTTGACTGTCGTCTTTTTCTGACTTGTTTTTGCTATCTGGTATCACTGTTAAACGGTTTTCAACCTCTTTAACGCCGTCGATACCAATCACTAACTCTTGTGCCAGCTTTTTATCAACATCGTGATTTACTTTACCCGTTAGCGTTACCACGCCTTTATCTACATCGGTGTTAATATCAAACGAATTTAGCTGTGTATTGAAAAGTAAAGTTGCTTCAGCTTTACCATCAATCCAAGCGTCGCTTGCTTCTTTTTCCCACTGGTTGTCTTTCGCGTTTACTGAAAGAGCAGTTGTAGATAAAACAGTAACTAGTGCAAGTGTATTAAATGTACGATTCATAATAAATTTCCTTTTTGCTGAGTTCGATTTACTTAATGCATTTCACATACCAGAATTTTTAACATTAAATATCAACAACTTATATAAAAACAGAAATTTACCAATGTAGTATTTACATAACCAGTGTGAAAAATATCCATGTACCTTTTACACAAATACACCGCCCCATTATTACAAACGCCTCACAACACCTTAGCCTTACGCAATTTAGCTACGCTGGCATATAAACTGCGTACCCCAAGGTAACGTCATTACATTATTAAAGGAGCTGTTATGTCGATTACATTGGAGAAGTTTTGGTCTCTTATAAATGAAAAGCTCACTCATTGGCTTGAAATAACCATAAAGAATTTGCCCAACATGGTAATTGCGCTTGTTATCTTCATTGTGTTTTTAGTTTTATCTAAATGGATATCGGGTTGGATAAAGAAGTTACTTAACCGCATTTTTGAGTCATCACAAATTGCCGGCCTTATTACAGGCATTTGTCGCATGGTGATTATTGTTATTGGTTTCTTTTTCGCGCTCGACATTATGGGGCTGTCAAAAGCGGTGGCATCATTACTTGCGGGTGCGGGTATTATTGGCCTTGCTATTGGCTTTGCTTTTCAAGATATGACCGAAAACCTAATTGCAGGCATTGTAATGGGTATTCGTAAACCATTTCGCGTTGGCGACATTATAGAAGCGGGCGATACCTTTGGCACCGTAGAGCGTATTAACCTGCGCAATACTCTAATAGAGAACTTTTATGGTCAAATGGCCATAGTGCCCAACAAAATACTGTTTAAAAACGAGCTATTAAATTACTCGCGACTGCGTAAACGTCGTATAGAAGTACCTGTGGGGATTTCGTACGCAGACGATGTTGATAAAGCACGAGACGTGCTTACCGATGCTATTAATGATCTTGATGGCGTAATTAAACAATCTGAAACTGCAGTGTATGCCAGCGAGTTTGCTGACAGCTCAGTAAACCTGCTTGTATGGTTTTGGATAGACTACCCAGGCGAGATTGGCTTTATGGAAATGCGCCACAAAGCGGTTGCCACTATTCATAAAACACTTGAGCAAAACGACATTCTTATTCCGTTCCCAATCCGTACTTTGGACTTCAACGCAAAGGGTGGTCACTCTTTGCAAGATATACAGAGTCAAGATAAGTAAAAACTTCATAGTGCCTGTAAATGTGTCGCAGGCACTTTTCAACAAAACAATCTAAGCCATTGATTTTTAATATCTTAAATTTTGGCACATGCCATGCATTAATAGTTTGAACCGTTAAGAAAATTGAAAAGGAGCATTTATGTCAAACTCGAATTACAACTTAACCCCGGTAAAAGAGCTTGTTAAAGTTTTAAATGGCGGTATCGAATTTTATAAAAAAGCCAAAACAAAAGTCTCTAGCCAAAGTCTTGAAATCATCTTCGACCGCATGATTTCTGAGAAAGAGCGTGCCGCGGCTGAATTGCAACCATTAGTAGTGCTTGATGAAGGTGAAGTCGAAACGGACAGCGACTTAGTTGTATCAATGCGCGAAACATATACCAAGGTGTTGTCGGTAGTAAGTACTGATAAAGAGCATACTTACATTGCCCAACTTGAAGAAGTTGAAGACCGCGTGCTTGATAAAATTGAAGCTGCGCTTGAAGAGCCATTGCCAGCGCCTTACTTCAGTACGTTAAAACTGATTCAAAACAGCATGCAAGCGTGTCATGACGAGATGAAAGCATTGCAAGAAGTAACCGCTTAATAGTTAACCGAAACCGATAATTAAGGAGGATGTATGCTTGGTTGGTCACTTACATTTATTGTTTTAGCAATTGTTGCCGCACTTTTAGGATTTGGTGGCATTGCAGGCGCCGCAGCGAGTATCGCGAAAATTTTATTCTTTGTATTTGTCGCACTGTTGGTACTGTCGCTGATTTTACCCAGAATAAGGGCACCCAGGGCTTAAGCGGGCCAAAAACCGCTAATACTCAATTAATTTTATAAGGAAAAATATCATGAAAACATTAATGACAATGACAAAAGTAATTGCACTTGGTGCCGTATTTACACTAACGGGTTGTTCTGAAGGCCCAGCAGAGGATGCAGGCGAACGTATTGACGAAGCCATCACTGACGCGCAAAACAAAGCCGAAGACCTGTGTGAAAAAGCGAAAGAAGAGATCGGCAGCGAAGAACAAAACTGCTAATAGCTTTGCAACCACAGAGTTTATTAATCTGATTTAAACCCCAACGAGTAGGCCTAAGCGACTATCATTATCCCCAGATAGTCGCTTTTTTATTTTAAAATTTAAACTACACCACGTCATCAAGCCATAACACCTAAAAAATAACTCTCTGATATTTCATATATTAGGGTCTGTTGACCTTTCAAGTTCGTTTTTGCAGCAGTTTGATTGGGTTTTATCCAAGGCAGAGGCTGCGTGGCATAGTTATTCTATGTAAGCCAGCCGATAACACAGTAGAAAAGCCAATCAAGCGCTGCCGAACGGTTCTTTTGAGCGCACTTTTCTCATTGTTGCTCGATATTTGCTTAGATTACTAGGCCACACATCGAGCGCCGCGATAAAAGCACGCTCAAAGAGAACAAAAATAGAACAGCAAAGATCAACAGACCCTAATATGATTTACGCTTCAACCACTGTTCAAAATAAGTTAAAAATACTTTTACCTGCATTGGTAAATATTGTCTGCTTGCATAAATGGCTTGTACACCCACTACTTCAGTATCGCTGTGGTTAAACCCTCGTACGTATTCATCTAATAGCAATACAAGCTTGTTATTAGAGAGATCTTCTCTTATGTCGATCAACGATTTAAATGCTATGCCATGACCTTGAACTGCCCAATGCCTTATAACTTCACCATCAGAGCACGATAAATGTGGTGCTACCTTTATTAACTGCCGTTTGTTATTAATTTCAAAATACCACTCGTTTAGTGGTTGTCCTGAGCGCTCTAAAATCAAACATCGATGCTTTAATAACTCTTTCGGGTGTTGCGGTAATCCATAATTTTTTATGTAATCGGGCGAGGCACATAGCACTCGTCGATTTTTAGCTAACGGCCTACTAATAAGGTTACTGTCTGGTAAATTACCAAATCTAAAAGCGATATCTACCCCTTCATCGATGATGTTAATTAAGCTGTCAGTTAACATTAAATGAGGTGAGACATCTGGGTGAATACTGCTAAATTCTGCAAGGGCGGGGGCTACATATTGTCGGCCGAAATCAGATGTTGCCGATATTCGTAAATGTCCTCGCAAGGTGTCTTGCGATTCTTGAAGCAAGTTTTCCGTATTTTCTACTTCTTCAATTACACGTAAACAGCCAGCATAAAAACGCTCACCAACATCAGTTAACGAGATACTTCGTGTATTTCGCGTCAATAATCTAGTGCCGTAACGCATTTCAAGTTGGTTAATGCGTGCTGTCATGCTTGCGGGTGAAAGCCCTAATTTTCGTCCAGCTGCCGCCAATCCACCCGCTTTTACAACGTGAACAAACAACGCCATATCATCAATTTTAGCCATGATTCTTCAGTTATTCTGAATAGTGATTTAACTCTACGAGCAATTATCAATTTAGTCAAAATAGTTAAACTGAATACATCGCTTTAAGGAGGTTGATATGCAATTGAATCACGCACTATTGCTAGCATCGGATTTGGATGAAATGTCTCAGTTTTTAATACGAGCACTTGGTTTGAAAAAAGGACAACGTCCGCCATTTGGTTTTGCAGGTGTTTGGTTGTATGACGAACTCAATGTGCCTTGTATCCACATTGCAAAAAGAGATGACATTAACCCTGTGCAATCTTTTTATTTAGGGCATCACGAAACGCATAGTTCAATACCGAGCTTGCCAACGGTAGACCATTTAGCGTTTACCTCAAATGACTACCACAGAATAAAAGAACGTTTAACAAGGTTAAACATGCCATTTGTTGAACGAGAAATCCCTGAAGCAAACGAACATCAAGTATTTATCAAAGGTCCTGATGGCCTAAAAATCGAAATTCTATTTTCGAGCAATGACATTCACTAATAAGGTTAAGAATATGAAAAACGCATTATTTAACACCGGTAAACTTGGCAACCTTAATACCAATAATAAAGTGGTGATGGCACCTATGACGCGTTCTCGTACCGCGCAACCTGGTGACATTCCTACAGACTTAATGGCAACTTACTATGCACAACGAGCAAGTGCAGGCTTTATCGTATCGGAGGCCACCCAAATTTCTGCACAAGGCAAAGGGTATTCTTTTACTCCCGGTATTTATACACAAGCCCAGATCGACGGTTGGAAAAAAGTAACCCATGCAGTACATAACAACGGAGGCATTATTTTTTCTCAGCTGTGGCATGTAGGCCGCATGTCACATTCGGTGTTTCATCCAGATGGATTACCCGTAGCTCCAAGCGCCTTAGCACCGGATGCACAAGTATGGATAGTCGGTGATGATGGCGTTGGCCGTATGCTTGACTGCCCTACTCCACGCGCATTATCCACGCAAGAAATTAAAGACATTGTTGCCGACTACCGCCAAGCGGCAGCAAACGCGATAGAAGCAGGATTTAACGGTGTAGAAGTGCATGCAGGAAACGGTTATTTAATTGATCAGTTTTTACGCGTTACCTCAAATAAACGTGATGACGAATATGGTGGCAGCTTAGAAAATCGTATTCGCTTTGCATTAGAGATCATCAAGGCTATTAGTAACGAAATAGGTGCTGAGCGCACAGCGATTAGGTTAGCGCCATTTATAACCCAAAGAGGCATGAACGACCCAGAAGCAATCGATGCCATTTTGTTGTTAGCAAAGTATTTTGACGAATTGGACATTGCTTATATTCACCTTGCTGAGGCTGATTGGGATGATGCCCCGACTGTTACCGAAACGTTTCGTCAGCAACTTCGTAAAAATTTTTCTGGTGCAATTGTTGTCGCCGGTAATTACACGCCCGAAAAAGCAAACGAACTTATAAACGATCATTTAGTTGATTACGTTGCGTTTGGTCGGAAATTTCTAGCAAACCCCGATTTGCCTTATCGCTTAGAGAACAACCTACCGTTAAACGAAATTTCAGATCCAAGCACTTTGTTTGGTGGTGATGAACGTGGGTACACCGATTACCCTATTTACGGCGAGCAATAAGCATTCAACTATAATCGTACTGAAGGTTGAACTTAACCTTCAGTTTTCTATAAGCAAGTTTGAACGTCGCTATTTATTGTCTCAAGCTTTAGTGATTAGCAAGACGTGCTAAAAAGGAAACCTAAGCTTATGTAACTAGGTTAGAAAATAATGCACCCGCGCTATCGTTGGCAGACAATAACCGGGCACATTATGTTAAGGAACTGATTTAACCAATTATGGCAATGAGTAGCGCAAAATGCGTTTAACTACCGAGCCATATTGTTTGAAAAAACTACCTGTGTTGTATTGAATACCGTGTTCACGAAATACCTGTTGCACTTTAGGCGCAATTTCACGGTAACGTTTTGCAGGCATATCAGGAAATAAATGGTGCTCTATTTGAAAGCTTAAGTGCCCAGTTAGAACATGGAACCACTTACTCCCTTTAATATTTGATGAACCCAATGCTTGACGGTAATACCACTGCCCTTTTGTCTCGTTTTCGCATTCTTTTTCACTGAATGTTTTTACATCGCCAGTAAAATGACCACAAAATATGATAGTTGATGTCCATAAGTTACGTAGCAAATTGGCAATTAGATTACCCACTAATACCCATAAAAAGAATGGCCCTGCTAACAGTGGGAAAATTAGATAGTCTTTAATTAATTGGCGCGCGCCTTTACTAAAAAACCGTGTTTTTAGTTCGCTGTGTGGCACTTTATAATCACGGTTCTCTTTTTTCTTACCAAAAAACACACGCTCAGCGGCAAGCTCGTGATACGACACGCCCCACTGAAACAACACACTTAAATTTAGGTAAGTGATAAATTGCCAAAGGTTTTTTACTCGCCAACGAAAATCGTTTGATAAGCGTAATAAACCATAACCAAAGTCGCGATCTTTACCGATAATATTGGTATAGGTGTGATGCTCAAAGTTATGTACGCGGTTCCAGCTTTTACCGTCGCAGGCAATATCCCATTCGTACGCTTTAGAATTAATATGCTTGTCGTTCATCCAGTCATACTGGCCATGCATAACATTGTGGCCGATTTCCATATTGTCGAGTATTTTAGCCGTTGCAAGCGCAAGCACACCAACAAGCCAAAGCCACGGCGTAATAAAGCCAAGCACCAATAAAATACGCCCCGACCATTCTAAAATCCGCTGCATAACGATTACACGGCGAATATAGTTTGCGTCTTGCTCACCCACTTTTGCCATAGTTGTTGATTGAATTTCGTTTAGCTGCTTGGCTAATAAATCATAATTTGGTTCTGCTATTGTGTTCACACTTTAAACTCCACATCTGACACCACTTGCGATACACATAATTGAATTAACTCTTCACCGTAATCTGATAATTTACCGGTGCGCATATCTCGCACTACGCCTTTTTTCTTTACGCATTGGCATTGATGGCAAATACCCATGCCACAGCCATAAGGCACATTAATCTTGTTTGCTTGAAACTGCACTAAAAGCGGCTGTTGGTTGTCGGCTGTAAATTTAATGCCGCCATGATCCACCTGAAAATGCGCTTTTTCATCACCGTGTACATGCAAATCAACTAGGGAAAAATGCTCACTTGAAATTGATATCTGATAGGATTCTGCATAATTTTGAATAGTTTTATAAAAATCATTTGGACCACACACCAGCCATTTTGAATTATGAAACTCCGATAGCTTTTCAATAACATCGCCGTCACAACTTCGATTAAGTAAGGTAAAGGTAAAATTTGCTAAGCGATTGCTTAAGCTCTCAAGTTCCGCCACCAGTAGATGCTCATTTGCTTTTGCGTAGTACACTAAATGGATAGGATCCACCTGTTCGTGTAGGTTTTGATGCAGCATCCCAATAAATGGCGTAATGCCAGAGCCAGCAGCGAAAAAAGTAACCGCACCGCTTTGCGGTAATAAAAACGTTCCCTTGGGTTTTGAAATATTAACCCACGAATTAACCTGTAAGCGCGATAAAAAAGGGGTAAATGCCCCCGCATCTTGCTGCTTCACCACTAAACGGATCACCCCTTCGTGCATTGCCTGATTTGGGCTTGAAGCAATAGTAAATACACGCGTAACTAATCGGCCGTTAATTTCTAACGTTAGTTCAATATGCTGCCCCGCTTTATGCGTTGGCCAACGGGATTCTGTTTTTAACTCAATCGCAAGTGTTCGATTAGCAATAGCCTGAACCGCAACCACCTTGGCTCGATAATAACCATCGCGCCAACTTGGCTTAAATAATTGAATTACAGGCTCAATATATCCCGCCATCGATGTGTGATGGAAAAACTGTTTACTGAACCAGTTAGAAAGTGGGTTTAACAAAACATTCATAGTTTAGGCTTACACATGTACGCTCAATTAGCGCACAAGTGTAAGCTGAACAGGTGTTTTTTTTCAAGCCCCTTAATAGGTGAAAATAGAGTTTTTACTTTATAAACCTAAGCGAGCACTCTTTTAACCTAGCTGCTAACACATGCCTTTTATGAGTTTAAAACCAAATAAAACAATAAGTTAAAACTTTCACAGCTTAATAAATCAGCTCTTTCAAATAGCCTTTTTATTTAGGATTATTTTTTAAAAAATTTGATGGGTTTGGTTTGAAAAAAATCTTTAACGTGGGAGTTTAAGTAAATGATTTGAGTTCAATTTGTAATATCTGAGTATATAAAGTCACCTAATTCCAAAATTCCAATTTTAAGATTTGATCGAGTTTCAATAGCTTGAATAATGAACTTGTTTTTGTGGAAATCAGGTATGTATAAACTCAGCTAATTCCAGAATCTGAACTTAGATTAATTTCATTAAAACAGTTGGTTAGGCTAATTAAACCGAAAAAATGGCAGCTTTTTTTCTGAATTAGCGTTATTTTTATCGATTATTTTTTCTGTCCGTTAGTAATTTTTTGAGATTTCAATCTGGAGAAGGTGGGAGTTTTGAACATTCAAACGACTCTCAATGGTCGTCTAATCGCTATTAACCAAGTTCTCAAAAATAGACGTTCACCTATACACGTTTTTGCCCCAAGACGTGTTTATTCGAATGCCGCAAAAGAGCGAACAGCGGTCTTTAAAAATTACTTTTCTATTTCGTCAGAGTATATTGCTTGCATAGTCAGGAAAACAATCCAATCGCACGTTTTTGTCCTGAGATAAAAGCCATCATTGCTGCATTTTGTTAGTACTGGCAAATAGTTAAGAAGTTTGTTACAAATGAGTCATTCATAAAAACGAGCGACGCTGTGGTAGAAAAATGCGCGATTCGCTCGCTATAAACATGTTAAATGGCAATCATGGATATCGAAGCTATCAAACAAGTTCTGAGATCTTGGTTAGAGGAAGGCTACCTAGAAGGTGAACTATCAGTAGAGCCAGAATGGTATGTCTTGTGGCAGCCTGAAGAACTGAAAGAATTCAATCGCGACTATCAGATCGCCGAGTACGCTCCTGGCTTTTTAACATTCGGCGGTAATGGTGGCGGTGAGCTTTTGGTTGTGAATGAAGCCGAAGAGGTGTTTTACATGCCAAGCATTGGTATGGCACCAGAATCGGCCATTAAGATTGCAAATAGTCTGCAAGAATTTAAAGGCTACATGCAGCAATGAACAAGCCATTTAACAAGGCCAAGCAGCATCGCGCACTCCGTGCGCTGGACCTCGCTACGCTCGGCCGCTGTTGGCGGCGTTATGTGCTAGGAGAGTAAACGTGGACAAAATCGTTATTTCACAATTAGTTGATAGTGATCGAAGTGCTGTTTTTGACTTGCTTCAAAACGAGCAAACTATGAGGTTTTTGGGACCTAGAAGACCTTTGACTGATGCAGAAGCTGAAGTTTGGTTTGCTAATGAGCAACAGGCAAAAACTAGGTTTGCGTTCAGGTCTGTTGAAACTAACGAAATTGTTGGGTTTTGTGGAATTACGCTACTTGATGCTGAGCTCGACTTTGGGTATTTCATTCGACAGAAGTTTTGGGGGAAAGGGCTGGCGTGGCTAATGTGCAAGTCAGCAATATTCAAACTGGCTCAATCCATCGACTTAACCCAAGTTAAAGTTTTCATTGCTTCAGATAATGTGGGTAGCCAAAAAGTGGCGCATAAACTTGGTTGGCAAATAAAGTGCGTAGCTAAGAATGAATTTGAGTCAGGGCACTTATATCAAATACGTGCATAACAAAGCATTTCAGAGTGATTCGCAACGCTTAGCTGTATATGGAAGATTGGCATGTTAAGCATTTCGAGCATTTAACACCCACAGTAATAAGTGATTTTAATGGCAAGCCTGTAATTAAAATTAATGAACTAAAGGCATGGTATACAGATAACAAACCAACTAAAAGTACGGAGAAAATAAATGGACTTTAACCAAACTAAACAAATTCTTGAAACTGTCGCATCCCATGGTAAATCTGGATGCGGTATCATAACTTTGGCAAATCAAACTAATATTAGCCAATCACAACTGAGAGAGTTTCTCGATTCTAATAATGATTTTTTCTGCCAACTAAACAATAAACCCACTTATACACTTAACGCATTTGGTAAATACAAAGGCTCTGTTGAAGCTATGTTGCAATCTGTTTCAGAGCGCAATGAAAAAACAAAGTTAAATCAATTGATTTTGGTTGCATGTGTCGCTTTTGCTTTTGGGTATATTTTAGGCGGCATATAACCAGTTGCTACAGCATCATTTCGGCCAAAAATACTGCCGGACTAAGCTATGGCGACACTATTTAGCAAATCGGAATTGCATTTAATTAAACCAAACAAGAAAGTAAAACATGATTAAAAAGATAATCTCTATCTTAATAGCAATACTAGGTGCTTGGATGTACCTGCATGATGACCCCATTTTTGGCGTTATTCTTGTCTTTACCGCGCTTCTAATTTATCGACATGCTGACTTTGGAGTAAGTGTTTATTCCGAATTTGATTCGTCGACTGATTCTAGCTCTAGCTCGGGCAGCGATGGTGACTCAGGCGGAGATTAATTTCCGCCGCAACAAGCTGGATAAATGAGATAAATAATAGTTGGCTGTTGCTTAAATTTTGCGAATTTAAGCCAACTATTTTATTTCAGTAAAACACGGCGCAGCATTGGTAAAGAATCAGCATTAAACGTCTAACAAATATTCCAGCTTTAAGTGATTTTAAAGAAAAAATTCCAGAGTTAGGTGATTTTGAACATGCAAAGTGTGTGTTATATCCGTTTGAAAATAAGTGAAATTCTTAAATTGGAATTCTGGAATAAAGTGAGTTTGTACAATGCGTGCAGTTAACGTTCAAATACCATACCTTTTCGTAAAGGCGTTTAACCCTTGCGGTGTAAATTGAATCACTCTGGAATCTAAGTCTTGGCTTGCCCAATTACGATTCATCGCATCGTCTAACACCCATTTCCCAATACTACCCGCAAGGTGGCTTCTCCTTTCGCTCCAATCTAGACATGCTTTACACAACGGTCGGCGGCGCTTGCTAAGTACGTTAAAATCAACACCTATCTTGCAAAAAAAATCGTATCCTGCTTCTGTCAACGTAAGCTCTGAAGAATCCTCATTAAGCAAACCTTGATTCACTAACGCATCAAGTAACCTTACTCCTAGTTCTCCCGCTAAATGGTCGTAACAAATACGCGATTTTCTTAGCCTTTCGTTTGCGGGTCCCGTAATAGTTTTGCTCTTTGATAGCGTTGCGCTGATATTTAGCATTTGCTCAATCAGTTCAGCAACTTGCAAGTTTTTAAGCTGAAAATATTTATGACGCCCCTGCTTTCTTTCGATTAATAGCTCGCCTTCAACTAATTTCATCAAATGACTGCTGGCGGTTTGAGGGGTAATGTCGGCTTCAAGTGATAACTCTGTTGCAGTCAACGCTTTACCACTCATCAAAGCAGTCAACATTTTTGACCTGGCTTTATCGCCTATTAGACTTCCAATGTAAGCAATATTAGGTTCCACTTATTTATTCCTTCACAGTTCGACCACCGTCGAAGCATCACTATTTAAGACCGGTAGACTGCCAAAAAACAGACACGGAAACAATAAGTATGAAAATAATCAACTTTTACAAAATCTTTTTAAATTAGATGCACGTGTATTAATCAGCTTTAGCCGGCTGGCAAATGATGAAAACTCTCGGAGCAGGTTACATCTGTTAGAGCAAGATAAAAGCAATACTCACTTGGCTAAAACTAAAAAATTTATTGTTAATGAAAACGTACGTTTTTGTAGACCCCCGTAACGTACATGCGAGTTCCTAAGGAGAAAATATATGATCGCAGTAATATTTGAAGTAACTCCAAAAGCTAACGGAAAGGCACGTTATTTTGAAATGGCGCAGGAATTAAAAAGTTCGCTAAATCAAATTGATGGCTTTATTTCTGTCGAACGCTTTCAAAGCCTTTCAAACCCAGACACATTTTTATCGTTATCATTTTGGCAAAACGAAGCGGCGGTAACACAGTGGAAAGCACATTTTAAGCACCAAACCGCGCAGAAAAAAGGAAAAGAAGAGCTTTTTAGTCATTTCAGAATAAAAGTTGGCAATATAGTTCGCGATTATGGCAGTGACAACCAAACACCAAAGCAATAGTCAGAGAAGAAAATGAATCTAGATCAATATGCTACGTATACAATAATAGTTACGATGCTTTTGGCATCCCCAGGCCCATCCGTATTACTTTCAATTAATAACGGTTTAAACTTCGGCAAAAAGCTCGCAGCGTTCGGCGTTTTAGGGAATGTAATTGCATTTCAACTCTTATTACTTATCAGCGCTACAAGTTTAGCAACGATTATTTTGGCGTTTGAAGAATTATTAGCCGTAATAAAATTTTTTGGCGCTAGTTATTTATGTTATTTAGGAATTAAGATTTATCGCTCAGCTGTATTTCAACTAAGTACGGGTGTGTCTCTACCTTCTATACACTCCCAACCTTGGCTAATCTTCAAACAAGCTTTTTGGGTGACATCTTTAAACCCGAAAGCCCTAATTTTTGTATCAGCCTTATTACCTCAATTTATTTACTCAAAAACACCATTGATACCTCAAGTAACTGTGCTTTGTATTATCAGTGCATTGATTCATTTTACAATTTATTTCAGCTATGCCGCACTGGCTGATAAGGCAAAGCACCTAATTAGTGGTAATAAAAACCGTCAACGATTCAATAAAATAAGTGGTGTAACGTTTTTATTGTTTGGTATCGCGTTGATAATACCGAGCTTTAGTACTTAAACATATTAGTGTTACCCTTATTTTTACAACTCTTTTAATTTATCGACATGCTGACTTTGGAGTAAGTGTTTATTCCGAATTTGATTCGTCGACTGATTCTAGCTCTAGCTCGGGAAGTGACGGTGATTCGGGCGGAGATTAACTTCCGCAGCAACAAGCTGGATAAATGAGATAAATAATAGTTGGCTTATGCGCAAGCCATAGCAATTTAAGCCAACTATTTTATTTCATTAAAACACGGCGCAGCATTGGTAAAGAATCAGGCATAAAATGTCTAACAAATATTTCAGCTTTGAGTGATTTTAAAGAAAAAATTCCCTAGTTAGGTGAGTAAGTAGAGTTAAAAACAATAAATCCATTATTAATCAACATACTTTTGAGTAATAAATTCTTAGCTCTACATGGTAAAACATTAGAATTACGCTAAGCTCTGCTAATATAATAGGAAGGAGTTTAGCGTGATTACAGGATTAGTGTATCTCAGTGAAGCAACAACGTTTTTTGATGAATTGGACCTAAATTGTCTGTTAATCAATGCCGCAAATACCAATCAAAAACATTCAATTACCGGCTTTCTTTATTTTAAAAATAGCCAGTTTGTCCAATACATTGAGGGCCCAGCCAATACATTGGATGAATTATTTTTGAAAATAAAATCAGACAAACGCCATAGAGTTAAGATGGTTATTGACCAAATAGAACTTGATAGCAGATTATTCCCAGAATGGTCAATGGCGTATTTTGCTTCTCCTGATGATTGTGAGTCGTTTGGTGGTCAAATCTTTTTAAATATGACCCGCTTTATTAGCAATTACGACATGACCAAAGGCGCTAAGAAAAATGCACTAATAAATCTACTCGGAACGGTAAAACAGCTCAATCATGCGTAACCTTTTAAAGTCAATATGTGAAGTTTCAGTATGCTTTCCTGCTATTGCTATCTTAATTCATGTTGTTTGATCGACAAATTTAAAAGTATAACCTTGCCCGTTTAAATGCCAAATTAGCATAAAGCACTACTCTAATTAGTTGATAAAAAGAGCAATGCTTCTAAACTATAAATATGCCCTGCTCACCATTAATTTTGTATGATTTTCAAATACCTTATCACCTATATATTCTGTGCTTTGTTAATTTTTTTGAGTGGGTTTTCGTTTAAAACATCCGCACAAACACCGAGCTCTGAGACTGACCTTTTCTCCCTATCCATTCAAGAATTAATGGACATCGAAATTGATATCGCGTCCAACGATAAAAAAGGCGTTAATGAACAACCAAGTGTCATAACATTGATCACTCGCAGTGCCATTGAAAGCTCTGGTGCACGTTATTTAAAAGATTTATTAAAACAAGTACCTGGTTTTTGGATTGGCACCGATACCTTGGGCACATTCTCGGTAAGCTTTCGTGGCATTTGGGGCATGGAAGCTAAAATATTACTGATTATTGACGGCATTGAACAAAATGAAATGGCATTTGGCTCACTTGTTTTGGGAAACCGCTATCCTGTAAGTAATATCTCTCAGGTAGAGATCATTCGTGGTCCTGGGTCTGTTAAATATGGCGGCCAAGCTGCTTTAGCAGTAATTCGCGTCACCACACTCAACCAAGCTACCGGCGACAATAAACTCAACCTGATGACAGATATTGGTAAATCGGGTTTTCATAATGGCATTGTTGGTTTTACTCACTCAGGTGAAGTAACACTTAACTCTTCCCAATTGGAATATGGGCTATCTGGTAGTTTAGGCTATGGTGATTACAGTAATGCCACTTGGCAAGCACTGGACGGTTATCAATTTAACCTGCAAAACAATAGCAACTCGCAACCGACTAACCTAAGTATGAATCTGCGCTATAACGGTTGGGATTTAAATGCACAATATGAAAAGTTAAAACAAGAAGACCGCCTATTGTTTGGTGACTCGGGATTATTTTTTTCGCCAAACCAGCGTTATACGCAAGCCAATGAGTTAACTTTTTTACATCAAGCGATTAGTTTAGGTAAAGAGTGGCAGCTTAATGATAAGCTCGCGTTAAGCAGTAAATTAACTTACACCAATCAAAAACCATGGAATAGCCAAGGGCAATATGGTCATGATCTTTCACGTAAAATAAACCGCTCTCGTGTCGATGTACAAGGTTTGTATGCATTAGCTGATAACAGCAGCCTATTGATTGGCTCACATTATTATTATGAAAAAGCCGAAGTGAACCAATCTTACATTTTCGACCCAACAGTACGATATTTTGGCAGTAATAATGCGTCAAATAATGATTATTCCTTATACGCCCAATACGAATCTGATTGGGATTTTGCCAACGTACTTGCCGGTATCCGCTACGAAAACCACGACTTAGCTGGGCCTGAGCTGGTACCTAGGCTGTCACTTACCAAAACTTGGGATAAACTTCATACAAAATTAATCTACAACGAGGCATTTAAAATACCGCAATTTGATACTGTTGCCAGTGCACATAATGCAGGCACCCCCATATTAGATCCCGAAACCAGTAAAAGTTGGGAAATGGAAACCGGTTATCAATTAACCGAAACGGCGTCGCTCGTCGGTAATTTGTACCTATTACAAGTAGATAATTTTATTGGTTTTAATCCGCAATCAGCCAGTAATACAACACTCGGTGACTTTAGAACCATGGGTATGGAGCTGCAACTTAAGTGGCAATTAGATAAGCTCCACGTCAATGCTAATTATTCATACTTTACAGTTGAAAAAAGTAATATTGACTCCTTTACTATTCCATCAAATAAAGATGCGGTTTTGGGTATTCCAAACCATATGTTTAAGGCTGATTTACACTATCGTTTCACTGCCAATTCGCGCTTTCATCTGCTAGGTAGGATTGTATCGGGTCAATATGCTTGTACTAATGATCCAAACTTTATCTGCGGCGAGCCAGAAAAATTAGATACGATTTATGATGTTGATGCTTTCTATCAATATAGAACCACTCATACGTTATGGAATTTTGGCATCAAAAATCTCTTCAATAGCAATGTGTATGCGGTACAACCCTTTAAAGGGGGGCAATCACCTATAAACTACGAAAGTACACGCGTAATGTTGGATTTTCAGTATTCGTTTTAACAAAAGCGTACGAGTTACTAATATACACACGCGACTTGTTCAACCGTTAAAAGGGTGTTGCAGATGCGCTTTGCTTTTGCTATTTTTAGCATCCGTTAGGAAGTAAGGACGACCTTACCGCTCCATTTTCATCGGGGACGGCCCCACCCAATTTAATTAGGTGGCGTTATGTTTCTGAGTTATCTCGCCCTTTTTGGTGCATCACTTTTCGAAATTTTATGGGTTGCGCTACTCGGCGCTCACACATCCGCAAAATCTCATTTTTATGTTCTTATGCTATGCGCTTGCATGGGTTTGAGCTTGTATCTGCTTGGCGTTGCCAGTAAAACAATCCCAATAACGGTATCGTATGCTATTTGGGTTGGCCTTGGCATTTTAGGGCAAGCAATTATTCAACATTTCGTGTTTAAAAACACCCTGTCGATTACTGCTTGGGTATTTACATGCACCCTCACTATCAGTGTTTTCGGGTTACTTTTTTCACAAACAAAGCATGGAGTTATATAATGAAATTCATATTGCCACTCATTTTATCCATTTTACTTGGTGTTGCTAATGCAGCCTCTGCGAAAAACAGCAACCATCTGCACAACGCGCGAGTTGGTTTACATGGCATGCTGCTTTTTTCAGATGGGCAATCACTTTATGCGTCGCATTTACCTATGTTTCATGCTCCTCACGACATGCAGTTAATTGTGCGTTTTGAGCTCGCCAACAGTGTAAATCACAATAAGCTGCGAAATACGCTAGTAAATAACTCAAATTATTGGACGCTATCGCCAGAACGATTTGACCTAACCAAGCTAGCCCAAAATGAAAAAGGAATATGGCAGTTTAAGGCTGATCTATACTCAGATCATTTTGAACGCGGTGGAACGCTTGAATTACCTCAACAAAACATCATTGTGAAAGACGTTATTTTTAGGCAACAGCTTAATCCGGATATGCCAAAAACTGCGGAATACATTCGCCTCACTCCCAATGGCGTAGCAAGGCAATTCTATGCTCGTATTATTGAAGGTAAACCTGGAGTTGATCACTTGTTTTGGATTAACAGCGCATCATCGCTAATGCAAAAATTTAGCATAGAAGGTGCCAATACAAGCCTTAGTAATGAGGAAATTGCACACCAACTCAATGTTAATCCAATCAAAGTTAACGCATACTACCTAGAGCATGGCGATTTAAAATAGTGTTTAAGGTAGTTAATACCATTTTTAGCAAAGAGTGTAACTCGCCCGCGGTATAAATAAACTTGATTAAGTACCAGAGCGTATTAGCCTCTTTACTCTAATTATTTGTGACCAAAACATAAATAAGATTTATAGAACCCTAATCGATAGCAGGAAGCAACATGAACAATGAAGTACAACAGCGATTGCGCACTTACCCTCTTCACGTACAGCAACGTTTAGAAGAATTGCGCAGCCTAATATTTTCACTAGCAACAGAATTAAACTTAGGCGATGTTGACGAGTGTTTAAAATGGGGCGAGCCAAGTTACAGTGTGAAATCAGGTACGCCAATACGCATGGACTGGAAGCCCAAAACCCCTCAATACTATGCATTGTATTTTAACTGCCGCACCAAGCTTGTCGATACGTTTCGAGAACTCTATCGCGATACACTTGAATTTCAAGCAAACAGAGCAATTATATTGCCGCTCAATAAGCCTTTACCGCATCATGTTATTCGCCAATGTTTAACACTCGCATTAACCTATCAGCGGTGTAAACACCTGCCGTTACTAGGCGCTTAGCAATTTAATTAATACAGTTATTTACAATACATGTACCTAAAATTAAGTCATAATCGTGCAAATACGTTAATCAGAACATTGCCACATGAATAAGCTTAAGATTTTAAAATGGTGTATCGCAACGTCTCTTGTTGTTAGCGCATTAATTTTTGTGAACACCGCATTTTTTAATTATTGGACTATAAGCTTGCCCGATAAAAGCGAGTTTGCTTGGAATGAGCACAGTAAACACAATTTAATGTGGGCCGCATCGTGCACATTATTTGCTGTCATTATTATCAAAAAGTCACACAACAAATTTAAAGCCTGGCTAGCAGTTGCTGCAATCACCCTCTCTGTTACGCCGTTCTTAAACGAATTTTTACACTCAGACACCTGCTTAGATTCAGGTGGAAGTTGGAATTACAGTAAATACACCTGTGACTATTAGGCTTTTTGGCTAAGGGCAAACTGGTATTAGTTTTTGCCTTAAAATATTCACCTCCCACCACCATAACAAGGAGTTATTTTGAAATTTTGGTTGTTATTAGCAAGTTCACTGCTCACTTTTAATGTTTTCGCTACCGCTCAATTTACAAAAGTAAAAGGGATTACCGTCGAATACCAAATGGCTGGTAGCGGTGAGCATACCATTTTATTAGAAGCCGGAGGGTCGGCAGGTTTATCCGATTGGGACCCTATTTTCAATACGCTAACTCAGCATGCACGTGTTATTCGCTATTCGCGTATTGGCAATGGCGGTTCGCAAAAAATAACTAAAAACTACAGCTCTGAAGAATACGCAGAAGAAGCGCGCTTGCTACTTGCGGCACTAAAAATTAAAAAGCCCGTGGTGTTAATTGCCCATTCTTACGGCGCTTACATCGCAAGACGATTTGCAGCAACTTACCCAACACAAGTAAGCGCATTAATGCTGATTGAGCCAGCCTCAGAGCACGATGTCGATATCATGCGCCAAATTAACTTAGCACAGGCAGAAAAAGAAATTGCGCAAGTAAAACTCGACGACCAAGCAAATGGGCTTTCTAACCAATATTTAGATTTTTGGTCTAAGCGCCCGTTGCCCGACTACCCGCAAATTCCAGATATTCCTGTTACCGTCATTGCCTCAATAAAACACTACCCCGAGCCAGCACTCTTATTTTTTACCGACAAAGCCCGTGAACTGTGGGGTAAACTGCATACCGATTGGGCCAATGATTTTCCACGAGGAAAAGCTGTATTAACCGATAAAAGCTACCATTACCCACAAAACGATGAACCCGAAATGGTTGTAAGCGAAATACGTGCTCTACTTGCGCGCATTAAACCTTAAAAACTTTTTAAACAGGAACAAATATGAGCAACAGTTGGGATGAATATGCCGATGGTTGGGACAACAACCAAGATGTCGTCCTCTACGCCGAAAACGCGTTCAAATCACTTACACAATATACAGAACTAAATGGCCTGCGTGTACTCGATTTTGGCTGTGGCACGGGCTTGCTTACAGAAAAAATAGCGAAACAAGCCACAGAGGTCATAGCCATTGATACATCAGCAAAAATGATTGATGTGTTAAACGCCAAATCGCTTACCAATGTCAAAACACTTTGTTGTGAACTATCAGAACACGAAATTAAAAATAACCCATTGTTAACAGACGGTTTTGACTTAATTATTGCATCATCAGTGTGTGCGTTTGTGCCAAATTACCTGCAGTTATTAACCTTGTTTAAACGCTTGTTAAAACAAAACGGTACGTTTTTACAGTGGGATTGGCTGCGCAATGAGCACGATGATTTTGGTTTTACACCAGAGATGATCACCCAAGGCTATGAAAACGCAAACTTACTTGTTGAAAGTGTGACTAACGCATTTTCATTAACCAGCAACAATAGCACGATGCAGGTATTAATGGGCATCGCTAAAAACAACTAAAGCATATTGGCGTTTTCGCGCTAATAATCAGACTTTGCTTTTATAAATCAAGGACGACATATGTTTATTGTTTCACTCACCTATCAAGTGCCCCTTAACAAGGTTGATAAATTTATACCTGAGCACATTGAATACCTAAATGCCCAATATGAAAAAGGGCATTTCATTTTATCGGGCCGAAAAGAACCAAGAACAGGTGGCGTGATCATTTCAACCATTAACGATCGCAAAACACTTGAGCGCGAACTAGCACATGACCCTTTTTATCGTGAAAACATAGCTAGCTACGAGATAACAGAAGTTACACCGACTAAAGCAGCCACCGAGCTCAAGTTTTTGATTGATTAGCCAATGTCATTTAGGCAAGGCCGTAAAGTAACAAAATCACACTGCTAGTGCTCAAGTATTAAAACATCAACAGCAAGGTTAATATGCGCATCGCCAAAAATTATGTGTTGTTTCTCATTTTGTCATTTTATTGTGCTGTAATGGGTAAATCATAACCATAAGGGCGATGTATGCGCGCGATAATTTTCTTGATAATCTTGCTTCTTAGCGGCTGCCAAAGCATGTCACAAACACATAATGAAAAAGTTGAAGTGGGTGTGCGCCCATATTATCTCGTCTCGCAAATGGACAACTCACCACTTAAAACTCAGCTTGAAAGTTGTAATACAAAAACCTTTGAAAAATCCGATTTTTCAATAGGTCACCGCGGAGCGCCACTGCAATTTCCAGAACATACCAAAGAGTCTTACCTTGCTGCAGCAAAAATGGGCGCAGGTCTTTTAGAATGTGATGTTGCTTTTACTAAAGACCAAGCCCTAGTATGTCGCCATTCGCAATGTGATTTGCACCAAACAACAAACGTGTTAGCAAAGCCAAAGCTTGCTAAAAAATGCCGAATACCTTTTACTCCAGGCGATAAAGCGCTTGGCAAAAAAGTACAAGTAGAATGCTGCACATCAGATTTTACACTCGCAGAATTTTTGCAGTTATCAGGCAAAATGGACGGCGCTAATGTGTACGCTAAAACGCCGCAAGACTACCTAACTGGCACACCTAATTGGCGCACTGATTTATATGCTGCTAGCGGCACTTTAATGACTCACCGACAAAGCGTAGAACTGTTTAAAAGCCTAGGTGTAAAAATGACACCTGAGCTTAAAAAGCCCCAAGTAACAATGCCATTTGATGGGCTTTCTCAAAGTGCATACGCAAAAAAACTGATTAGCGAATATAAACAAGCGGGCATTTCTTCAAGTGATGTTTTTGTGCAATCGTTTGAGCTTGACGATTTACAGTATTGGATTAAACACTACCCCGATTTTGCCACGCAAGCTGTGTATTTAGACGATGGCTATGAACAAGATAATTTTGATCACAATAACCCCGCAACGTGGCAACACAGCATGAGCGAATTAAAAGCCATGGGTATCAATATTATTGCGCCACCACTTTGGGTGTTGGTAAGTTTAGATGAAAATAATCAACTGATTGAATCAGCCTATGCGCTAGAGGCAAAAAAAGCCGGACTAAAAATAATTACATGGACGTTAGAGCGTTCAGGGCTAATCACGCAAGGTGGCGGTTTTTATTATCAATCAGTTAAACCGGCAATTAAAAATGAAGGTTTTACCTTAGAGTTGCTCGACTTTCTCGCTAAAACAGTGGGTGTAATTGGAGTATTTAGTGATTGGCCCGCCACCACTACTTTTTACAGCAACTGCGCGCTATCGCGCAGTTGACGCATAGCTTAAAGTGTCATGACACAACACAGTAATTTTGGCAGTTATATACTGCCAACGCAGTGAAAAAGCACTACAAGTAATCACCAACCAAACAGTAATTAGGCTTAAATATCATACTGTTTTCAGTTTAAGCAGCCTTTACGCGACGTGCTTTTGCTATGGGGCTTAACTTAACCCAGCGAAACAAATACATAATAATGAGTTTGGTTATGCCGCTGGTGATTGCTAAAACAAGCAACGGCCACCCTTGTTTCAGTCCCATACTAAAGGCAAACGCAATGGTGGAGATATCCATCATCAAAATAAACTGGCTCATTTTTAAATCCACCGCACCTGTAGAACCAGAACGTATAATCACATAAATTTGATGTGCGTAACCCTGCGCAATTAACGCCGATACCAACAAAATAATCGCTGTCGAAATTAGCTTACCTTTATCAGCAAACGTTTCGCCCACAAACAACCCTAAAATTGAGCCCACTAAACACACGCATGCCAAACTCATGCTAATAAATGCTAAATGTGTTTTTCGGTCTCGCCATATTTCTATCAAAATGCCCAAAACAAGTAGCGATGCCACAAGCCTAGGCCATACAATGTAATGATTAAATGGCGCTATGGAATAGCCATAAATAAAAAACGATAAATACGCTAAAAAACTCACCGAAAATTGATTCAGCGACAAAAGTGCAGTTGGCGAATCGCTGCATTGCGCAGCCTGTTTACGTTCAAAAATGGTTTTAAGCTGTGAAAAAACACCATACAAACTAACGACAATAAACAGCGTATTAATAGTGCCAAACAGATTATAAAGCATGACTAGCAATCTTTCTTAAATTTAAATTGTCGACAAATATAAAGTAAAAATTCAAATTATGATCATTTTTTATATTTATAAGTGCAATATTGTCGACAATATTAAAAAGAAAACCAATGTGTCTTTGCATTTCAACGTAAAAAGATAGGGCTGAGGAAGGTAAAACGCCGCACAAAAAGCCGCACATAAAACACATAAATGTTCGCGCACAACCGCTTAAGGTGGCATAAATAACTTACTTATAAATCGCGATGTTTTCTTGTCTTAATAGGTAGTTAGCTAAGAAATAATAAAGCACAAATGCGCCAGCAATCATCACTGGCAGACCAAGGTTATGGTTATTAATAAACGGTGTATGAACCACAATTGGCAAAATAATGACGCTATAAAGCAAATAAGTAAGCCAAAAGGCCTTTACCCGTTTTAGCGTTAGCCGTGTTTTACAGCCATTACATTTAAAGTAAACAGGAAATGCAGCAAACGACAATGAAAATGGATTTAACTTTTGTTGACAGTGTGGGCATCTTTTCATGGCACTAACGATTGATATTAAAAAGTTTTTAATATTGTGGTGGCTGAACGTAAAATCAGCTCACCCACTTAAACACAGCTATCGTGTTATTTTACCGCAATGCATACGTCTATTTGATTGCCATTTGGGTAGTATTCAAAGTCAGTGGTAAATAAGCGTTGATGCTCACACGCATCACCTGCGAAATATTGCCAAACTTGCGTCCACGCATCTATTGCGATTTGCGGCATCTCACCTTTATGGCTAAACACCAAATACTTGCCTTCATTAATCGTAATTGCTTCTAGATTATCTGGGTAAGATGTACCGTCAAACCCCGCTAGCACATTAAACATGCCGGTGTGATCTGATTCATAATCGTAGTAAACGCCGTAAACTCGCTCACCACCTTGATAGTTTACCGGTACCTTTGCATCAAACGTTTGCCAAAGACCCGGAATTTTACCATTTGGCCCCATTTCAGCATCGTTATTAGTTCTTGTTGAGATACCATGAATAATCGTTTCACTAACGTGTCGTAATTCCATTACCAGCCTAATATTTGATTATTATTTGCCGCGCAGCATGACATAAATGCGCACGCTATAAAAGTCAGACATCAAAATTTTAGTTTGAAAATTAGTTACTTGCCCGCGAAATAAACACTTACTTTGGTGCCTTTATTTTGTTCGCTGTTAATAACCAAGCGCCCATTTAACGACCCCGTAACTAAATTATGCACTATGCTCATACCAAGCCCCATGCCGCCCGATTTACGGTCTGTTGTAAAAAATGGGTCAAGAATATGTGCTTGTGTGTCTTCATCCATACCAATGCCGTTATCGGCTATTTCCAGAGCATAATTAGTAGCATCGCCACTTAGCCTAATGGTAATGACCTTTTCGGCTTGTCTGTGCGTTTTTGGAAAGGCGTGTTTTATCGCGTTCGATACTAAATTAGTCACCACCTGAGCTAAACGCGACGGGTACGTATTTACAATTAAGGCGTAAGGTGGCAGTTCAAGTTTAAATTGAATACCCGCACTTTTTAGCATTGGTTTTAAGCTTGTAGAAATAGAAGAAATCCACTCAACCAAATTGACGTCGCTTTTCGGATCCGTATGAAAATCGGTCGCGATTTGCTTAAAGTTAACCACCAATTCACTGGCGCGGTTTAAATTAAACTCAACACTTTCGCCCGCCTCTTTAGCATCAATAAGAAAAGCGTCTAAATCATGTTTGCTGAGCGTATTGCTCGCTAACTTTTTAGCAAGCTGATTTACCCCAGCAAGTACCGTTGAATTACCTAGCATAGCAACACCTAATGGCGTATTTACTTCGTGTGCAACACCTGCCACTAAACGCCCTAGCGACGCCAGCTTTTCTTGTTCAATAAGCTGTTTTTGCGAACTTTTTAACTGCTTTAATGCGCTTTCTAATTCATGGGTGCGCGACGCTACTTTTTGCTCAAGTGATTGGTTTAATTCAAACAATGCGTGTTCTTTTTCAGCGCGCTCTAATTCAGCAGAAATACGTCCGGCAAATAGTTCAAATAACGACGCAACCTCTTCGGCGTTTTCGATTGGTTTACTGTAAAGCGCTACAACTAAGCCGAATACCGCGCCTTTTGAATCGTGCAACGGTGCGCCAATGTAACCATCGATGCCCATATCGATAAGCAGTTGATCTTTTGGGTATAAGTTACAAATTTTACTGGGGAAAATACATGTAGAATCGTCACTTACATCAGCACACGGGGTGAATTCCAGCGAGTATTCAAAATTTTCGGCAAATTCGTCACCTGCCACTAACGACATCGTTTGGGATACATTGCGTATCGCATCTAATTTGGCAATAAAGGTAAACTGCGCGCCAATTGATTTATGCAGCTGCATCGTAATGGTATCTAAAAAATCTTTACCATAAGACGATTTAAGCGAGGTTATGATTTTATCAATATTGAAATGTATCATCACTTTGCTCCATTCACTTTGCTGATCAGGGCACACACATGTTCAGTAAAAATTTCCACCAGCTCTATGGCATTGTTATCGAGCTCAGTATCCACTTCTAGCACAACCACAGCTTCAATTTCATTTTCGCTTTTATAATAAATTCCGGCGAAATTGCCTTGGTAAGTAAGCTGTTTGGCAGCGGTAACCGTGTTAATAAAATCAGGCACATCAATGGCTGAAGAACTATCACTTTGCGCGTTAATTACCGTGGTATTAGTGCTTTTTATATTGATAACCGACGCTTTGCGTTTATTGATCACTAGCTCGGCTTCATAGGCGTCTAGCACATCGCTCAAATAGGTGAGTAAATTTGTCGAAAACGATTCAATATCGGCGAGCTTATCGACTTTTAGCACCGAATTTAGCAAGGCTTTTAACGCATTTTTGTAGCTGCACAAACGGGAAATATCGCGAAACGAACGTAATGATGTATAGAACAAATGATGCAAGCTATCGACGGTAATCTCGGTTTTGGCTTTGTAACCGTCAATATCGTAGTTTTTAATCACTTCGCTCTCTGGTGCAAGTCCGGCTTGCCCTGTTCTTAACACAATACGCGTATCGCGATTATTTAACTCACCACGAATAAAGTTAACGAGCTTTAAACCCGCGTCATCAGTTTCCATTACAACATCGAGCAAAATAACGGCCACATCGAGATGTTCGCGCAAAAGCGCTCTTGCTTCGCTGCCACTATAGGCACTGTAAAATTCAAGACGACGCCCCATAAACTCGAACGTCTTCATTGCTAACTTTGTTGCTTTGTGTACTTCTAAATCGTCATCAACAATCACTACTTTCCATGGTTTACGGTTATTTGTAATTGTTTCTGATTCTTCGGCAAGCCAATCCATCTTTTATCCAGCAATCGTTATTTTGCATACCAATCTATCAACTAAAGTTATTTCACAAAAGGACTTAAATCAAAACTAAGTAAGAAAACTAAAAGCGCACAAATATAACTTTGCGTTTTTTGAAAATTGCCTATTGGGCTGCAACAAAAACGCGGTAAAAAAATTATAAAAACGCATAAATAATTTACTGGTCCATTAATCAATAAGCGGTATGCTAGAACGTAAAAAAATTGCCGCTTTTTAGCAAAAATAAGTAAATGCAACTGCCAGTTGACAAGATTCCAAGCCAGCTTGCTAGTGTGCAACCGTTGAAATTCCTAAGCTAGAGGCAATTTAACAAACAGAGTAACGAACAATGATCTTATCCGAGAAAATAATTACATTAAGAAAGCAACTGGGCTGGTCACAAGAAGAATTAGCCGAAAAAATGGGCGTATCGCGCCAATCGGTTTCAAAATGGGAGAGCACCAACAGCATTCCTGATTTAAATAAAATTATCAAATTGGCCGAACTGTTTAATGTCTCAACCGACTTTTTGTTAAAAGACGAAATCGAAACGGCTGAACACTTAGAAGAGCGCGACAATGACTTAACACAAATTAGCCTAGAGCAAGCTATCGACTACGTAAACACCAAAAAAGCCCAAGCCATTCTCACCGCCAAAGGCGTCGCATTTTTTGTATGCTCGGCTGTGCCGTTGTTTTTTCTGTTGGCATTAGCCAATAACAACAGCATTGGGTTAAATAAAAATACCGCAGTGGTATTTGGCATAATTTCAATTTTTATTCTAATTGCAGCAGGTGTACGTTTGATGATCCAAACCAATCAATATGAGCGTGCCATTGCTCCCATTGAAAAAGGTAAATTTGAATTGATGTATGGTGTGCATAGTGCTTTTAGTGAGAAAATCGACGCATTCACACCTAAGTACAACGGCAAAGTATCGCTCGCTGTTACCTTATTTATCACCAGTAGCATTCCATTATTGTTAGTTATTATGCTGATTGGTCGCACCGATTTAACCTTGCTGATGCTCGCCGCGTTATTGTTTATCGTTACCTTAGGTTTATGGGTGATTATTCCCGCATCAAGTGAATATGAAGCCTATAAACATGTATTAAACGAAGGGGATAAAAACCGCGAACTCACCCAAAGTGAACGCAACGCACTCAAACTGGCACCGTTTTATTGGCCTTTAGTAGTCGCTATTTTCCTAGCATGGAGCTTATGGACAATGAACTGGGGCGTTACTTGGATTATTTGGCCTGTAGCAGCCGTGCTATTTGCCGCGCTGGTGGGATTGATGGGTTTAATGAGCAAAGACTCTGATTAGTGTTCACAGCATGCAACCTGTTTAATCACCAAGCTGGTTGCATGCTTTAAAATATGCAGCAGTCATTTAAAGAGAAACTTCACATTCTTCATAAAGCCTTTTAGAATACCGCTGAATTTAATGTGAGAGTGATATGTTTAAGCCATTCGTACAATTGGTTTTATTAATAACATTGTTATTTGCCTTTACTGGTCAAGCAGTGGCAAACCACTTTGCGCTATCGGTAGAATCACTTAATGACACTCACACTATTAGCTCGCAAATTGATGCCACGTCCAACGGCAGCGAAGAGAGTGACGACTGTTGCGATGTTGAATGCTGCGAAAGCGACTGTATTTGTCCAGCCAATACCTGCGCATCATTTTTATATTTGTCACCGCTGGCACAGCATCCTGTGCAGCTCATTAATAACACGTTCAACCAACACTATATGAGCTCACCGCTCAGCCGAATAGAGTCCCCATTTAGACCTCCCATTTTTAGTGCCTAGGGTTAGTCCCTTTAAAATCCGTTACAAAAGGTTTTAATGCACACTTTTTAGGCGTGCACGGCATATATTTGAGGTAAAAATGTACACAAAAAAATCACGTTTAGCGCTCGTGCTAATGCTATCGCCATCACTTTTAGTTGCTGGTGAAGGCCATCATGATGAGCATCATCACGAGCATGGCGAAAAGACGATTGAAAAAATCCAAGTGACCGCATCCCGTTTAGGTCGCATCGTCACGGAATCTGCAACCCGTATTGAGCTAATTAACGGCGAAGAAATCCAAGAAAAAGCACTGATGCGACCAGGTAATATTTCGATGTTGGTGGCCGAAACAGGTGGCGTGCGAGTGCAAAATACATCGCCTGCGCTTAGCAGCGCAAATATTCGTTTACAAGGTTTATACGGCCGTTATACCCAGTTATTAAGCGATGGTTTACCGCTTTATGGTGGTCAAACTGCCTCTATTGGTTTATTACAGATCCCGCCCACCGATTTAGCTAATGTGGAAATTATAAAAGGCTCAGCGTCATCGCTTTACGGCGGTTCAGCGTTGGGCGGCGTTATCAATTTAATTTCGCGTACACCAAACGATGAATTTGAAGGCGAGGTATTACTGAACGCCACCTCAAAAGACGGGCAAGATATTACAGCCTATTTTGCCGCACCAGTTAACGATAAAACCCGTGTGTCAGTTACCGCTGGCGTGCACAATCAACACCAGCAAGACTTAGATAACGACGGCTGGTTAGATATGGCAGAGTATCAGCGTGCCACTGTCAGACCGCGCATGTATTGGGAGAGCGAGCACGGAGCTAACCTGTATGTAACTGTTGGTGCGATGCACGAAACCCGTGAAGGCGGTACAAAACAAGGCGCAGTGATGCCAGATGGTAATCCGTATGCACAAAACCAAGATACACAAAGACTCGACACCGGTTTTATCTTTGATAGCCCACTGAGTAATGAGATGAACCTCAATATTCGCGGTTCTGCAATGCAGCAAGATCATCAACATGTGTATGGCTCAGTATTGGAAGACGACAGTCACAAAAGCTATTTACTTGAATCAAGTGTCTCTGGCTACGCTGACTCTCTTGCATGGCTTATAGGCACAGCATATCAATCAGACCGATTTAAGTCTGATGACTTTGCTATGTTTAACTACAGCTATCATGTACCCGGGTTATTCTCTCAAATCGATTATGATGCAACAGATGATGTGTCGATGTCACTGAGTGCACGTAGTGATTGGCACAGCGAGTATGGCACCCAATTTAGCCCGCGCGCATCTATACTCTACCGCCCTGAAAACTGGACTATTCGCGGCTCATACGGAAAAGGTTTTTTTGCCCCTACGCCGTTTATTGAAGACATTGACGATACTGGTTTATCGCGTCTAGCACCGCTTGAAAACTTGCAAGAAGAAACCGCATCAACCGCATCCATTGATATTAGTTACACCCTTAATAACATTGAGTCGAGTATTACTTTATTTTCCTCTGAAATCGATAATGTCACTGAATTACAGCCTATCAACCCTGAAGAATTTGGTGGTAAAACAGTGCGCATCACTAATGCCGAAGGACAAACTGATATTCGTGGTGCGGAGTTATTACTGCGCTATCGCTGGCACGATATAAAACTGACCGGCAGCTATCTGTATCTTGATGCCAGTAAACAAAATAGCAATGGCATTGGTAGCACACCGCTTGATTTAACACCCAAGCATTCTGCAGGTGCAGTTATTATGTGGGAAGAGCATGGCAGTCATTTAGTAGGTTTTGAAGCTTACTATACAGGCACACAACACTTAGAAAATAACCCATACCGCGACAAGAGTGAGGCGTATTGGCACCTAGGTCTTTTAGGTCAAATTACCTTTGGCAGAGTAAGTTACTTTTTAAATGCAGAAAACTTACTCAATGTACGTCAAACAAAAACGGATTCGCTCGTGCTACCACAGCAAGACCCAAGCGGGCGTTGGACGACTGATATTTGGTCTCGCAATGATGGCTTTACGGTTAATGCGGGCATTCGAGTTAAATTTGGTCATTAATCGTTAACTTAGCGTTGCAAAGCAAGCATTGGGCTTGCTTTGCAACTTACTCTTTAATCGGAATAAATTTTTTTGTCATACCTTGGCTTTTCGGCGCAACTAATCGATAACCTAATTTTTCGTAAAAGGCTGGTTCATCAGCGATCATAGACACGTACGAGCCTTCAAGCGCGACCGATGCTAAATAGTTATCAATGTAATGCATCACCTCTCGGCCTAAGCCACGACCTTGATAGGCTGGGTCTACCGCAATATCCACCACTTCAAAATTGCACGCGCCATCTCCAACTACACGCCCCATTGCTATTAACTGCTTACCATCGCGTATCGAAATGCCGTACAAACTATTCGGTAATGCAATGCTTGCCGCTTTTAGCGATTTTGCAGAAAGCCCTGCTTTAATGCGCATCTCGCAAAATTCCTCGGGGTTTGGCACGGTTTCTTGATAAATTAACGCCATAATCACGCTCGCTACGATTGATAATCGAGAAGGCTTAACCCTTCTTTTTCACACACAGTTTTTATCGCACTGTGCTGTGCGAGGTTTTTTAAAAAACGCGCTAGGTTATTAAACGCAAGCGGTGGCTTTTTAAATTCATCAGCCCACACGCACAACATAAATAAGAAAAAATCACAGGCCGTAACACTTTGCCCAACCAAATAATTTTTATGTTTTAGTTCATTATCAAGCAGCGCGAGCATATCGGTAATGCGTGCTTCTTGCGCCTCAACAATCTGAGTTGCATGCTGTGCATCTAAGGTGTGTTTTTCAGGGTAAAAGTACACCATAAGTTCGGCTTGAATCGTATTGGTTAAATACATCATCCACTGGAAAAATACCGGGCGATTAATATCACCTAATGGCGGGATCAAATTCGCATCTGGATGATTTTCAGCTAAGTGAATGCAAATGGCAGGGCTTTCAAAAATGGCAGTGCCGTTGTCAATTAAGGTAGGAATACGTCCCGCAGGATTTATTGCCAAATACTCTATTGATTTTTGTTGGTTATTTTTTCTGTCGACTTTAATCAACTCATACTTTACGCCCAGCGCTTCAAGTATAAAATGCGGTGCCATACTGGCGTTAAGCGGATAATAATATAACTGATACACAAAACCTTCCTTTTAATGTGATTGCCATCGATGAATCATAGAGTTAGAAGTCTTCTCGGGCTTTTAGTTCGGTAAAATCACTCATCACCCAAGTTTTATAACCGGGGCGAGATTTAAGATCGTGATACCAATCACTTACATGTTCTGGCAAGGGTATCTCTAAACCTTGCGACGTTAATCGGTAAATCACCGCGCCAACAACAATATCTGCAAGTGAAAGTGTATTTCCTGCTAAGTAAGAGGTTTGCTGCAATTGCTTATTAATGGTTGCTAAACAATCGATGCAACTGTCTAAATGACGGTTGACAATCACCATATCGCGCTTGTTAGGCGGCATTCGGTAATATCCCCAAAAAGTACCCATAAAAGCACGCTGAAAAATGGTTTGCGACCAATCGAGCCAACGTTCATACAACGAACGCTCAAACGCATATACCGGATACCACGTTGGGCTACCGTATTGCGCGGCTAAATACCTAAATATAGTATGCGACTCCCAAACAGCTCGCCCGTTATCAACCAATACAGGTACTTTGCCCATCGGATTGAGCTGTTTAAACTCGCTATTGTCTAAACCACCAAAACGACCGCCTAGCTCATTATGCTGAAAGTCGAGATTAAGTTCAGTTAAAAGCCACAGTACTTTTTGCACATTAAACGAGGTATTACGACCATAATGCGCTAAACCTAACTCAAACGGCTTAGTTTAAATCTGTAAAATCACTATAAAGTTGCCCATGTTTGTTTAATGCCAATCAAATGCACCAGACCAAATACCAAGCAAATCAATGAGCTCCAAAGCCAAAATTCGGGGCTTCGTCCGATAGGGGATGAAATAAAGAAAAAGCCCGCAATGCCGCGCGCCAAATATATAAAGGTAATTAAAATCAGCGCCAAGCGCAGCAAAGGTAACTTTATAAATAGTCCTGCCGCAGAAAACGCATAGGCAGACCAGATTGCGAGCACCACAAAAATAACACTCGTAATAAGCGCAGGTTGATGACTGCCTTGCTCTGCAAGCCTTGCCATTTGTTCACCTGCGCCCAACATACGATACCAAGGCGCACCAAAGTAAATGCACGCCAAATGCAACAAGGCGGCGCAAGCGCTTAACCCGCCTGCAATTAACAAAAATACGTTCATATTTGCCTTATTTTGCTAACCTAATTGCCTGCTAAGTTAGCTCACTTTGTCTCAATATCCCCAAATAATGCATACCAGACTTAGCAACACGCCACTAATAATAAGGCTTTGCTGTATTTTTGAATTCACTAATGTGGGTAATTTATAAGACGCTGAAAACAGTTTACCAATCGGCGTAAAAAAGGTTTTTGGTGCTAAACCAAGGCCGACAAGAATAAGAAAAACAGCAACTATGTTTATCAGATCTCGAATATGTAGGTCGTAATGGAAAAAATCATAAATTCCGGTGGCTAAAACTAAACCACCAATTAAAAAACAAATTACCGTAGCAGTTTGTTCTTTTTCATCATCCACATTCAATGTGTATAACTCCTTTTTTGAAAAATTTTATAACACAATTGTTAACAAGTTGTCACTATAAAGAGTTTTTAAACACATTACCGAAACCCTAAAACGAGAAAAGAGCTATTAAAGCTCTTATCGGCGACCATCAACCTCAAAACCATAGAAGAATAGCGTTACTCTAACGATTCAATTTTTATATTAGCTTCCGCTTCTTTCATATAATTCATAATGTCATCAACACTTTTCGGTGCATACAAGCGAATTAAAATAGTCCAGTCCTTTACCACATCAATATTATTGGCTTTTTCGGGCGCGTTAAAATAAAAGGTGTAGGTCCCGACTTCGTTGGCTTGTGCTGTAGTATTATTAAGCGCGAAGTTTTCCTTAACAATCCAACCTTTTTTGTCGTATGTGGTAACTGAAAAGAACCCGCCTTTTTCATAATTTAATGGCGGTGGGGGCAATGTTAATTTACTTGGGGCCCCCTCTAGTGCCTTACCTGTTGGCTGAATCGTATTCAAATACGCTGCATCTTTAATAGGTAAACCAAAAATACCCACTGCCGATGCAATTAAAAACTGCTTGTCTTCAACCTCTTCTTTCTTACCAAAATAGAATTCGGGCTTATCTGCTTCTGCCATTCGAGCTTTAAGCCTTTTGCGCGTTTCATCTAAGCTGGTTTGATCAAAACCTTTCGCTTTATAGGGATTAGCAGAATTACTTTTTATCTCAACACTATTTTGATGTTTATGTGCCTCCAAATATCCCGCTTCATCAAGCGTTCGAACACCAGTTCGCATATTTAAAAATAAGTGGTTGCCAAGCGCTACATCTTTTGGTGTAAATGTTTTTTGCTCTCCAGGATAAATAGACGCAATGGTATATTGATTCTCATCAATAACTTGAATCACTGAAAACACATCCCAATCGGGGTTTATTAATGTTGCCCCTTTTGAAATATCTACAACCGCATGGCTGTACATAACATCGCGGTTTTCTCGCACAACAAACTGATTATCGATACTCGACATTGCCCGAGAATGTCTAAACGTGTTTACCTCATATTCGTTAGAGTGATTCAGCATGTATAGATCTGTTTCGGCAATGGTAAAGTTCCGTTCATCAACAATAATCTTCCCATCATCTGTATATTGAAATGCATATGAAGGCTTTGCTTTTCCCCCGTCGCAACCAAGTATATTTAGTAATGTAATAACCAAAACTAGTAACTGTAAAAATTTCAAAGCGCCTCCTTAACAAACAATCAAACTTTTCGCTATTTATCCAATCGTGGTGTCATTAATACAACCATATTATTTGTATAACACAGATGAATAAAAAACACACAACACACACTTAAATATATAATATTATTTAAAAATCTTTTTCTGATATACTCACGTAATTAACACGATTAAATATACGATGGCATAAAGTGAAGCTAAAACTGATCATATGCATTTTCTTTTTATCTACAGCTAACGTTGTATTTGCAAGTCAACTCAAACCCTTTACCAGTGATGGTTGCAGCGCCTTTCCCGACGGAACGTTTGAACAAAACAGTCTTTGGCTCAACTGCTGTGTTGCGCACGATTTAGCATATTGGCAAGGTGGCAGTTATCAGCAACGTAAAGATGCCGATATGGCACTTAAAATATGTGTTGCCGAAGTGGGTGAAAAACAAATAGCAAATTTAATGTTGGCAGGCGTACGCGTTGGCGGCACTCCATTTTTACCTACCACATTTCGCTGGGGCTATGGCTGGCCTTACCCTAGAATGTATGGCGAGCTAACCTTAGATGAACAAAAGCAAGTTGCCGAGAAACTTAAACAATTACCCAAAAACAAAGCCATGCTTACAACATCAAATAAAGCGGTGTTGTTACGCGATCTATTGAAGTAAGCTGTTTTTTGTTGGCTTTGCGTTATCAGCCAAAAATTGGCAGACAACGGCGCGAGTGAAATGCTTGAACAATCCAGCGTACATCTTAATGAGAACTCTCGTAAATTCATGGTATAACTCGAGTTTAAAATTGGCACTTAATGCAAAACTTCATTGAGTGCCAACCAATCTCCACTCACTCAGGTTAAATACAGCTTACCGTAAGTGTAAAGCCCCATTACACTTCCTGCACAGAAGTAAAACGACTAATCACCTTTGGTACCCCCTCCTCTTTTAGCCAAATATTAGAGTAAAAATTTAACGCAAAAAATCAGAGTAAATAGGCGCTAAAAGCGCGTTCGTTAATAACGCTTGAAATTGACGATTTACACTCGCTTGCTCGGCGCAAAGTTAAATACTTTCCTATACTCATAAATACGTGTGTTAAGCCACATCGCGCTACTCTCACATTTTTTGCTACAGGCTTGTATATGTTTAATTTTATCGCGCGAAGTTTGCGTATTAAGTTACTACTTGTATTCGTGATTATGCTACTTGCATTTTCAAGCGTGCACTTGGTGATCCGCCAGTATTGGACCATTCCGCAACTAGTCGCACTGGAAGTAGAAAAAGATAAAAAGGATATTTACAAACTCAATTCTGCACTGCTTAGAGTGTATAACGAACTTGAAATGCTGGTGTACGATAACGCCGTGTGGGATGAGCTTTACAACGTGATCCTGACGCGTGATTTAGACTATTTGGAAACTAACTTTTTTATTCCTAAATCGTTTGTTTCACTAAAAATAAATGGCATGAGTTTTTTTGATAAAAACCAAATGCTAATTGACGAATTAGCGATAGATCAAAACAACAATCCGCTATCAAGTTCCCCTTTTAAATCACTGCCGCCAAGCCTTAAAAAAAACTTGCTGATCAGCAAGCAAGAAGTGATAAACAACGGACAACAAACACTGTTTAAACAAGGGCTAATTACCCTTAATGACAGACTTATTTTGTTCGTAAGCGGGAGTGTTTTACCATCATCGGGCGTGGGTGACTTAGCCGGCACAATGTTAGTTTGGAGTTATTTTGATGGCAAAATTGCGCACCAACTTAGCGAAATAACCCAAACTACAATAACTGCCGCGCAAGCTGACACTTTCTCCGCCTCAACGCCTGTTATCGATTTTAACCAGCTGGATGCACAAACCCATATTCGCACCAAACTTTCGAATATTCATGTGAAATTTAATGACATATTCAATAAGCCAGCGTTGATCCTGAGTTATCCCACACCCAAGCGAATGTTTGATGACAGCCCATTTGAAATGTCAATGGTTATGGCGCTATTAATGTCGTTGGTCGTACTGCTTATTATCTATTTTATTCTTACCATTATGATTATTGAACCGCTCAATAAGCTCAAAGCCACCGTCAGGGAAGTAATGGATCGCGGTAATTTTCAACTCACAACAAACTTAGAACGCACCGACGAAATAGGCCGTTTAGCGCTGCTTATTGATGTGTTATTTAATAAAGTACATGTGCAACAACATGCACTAAAACATAACAACCGCCAATTAAAACGATTAAGTGATACCGATCCGCTCACTGGCATTGCTAACCGCCGCGCCATGATGCAAGTGTTAGAACAATTAACACCATCGGCTATGCCAATTAGTGTGATCATGCTAGATGTTGATTACTTTAAAAAATTCAACGATAGCTACGGCCACCAGCAAGGTGACTTGGCGTTAAAACACGTGGCTAAAACCTTAAAACACCATACTCGCCGACAAAATGATGTAATTGCTCGCTATGGCGGCGAAGAGTTTGTGGTTGTGCTGCTCAACACGTGCCAAAGTGATGCACGCAATATGGCATACGCCATACGCGAAGCAATAGAGGAACTTGCCATTGAGCATAAAACGTCTTTGATTTCGCAATTTTTAACCGCATCAATTGGCGTTAGCTGTTGTGATGAGTTTGATAATTTTTCTATTGAAACGCTATTTCACCAAGCTGATAGCGCACTATATAAAGCCAAAGAGCAAGGCCGAAACTGCGTAGTAGATTACAACAGCGAAATGCACAAACATGCAGTTTAGCCTCAACTCGGTTAACACTCTTTACGTTAATAGCTGGCGTTTCGCTTTCGTTACTTTGCTAAACACAAACCAACCACTCCAAAATAACGCGGTTAAACCAATTGCGGTAAAAATTGCAGGTTTGGGATTTTCAACCGAACTAATCGAACCGGCATAACAGGCAATAACAGCATAAGGTACCGTACTCACCAACCACAAAATGCAAAACTTCATAAAAGGCATTTTGGTCATACCCGCCATACACGCTGAAACTTCGGGCAAAATTGGCGTCGCTCTTGAAAGTAAAATCACTACTGCGCCATGTTGCTGAAACATAGTTACTGCATCAATTTGTTTTTGCTGATCGTTTACTAAAAAGTTCAAAAGAAAGTGACCGTAACGCCTACTTAAGCCATAACCACAACCTCCCGCAAGGCTCAAGCCTATTACAGCGCTTATCGACCCAACTAATGGGCCAAGAATAAACCCTGCTAGCAACATCACAGTTAACGTTGGAATAGCAATAAATAAGTCTGCAAACAGCAGTAATACAATAACAACACAAACATAAATTGCATCAACCGATTTGGCTATTTCAAACCACGCTTCTACTTTTGAGACGGTTACCAAGCCGGTTGATTTTAAAATAACGAAAGTCGAGGCAAAAAATATCGCTAATGTCAGCATAACCTTAACTAAAGAAGTCATATTTCCTCCTACGGATAAATAACCGGAATTGTCAGTGATAACGTTTGGCTATCACCCACTATCGCAGCGTTTTTAAACGTAGGTGCTCCCCGCCAACTTAACGTGGCACCATTTGAAAATCCAAGTCCTTCTGAAGGAATAATGCCAGTCCAATTCTTGGTGACTTTGCGGTCGCCAATTTCGTCGTGCAG
This sequence comes from Pseudoalteromonas sp. XMcav1-K, assembly GCF_044005875.1. Taxonomy (NCBI): domain Bacteria; kingdom Pseudomonadati; phylum Pseudomonadota; class Gammaproteobacteria; order Alteromonadales; family Pseudoalteromonadaceae; genus Pseudoalteromonas; species Pseudoalteromonas sp. XMcav1-K. Next base: position 373,881 of record NZ_JBIPJE010000050.1, on the reverse strand, counting down.
CACTTTCACCGCAAACACTGGTAACTCAAGCTCAAGGTGAAAGCGTAATTGCGTGTTATCTGCAGGCGTTGCTAATGTGTAAATTGCTTTATCATGCTGTTTGGGAAAACCAGTCTCATTAAAAATCATCAATACAATGTCGCCAGGGCGTGCTGTATCAATGTTTGTCACGTGTACGGTTAGCTCGCTTTTATTTGCCTGTGCCACAGGCGCAAACGTTAATGCCGATGTTACGCTTGCTACTATGGCTTTTCGTTTTATAAATTGTTTTAACATATCAGTATCCTTTCATCATGTTGTAAGCCATTGAGGGAAAACACCGCAATAATCCACGCAATAACTTAACTTTACCGATATTGTTTTCTAATTGCTTGGTTTCTATACCGTGAATAATCTCACGAGCAGCGTGTTGTGCAGTTATTTTGCCGCTCCCCCGCCCTTTGGTCATAGGCGTATCCACTAATGGTAAAAATGCCTGCAACACCTCAACATTGGTGTTGGCTAATTGGTAGCCTAGGCTTTTTGAAAAGGTGTTAACCGCGGCTTTACTGGCACAATACACCGCCGAGTTTGTTTTTGGAGCAAGTGCCAATCCCGAGTTAATGTTAACGATAAAAGCAGGCGAAGTGCTTTTCTGTAATGCGGCTAAAAACAAATAACTAAACGCACACACCGCGGTAAAATTAACATCCACTTCGGTGCGTAACATGCCATAGTTGAACATTGGGTCGGTAAAACAGGCTATGTTTTGAATTGCCGCGTTATTAATCAATACATCAATTGCACCATGGCGCTGCGTAATGTTATTCACCACCGACACATAACTTTCAGGCTGTGCTAAATCACACTCGTAGGCCATAAGCGTTTTAAATTCGAGCGCTAATGGTTTTAGCCGCTCACTGTTTCGCGCTATCACCAATACGGTGTTGTGCGCAGCCAGTTGTTTAACCAATTGATAGCCAATTCCCGACGTGCCGCCCGTTACCACAATGGTTTTATTGATAAGCTTCATAGTTTCCCTTTTATGCCATTTGAAATTGGCATTAACACTATGAAAACAGGCAATCAGCGGCATTAACCTAGGTTAAAAATCACAAAAAACTGATCAAAAAAGGCAATTAGTTTGTAGAATAGCTAAAACGTGTTGACCGTTACGCGCTAAGTTGACCGTTACGCGCTAATAAGCAAAAGGATATGGGAATTAAAAAGGATGAATTTAGAAGAATTTATAGCAAAACATGGCGTAGCGCAGTCGCTCGAAAAAGGGCAACATGTGTTCTACCAAGGCGACTCAAGCAATTGCCTTTATTTTGTAAAAAGCGGCCTGCTCAAAGCCTATTACTTAAGTGATGATGGCAAAGAAACCATAAAGTCATTTATTCAATGTAATAACGTGATTGGCAGTATTAGTGCGGTTACGGCAAACACACATTGCACGTTTAACTTAATTGCACTCGCGCCAAGCGAATTAATCCGTTTTAATTTTAACGACCTACAACATTGTATCGCGCAATCCCATACGCTAGCGCAAAGCGTCATTGCCATGCTGTTAAATCACTCAATGAAAAAAGAGCAGCGCGAATTTGAGTTTTTAATGCTGCCAGCGGAGGAGCGCTATACGCGCTTTAAAGAAAAAGAACCTGAACTTGTAAACAAGCTTACACAAAACGATATCGCAAAATACCTTGGCATTACCCCAGTCGCCCTCAGCCGAATTAAACACCGCTCCACGAGGGTGTAATGGTTACTCAAATTTTTATTGTATGAAGTAAATACACAGCTAGAAAATGATTGTTAGTTAGCTTGCCGAAAAGAATTAAAGCTGGTTTGTCGCAAAGGCTACAGCCTGCAGTTTATCCTTTTAAACGGCATATTAGCATGCAGAGCACAAGCATCGGTTACATTAACCTTGACAGCCAGTGCATAACATTTAGTAAAAATTGTTCATTTTGTTCCGCGCCATTAGATTCTAAACCGTACTTTTTTCCTGTTGCAGCTACAAATTGTGACGAGAACATCATGCCCTCAGAAAACACCGCAACCCGCCCTTCACCAACTTCCAAAACAGCACATTGATGCCAACCATTCATTGATACCCTAGGAGTTTTCGCATTTATTTGAAAAGGAATTTCTGGAACGATAGACGTTGCCCTTTTACCCAAAGTTAAAAGAGGTTGTGCTTTCGCTGGTATTTGAAAAGCAGAACCACCAAACGACTTAACTTGAGTGATTCGCTCTGATTGAGAGTCACCTTGGGTAATCGAATGTTTCGCAAGGGATTGATCATCGATACGGAACAACGCATCACGAACATGACCATTACTAAATTCAAAGCCAAAAGCAGATGATAGGTTCTCTATCACTTTTGGAAAAGGGGTGTGATCGGCAACTAAAAAAAGAGAGCCTCCCTGTATTACCCACTGTTTAACGGCTTCAACTTCACTACTGTAAAATGCATTTGTGAACGGGGGAGTCCAGTCGCGTCTATTTTTATCTAGCGCATTGGCTACTACCAATATATTCGCTTGTTGCAAATACGCTAAAGTGAACTTTTCACTACTAGATTTTACCGTATAACCATCACTAGAAAGAACTTGTGCAAAAGGCTTGTATCGGCCATTTTTTGTCAGAAAATTATTATGAGCCTCATCAATAAATACCACAGAGCTATTAGATTGCGAAAACGTCTTTTTAATATTCTTAGGAACAAAATCAGGATCGGCTTGTTGATCACTATCAGAACAAGACATCACTGCCACTAAAGAAAGTCCTAAAAAGATTGTTTTACAGACAGATTTCATTTAAATATTCCATATCATTTAGTTCGCTGTAGGGTGAAGTGTGCTAACGCCTTTAACAGCTAATCGTGTTAGGTATTTTTGCGAAAAACCCGCTTAACAAGCTGATCTGGAGGTGACAGATTACAACTTCTCACACTTTGAGCACCCCCCCATGCTTTAAGCACTTTGTTTTCACCAGATAGACCACCAAGTAACAACTGAAAAGAAATTTGCTCTGCTAATACTTGACCTGAAGCTCGGTCATTTACCCAAAACATAAATGGCCTGATGTCATATTCATCAACTTCACCATATGCGTAAAGTATGTTGTATCGTGCTAGGTAATCGTCATCATGAACTCGAGTAATATCACAGTTCCCTAGAAACGTTTGATCAGCTTGTTCTACAGTTTTTACTGAGATCCGAGTATTTTCATAGCAACTTTGCGATTCTAGCTTTCCATTTTTTCTATTATATTTGTACCGCACTTCACTAATATTGGTTGGCTCCAATAGTAGCCGTTGCAATACATATGAAGGTCCGTATATCTGATCTAACACTGGAAGATCTGCAGAACCAATAGGCATATTAGAGTCATGCCCACCAGAAATTACTTTTTGGCTGGCTATGTTAGCCCGAATGGCAAATGAGTGTTCACCAAGATTTACTTCTCCAACAGCTGAGTTATCAATAATAAATTCAGATGAATACTGTAAGCACCGAGACTTAAATTCTTGGATCTTTTCTTCATCGGACATGCCACAGCCACTCAAGCAGACAAATGCCACAAGAGCTAATAACTTATTCATTAGATGCACTCCTTGTCTAACCGGCTAAAATCCTTAGTTAAAATTTGTTTGGTACGAACAAAGCCAAGCGTTACTAGCCCATGCGTTATTACATAGTTAGGTGCGATTTTGATCAATATCGTGACCACAGTTATAACAATTTGATGATGGTAAGCGATATTTGTAAAAAGCTTGCATAACCTGATTTCTATGACACTTTTGACAGGTATAACCTAAAGTTTTAACTACTGATAAAACACCAAGCACCACGCTACCAATATAAAACGGGTTAACAAAGAAATCATCAACGGTTGTATGTTGGAACTGGTAGCCTATGATGCATAAGATTAACAAAACCAAATATATTTTAAACTGAACACTACGCTTCAATTTAACCTCTCTTTCGTCGGAGCACTTAACGTCCGCATATGCGCTTGTTAGTAGTACTATTTACAAATACTATCAGGTTGAATTTTATCTAAAACTCCTGTTTTTAAGTTGAAGCGTAAGCTACCACCTAAAACATGAGGTACGTATAAGTAGCCATAACGTAAATCAGGCTCCAACTCTAAGCAACGCCATTGAATGGAAGATACGCTACGGCCCAACTTATCAAAATCGATCTTATTTGGAAAAAGCTCCGCTAGTTCGTATTCCTTAATTAACTCACCATTAGGTGCATAAATCACAATAACTTTTCCAGAACCAGTTGAATACCAATTGTCTATAGTTACTAATGTACCATCATCTGCTACCAGAACCTTAATTGGAGATGCAGGATTTTTTAACTTCACCTCTTGATAAAGATTATAAGCATCAATCCCATTCCACTTAAAATATAGAGCTTTCGCAAAAGCTTTTTCTGAACTATCTGGTTCATGATTAAGAAAGCCTTCACCGGGTGTGATTCTTACCACAACTGTAGAGTTTTCGCTTAAAGCAGATGTAACTTCTGGACTTCCCCATTTGTCTGCAGAGGAAAGATTTGAAAAGGTTATTAAGACAAACAATAGTAGATATTTCACTGCATTTCCTTGTACTGTTAACGCCTTACTAATGGACGCAGAAATGCTTGGCTAAAATTAGCGACGAAGGAGCACAAGCCTACTGTTTTGCGTCCCACTGTTTAATTAATTTGTTATATTTCACTTAGCACAAAAGCATTATTTTTATCTGGTGTTAGCTTGAACGAGGGAGGTTTGCCTGACTCCCAAGGTGCTAAGTTTTTGTCGATGAACCATTGACCGAACTTTTTGTTAATCAACTCTATACAGGTGTTATTCCAAAAAGAAGCTTTTTTAACATTGGCTTCTAATTTAACTCCATTGGGTAAAGTGACGAATACCGTTTCCCATTCTGGATCGAAAAAGGAGTCACGATCTTCTACTGATAATTTAACTCCGTATCCAGCGCCCGTAGCTTTATGTTCGCCATTATTCCATGCTTTAACTATCACCAGACTCTCCGTGAAATATAGACATAATGACTCCCACACGGTGCTAGCCTCCGCATTTTCGTGGGTTAGCTTAAAGCCAGAGCCATAATTAGTTTGTCAAATAACTAAATAGCAGAGGCTAGCATGACTAAACATAACATACTTTTCATTGGCTTAGATACTCATAAAGAGTTTGTGGAAGTAGCGTATATTGAAGACAATCGCGGGGCACAACCCATCCACTTTGGACGAATATCTTCAGCCAAATTAGCCATAAAGAAGCTCATTCGTCAGTTTGAGTCAAAATATCCTCATGCAACTCTGCATTTCGTTTATGAAGCTGGCCCCTGTGGATACTGGATTTATCGCTTAATCTCTTCTCTTGGGCATTGCTGCTACGTGGTTGCCCCTTCCCTTATTCCTAAAAAGCCAGGGGAGCGCGTAAAAACTGACAAGCGTGATGCACTTAAACTGGCTAAATTACTTAAGTCTGAGGACTTAACCCCTATTTATGTACCTGAGCCTGAAGACGAAGCCATTCGAGATTTGTCTCGTGCTCGAGAAGTCGCGATGAAGGATTTAAAAGATGCGAAGTACCAACTTAAGGCACTGCTTCTTCGCAACAATATTAACTACGCGGGTACTGCAAACTGGTCTCTCAAACACTTACGTTGGCTCACCGAACTGGTATTGCCACACCCTGCACAGCAAATCGTTTTACAAGAGTTTATTCAAACTATAAACGAGCGAATTGCACGATTAGAGCGACTTGATAACGAACTAACACACCATGTTTATCAATGGCGTTATTACCCCGTTGTTAAAGCAATCCAAGCGATGCGTGGTGTGCGTTTACTTGTGGCTGCAGGCGTTGTCGCTGAGCTTGGCGATTTAACCCGCTTCGACCATCCGCGTAAGCTGATGAGTTACCTCGGCCTTGTACCAAGTGAACACTCAAGTGGCGGTAAAAGGCATATTGGCGCAATTACTAAATGCGGCAATGGTCGAGCAAGACGATTGTTAGTCGAAGGTGCGCATAGTTACCGCCATGCTGCCAACATCTCGACTGAACTACAAAAGCGACAAGAAGGCTTACCAAAACAGATTATTGATATCGCCTGGAAAGCACAATTAAGACTGTGTAAACGTTGCAAAAAGCTCATTAACAAAGGTAAGCATTACAACCTTGCTGTCACCGCCATTGCCCGTGAAATGATTGCGTATATCTGGGCAATCGCAAAACAAATTGTACTCTCTCCGATAAATCCTAAATTAAGATTATCGAGAGTACCGGCTTAATATGAACGAATTAGAGTTAATGCATTGGGTCAAGCATCGGGTGTGGCACAACCACCGACGGCGTTAGGATGGCGATGCTGCTAACGCAGCATTGAACCACGAACATAGACTGAAGACAGGTGCCACGTCGAATTAAGTAAAGTCTGCTCTGTTACTATAAATAGTAATAATCAACGAATACCAGCATGAAAACCGACGAAATTACTTGCTTCATCCTATGCGTTAACTCGCTCTAATTCGAGTTCAAGATTATGGCTTAAAGTTAGGCAAGGATCAGTGTGTTTAACTTGACAGTGGGAGTCATACCAACGCCCCGTTCAGGGGCTTTTAATAGTTGACTAAAATAAAAAACGCAGTGAGGGAAGCCAACTGTTAAAAGCCCCTTCCTGCAACAGCTTGTTATGTACCGTTTGGTTTATCTATGCTGTGCTCCGTTGGTTGAGGCGTAATTGTCATTACTTTCACACCAATAGGTGATTCAAACCGATGCCATACACCTTTAGGGATAACCAGCATTTGACCAGATGATAATTCGTTGCGTAGCTCTTTTTCTCCACTTAAAAGAATCAATGTCGTTTCACCGTCCAAAACCTGAACGAATTCGTCACCATTTACATGCCTTTCCCATTCACTATAACCAGAATAGTGAGCCACGTATATTCCGCCATCTCTATATTCAGATAACAGTGCAAATGCATTTTTGGCTTCTTCATCTGTAGTTTCAGGTGTTCTATTTTTCAAGAACTCTACTCTAGTGAATTCGCTTTCAATGGTAATCGCAACAGATTTCGACACTTACTGGCTCCCTTTAGGTACATAACGCTTGCCGTAAACGGCACAAAATAGCAGGCTAAAATTAGCGACGAAGGAGCACAAGCCTGCTGTTTTACGTCCATTGTTTAATTAATATGTTATGTTTCTAGTATTCTTCGCCTTCGTCACCAACAACTTTGGCATCCAGAAGTTGCGCTAGCTGTTTAGCTTTTTTGATTTGAGCTTTATCACTACCCAAGGTAATACTGCCATTGGCGTAAGTAAAATGATACTTTCTTCGTAAGATTGGGCTCGTCCAAACGCAACTATTTGGTGTTTGAATTTCTATAGTCTCACCCGTTTGTGGGGTCGTTGCTTTGGCAGTATGTTGGACACGTAATGAAGAGTCACTGTCACAAATAGCTAACCATTCACTTTCGGAAATTCGATTTTCACGCTCAATATGCAAACTATACGAAGCCATAACATTCCAACTTGTTAAAATTAAGGTCCCAACTAAAAATTTACGCATACTTGCCTAGAAACATAACGCCCTAATCAGCCGTGCAGCTGTTTGGCGTCGGATGAATTTGTTTGTTAGCCATACTGGCCTCGATTTTTACTTTTACACCTGACATATAGTCTTGGTTGAACCAAAGTAACCTATCTACTGGAAAGTGACTAAACGTTAATTCAATATCTGAGGTCCAGACCACTTTTAAATTCTCAGGCTTACCGTCCAATCCGAAGAATCCGTTATACTCTTTACCTGATTCTACATCTACGATGTTTACTCCAGTTTGCCAGTTAGTTGTTGCTCCACAATCTGAATAACCAAGCTTCGCAATTTTTTTACCATTCGGCGAAGTAAATTCCGCGACGTCGGTATAAGAGCATAATGATGGGCCTTCAATTCCTAAAAGATCCATTCCGTATCCCAGGGCCTTAAATCCAAACCAAATAAAGAATAAAGCTGCACCAAGATTCCAGACTGATTTTTTAACCTTTGCAACAACGCTCATGCAGATCCTTATGTATGGCTAACGCCGCTGTAATGGGCATTTTTTGTGTAGTGGAGTTTTGCGGAAAAATGGCGTAGCCACCGCAAAACGGAGCGAAGCAAAAAATGTCCCATTGACAGCTTTGTTATACTATATCACTCAAAACAACATGATTTTTGGGTAACGCCTTCCATGGTGTTAATCCCGTCAAAAATTGAGTGAATTCGTAGGGAGTATGAATTACCGTTCAAAACTCCATCTTCAGTAGCTATACGGTACTCCGGTGCCTCTAAGGGATTAGGGAGTACAGATGGGGTGAGATTGTATTTGGTATTAATTGTAAGGGGAACATCTTCACCATTAGCCCTAAACAAAGAACCTTCCCCAACGCCAAACGCTTTGGATTTACACTCTGATGGGTACACTTTTTTTAAATACACCGAGTGGCCTATCAGATCATCCGGTAGGTCAATATTTCCTTCTATATCAATATCCAAAACAAGTGCCTCATTTGTATAGTAGGCTTTTCCATGCATATTGATTAGACCCCCTGCAAGCTCTAACCTCCTTTCAACTTCGTACTCAATGACTCCCATAGAAGTCATATTTTTTCCACCGTTTCTGGTGGATGCGCCGGCGCCACAACAATTGCTAACTATAAAAGTAGCTATAGCGCTTGGATGAAATTTTGGAGGTATTTTATTGAAATTTAATATTGACTCGTAAACTCCTAGAGTTCGAATCACTCCAGCACCATTAACAATAATATCAGTATTGTTAATATTACCTTGGGCTTTAATATTAATTGGCCACGGGAATTGTATGTTGTTCATAGTATCTCCTTTTGGTTTTAAAAAACCCTCTACTACTCACTACAGAAGGGATGTATCACTCTGGTATAACAATTTAATATCGACCCATTGGGTCGTTTTTCTACCGAGCCACGGGTCATTTTTATCATTGTACCAGTTCTAACACACTAACTAACGTGTTGCTACAGTTATACTTTTAATCAATATAAAAATTATGAAAAGGATAAAAACGACCTAATGGGTCGTTTTCCTGAATATAGGAGAAACGCATAGCAACTGAGCATAAAATCAGTGCTGAAAAATAATTTTTTATGGCCGCTTTTCGCGCATTGCCAACTTTGCAGACTGTTGCTAAAAGTCTTTTCCGCTCAACTAAACCCCAAAGCAAAGTTATGAACACGAGAATAAACTTCACGTAAAAGGGCTTACATGGATGACTAGCACGTTACTTGCTGACGTTTGTTTGAAAATTTAAATTGTACTTGAGCATTGAAACCGTAAACATGTATTGCTAACAATTAAAAAACACCACGCACCTAATACCGCTAATTACACCTAACACCACTAACAAAGCCTAACCAAACGCTAATATTCCCTTAAATACGGTTTTAATGTCGGAGCCATATGCTGTGGTAACCAACGCAGCATTACAGTTGTAAAATGCTTACTGTGGTTAAGCTTTGCAAGCGCTTCATCAATCGCTTTAATTGCAATGTCGCCTTTCGGGTTTTTGCTACAACCAATATACCCGGTTGCTACCGCTTTAGCTTCTTGCACGCTCAGTTGCGTTAGCTCATTATTGGCGTCCATCAATTTGCTTAAATAGGCGTGTTCGCTGGGGTAGCCCAAAATAATATCCACCCGCCCTTTTAATAACATATAGGTTAAGCTTTCAAGCGAGTCGCGGCCTGCGCGAGTTGATAGCTGTTCGCTAGGCGATGATTTTAGTATTGCATCTATTTCTTTACTGTATGACCGATTAAGTGTGGTGCCTACGGTTAAACCGTGATTTAAAATTAAATAACGCAACGACACATCAGTACTGTTGCCAAGTTCTAATTTATCAACCGATGATTTACGCATGGCAATAGCAGGCGATAACCCAAGTGTAGAATATTGCTCGGTAAAGCTAATAAACTGCTCGCGTTCTTGATTGCGATACAAAGACGCCATACAAAATACCTGGTCACTCCTGCCAAGCGCTTTCACCGCTCTACTTGCCGGCATAACATGACGTTTAAATTTATAACCCACTAATTTTTTAGAAACCAAATCAATTACTTGCTCGTCTCTTCCCTGACCCATGTATTCGCCTTTTAAAATATAGTAAGGAGGGTAATCAACCACAATCCAATTGATCACTTCAGCTAGGCAATACGTGGGGAGCAGCAATACAAGTAACAAAATGCGCACTTTTTTCGCCTCAAATTTAACCACGTTATAAGTCTAGGCTAACACGCTGAAATTTCTTCATAAGAACAAATTTAACTAATAAATAGAGTGTTTATACCAGAGTGTGTTGACCTTTACGCTCTAGCGCTTAAATATGAGCAAAACTTAAATACATCGCTTTATGCTGTTTCACGGGGTAAACTAATTTTTCGCGGCTGCACATCAATTTCAGTCACAAAGAGAAATACCATGATTGTAGAAAATGTGCTTCCTAACGACTACGCAGAATTGCTAGCTGTTTGGGAAAATTCAGTCCGAGCAACGCATGACTTTATTACAGAACAGGACATTGCGTATTTTAAACCCATTATTTTAACGCAGGCGTTTCCAGCGGTAACGCTAAAGCGTATTAAAAATGATTTGGGTGCAATATTAGGATTTATTGGCGTTCATCAAAACAAAATTGAAATGCTGTTTGTGCTTAATGCGGCACGCGGTAAAGGCATTGGTACATTATTGTTGAACTATGCCATTGATCAGTTAGCGGCAACAAAAGTGGATGTAAATGAGCAAAACCCTCAAGCTGTTGGTTTTTATCAACACAGGGGATTTCACATTAATGCCCGCTCGCCAATTGATGATTTGGGTAAGCCCTTTCCAATATTGCATATGACATTGCAGCCTTAAACAATAACCATGTAACACGGCTCGGTTGGTCGTCACCACATTGTTAGAACATAAGCCCAAAGCTAATAACTTTGGGCTTTTGCGTTTATGTAAAAGTCTAATTACCGTTGTTGATATGCCTATAAAAGACAGCGTTTTAATCAAATAACAATAAAGGAAGTAGCATGCGAAAAATCGAGGTCATGACTTACACACCACTATGGCGTGAACACTTCGAGCGTGAAGTCGCGTTAATTTCAGCGATACTTGTTGGTAACTTAATCGCAATTGAGCATATTGGCAGTACGTCGGTGCCTAATTTGGCGGCAAAGCCAGTGATTGATATTTTGCTAGAAGTAAAATCCCTCGATGTGCTCGACACATGCAACGCAGCCCTTCAACACATTGGCTACAAAGCCAAAGGGGAAAATGGCATTAGTGGTCGGCGCTACTTTCAAAAAGGTGGGAATAAACGCAGTCATCACATTCATGCCTTCGCAAAAGGGGATGAGCACCTCTTTAAGCATCGCGCTTTTCGCGACTACCTTATTGCAATGCCAAATATCGCTACTGAATACGCTAAAATCAAACAAGATGCAGCAATAAGTTGTAACAATAACAGTGCGTTATATTGTGAATTAAAATCAGATTTTATTGCCCAACATCTTGCTCTTGCAGTACAGTGGCATCACAAAAATAATCTTTAAACGGAACTGGCGTATTTAACCCAATTTTATACGCAACAATATCATGGTCGACCTAACTCAATATCACCTTACCCTGTTAGCCCTTGGCTTAACCGCAATGTTAATGATAGTGCAGCTGTTAATTGCCGATGTACTGGCAATTGTAAAAAAGCACCCTCCCGGATTTCCAGTTGAAAACAATCACGCAAATTTATTATTTCGTGCCAATCGCACTCATCTAAACAGTAATGAAAGCATTGCCATTTTTATGTTAAGCATAGCGTTTGCGATTGCCATGAATGCCAATAGCAATATGGTTAACGGAGCCGCGCTCAGTTACTTTGTTGCACGTGCCCTGTATGCAATTTGTTATTACTTAAATTTAAAATTATTGCGTAGCGCATTATTTGCCATCAGTTTAGTGGCGCTTATTGTGATAAATATCGCAGGTTTTATTGCGTGGTTTTAGAGGAAAACATGGATTATAACGCTCTCTCGGTCGATACATTTAATCGTTTAGCAAAGCAATACCAAGACAAATATATGGACTTCGACCATTATTTTGATAGCTACGATACCTTTTGCCAGCTATTAAAAACCAAAAATGCCAGTGTGCTCGAAATTGGCTGCGGTCCAGGTAATGTAACTAGGTACCTATTAAATAAACGAAATGATCTTCAGATCACAGGCATTGATCTGGCACCCAATATGATTGAACTTGCCAAAGCGAATAACCCAACAGCCGAGTTTAGGGTAATGGATTCACGTAATTTAAGTGATTTAAATCATCGCTTTGATGCTGTATTTAGCGGTTTTTGTACACCTTATTTAAACACCCAAGAAGTTGAAAGTCTTATTAAAAATGTGTCGAACTGTTTAACAGCAGGCGGGCTTTTGCATATCAGCACTATGGAAGGTGAAAATGCTCGTTCAGGCCTGCAAACATCCAGCAAGGGCGACCAAATGTACATTTACTATCATACCTTTAGCGACCTTACAGCCATGCTTGAAAAATACGCATTTGAAATAATTAAGGTTAACCGTAAAGTGATGAATTCAGATGCAACAACGCCTGATACAGATCTGTTTATTTACGCTAAAAAACGCGCGCAATAGGAAATACCATGTTTAACCAACACGTGCTTTACGTCACTATTAATAAAGACCACATTACTATCGATAACTTTGACGCTAACAAGCAGCAAGTGATCACAGGTACGTTTTCTAATGCACGATTAGCTATCGCACATTTTCAAGCTTGCGAAGCCAAACTCAAAGACGCTATCAGCCAAGTACAAACTAAATCGCTGCTGCAAACACTCACCTTAGTTATGCATCAACAAGCACTGAACGACGGTGGTTTGTGTGAAATTGAAGAACGTATTTTACTTGAACTTGGGTTAGGTGCTGGTGCAAGCAAAGTATTTATTTGGCAAGGGCAACCACTCACAAGCGAGCTAATCGCACAAAAAGTTTACGAGAAGGGGCAATCATGAAACTTGAAATGCAGGTGATTGATGCATTCACCAACGAGCGATTTAAAGGCAACTCTGCAGCAGTGATCATTACTGATGATTGGCTAAGTGACAGCCAAATGCAAAATATTGCCAGTGAAAACAACTTATCAGAAACCGCTTATTTAGTGAAAAATGAGGCTAATGTTTACCATATTCGCTGGTTTTCGCCACTTACCGAGATTGATTTTTGCGGCCACGCCACGCTTGCATCGGCCTTTGTTCTATTTTCTAAATACCCAGAAAAGTCAGAATTTACATTTTTCGCAAGCGCCGTCGGCGAAATGACCATAGTGAAAAACGCGCTCGGCCGTATTGAAATGGACTTTCCAAATCGCAAACCAACACCCGTTGAGCCACACCAAGTGCCCGCGGCATTGCTTGAAGGATTATCACACACGCCACTTGAAGTGCTTAAAAACGACCAAGCCTATTTCGCTATTTATGACAATGAAGCGACTATCAATGCAATCAGCACCGATTCTGACAAGCTCAAACAGCTGGCCCCTTTTGATGTCACAGTGAGTGCACCGAGCACACAATTTGATTGTGCATCACGCTATTTTTGGCCCGCCAATGGCGGTGATGAAGATCCGGTAACCGGCTCTATTCACACAGGACTTGCGCCCTACTGGGCTGAAAAATTGAATAAACAGCAAATTGTGGCGCTGCAAGCATCAAAACGCAGTGGCATTTTATATTGTGAAGTAACAGACAGCCGCGTCAAAATCTCTGGCGATGCAGTGCAATACCTAACAGGCACCATTACAATTTAAGCAAAATCCGCAATGATATTACTTCAGCTTGTTCGGTTTCGCTTTTAGGCGTTTACCCGCAAGATTTAAAAAACGCTGAAACGTTGGGCAAGCTAAATGATGTGGCGCGCTGCACTCAGCAGCGTGGCGCAAGCCATCTCGTATCGCCGTCATCGATTTAATTTGTTTATCGAGCTCGTCGGCTTTTTCAAGCAATAACGAGCGATTCACCTCAACGCCTTTCGGCAGCAGCATTTCAGCAATTTCATCGAGCGATAAACCAACGTAGCGCCCCAAGTTAATTAGCGCCAACTTCTCTAACACCTGTTTATCGTAATAACGGCGTAACCCATTGCGGCCAGCAGAGCGGATCAGCCCTTTTTCTTCGTAATAACGTAATGTTGATGGTTTTAAACCCGATTGTTTAGCAACTTGCGCAATATCCATAATTTTTCTCGCGTGCACTTGACTTAAAGTCGACTTGAAGTAATACCCTTATTCTATTGTTTAAATTAACAGGCGTAAATCATGACCTTTGACAGCATGTGGGACACACGATTTTCAAACAGCGAATATGCTTACGGTACGCAAGCAAATGACTTTTTAAAGCAACACGTTTCATCACTTAAAGCAAACAAAGTGCTCACGCTTGCAGAAGGTGAAGGACGCAATGCAGTATTTCTTGCTCAGCAAGGATTTGAGGTCTGTGCCGTCGACGCATCAATCAAAGGGTTAGAAAAAGCAGCGCGATTAGCTGACAAGCACAAGGTAAACATTGAGTTTATTCACGCTGATTTAACCAACTTTGATTTAGGTGAAAATAAATGGGATAGCATCATCTCAATTTTTGCCCCGTTTTCACAAGCGCATAGGCGTTTACTTCACGCCAATGTAGTTAAAAGTTTAAAACCAAATGGGGTATTTTTACTTGAAGCCTACACCCCCGAGCAAATTCATTTAGGCACAGGCGGCGGCAACGACATCAGTACAATGATCACAACAACACAGCTTAAAAATGAATTAGCCGGGCTAGATTTCGCATTGCTACAAAGCCTTAAGCGCACTGTTATTGAAGGTACATTTCATACCGGTGAGGCAGCTGTGATCCAAGCAATCGCACGGAAATCACTATAAATCATATAGCTAAAATGTTAAAAAGGCGCTCAATCAAACGTTTAAAAACAATAATTTATAAAAAGGAAGATTCATGCGTTTTTCTCTTGCGTTAAGCCTGCTGTTAGGCCTTGCGAGTTATGCGGTTAATGCCAAAAATAGTGACCTGAGCGTGTTTGATAAGTCACGCGACCGTCATATTCCAGTGACAGTCTCAAAGCCTATAAATTCAGCAAGTTGCACGCAAAAAAATCAATGTCCGGTCGCCATAATTAGCGCGGGATATGGGATTAAACACACTGAATACCAGTTTATTGAAACTTTACTCAATAAAAATGGGTTTTTAACTATCGCTGTTGGGCATGAACTGCCCAATGATCCGCCGCTCTCAGTCAGCGGTGACTTATACCAAACGCGCAGCGAAAACTGGCAGCGTGGCGCACAAACACTGCGCTTTGTAAAATCGCACTATGCCAACAAATACACACACTATAACTTTAATGCACTCACGTTAATCGGCCATTCAAACGGTGGCGATATTTCGACGTGGCTTGCCAATGAAAACGTCGATTATATCGAGCGCGTGATCACTATCGATCATCGCCGTGTACCGCTTCCTCGAAATCCAAATATTAAGGTGCTGTCAATTCGTGGCAGCGACTTCCCAGCCGATAAAGGTGTGCTTTATAGCGAAAGCGAAACTCAGCAGCTACCTGTATGTGTTGTTAAAATTGCAAAATCTCGTCATAACGATATGTACGACGGTGGCCCTAACTGGTTAAAACAGGCAATAAACGCACACATCACGCAGTTTTTAAATAACCAACCTTGTCATTCTAAAAGCGAGTAATATGAAAGATCTGTGCTTGTTCAATAGCCAACGACTCACGGTGTCGGCGTTAAAGCAAACCCTAAACCATGTTGAACTTAACCAGCTGATTGCAATTTTAAGTCCCGAGGTAACACGTTACTTACCACCTAGTTTTCACGGGATTACAACACCTGTTGATGCAAAGGTTTGGTTAAATGAACAAGCACACACATGCCAAGTTTATGGCATCTATCACAATGCCGAGTTAACACTGATTGGCTTACTAATAATTTATGAAGACAAGGGCCATGCATATATTGGTTATTTATTTAACGCGCAATATTGGGGCAAAGGTTACGCCAGTGAACTACTAAAAGCACTCATTCACTATGGCAGAGCAAAAACACAGTGGCGCGTAATACACGGTGGCGTAAGCATTGATAATCCAGCATCGGCGCACGTGCTAAGCAAAATGGGGTTTACCAAAACGCCTTCTAACACCAGCGATATGCTGCAGTTTGAATTAGCGCTTTAATAAACTGATGCAAAAATTACTAATAAGCAGCTGTTTGTTTGGCAATCCTGTTCGATACAACGGCAAAGCGCTCGCCCTTGAGTTACAAACGCTGAAACAGCATTTTGAACTTTTGCCTTTTTGCCCCGAAGTAAGCGCAGGTTTGCCAATACCAAGGCCGCCCGCCGAAATTATCTATCGCCAAAAACACGATACCACACGTGTGATACAAGATGACGGACTTGATGTGACCGACGCATTTATGCACGGCGCAAAACTCACCTTAAAATTTTGCCAAACACACCACATTAAATTGGCGTTATTAACCGAATTTAGCCCTAGCTGTGGCAGCACTGAAATATATGACGGCACCTTTTCAGGCAGTAAAGTAAGTGGACAAGGCGTCACTGTACAGCTGCTAAGCCAGCACGGCGTAAAAGTATTTAATCAGTTCAATATTAATGCTTTAATTGAACTGGGTAGCTAGGGCCTGATGACCTTTCAAGTTCGTTTTTGCAGCAGTTTGATTGGGTTTTATACAAGGCAGAGGCTGCGTGGCATAGTTATTCTATGTGAGTCAGCCGATAACACAGTAGAAAACCCAACCAAGCGCTGCCGAACGGTTCTTTTGAGCGCACTTTTCTCATTGTTGCCTATATGGATGTAGGTAAGGGGCGTGAGCAGGACGCGGAAGCTTTGCTCGATATTCGCTTAGATTACTAGGCCACACGTCGAGCGCCGCGATAAAAGCACGCTCAAAGAGAACAAAAATAGAACGGCAAAGATCAACAGGCCCTAACTACAAGGAACACCAAACATGGACATCAACTACCGCGTTGCCAATCAAAGCGATGCCTCAGCAATTGCGTCTCTTCACACACAAAGTTGGCAAAACACCTACCATACTATGTTAAAAGCCGAATACTTAAGCCAAGTTGCCCCAAACGAGCGTTTAGCGCTGTGGCAATCTCGTTTTGCTACTGAAAATAGCAAGCAGCATGTAATTATTGCGAGCCACCAAAGCAAACTCGTTGGCTTTATTTGTGTTTACGCCGATCACAATGCAGAGCTTGGCAGCTTGCTCGATAACTTACATGTCGATGGTCATTATCACGGTAATGGCATCGCCAAGCAGCTAATGTCTATGGCAACACAATGGCTGCAAGTAAACGCCCAACATCCAAGCATCTACTTAGAAGTGCTATCAGGAAATCATCACGCCATTAAAGTGTATGAAAAGTTGGGCGCTAAACGCGTTAAGGCAGGTGTATGGCATGCGCCATGTGGTTCAGTGGTCGATGAATTTGTTTACCAATGGTCGGATAAAACTCAATTAAGTGAGTACCAACACTCAGTATAACCGCCATATTATTGAGGTGTCGCTAAATTGTCAGATAGATGACAGGTGAATGTCATTAAGATGTCTGGTATTTGTCAGTGCAGTCGGTACACTAAATTTTTATGCTGTTCCTTATCAACTTACATCGATAAGGAAATACATCATGAGTTTATTTGTGAAACTAGATAATAAGAAAATACAACAATTGCGCTTACAACACTGTTGGAGTCAAGAAGAGCTGGCAGTCACGGCGGGATTAAGTATTCGCACCATTCAGCGTGTTGAAAAAAATGGCAACGCCTCGCTCGAAACCAGTAAAGCATTGGCCGCGGTTTTTGAGCTAACACCCGCGCAACTGCAACAACAATCAAATATTGAGCATATTACCTTTGCCTTTTTAATTAATTACGGTTGGATTGCCGCGTTTGCCATTTCAAGTGTGATGTTTGGTTTGTGGATTGTTGATATTCTGATCCCTACGCTAAAAGGCGCCAATTTTGATGCCCAATATGAATTACACGGAAATTTTCGTTATTTGGATTTTGGTGGCATCAGCTTTGTGATAGGGTTTGTGTGGTTAAGCATTAACATTTGTGTTGATTTTCAAGCGCGTAAAAAGCAGCTATCAAATTCAACTTCCTCAGTTTAAGGACAAATATGTATTCTGCCACTTGCCTATGCGGCGAAGTTCACATGACAATTAACGGCCCAATTAGCGATATTATTCATTGCCACTGCTCACTTTGCAGAAAATCAAGCGGTACCGCCTTTGCGACCAATGGCTTTATTGACTCGCAGTCGCTAACAATCGAAAAAGGGCAAGAATTCATTAACTCGTTTGAAGTAAAACCGGGTAGAAAACGTCATTTTTGCAAGCAATGCGCGTCACCACTTTATAGCTCAAATGCGGATGACCCAACACGTTTACGCCTGCGCTTAGGTGTACTTGACTGCGATATTGCTGAACGCCCAATGTCCCATAATTTTGTTGATTCAAAAGCCAATTGGGATAGTTTAAATATTGACTTACCGCACTACAGCGAGTTCGAGCCAAGTCGCTCAAAATAGCATTATGAATAAAGACACAATAAACAAAGTTGTTTTAGTTACCGGCGCTTCTCGCGGTATTGGCGCCGCTACGGCAAAACTGCTCGCTAAGCGCGGTTATCGTGTTGCCATTAACTATGTAAAAAATGCCGATGCCGCAACAGATGTTGCAAATGAGATCAAACAAAACGGCGGAATGTGTGATACATTTTGTGCGGATGTTACAAACGAAAACGCAGTTACTCACCTTTTTGATAACATTGAAGCGAATTTAGGCAAAGTTAATTATCTCGTTAATAACGCAGGCATTTTATTTAAACAAAGCACACTTTCAGATATTTCCCTTGAGCGCTTTTTAAATACCGTTAACGGTAACCTTACCAGCACGTTTTTATGTGCCAAAGAGTTTATAAAACGTTGCCCGAGTGATGGCGCAATTGTGAATGTGTCTTCGGGTGCATCGCAATCAGGCGCGCCCTTTGAATACGTTGACTATGCCGCAGCAAAAGGCGCGGTAGATTCACTTACCCGTGGCCTTGCCCTAGAAGTTGCCGAGCACGGTATTCGTGTTAACGCTATACGCCCAGGGCTTATTTATACTGATATTCATAGCGACGGTGGCGAACCAACGCGCGTTGACCGACTCAAAGAAAAAATCCCACTTAAGCGTGGCGGGCAACCTATAGAAGTAGCAAATAGCATCGCTTATTTATTATCAGACGACGCCTCGTTTATTACCGGAAAAATACTTGATGTTACAGGTGGCATCTAATAATGCCTTCACCCTTTCAAGTACAACAAATTACCGCCGCTGAAACGATTAGCGTGCGTCATCACGTACTGTGGCCAGACAAGCCAATGGATTTTTGCCAATTACCGGAAGACCAAAACGCCGTCCACTTTGGCATTAAGGTTAAGCGAGAACTAGTGTGTGTAGCATCGTTATTTATCAATAAAAACGAAGCGCGTTTGCGCAAATTTGCCACCTTGCCAAGTTACCAAAACCAAGGTCTCGGCAGCGAACTTTTACAGCATATTATAAGCGATGTTAAAAAGCGCAATATTGAAAAGTTTTGGCTTGATGCCCGCGAAACAGCCGTACCGTTTTATCGTCGGTTTGGCTTAACTGTTGAGGGTGAGCCTTTTTTAAAACACTACCTAACTTACGTCAAAATGGCACTGCGCCTTAGCTAACGCGGTTGCATTTACGCCAAAACCGCGTTTACTCAATTAAATTTCGTAGTAGCTTAAAAACAAGTCCAGAGTATCATTTGTTAGCTCGCGCATTTGCGCTTCAGTCAATCGCTCATCAAAATGTAACACCTGCGGCCAAAAAGCTTGCCCTTTTAACAAACCTAGTAATTGCTCAGATACTAGATACGGGTCTTTTTTACGAAATTTTCCATCTTCCATAGCATGTCTAAGCCAACGAATAAGCGTTGTTTCTTGTTCAAAGAACTCACGTAACTCACCATTAGACATCCCTGGGTTAAATAAGCAGTAACCCATTGCCACGCGAATTAAATCAAGTGTGCCTTGATCGCACATAAACTGAAGCTCGTTGGCAATCAACTCGCTCAGCTGACTGCGCAAATCTCGATTCTTATCGTATTCAAACTCATACGTCAGAATATTCTGACTCCAAATATCACGAATAATGTGAGTTACCAAAATCTCTTTACTTTCAAAGTGATTGTAAACAGTACGCTTTGATACTTGCGCAGTTTCGGCAATTTTATCCATGCTGGTGTCGCTTACACCATATTGCTGGAATGCCGTTTTTGCGCCATCAATAATCGCTTGGCGTTTTTGCATACTGCGGCTGATTTTGGCTTCGCTCATGATTTGGTCTCTTAGAAAAGTTGGAAATTATTTTTACACTAATTGGTTTACTTTTCAATTGCGACCAGTAAACTACACCGTACAGTTTACTTGATCAATGATTATACTGAAGCGTCTTTAACCGTTAGCGGTTTTCTATTTTAGGTTTTAAATGCTTTAAAAATCATAAAGATAAAATCAAGTTCGTTTTATTAAACTTTGACAACTAAGCAACAATGACTATGAAAACTCACTTTTTTACCTCTGCGACCCGTGTAAAATTAGTCGCACTTTCGCTGTTAACTTTGTTTTTGCAAGCGTGTTCCGACGCCCCTGCCGAACAACTTACTGTAGAAAAAGTACAAGCCGTTAAGCTAGTACCTGCTGTAAGCAACGCCAAATTGGTTAACCGTACTTTCCCTGCAGAAGTGTCGGCAGTAAAAACCGTCGATTTAAGTTTTGAAGTATCTGGTCGTTTAATCCAAACACAATTAATGACAGGTACGCTGGCAAACCAAGGCCAACTGCTAGCACAAATTGACCCGACACCGTTTAAACAACGTGTACAAGAAGCCGAAGCTCGCTTAAGCCAAGCAACACGAGATTTAGAACGTATTGAAGCAACGGCAAAAAACGGTTTGGTATCTCAAAGTCAGTTAGATAACGCAAAAACCAACTTTGAACTGGCCGACATCGCACTTAAACGCGCTGAAAAAGATCTCAGTTACACCACCTTACTCGCGCCATTTAACGCGCAGATCTCAGAACGTTTCGCTGAAAAAGGAAACTATGTACAAGCCGGCGATATTGTGGCTCGCCTACAAGATGTTTCGCGCTATTACTTTAATGTGAATGTACCGGAGCGTTTGGTAAGTAAATACAAAGAGGGTTCGTTAGTTGGCGCTAATGCACATATTATTTCGGCGCCCGATAAAGTTTACCAATTAGAATACATTGAGCATGCCACTCAGCCCGACCCTATTACACAAACATACAAGGTGGTTTTTGCCGCACAAGCCAATGACACCAATTTAACCCCAGGTGCGCGTGCGGTTGTACAAGTAAGCCTTGAAAGTCAAAGCGACGAGCAACATTTGCTAGTGCCATTTAACGCTTTACAAGGTAACGATAGCGAGGGATTTCATGTTTGGAAATTCAATCGCGATACGGCACAAGTAAGCAAGGCAAACGTCGATGTGTTATCGGTTAAAACCCGTTTTGCAGCCATTAAAAGTGGTATTACCGAAGGTGATTTAATAGTTGCCGCAGGCGCCGCGCAAATGCGCGAAGGCATGACTGTAAAACCCTATAAAGCGGAGCTATAACTGTGGATATCGCTCGTTATTCAATTAAAAACCCAGTCAATATATGGCTGTTGGTGATTGTATTATTAATTGGTGGCACCCTTGGTTTAAGTAACATTGGTCGCTTAGAAGACCCAGCATTTACCATTAAGCAGGTGCAAGTTGTAACCCAGTTTCCGGGCGCTAGTGCACAAAAAGTTGAGCGCGAAGTCACCGAACAACTTGAAATTGCGCTGCAACAAATGCCGCAACTTAAACAGTTAACGTCTATTTCAAAACCGGGTTTGTCGGAAATCACTGTTGAAGTAAAACCTAACTTCGACTCAAACGAGTTACCGCAAATATGGGATGAACTAAGAAAACGACTGCGCGATGTCACCAGTATTTTACCATCAGGTAGCCATGCGCCAACGGTTTACGATGACTTTGGTGATGTTTACGGCATGTATTACGCGCTGAGCGCGCCTGAGTTTAGCCCGCAAGAGTTACGTGAATTTGCGCGCATTATTCGCCGCGATTTACTCATCACCGAAGGCGTTGCCAAAGTGCAAGTCAGTGGTGTGCAGCAAGAGCAATTAGTGGCTTACATTAACCCATATCAGTTGTCGGGCTTAGGTATTTCATTTCCAGAAATCACTGCACTACTTGAAGAAAATTTAAAGCCATTTAATGGCGGTCGTATTCAACTAGAAGGCCGAACCCTACGTTTAATTGTTGAAAACCCGCTAGATCAAATTGAAGAAATTTATAACCTAACAATTGTTGTACCGGGTACTAACCAATCATTTAAAATTCGTGATATTGCTGAGCTTAAATTTGAACCGCTCGATATCCAGCCTACGCTTATTCGCTACCAAGGCAACGAAGCAATTACCCTTGCCGTATCGGCGCTAAACGATGTCAACATTGTTGAAGTAGGTAAGCGCGTGAATGCTAAAGTGGCCGATTTGTTAAGCGAGCTGCCAGCAGGCATCACACTTACCCCAATCTACGACCAAGCCAATATTGTTGATGTATCTGTAAAAGGGTTTATTAATAACCTGATCATGTCAGTGATTGTTGTAACCTTAACGCTAATGGTTTTTATGGGCTGGCGCTCAGGCGTGGTGGTTGGCTCGGTACTGTTAATTACCGTAATGGGCACCGTATTAATTATGTGGCTAATGGGTTTGCAGCTACAGCGTATTTCTCTGGGCGCTATGGTAATTGCTATGGGGATGCTGGTTGATAATGCCATTGTAGTTGCCGAAGGTATGATGCTGCGCATGAAACAAGGCAAAAAAGCGCTTGAAGCCGCAAGCTTTATTGTAAAACGTACGCAATGGCCATTATTAGGAGCAACAGTAATCGGCATTGCGGCCTTCTCGGGCATTGGTTTATCAGACGACGCAACGGGTGAGTTTCTTTACTCGCTATTTGCGGTGGTGTTAATTTCGCTCATGCTCAGCTGGGTATTAGCAATCACCGTAGTGCCGCTATTTGGTAAATACTTTTATAAAGTGGAGCAGCAATCAAATACACAATCTGGCCACAGTGCATTTTATCGTGGTTATATCGCCCTACTACACAGTGCACTTAAATTAAGATGGATTACGGTTGCGGTGCTTTTTGCCATCACCTTTATTGCCTACGCCAGTTTTGGTTTAGTGAAACAAGGTTTCTTCCCACCTTCAAATGCGCCTATTTTCTTTGTGCATTACTGGGGACCGCAAGGGCAAGATATTCGCGAAACCACCAAAAAAGTAGCCGATACCGAAAAAATGCTACTGCACTTTGATGAAATAAAGTCAGTAACCAGCTTTGTTGGCCGTGGTGCAGATCGCTTTACCTTAACTTATGCGCCGCAACAACCAAACGAAAGCTACGGCTTTTTCTTGGTACGCACCCACCAGCGCGATGAAATTGACGGGGTGATTCAGCAGTTAACTAAGCTGATGCCAGACATCGATCTCAACGCAGACTTTTATACCGAACGCATGCAGTTTGGCCCAGGTGGCGGTGCTAAATTAGCAGCGCGATTCTCAGGCCCAGATTCTGAAGTACTACGCAAGTTAGCCCGTGAAGCAGAAAACATTATGCTAAACGATGGCAAAATTCGCGATATTCGCCACGATTGGCGTGAAAAAGGCTTAGTGTTAAACACCCATTATGATTCGGTAAACGCAGGCATTGCGGCGGTTTCACGTAATGATTTTGCACAAACGATTCAATATGCATCAACGGGGCTGGAACTTGGCCGCTTGCAAGATGGTGATTACAGCTATGCCATTACCGCCAAAGTTGCAAGCTCGGGCCAATCAGAAATAGAAGCAATTGAAAACAGCTTAGTGTGGAGTTCATCACAGCGTAAATACATTCCATTTAGGCAAGTATCAACGGGCTTAAAACTGGAAAATGAAGAGACTCAAATTCACCGCCGCGACCGCGTAAGAACCATTACGGTACTTGCCGACCCGGGCTTTGATGAAACCGCAGGTAAGGCATTTGCACGTATCAAACCACAAATTGAAGCAATGCAACTGCCTGCTGGCTATAGCCTAGAATGGGGTGGTGAATACGAGTCATCACGCGATGCACAAAAAGCACTTGGTACAGGCTTGCCCGCAGGCTTTTTAGTGATGCTGTTGATTTCTATTGTGTTATTTGGCCGCGTGCGTCAACCACTGATTATTTGGTTAGTTGTGCCAATGGCTGCGGTAGGCGTTGTAACTGGTTTACTTGTTACCGATATGCCGTTTGGCTTTATGTCACTGCTGGGTTTCTTAAGTTTATTTGGCATGTTAATTAAAAATGCCATTGTTTTACTTGAAGAAATTGATCTGCAAATCAAAGAAGGCAGCGTACCAAACGAAGCTATTTTATCGGCCAGCGCGTCACGTTTACGCCCTGTTGCACTCGCTGCGATTACCACTATTTTAGGTATGGCGCCGCTTTTAAGCGATGCGTTCTTCGCCGATATGTCGGTAACCATTATGGGTGGTTTAGCATTTGCAACCTTGCTCACATTGATTGCCGTGCCTGTGTTCTATAGCATTTTTTACCGCTTAAGCTATCGCAAAGTGAAAGTAAGTTAACACTTTGCTAGCCGATTAAAAAAGCGAGTTAGGGTTTCCCTACTCGCTTTTTTGTTATCAATAAACCGCCGTGTAAAAAAACAATAAACATTAAAGCATGCGTTTTAACTTATCGTCTTTTTTAATAAAGTGATGGTAAAGCGCACCCGCAACATGCATCAAAATTAGCGAGGCAAACACAGCAATAAATAAGCTGTGTAATTCGCGAAACAAGCCATAAAGCACAATATTTGGTTCGCTTTTGACGCCAATGCTCACTATGCCAAAAAACGAGATTGGCTTACTGGCAAAATACTGCGACATCATGCCCGTTAGTGGCACAGCACACATAAAACAATAAAGTAGAAAATGCACACTGCTTGCTGCCATTTTCTGCAACTTAGATTCATCACTACTCGAAGTAAGCGGCTTTGAGCTAAATTTAGCCCACACACGCAGCACAAATAACACTAAAGCAACTAAGCCAAACGCCTTATGCAGTGCCAGTAAACTGGGTTGCCATGGTTCAAGTGAACTAACCATAGTTAAACCTGCTGCAAACAGCGATACAAACATCATCGCCATTACCCAGTGTAATAATCTTAAACTTAAGCTGTGTTTGGCGATCATTGCAGCGCCTCCAGCAGTTTTTCTTTCGCTCTGCGACGATAAGACTCCGCATATGCAGCAGAGCGCGCATTCAAAATGGGATCTTGAGTCGCGACAATGCCTGTTGGTAAGGTTAGCGGATCAAAGTTTATGTCGTGGCAGCGCGCATCTTCGCTGGTATTAATAGTTTTAATCTTGAGCACTCCTGCAGATACCTGTTCGCGTGAGCTTGGCCAAATTACCGCAGGATTAGTTTCATCATCGTCATTACTGGCTAAAGTAAACACCCAATTAAATGATACAGGCCCACTTGCTAAACGGCTTGCTAACTCATCAAACAGCGCATTATCGCTATTTGTAAGGGTATTTGGTGTGTTATCGCGAGGCATAACATGCCACCTAACCGCCTGTTTATTGCTTTGATTATCAATCAAATAGAACGCATTTATGCTGTTGTATTGCTCAAGAGCAAAACTCGAAGACGGGGTGTAGCTGGCTTTCCAACTTAAAAAGTCTTTGCTTTCAGAGTGCTCGTTAAAAAACGCTTTAATCGCATTAGGCCCTTGCTTAATTGCCACAATTTGCTGATAAAAATCATGTGCGTTAGTGACCGCCATCGCTGGTGGTGTATTCATGGCAATACGCCATTGCTCAGTGCTGCTTAAATTAAAACTCAACGCTAGGCTGCGCACTGGCGCTTTTAAATCTGGCGCTGTTGGATTACTACCCGCAATTGAAAAGCGACCAACAAAGGCAGTCGTTCCAGCTTCAAACAAAGTTGCTTTTGTGTAGGGTGCAAGTGCGCCATTAGCGACAAACTCACCTGTTATACATGCACCTTTTGCATGCGCACGGCGAAAACCAGCAAACGGCTTATTGCCTTCTTGCAAGTCGACAAATTGCTGCGCAGTGACTTTTTCCTGTGCAACTAAATTGGCAGACAACACCAAACCCGACCAAGATAAAAATTGAATAAGTGTTTTCAAATGTGCCCCTTAACTTTAATAAACCACGATAAAGTTCACATCCATACCAATCGCTGAAAATGCAAACATAACTAAAAGAGTGTAGCCGATTGGCATAAATGCACGGTCTATACGGTATAAACCGGAAAACAGGCCAATTTATTTCACCTATTTAGCCTTATTTATTTCGAATTCAAATTAATATTTGTTTATCCAACTAAATCTAAATAAATCATAAAAACGTTAAAAATAAATTAAATCAATATAAACAAACACTTAAATGCACTTTTAGTGTTGATCAAGTTTTATTCACTTGAAATTAGAACTCAAATAATTAGAATTGTAATCAATTTTAACCATATGAGGTAAATATCATGAGTACTAAGACGGATCTTTTTGGGTACCTTTCTTTTAAATTTATCGCCGCTGTAAGTTACTTATTAGCCGCGGGTTCTCTTGCTAAAAAGCGAATCTCAGGTGACTCACAAGGGCGCTACGCAAATTCTCAAAGCAAATAACATAATTAATTAGTACTGAAATAAAATGTTCGATTACGCGACTTTTTCTATTTTATTATATTTCGCCCTGCTAATTTTCATTGGCGTTTATGCCATGAAAAAATCCACATCAGATAACGGTGAATATTTACTCGGTGGGCGCAATGTCAGCGCCAAAGTAACCGCATTATCAGCTGGAGCATCAGATATGAGCGGCTGGATGCTGATGGGTCTACCAGGTGCCGCTTATGTTAGTGGATTAGGCAGTATTTGGCTTGCAGTTGGCCTAGTGTTAGGTGCCTATGTGAACTATCACATTGTTGCGCCTAAGCTTCGAGTATTCACAGAACTTGCAGATGATGCACTGACCATTCCCGAGTTCTTTTCGAAGCGCTTCGCCCTTGAAAAAGGCAGTGTAAGACTCATTGCGTCGATTGTTATTATTGTATTTTTCACGGTTTATACCGCATCAGGCCTAGTCGCCGGCGGTAAACTGTTTGAATCGGCATTTAATATTGATTACACCATTGGCATTGTGGCTACCGTTAGCATAGTCGTAATTTACACGGTACTTGGCGGGTTCCTTGCGGTCAGTTTAAGTGACTTTATTCAGGGCGTAATCATGCTCATTGCGCTGATTGCCGTACCTATGGTGACCTTCAGTAACTTTGATGCTGAAGCTGCCAGTAACTTCACCCAATCAATGTCGTTTGATTTTGGCAATGTTGAATTGCTTGCCGCAATTAGCTTAATGACATGGGGCCTTGGTTACTTTGGTCAGCCACACATTATTGTGCGCTTTATGGCAATTGATAGCCATGAAAACTTAGCCAAAGCACGCAAAATCGGTTTATCGTGGATGACAATTTCGATTATTGGTGCGCTAGTAACAGGCCTTGTTGGTGCAAGCTTTATTGCCAACAGCGAGCAATCAGTATCTGATCCCGAAACCATTTTTATCTTTCTATCACAGTTTTTGTTCCACCCATTTGTGGCAGGTTGGCTGCTTGCAGCAATTTTAGCTGCCATTATGAGCACCATTTCGTCACAGCTATTAGTGTCGTCGAGCTCGCTGGTTGAAGATATCTATAAGAGCTATGCAAAGCGTCAGCCAAGCAGTAACGAACTGCTGATGATTAGCCGCGTATGCGTGCTCGTGGTGGCCGTTGTGGCATCACTGATTGCCCTAGACAGCAATAGCAGCGTACTTAATTTAGTATCAAACGCATGGGCCGGTTTTGGCGCAGCATTTGGCCCACTGGTAATCTTTAGTTTATGGTGGAAAAAGCTAACGCACAGCGGCGCAGTAGCCGGTGTGGTTGTGGGTTCACTCACCGTACTACTTTGGGCATACGTACCGCTACTCGAAAATGGCGAAACCTTAAGTGTTTACTTTTACGAGTTACTACCAGGTTTTGTAGCGAGTTCACTGGCAATCGTACTCGTTAGCTTGAACACACAGCAGCCAGATCAGCAAGCTATCAAATGGTTTAACGCAACAAACGCCAAGCTCCAAGAGGCTTAATTTATGCAACAAAATCTTAAAAATATCGGCTGGAAACGGATTGTGATTAAAGTGGGAAGCGCATTAATTGCGCCTCACCGCGACGGATGCAGTAGCCAGTATTTATTAAGTATCGCAAATTTTATCGTACGTTGCCGTGCATCGGGTATTCAGGTGGTATTAGTATCATCGGGCTCAGTTGCCGCAGGCGCGCACTTATTTAATAGCGTCGACAATTCGTCGATGACAGTGAAAAAAGCCATGGCGGCAGCAGGCCAGTCTGAGATGATGGCAACTTGGGATAGGTTATTTGATTTTAATACTGCCCAAGTACTGCTTACGCATGCCGATTTACGCAATCGCGACCGCTTTGAAAGTGTGCGCGACACGCTGACCGCGTTACTACAAAACGATATTCTGCCTATCGTAAATGAAAACGATACGGTAACCACCGACAAGCTAAAAGTGGGTGATAACGACAATTTATCAGCAATGGTGGCCAGTGCCGCTTACGCCGATGCATTGATTATCTGTTCTGATATCGACGGGCTTTATACCGCCAATCCTCATGAGGACAAAAGCGCAACGCTGATTCCTGATGTAATGCGTATTGACCCTGAAATTTATGCGATGGCAGGCGGTGCAACCAGCGATGTTGGTACTGGCGGTATGAAAACCAAAGTACAAGCCGCTGAAAAAGCAGTTTCACACGGTATTAATACATACATTGTTAACGGCTTTAGCGAAGCGACGTTTAATACGCTGTTACAAGGCGGTAACCCGGGCACCTTGTTCCACGCTATTGAAACGCCAATGCAAGACCAAAGTCACTGGATGAAACACACCACCAAAGCACAAGGTGAACTGGTTGTTGAAGACACATTTGCAATGCAAAAACAAAGCGACAATCTTATTACGCCGCAAGATTTGGTGAATGTGATTGGTGACTTTTCTGCAGGCGAAGTGGTATTACTTCGTAAAGAAAACGGCGACAAACTTGCCAAAGTAAAAAGTAATTACAGCAGTTGCTTACTTAATTTTGTGGCCGAACAAGACAACGATGACTTGTCTGAGAAGCTGCATGACTCAGCAGCGCCTATTCTCTCTGAGCAATATGTATCTTTAAGTAATTAGCAACTAACTTGCACCGTAATTGTTTGACCCTATCAAACATAATTACAACCCAACAAAGGGGTTAGCATAGCGCTAACCCTTTTTATATTTACCTCACTAATATTAGTCACTTTGCAGTGCATCAATCGGATCAAGCTTAGATGCCTTAATTGCGGGGTAAACGCCAAAAACAAGGCCTACCAACGCACAAATGCTAAACGATAATACAATCGCGCTTAGCGACCACGACACCGCCCACTGGGAGTAAAAAGCAATCAGCTCTGACAGTGCAATACCAAAGAATACACCCAGTAAGCCACCTAAAATGGAAATGGTGAAACTCTCGGTAATAAACTGCACTTGAATGTTCTTTTGCGTTGCGCCAATGGCGCGCAATAAACCGATTTCCTTGGTGCGCTCAAGCACAGTGGCTAGCATAATGTTCATAATGCCAATGCCGCCCACCAGCAGCGAAATCCCCGCTACACACGACATTACAATATTAAAAATTTGCTGGGTTTGCTTTTGCTGTGCCAATAACGCGGCAGGCACAATCAGCTTGTAATCATCAATATCGTTATGACGCCCTTTCACTAAGGCATCAATCGCTTGCGCGGCCATCACAGGGCTAAAACCCGGTTCGGTAGCAAGTTTAATGCGAGTAATTTCGGGGTCGAGTAATTCGCTTTTAAAGCGGTGGATCGCAGTTTTAAGAGGAATAAAGATCTGGTTTTGTTCATCGCCTAATTTAACGCCCTGAAACTCTTTTTTCTTTAAAAATGGCGCTTCAAGAATACCCACTACTTCAAACCACAAATGGTTAATTTTGACTGATTTTCCCACCGCATCGCCAAGCGGGAACAAAGTACGCGCGGTATTTGCTCCTAGCAGCGCCACTTGCGAAAAATGTTGCCCATCTTGCTGATTAAGCAATCGCCCGGCACTTAAATCAAAATGTGCAAGCTCAAAGTAGTTTTCACTTACACCTACCGCTTGACCATCAAATTTGGCGTATTCACTAAACACATGGTAGGTTTCAACCACTTTTTCAGCGGCAAAATCAGTAATAAACGGCAAGGCTTCAACTGCAACTTTGCCATCGTTAAGCGATAACCCGTCCGAGTGCTTACGCTGCTCTCTAAGTTCATCCTCTTCAAAGTCTTTAGCTTCTACAATTACGTTATTTAGGCCCATTGAATCAATCATTTTCAGTGCTTCACGCTGTGCACCTTCACCAATGTTCAACATGGCAATTACCGCACCTACACCAAAGATCATACCGAGCAAGGTTAAAAAAGTGCGCATTTTATGCTGTTGCAATTGCACTGCGGCATCTTTAAATAATCCGACTAAATTCATAGTTTGCCCTCCTGCTCAACTAGCGCAATTACATCGCCTTTGGAAAGGCCCTTTACAATTTCAACATGGCTTAAATTACTTGCGCCTAAGGTAACTGGCGCTTTGCTGTAACCCGATGCCGTTTTAAGTTGCACATACGCACCTTCTTCGTCAGCAAATACGCTAAATTTTGGTACGATTAGTTTTTCGGCTGGCTGATCTGCAACTATGTTTGCCACCACTTTTAAGCCCGGTCGTAAGTAGTCGCCTTGCTCATCAATACTGGCGGTGATCTCGTAATACTTTTGCGGATCTTGTCGCTTGATTGATTTAGGAAACGGTGCAAGCTTACTTATTTTGCCAGTAAAGGTTTTATTAGGTGTTGAAATAAGCGAAAACTCAATTGCTTGATCTTGCTTTAAATTAATCGCTTCGCGCTCTTTTACAAACAACTTGATTTGCATAACCGAGGTATCAGGCAAGCCTGCAATTTTTTGGCCCGGCCACAAGGTTTGCCCTGCTCTTGGTTTTTCACCATGCCAATCTACGCTATGGGTTAACAAACCATCGTGCGGGGCAACCACCTCTAACGACGACAAATTGCCATCGAGCATATTAATTTTGCTTTGATGCTGCTGGCTCTGCATGTTTAACAGGTCTAACTCGCCTTGCGCGCTGCTATTAAACTGATCAGACTGCCAATTAAAATAGGCCGTTTTGGCATTTAAATAGTCGACTTTTTGTGCTTGCTCTAAAATCTCAAGTTTCGAGATAATACGGTCATCGTCGATAGAGAAATTTTCAGCAAATTGCTTTTCTTCTTCAACAATTTCCATATCAAACCCTAAGTGTTTTCTGCGCGTGTCGATTTCGGTATTTTTACCGGATAAATCTTGCGACACTTTTTGGTTTGAAAAATCACTCTCGCGCTTTTGCTTAGTCATTACACGACCATCAAACCGTGCAATCACTTCACCTTTTTTAACTTGAGAATATTCAGGCATTAACCACGCCAACGTTTGCGGCCCGCGCGATGATGCAGGAGTGCTAATTACGGTTTCATTAGCGGCAATCAGTTCGCCTTTTGCCTCTACATAGTTTTTAAACGGGGCTTTTTGCACGGTAAACGTAAGCTCGGCGGCTACATCATCGGGTTTTGAGCACGCGGTTAATAAAATCACGCTTACAACAATAGCTAAATACTTCATAAACGCACTACCTCTCCTTGCTCAATGCCACTTTTTATTACCGCAAAACCATTACTAATATTACCTACCGTAACTGGGGTTTTATCACCATTCTTTTCAATTACATACGCGCTTGATTGGTCGCTATGCAATGCGCTTACAGGCACTATCAATACATCATCAATTTTATCGGTCGCTATTTCTACGCGGGCCGTTAACCCTGGGCGCATCGCAGCTGCATTGATGTTATCGAGTTTAATTAAGGTGTCGACGATTCGGCGTTTATCTTGCGGCGATTTTTCACGAAACGCACTGCCAATACTGGTTATTTTGCCCGATGTAATAATCGGCTCAGAGCCATCAATGGTCACTTTAACCTTCTGATTAAGTGCAATGCGGCCAAAGTCAGCTTCGTCAATTTGCGCTTTTACCTGCATATCTTCGATTACCGCTAATTCAATTACTGGTTGGCCAAATTGCACACTTTCACCTACCGTTGGCTTTTCACCACTGGCGTCGGTGTAATACATTACAATGCCATCCATAGGAGCTTTTACTTTGAGCTTTTCAATGTCGTGTTCTAGGGCATCAACTTCTGCTTTTAAGCGCTCGGCTTTACCTTTAGCTAAACGAATGTTGAGCGCTTTAGTTTCATCTTGAAAGGTCAGCTTTTTCTTAGCCAGCTCAAGGTCATTTTGCGCAATGGTAAAATCAATCTGTGCCTTGCGTTTATCGTTATCCGACATTGAATCATCGTTAATATCGGCCTTACGCTTGGCAATATCGTAATTCATTTGTGCTTCGGCAAGGGCGAGTTTTAACTCTTCTTGGTTTTTAATCTCTTGCGCTTTTTGGTTTTCGAGCTCTTTTACCGCGCGGTCATATTCGCTGGTTTTTTCAATTAAACGGTCGCGCACGGGTTTATCATCAAAAGAGGCAACCATCTCGCCTTTTTTCACTTGTTTATTCTCAGGCGCTAAAAACTTCACTTTGTATTGCCACATACGCGAAATAGACGGCGGTGCAATAAGCGATTGCTGTGCCGACTCTAATTCGCCATTGGCTTGCACAGCCAATTGTAAGCTGGTTTTTTCAATGGTGTGATAATCAAATTCATCATCGCCACAACCGGCTAGCGAGAACGCGATTAGGCTTGCAACTAAGCCAAATTTAAACTTATTCATTACTGCCTCCTTGCACCACAACGCGCCCCGTCATTCCCGGTAAAATTTTTAGCTGCTGTGTATCGTCAAACTCAAACTTAGCGCGATAATAGGCATCTTTACCCCACTCTTTACGCTCTTCCGGTTGTGTTGAAATATCGCTTAATTTTGCAGTAAGTGGCGTATCTTGATACGCATCAAGCGTAAGCGACATTGTTTGCTCTTGCTTTAAGTGCTTATAATCAATTTCGTGCACCCAAGCTTCTAAATAAAGACCGGTCATTGCTGGAATTTCAGCAATTTTCCAACCCGGTTGTGCAGTAACCCCTGAAAACAATTTAGTGCCATACCAAGGGTGATTACCATACAAAATGGGGCCTTGATTGGTAGCTTTGTGGGTAAGCTTTTGCAAACGTTCGCGGTTTTCTTTTAAGTTAATTTGCAAATGTTCTATTTCGATTTCTTGCTTGCGAATGTTTACCTGCGCCGTAGTTTTGGCCTCTGCTAGGCTTGCTTTGGCTTTGTGCTTTTGAATCACTGCTTGCTCAAGCTTTAGCTGGTTTTCTTCATAATCAAACGCACTCACATGGCTTTTCGGCACAGCCGCATCAATTTTGGCT
This sequence comes from Pseudoalteromonas sp. XMcav1-K, assembly GCF_044005875.1. Classification (NCBI taxonomy): domain Bacteria; kingdom Pseudomonadati; phylum Pseudomonadota; class Gammaproteobacteria; order Alteromonadales; family Pseudoalteromonadaceae; genus Pseudoalteromonas; species Pseudoalteromonas sp. XMcav1-K. Next base: position 340,002 of record NZ_JBIPJE010000050.1, on the reverse strand, counting down.
TTTTCAAGTAACAAATCAGCACGGGCAAGCGCAAATTCAGCTTCTAAAATGGCTTGTTTGCCCTTGTTTTGTTGGCGTTTTAATTCATCTTGTGCGGTATTAAGGCTCACTTCGTCTTGTTCAATGGTGCTGGCAATTGAGCCGCCCTCAAATACCACAACCACATCACCGGGTTTGGCAACTTCGCCCTCGGGTAACATCCATTCAACTTGAATGCGCCATGTATCGCTTTGCGGTGCAAAAAAGGTTTGGCTGTCGCTCGCTTTTATTTCCCCAGTAATAAAAATGTTTTGCGATGCAAACACCTGCGTTGTAAAAAGCGCGCTTGCAAGCATCAATGGCAGCGCGCTAAGTTTAAGTGTTTTCATTGAACGCTGTCCTCTATTTTCACACCGTCTTTCATTCGAATAATGCGCTTGGCGTATTCAGCAATATCTTCTTCGTGAGTCACCATTACAATGGTGTGGCCTTGGGCGTGCAGGTCACATAACAGTGACATAATTTCGTGGGATGTTTTGCTATCTAAGTTACCGGTTGGTTCATCGGCAAAAATCACTTTAGGCTCATTAACTAAGGCTCTGGCTATTGCCACACGTTGCCTTTGTCCACCGGACATTTCATTTGGCTTATGCCCAGCCCTGTGATCAAGCCCCACCTTGGCAAGCATGGCTAACCCTTTTTGTTTTGCTTGTTCTGGCGATATATCACTGTACCTAAGCGGCAAGGTAACATTTTCAAGCGCGGTTAAACGGGTTAACAAATGAAAGGTTTGAAAAATAAAGCCAATACGCTGATTACGGATTTTTGATAAGTCTTCATCGCACATATCTTGAATTGATTGTTTAGACAAAAAATACTCGCCTTTAGTTGGCGTATCTAAACAACCCAAAATATTCATTAACGTTGATTTACCTGAGCCCGACGAGCCCATAATAGCGACAAACTCCCCTTCGTCGATGGTGATAGAGACATCGTTTAACGCGGTAACGCGCGTTTCTCCACTGCCGTACTCGCGATACAGATTCTTCACTTCAAGCACTGCACACATTCCTTGATTATAGTTTTTAGCCGTTAACGGTATACAATCTGAACAGTTCAGTCAACTGATATAACCAACTGATTTAAATAGATAAAAATGCATTTAAATGAGAATTAATCGCGTTAACCATTTGTAACAAAACGTGTATTTGGAAAGGTGGGAGTTTTGTACGCCAGGGGGGCGAATGACAGCACTCTTTAAATCGAAAATTTCAAGTACTCGTGACCGCCTCTTAACATCAGAAGATCTCTAAAAAAGGTAAATTAGGCGCTATTCACCAATATGAAAAATTATGGGAATGGTGGGAAACAATTAAACCCAAATGGCCAAAAAATAGATAAATATCAATAGAAAATCTATCAAACACGTTTTGTACATGTGAAGAGTAAGAAGTTTAAAAATCATTGATAACAAAATTGGTATTAGCTGGTCACAATTCATACTAATACCAATTTATGTTAATTCGAGAATTTGTTGATGGTTGATAAGCGAGAACAAATATCATTCCAAACAATCTTAAGCGAGAGCGCAAACATCACGTTTAATTTAAGTGATAAAATCTAATTTTTATATTTCTTGAATTGCCAATAGCTTAGTATTGTTAAGAAGGTGAAGACTGGATGAAAAACTGAAAATAATCAAGATAGAGCAAAACGAAAAATACCAAGTTCCTTTACACTTTACCTAAAGGGAGCAAAACAGGACAAGCAGCCTAGACCTTTTATGGCATATTATTAAATAAATCCAATCCCCCTAAACATAAATAGTGAGATGTAGAATTATTATTCTAAAACTTTTCTTTCGCTCCTAGCGCTTAGCTGAAGTAACCCAATGGATTTCTATATGTAACCGACTGCTATGAGCGAATAACGAGCGAGGGATAATTTCCCCCTATGAGTGACTTATTGTCCCTAAATATTATCATTACGCGAGGTGCCTATTTTCTACAATTTCTCTGATTAATTACAACTTATTACTAGTGTTATAAATTGCCTTAGTATATAAACAGATGATGTTACGATGTAAAAGTGACAAATTACCTCTTAACAAACTATTTTACGTCAAACACTAAGCATGTTTTATGGCTACGGACTATAAGTTAAAAAAACTGAATGCGGGCAGAGATTTTATTGCTAACAATTATCATGCTCCGTTAAGCTTATCTGATATGGCAAAGTACTCGTACATGTCTCCATATCATTTTTTGCGTACATTCAAAGATACTTATGGGGAAACGCCTAACGAGTACTTAATTCGTCTTAGAGTCGAACAAGCTAAGAAAATGCTCATAACAGAGAATTTTAGTATCTCAGAAGTCTGTGAAAAAGTTGGTTACGCAAGTCTTGGCAGTTTTTCTTCTTTGTTTTGTAAACATACAGGTATGGCACCTACTTTGTATCGTCGCAAGCTATGGGCTTTGTCTACTGACGCATACAGTTTTCCGTTACAAGTCATACCAGCATGTTATGCCTACCATTTCTTAGGTAAAGTAGCCAAGTGAGCAATATTGAAGAAATATCATTTTTGTTATTTCTGTAAAATAAAGATGAATTATCAACAAGGAATATATAGATGATCACATCCATTGCACACACAACAATATATGTACTTAATCAGGAAGAGGCGCTTGATTTTTATAAAAACAAGCTCGGTTTTGAAGTCGGTGACGACATGAAAATGGAGGGAGGTTTTCGATGGCTAACGGTATACCCGAAATCTAAACCACAAACTCAGCTAGTATTGGCTGAGCCAAAAGAAGGACCAATGTTTACCAAAGACTCTGCCGAAAAAATTCGAAGTTTAATCGAAGAAGGCGCATTTGGAGCAGGCGTTTTCGAAACAGAGAATTGCCAGAAAACGTATGAAGACCTAGTAGCTAAAGGCGTGGAATTTATTCAGCCTCCCACAAAGCAGTTATATGGCGTCGAAGCTATGGGTATTGACAACTCAGGTAACTGGTTTAGTTTGGTTCAAAGATAAAATGTAACACGTTGATTACGGGACATAAAGCAGCTTGTTCTGGCCTTACATTACTCTCACTCATTACCCTTGAAATAAAAAGTGAGTATCTAACACCCACAAAAAAGCTCCTAAAAAGGAGCTTTGATCTTTTCAAAAAACTAAAAGTGTTATTCAGCTAAACCAAGTGCTTCAAGGCGCGCTTTTGCAAGTTGGTAACGTGCGCGAACATCATCAATTTGCGCTTCAGTAAGTTTTTTGCCTAATGTGCGCAGGCCGCCTTGTTCGTCATTGTGGTGAATACCAAATGCAAACTTTAGGTATTCTAATAATAGTGGCTGAGCATCAAGGTATGAAATTGAGTTCATTGCTTGCGAGATTTTATTCGCTTCAGCCCAATTACCGTCATTTACATACTCTTGCATGGTTACGCTTGCTTTCGGGAAGATACACCCTACACCTGTAATGCCGCCACATGCGCCAGCTAGGCCTGCGTGAACAGTTACTGTGTCTACACCTGCTAAGATTTTTGCATCTTTGTTTTCTAGCATCAGCGTTTCAATAACTGATACGTCAGTTGTTGAAATTTTAAGAGCTGTTACTTCAGGTAGTGCTGCAAGCTTTCTTAAAATATCGGTTGAAAGCGCATGGTAACCCGCTGCATCTGGGTTGTTGTAAGGCATAATTGTAATGCCAGCTTCACGTGCTGCATCTGCGGCAAGCGCGTAATAAGCATACATTTCTTCATCAGAAGGCGCTTCTTTGGTTTTTGGTGGCATTACCATAACTGTATCTACACCGACTGTTGCCAGCTCTTTTACAATAGTTGCAAGGGCTTCTTTAGTTTCTGCCGCAGCGCCACTAATTAAAGGCACGTTAAATTCTTTAGCAACCTCAGAAAGCGCACTTAGTAGAGAAAGACGCTGCTCAGCGCTTAGGTAGCTGTTTTCACCTAGCGTGCCTGAACCAACAAGGCCACCCATGCGTGTGCCAGCTTTACCTTCAACACGTAAAATATCTGCTGCGTACTTTTGTGTTGCAACTAGGTCAATTTCAAGTGCGCCTGTTTCAGTCTCTTTTAACCATGTAAACACGGCAGGCATAACCGTATAACGCCAATCTGTACTATTTGTTTGCATCGTATTACCTTTTGTATAAAATCTTTATTGCCTGACTATATCGTATAAAATATACAAAATAAACATTTGTGTGAAATTGTCTTTAATAAATGCTTAAAATTAGTGAGCTGTATTGCGTTTAGCACGCATACAATTTAGGTTAACGTAAAGCCTATTTGCCTTAAGACATCTACAAAACCAACCATTTATAAACCTTAACCTCCGTTTTTAAATGCGTTTAGTTATCTTTAGTTATTGAAAGGTTTACTAATGCACCTGCGCTATTTATAGTTTTGTAAAATTGTAGGCGCATTCACTTTGCCCTTAGCCATTTCACTAATGCCCTTTTGCACTTTTTAAGTGTTAATACGTGCTGCTTATTTATGGAAATATCATGGATGTTATCGATATAAAAACATTTATCCCGAGTAAGGACTACGAGGTCTCTTTATCTTTTTATGCTGAAATTGGCTTTAATTCTGAATATGTGAGCGATGATCTTACGCTTTTTGAAAATGGCGATTGTCTTTTCTTCTTGCAGCGCTTTTACAACGAAGATTTAGCAAAAAACTTTATGTTGCAAATTTGCGTTGCAGATATCTATGATGCGTTTGAGTTATGTAGCAACTCAAAATACAAAACTAAAATCTCACCAATCCAACAAATGCCTTGGGGCAAAGTATTTTATCTTTGGGGACCTTCGGGCGAACTTTTGCATATTACCCAGTTAGGCAGTTAATTAACAAAATATGATAGCTCAACTTACCCATTCAAATAGCGATATTGCTTCGCACATTTACGCTGTGTTTCAAACTTCTTATAAAATTGAAGCTGCACTAATTGGCACTGATAATTTTCCACCGCTATCGCGCACGCCACAGGATATAGCAAACTCCAACACCTTGTTTTATGGTTTTTATGAAGGTGACAGCCTTGCAGGTGTTATCGAAATCACATACCAAGACAACCTATTAGAAATAGACAGTTTAACCGTAGCGCCTCTGCATTTTCGTAAAGGCATTGCCGGAAAACTGATGGAATATGTGTTAAAGGCGTTTGATTTTACCAAAGCTATTGTTGAAACCGCGCTAGTCAACGCGCCTGCTATTCGTTTATACCAAAAACACGGTTTTAACGAGTTTAAGCGTTTTACACCCAGCCATGGCATTAAAAAAGTGGCGTTAGTAAAACAACAATAATAGAAGACATTTACAACACTATGATTCGACATGCATGCAAGGATGATTGCTTACAATTAGCCGCCCTTTCAATAAAAGTGTGGCTCGACACCTATGCCGCTGAAGGCATAAAGCGCGAATACGCGCAGTATGCCCTTGCTACATTTACTGAAAGCTATTTTAGCTCGTTACTTGATTCGCCAGATTACAACTTATTAGTGATTGAAAAAGACCAAGTAATACAAGGCTATGCCCTGCTTAATATGACATCTAACTTTCAATCGGCAAATAATGGTTTTGAGCTTGAAAAACTGTATATCGATACTCGATTTAAAGGACAAGGTTTAGGTAAACAACTTTTAACCGCGGTAGAACACGAGTTTGGTAACGTGTATTGGCTGTACACTTGGGTTGAAAACGAGTCTAACGGGTTTTATTTGCATTTAGGATTTCGCAAAATTGGCCAACTCAATTTTGAATTTGCTGGCTCACAAATCGAAAATAACGTTTATCAATCGGCGCTTATCTAACATACAATTGCGCCATAATAACACTTAGCTTGTTTATCTATTTTATCAGCAAGCACTCCAAAGCCCCAAAAGGGCGATTAGCCAAAAATAATTGAGGTAAAATGGCCGTTTTAGAAATATTAAAAGCTCCAAACGAGAAATTAAAAGTTAACACCGAAAAGGTAACCGATGTTGCAAGCGTGCAAACATTAATTGATGACATGCTAGATACCATGTATCACACCGACGATGGTATTGGACTTGCCGCGACACAAGTAGGCAGAAGCGAAGCCATTATCGTTATTGATATTTCTGAGCAACGAGATGCACCACTCATTCTAATTAACCCAGAGGTTGTAAGTGGCAACCACAAAGAAATGGGGCAAGAAGGCTGTTTATCTGTTCCTGGTTACTACGCAGACGTAGAGCGTTACACCGAAGTAACCGTTAAAGCTTTAGACCGCACAGGCAAAGAAATAACCATTGAAAGTGATGATTTTCTTGCCATTGTATTGCAACATGAAATCGATCATTTGAAAGGTAAGTTGTTTATTGATTACCTTTCGCCTTTAAAGCAAAAAATGGCACTTAAAAAGGTTAAAAAAACAATTAAGTCAGTTGCTTGATTAGGCTTGTTTTTAAAAAATGATTAGCGAAATAACGATGTAATTAATAAAAAAGCCGCTATGTTTATTAGATTAATAAACAGCGGAATTTTTTATGAATTACTATGTTAAATCAATCTCACATACTTGAAGGTGCAATATGGAAATTAATGTTTCAACAGAGGTAAATTGTGCAAAAGAGCAAGTATGGCAAGCAATCACCGACATCGACAACTGTAAAAATATGATTGATGCAATCATTGACTTAACAGTATTAGAGCGACCAGAAACAGGGTTAGTAGGCTTAAAGTGGACAGAAACCCGCGAGATGTTTGGCAAAGAAGCAAGCGAAACCATGTGGATAACCGAAGCAGTAGAAGGCCAATATTATTGCACCCGCGCCGAAAACTGTGGTGCGGTATACCTGACTAAAATGGCAGTAACAGAAACTGACGGGATCACCCGTTTGTCCATGTCGTTTTCTGGTCAATCAATGACATTTATTGGTAAGCTAATCTCGGGAATTATGGGTTTATTAATGAAAAAATCGTTAGTAAAAATGCTCGAGAAAGACCTGCAAGATATAAAACAACACCTCGAAAATAAAAACAAAAAGGGTTAGCTTACGCTAACCCTTGGGATTATATCATCAAGTCGGTTTATTAACCTGAATTCAGGTTGCGCTATTAAAAAATCCATTCGCAACAATTTGGCTGTCTTCAATCATTTTTTTGCCATTGCACCATACGCTGTGCACGGTTAAATCTGATTGACGAAGCAGCACCACATCGGCACCCCCATTTTGTTTGAGCTCGCCTTTGTTAAGGCCAAGAATGCGCGCTGGGTTTATCGTAATCGCACTTAATGCTTTTTCAAGAGGCACATTAAATTGCTTTACCGCCTGCTGAAATGAACTTAGCAATGACAGCTCAGTACCCACTTCAAATCCTACTAGCTCATTTTGCTGATTATAAATTGGCAAACTCGCGTGACCGTCTGAACTCATGGTGAGCTGCGCAACATTCACCCCTTTATCTAAGCAATACGCAAGGGCTTCGGCCGCGGCAAGCTCGCCATTAGCCAAATCGTATTCGGTCGTGCTGGTAGTAAAGTCGATGGTGCCACCTGCACGGCAAAATTCAATGCCCGCCGTTAATAGCTCAGCGTTACGGTTCATATGTGTTGGGTAAAACTGTGAGATCGGAATATCCGTGTTATTGGCCACATCATGAAGCAAATTAACATGCGCTTTGCCTGAGCCAACATGAATCGATACGGTGCCGCGTTTACCACTTAAAAGGCCTGCGGTTCTGGCTTCGGCGGCAACTTCAGCGAGTTGCTGCGCAGTAATTTGGCGACCGCGATGATCGCTAATGGCCACTTCACCCAAACCTATCACTTCATCCACATACATAATGTCGTGGCTAATGCTTTCGCCCAGTGTTTTTGCGGGTAAATGATACGAACCCGTATGACAAAAGGCGTTTAAGCCTTCTTGCTTTAACCCTTTTGCTTTGGCGATTAAGTCGCTGTGAGTTCGGCTAACATCATCGGTACCAAGCGCGCCAACCACAGTGGTAATGCCTGCAATAGTGGCATCCGTTAAGTTCATTTCTGGTGTGCGGCTGGCAAAACCCGCTTCACCACCGCCGCCACTAATGTGCACCAATGAATCAACAAAGCCAGGCGCTACAATTAAGTCGCTGCCATCAATCACCTCACACGCAACATTGGTATCGAGGTTAATGTCAGCTTCGATTGCAATAATTTTTGTGCCTGCAATAAGCACGTCTTGTTTGCCGAGTCTTTTAGGGGAATAACACTCGGCCTGCTTAATTAGAGTTAACATAATGTTTTATTGATAATTTATAAGATGCGCAACAATGACCACTGCGCTTGCTAAAGAGAATAAAAACAACATAAAGCGCCAAATGAATTGCGCCCATTCGTTCCATGAAAGTTTTACAACGCCTAAACAGCCAATCAAACTAGCTGACGTTGGGATAATTATATTCGTTAGGCCATCACCTAGCTGAAATGCCAGCACCGCTGTTTGACGCGATACGCCAATTAAGTCAGCAAGTGGCGCCATAATTGGCATCGTAATCGCGGCTTGACCTGAACCCGATGAGACAAAAAAATTAAACACTGATTGGAATAAATACATAAACCAAGCAGCTATCACATCGGGTACATGCGAAATAAACGACGCCGCATAATAAAGTAGCGTATTGAGTAACGAATACTCGGCCAAGTCGCCACCGCCTAGCAATAGCACTAAACCTTTTGCAAGACCAACTAATAGCGCTGCTGGCAGTAGTTCGGCACTACCATGTTTAAACGCGGCGACCGACTCTTCAATGCTCTGCCTGTTACCAAGCTTGGCAATAATCGCCACAACTAAACCTAAAACAAAAAACTGGGTAGCAAGTTCAGGAATGTAATAGCCTTTTGCCGTTACACCATAAATCACCCAAACAATCACCGCTAAAAAGCTAATTAACAGCAGCCTGTCGGTATTGGTGAACGCAGCTTGCGCAGTATTTTCAGGCAGTTTTTCAATGTTACGAATGCTCGCTGCGTAGCGCACAGTAAATACCATGCCAACAAAAATAAACACTGCCGCAATAGCAGTACGCAACTCTGCACCTGAAAAGACAGGTAAGCCTGCAATACTTTGCGCAATGGCAATACTAAACGGGTTCATAGGTGATGCCGCAAAACCAATTTGCGTTGCCACATACGTCACCAGCACAGTTACTTGCGCGTTATAACCAAGCTTTTTCATGATCGGAAAGAGCACAATACAAAATGCAATGGCTTCTTCACCCATTCCAAAAATAGCGCCGCCTAACGCAAAGGTGATAAACAAACTAGGTATAAACAGCCAATCAATACGCGTAGTTGAGCTAATAAGCGCCATAATGCCGTTATCAATGGCTTTAGTATGCATTAGCACACCAAATGCACCACCAGTAATTAAAATAAACGCAATTACGCCAATTGCTGCGCCATTTCTATCACCGCTGACTAGGCCTTCAAAAAGAATATTAAGTAGGCCTGCATCACCGTTCGTTGCAAACAGCGCCGCTGGCTGAGGGCTTACCGCTTGGCTAAATTGCGCCAGTGATACGGTAGCACCTTGGTTGATACCGTCGAATTTACCCGGCAATACAAAGAAAGACACGAGATAGCAAAGCCCTGCGATCACTAACAAAATAACGAACGCATCAGGCATTTTAAATTGTTGTTTCATGTGTGTTTTTAAAAGTGGGGTTACCCCCACTAGCCCATTAGAAACGGTAAGTTACACCAAGGTTATACGTTGTACCGTAAGCATCGTGATTAATTGAGTCAAAACCACGTGATGAGCCGTAAACGCTCGGTGGCTTTTTATCGAATAAGTTATCGATACTGGCGCGGATCATCACTGAATCTGATACTTCATAACCCGCACTTAAGTCCACCACAGTCCAGCTTTTCACATCGCGCTGTTCATTGTCATCTAATTCGCCAAGTTCAATTAACTCGTCGATTTCACGGTCGCGTAAACCTTCTATATCATCTTGATAACTATCAGTATAGTTTGCACCAAACGAGATGTAATAACGCTCTGCATCAAATGAAATTGAAAAACGACCGATATTTTCAGGGTAGCGGAATGTGCCAACAAGTTGCTCAATGTCGTCTGAGCCCGGCTTATTACGGTCGTAATCAAGGTAGTGAGTGGCGTCGAGTTTTAACGTTAAATCACCCGCATCAAAACGAAAACGCTGATCAATTTTAATGTCTAAACCACGAATATCTTGGCTACCAGTGTTTTCTAATTGAATCACATGGTCGCGATAGAACTCTAGGCTTGCTGAACGTGGACTATCCCCTCTGACATACTTATCCAAAATTTCATATAAGTTTGCACCCGCCTCATCAATGCGCAGGCCGCTATCATCCCAGTAACGACACACGTTTTCACCGTATGAAATACCCATTTCACCATTAGGAACTAAACCACAGTGGCGCAATGATTCATCGCTAATAGCACGAGCAAGTACCCCCGTCATATTGGTATCAATGACATCGTCGTAATTAAATTGCCAGTAATCTAATGTGATGGTGGTATCGCGGCTTGGGCTCCATGCAAAACCTAGTGACAGTGACTCAGATTCCTCTGCATTTAATTCGCTGTTACCAAGCTCTAGGCTATTTACCGTCACTTGTGTGCCGTCACCTTCACAGTATAAATCAGCTACCGCTTGGTTTGCGCCACAATCAAAGGTTGATGTGGTTGTTCTGAGTTTTACACCTGCTTGGGTAAGCGAAGGTGCTCTAAACGAGGTTGCCCACGCTGCGCGTAACATTACTGAATCAACTGGGCGATAGCTTATGCTCACTTTAGGATTAAAAGTTGAGCCAAAGTCATCAAAATGGTCATAACGCCCTGCAAGTTGCATTTCAATTTTGTCACCTACTGGTACATAAAGCTCGGCAAATGCACCAAGTTGTGTGCGCTCAGCTTCGGCAATGCTCGAACCATAACCAAATACATCAACAAGGTAGCTATTGTTTGCATTTGCTACCGCGTTCGCTGACGGAAAATCTGAAAGTTCTTCTTTGCGGGCTTCAAGGCCAAATGACGATTGAATGTCGCTATCACCAATTGTCATTAGTTCGCCAGAAAGCGTGAAATCCCAACCGTAAACACGGCTTTTACCGTTACGCGTTGGCGTTTCTTGCGTAAGCGCTAAGGTCGCATCGTTAGTGCCATCCCCCACTAAAAATGGGTTATAAAAATCAAGTAATGAGCCTGCACCACAGCTAATATCACCATTGTTTTGCTGTGCAATGGTGCCATCTGAACACAGCTCACCTGCTATTGCTGCATGGAATTTATAACGGTTGTAAACGCCCTTTACAGCTACTTGATCTGAACGTGATTCAGAAAACATGATGCCTGTTTCCCAATCCCAATCTGCTAATTTCCCTTCAAGGCTAGAAACAAAACGCATATTTTCAGATTCAACCTCTACTGTGCGTGGGTCGTTAAAGCGTGCACTAAATCTGAAGCCAAATTGCTCTTGTCCAAGCAAAGTATCAAACGGCTCAATATACAGCGAATCAAGTAATGGGTTATCACCGTTAGCACCGTTATAAATAAACAAGGCATCTTCTTTAATCCAAGGACCTTCGCTGTCATCATCTCGGTTGATTGCCGCAGGCGTTGAATACGCGGTAGATTTAGTTTTGCTGTAGAACATTTCGGTATTCCAAACAAAGTCGCCCACAGCTTGGTTAAACATAAAACCGCCCGACATACTTTCAAACGGTGCGCGTAATACATCGTCTTGATTACCGTAGTAAGCACAAATTTGCTCGCCGTATTCGGTTGTAACCAGCTCAGTTAAGCAGCCAGGTGCAGGCTGTTCATTACCATCACGGCTGCTGTAGTAATAAATATTTGGCGTGTTTTCAAGCTTTGGTAAGTATGAATAGCTGTTAACTAAATTAGGCGATGCAAGGTAATCGCGGTCACTTGCATTAAACTGGTTACGGTCATAATAATCGGCAAATACGGTTAAGTTACCTTCGCCAATTTTGGTGCCCCAAATAAGATTAATTTGTTTTTTACTTTCATCTGAATCTTCAAAGCTATCACCGTAACTCACTTCAACTTCACCGCCATCAAAGTCTTTTTTCAAGATGTAGTTAATCACACCCGCCACCGCATCTGCACCATAAATTGCCGACGCACCTGTCGCTAAGATTTCAACGCGCTCGATTGCTGCCAGTGGAATAGAGTTTACATCGACAAAGTTTTGCGTGCCTGCGGCAAATGAACTTGGCGCAACGCGACGACCATTAATCAGCGTAAGAGTTGCTGATGGGCCCATACCACGTAAGCTTGCTGCGGCTTGCCCTGCTGGTGTAGAGGTTGATGTACTACCACTTTCACTGGTTGAGAATGTGCCTGCGCCACCTTTTAGCTGAGGAATATCTTGCAGTAATTCGTATATGGATGAAGCGCCTGAACGCTCGATGTCTTCGGCACTTAAAATTGTGATTGGTTGGGTGCCTTCAAGGTCAACGCCTTTAATGCGTGAACCGGTTATTTCAATGCGCTCAACTGATACTTCTTCTGAGTTTTTGGATTCTTGCTCTGCAGCCTGTGCTGACACTGACAGTGCCGCAAAAATGGCTAGGGTTAACTTGTTATACATACTTCACCTGTTTCTGATTAGGTGCGATTCAACAAGACACGCAGATTCACAAACGATAGACGGATCTATCATGCAATTTGGGCGTAAAAATGCTGTGTTTTAGTTGTTATGATTATGGCAAATCACATGCAACTTAATTGTTTAATCGACAAATTTATTGTTTTTGTAATTTTTGGGGGTGGGTTGCATACCAATAGACAACACCACGGTTAAAAACCGTGTGTCTACTCGTCGAACCACTCAGAAAGGTAGTGTGGTGAGTAGAAGTAGCAAACAAGCTGATTCGCTTTTTTTAACATTTCTTCATCTCGTGTATTTTGACATTACAAACTGGCGTGTGCTAGTTTGCATCCCGCAAAGTTCATAATTTTTATATCACAGCTTTTTTTGTGATGACAAGCCATTTTTTAAAACTTGATTGGAAATTAATCATGAACCTTGTGTCTTTTGTAAAAAATTTCACCCTCGCGTTTTCGCTTTTTTATAGCCTAACATCCTCTGCGAAAACACTTTATTTAGCGGGCGGCGCACTTAAAACGTGTTCGAGTTTAGCGCCAAAAAACTGCATTGAAAAAACTTCATTTTCATCCCATGCAAAAACCCATTCACTCTATTTAATTAACGAAACAGCCATCACTGCGATTAACTCAAATTGGCCAAATACCAACACACAGCACAAAATTGCCACGCGAAAATTGCTCAACAAAATAAAAAGCAAAAACGCCATTACCAAAGCAGAGCTTATTGAAAAATTTAAAGGCGAAAATGCCGCTTTATACCGCGCTTTAAGCAATCAAGAGTATTACTTTGTATTTGATATGCTTGAACTACCACTCATTGTGAAAAATAAGCGTATTAGCGAGCAAGTACTCACAAACAAAAACAAAGTTAAAGGCACAACTGAGATTTTAAACGCCATTAGTTTAGACATTAAAAACGCGCCAAATAAAACCCTGTTTTTAGTCACAGCGTCTTCTCGTGACCCTTATGAATCCGCCGATTTTTATAACGGCCTATTTAGTCAATATAAGATAAATGCAAAGTGGTTAGCACTGACACCAGCGCTTGCTAAAGCCATTTCAAAACAAGATTGCGAAAACCTTGATCACTACCGCAACAAAATTAATTTAGCCTATAACCGCGGCACGGTTTACCCCGATTTAACAGCGCAAGAAAAAGCCTTGTGTGATGCTGGCATCGACAATTTAATCACTACCCTTAACAGCGCCGATGGCCTGTTTTTTAATGGCGGGGATCAATCGCTTACTAAGCAGGTGTTTATTAATGCTGAGACAAAAGAAGCTTACCCTTGGTTTGAAGTTATTCAAAGCCGAGAAATTTTAGTAGGCACAAGTGCTGGCACGGCTATGCAATCGGGTGGCCAAAATAATTATGGTTATGTGCCTATGATCACTAACGGCAGTAGCCTAAACGCACTGAAAAATGGCGCGTTTGATGCGCCGCCGCCAGCTGAAAATTGTCATAACCAAGGTGGCTGCCAGCACCTTGAGTTTGATGCGCTCACCTTTGATAAACACGGTGGTTTAAGCAGTTTTGATTTCGGTATTTTGGATACCCATTTTAGCGAGCGTGGCCGTACCCCTCGCTTAGCCGTTTTAATGCAAGCAACCAAACAACAATTTGGCTTTGGTGTAGATGAAACAACCGCGTTAAAAGTGGAAAAAAACACAGGGAAGATGTCGGTCATCGGTAAAGAAGGCGTTGTAGTATTAGAGCACACAGCAAAGAACACTTTTCGTTATCACTTTATGCCTAGCGGTGAAAAATTTACGCTCTCAAGTCTAAAACAAGAAAAAAGTGATAATAAAAAAGCGCTTTCAAGTGAAGAAAACGTTTTTGAAAATGCCATTTCAAACGGGCAAATTCGACGCGCACTGCAAGACTTTTGTAACAGCGAAAAACAAGCAATGACACTCGTTGAAACCACGCAAAAAGATACACCCGTTACATTTGAAAAAGATGCAAACACCACATGTGTAAGAGCGCATGCTGGTACTTACCGCATTGAAAATATGCTAATGCGTTTGTAGCGCATCTTATCGGTAATCTTGCGATACAAGTATCTGCAAGATTGCCGATGTTAGACGGTATTAAACGATTTTAGTGTTCAATTACTGACTTTCAACATATACTGACCCTAATTTGAAAACACAGATGTAATCATGTTTGCGCACGGAAAAGTTAACTACTCTTGGCATGGCAATATTCTTCAGTTAGATGTATTTGGCCCTTTTAATGTTATTGGTATCAATAGCGCATTTGAAGAGCTCAAAAAGCAAGTTAGCGCTAACTTTCTTGAAAAGTGGTATCGCATAGATGTAATTGATGACGAAACCTTGGGCTGCCCTGAAGTAATGAAAACCATCGGGCAAACCTACATGTGGAGCCTTGAAAACAACTGTCAAATGATTGCTATTGTGTGTGCCAATCGCGTGCAATTAAGTTTACTAAACGCGTTTATTGAAAAATCGGGCTTAAATGTTCGTGCCTTCACCAATCAAGAAGATGCCTTGGCTATCATTAACGCTTTATCCGGCTAATACTATTTTAGTAACACCAATATAACGTTAATTTAGTTACGAATTTTCCGCCTTTTTGTTCATTAAGCTGGCATAGAACCAACCAAGTAATAAACCCCAAATAATTGCATTTAACCCCAAAAAGCTAATGCCTGAAAGCGTGACCAAAAATGTAAGTAACGACGCTTCACGGTAGCGCAGATTTGAAAATGCACTTTGCAAACACATTAACAAGGTACCCAATAATGCAAAACCAGCAAGCATTTGGGTCACTTCGCTTGGAAACGCAACAAAAATAGAGACAACACTTGTCGCTAATAACCCTGCCAAAATATAAAACAAACCAGCCCAAATTACCGCACGATAACGATTGCCCTTGTTGCTATCAACCTCTTCAGTCATACACATTGCAGCAGAAATAGCAGCAAGATTTAAACTAAAACCACCAAACGGCGCAGCCAGCATATTTATAAGCCCTGTACCTACTAAAATAGGTTTAACCGGTGCGGTGTATCCATAGCTTTGCATCATTGCTATGCCTGATAAATTCTGCGACAGCATAGTGACAATATAAAGCGGCACTGCAACGTTAAAAATCGCCATCACATCAAACTCAGGTGTAAGCCAAGCGGGGTTAGCAACGGCAAAGTGTGCTGTGCTTACTAAATCATTATCAAGGTAAAACGCCGCAGCTAAACCAACAATAAGCAGCATTAACATGGTGTACTTTGCGGCAAACCGTTTACTTAACGCATAAGCAATGAACATCAACAAAAACACACCCGGCATACTCATAATAGGTTCAAACGCTTTTACGCAAAACGGCAATAAAATAGCGGCAAGCATGGCGGTTGCCAGCGGTGAAGGAATGCGTTTTAGGGCATTTGATAGTGGTGTAACAAGCCCCGTAGTGAAAATGAGCGCACCAGTAACAACAAACGCACCAACTAACGTAGGCAAATCATGTTGCGGGGCAATACTTACTAGCATCGCAGCCCCCGGGGTGGACCAGGCCGTTAAAATAGGTATTTTGTAATACCAAGAATAACCTATTGAGCTCAGTCCCATCATTAAGCCGAGGGCGAGCAACCAACTTTCAATTTGCGCCGCAGAGGCACCCGCCGCCGTTGCCGCTTGTAAAATAATAACAATAGAGCTGGTGTAACCGATTAGTACAGCGCTAAACCCCGCTGTGATATGACTTACAGATAGGTATGTGGTGTTCATCATTCGTTATTCTCTGTGTTATATTTTTAACAACTTGTGCGCAATAACGCACAACAAACAAAACAATAACACCGTGCGCTATAACGCACAACCGAGAAGTTACTATGAAAGATGCGATTTTTAGAGCCGAAATTGCCCAACATTTAAAAAGTGAACGTCAAAAGAAAGGATTAAGCTTAGATAAAACCGCTAAGCTAACCGGTGTATCAAAAGCCATGCTGGGCCAAATTGAACGAGAAGAATCTAGCCCAACCATTGCCACGCTATGGAAAATTGCCAGTGGGTTAGAAACGTCATTTTCAGCATTTTTCGCAGATAAACCAGACTTGCGCGAAAGTGAGCGGATATTTCCTGAAGATCCGCGTATGAAAATAAATACCTTATTTCCATTTCAGTCGGATACTGGTTTGGAGGTGTTTGAAATCACCTTATCTGAGCGCCACCAGCAACTATCAAGTGCGCATAGTGTAGGCGTTATTGAGCATATTCACGTGATTGAAGGTGAATTACAGGTGTTTTTTGACCAACAATGGCACCCCTTAAAACAAGGCGACAGCATTCGTTTTTATAGCGATCAACCGCACGGTTATGAAGCACTAAGCGAAACCGCGGTTTTTCACAATATTATTAGTTACCCTAAGTAAACTTAGTGTGTGTATGTCGCTAAACGTCATAAATAAGCACACTTTTAGCGACATTTAACACCTTATTGCTCGCTTGATTGACACAAGCCATCAAGAATTGGGCAATCGGCACTTTCGTCACCACTACAGTTATCTGCAAGTTGTTTTAGGGTTTCTTGCATTTGTTGCAGTTCGTTAATTTTCTGCTCGATATCGTCTAAATGATGCTGTGTTATCGCTTTCACCTCTCGGCTAGTGCGACCCGGGTTTTGCATTAAGTCGAGCAGCGATTGTATTTGCGCAAGCGAAAAACCTAACTTGCGCGCTCGTTTAATTACCGTCAACTGCTGCAATTGCTGTGCGTTATACAAGCGATAACCTGCCTCACTTCGCGTCGTTGAACTTAATAAGCCGCTGGCTTCGTAATAACGGATCATTTTAGCGGTTAGTCCGCTGCGCTTTGCTGCTTCACCTATGGTGATTAAGGTGCTCATTTTATTTATGCCTTTGGTTGCCAACGCTGCAACAGCAGCGCATTACTAATTACCAACAAACTACTGGCCGCCATCGCGCCACCAGCAATAATAGGATTGAGATAACCCAATGCTGCCAATGGAATACCAATCACATTAAAAACAAACGCCCAAAATAAGTTTTGTTTAATTTTGCGATAAGTGAGTTTTGACATGGTTAATGCCGACGCCACTAAGATCGGCTCACCGCGCATTAATGTGATAGCCGAGGCACTGACTGCCACATCGGTGCCTGTCGCCATAGCAATACCAAGATCGGACTGTGCCAGCGCCGGTGCGTCATTAATACCATCACCCACCATAGCAACCGTATAACCCTGCTGCTGTGATTTAGCTATGTACTGGGCTTTATGTTCAGGCAATACCTGCGCTTGATATTCGTCCAACCCTAACCGCTCGGCAATATATTCCGCGCTGGTTTGACTATCGCCAGTTAACATTGCCACTTTAATGCCTTGTTGTTTTAACTGAGTTACCGCGCTGGCCGCATGTACTTTCGGCGCATCGCTAAAATAAAACAGCGCGAGTACTTTTGCTTGTTCGTTCGGCGATTGACTTACCAACCAAGATAACGATGCACCCGGTATTTGAGTCGGTAAATCAGGCAATGAGATTGCAAGCTCTTGCATCCAAAACGTGCTACCAAGGTAAACCGTATTTTGCTGATAACTCGCTTTAACCCCTCGCCCTGCAACAACTTTAAAATCAGATACTGGTAAATAGTCGAGTTGCTGCGCAGCCGCTTTATCAACAATCGCTTTTGCTAACGGGTGTTCGCTATATTGCTGAAGTGATGCGGCTAATTGCAAAGCATCTTGTTGCGTGGCATTAAAAGCATGCATTTCACTTAGTTCTGGTTTACCGACTGTGAGCGTGCCAGTTTTATCAAAAATCACCATATCGATACTGGTTGCTTGTTCCAGCGCCCGGGCATCTTTCACTAAAATGCCAAATCGTGCAGCCGTGCCAGTACCCGCCATAATTGCCGCAGGCGTTGCTAAACCTAAGGCACACGGGCAAGCAATAACCAAAACTGCTACGGCGTTCAAAATACCCGTTGTCCAATCACCTGTGCCGATTCCAAAGGCAAGCAAGGTGATCAGTGCAACCACCAGCACAACAGGCACAAATATCGCACTTACTTTATCAACTAAGGCTTGAACCGGCGCTTTTGCGCCCTGTGCTTGTTCAACTAAACGAATAATTTTGGCCAGTGTTGATTCTGCGCCAACGCTCGTGGCGTTAACTTCCAAAACACCATCTAAATTAACCGAGCCACCGGTTACTTTGTCTGATTCGGTTTTATAAACGGGCACGCTTTCACCGCTGATAAGCGCTTCATCAATTTGTGACTGGCCACTTAGCACCACACCATCTACCGGCACGCGTTCGCCTGGCTTAATTTTAATGCGCTCACCGCTTTTTACATGTGATACAGCGACACTTTGCCAAGTATTGTTACGCCAAACGGTTGCTGTAGTTGGTTTTAGATTTTCTAATGCCTTTAATGCACTGGTTGTACGGCGCTTAGCGCGATGTTCAAGGTACTTACCGAGCAATACTAAACTCAGCACCGCACTGCTGCTTTCAAAATACAAATGGGGCTGACCGTGCTCAGCGCTGAATGTCCACCACAAGTAAAGCGATAATCCATAGGCGGCGCTGGTGCCAATAGCAACAAGCAAGTCCATATTGCCAACACCCGCTTTTAATGCGCCCCATCCTGCACGATAAAAACGGGCACCAAAGTAAAACTGAATAGGCGTTGCTAACGCCCATTGCACCCAAGCGGGTGGCATCCAATGAAAATTAAATAACAAGCCAAACATTGGCAATAGCATGGGTAGCGTTAATGCCATCGAGGCGGCAGGTGCAAACCACTCTCTACGATAAATTGGCAGATTTTCACTGGTATTTTGCTGCTCGTTTGGCGTTACTGACTCTGGCTCAACCAGCGCATAACCAGCTTCACTTATAACATGTGAAAGTTCGTCAAAAGCAGGTTCAGATAATACGGTAAGCGTGAGCTTTTCTGTTGCTAAATTAACATTGGCGTTAATAACTTGCGGTAATGAATATGCAGCCTTTTCAATGCGACCGATACAAGAAGCGCACCCCATACCTGTAACTTGGTAGTGAACTTCACGTGTCTCTACGCCGTAGCCCGCATCTTTTACGGCTTGCACAACGTCAGCTAAATCAGCATCACCTTCAACGTTAACACTTTCGCTTGCTAGGTTAACGCTCACCTTTGTCACTCCGGTTATTTTATTTAGCGCGTTTTCTACGCGACCAACACAGGAAGCGCATGACATACCAGACACACTAAATTGTATGCGTTTATCCATTTTAATCTCCGCTTTGACGTTTTTGTCGAGATATCACTTTAATCCTTACCACGATGGTAAGGTCAAATAGTAATTTTGTTAACCTTAAAAAGTACCAGTGCCATTGTTGACCTTGCCACCAGCGTAACCTTTAAAGTAGTTGGCATGTTAAAAATAAAGGAAACAGCTATGTTGAAAATCACTATTAATGAAATGACCTGTAATCATTGCGCAAACACAATAAAAAGTGCAATTAAAGCGCTGGATAGATGCGCTTTAATCGACATAAATTTGGCTGATAATGAAATTAAAATCGCGAGTATGCGGACAAAACACGATCTAATCACAACAGTGGAAAGAATTGGCTATCGTATAAATAAGGTTAATGGGGAAGTTGTAACCTAAATAACTTGAAATCAAATTAAACAGCTAACGCCAAGCGCTTGGCCGCATAAATTCGAACTTGTTATCTAGCTGACTTATCTTGTTGCTGATGCGCTTACGATAGTACGTATATTTAAATTTAAAACAATTACATATTGTCATCAACAAATAGCATATCATGGCAATTTTGATTCTCGATATTGTTCAATCAATGTGATTTGTGAGCCGATAACCTCTTGCATCTGTTCTTTTACATACGGCTTAGATAAGTGCGCATTCATGCCGATAGCTAAATACTTTTCAACTTCAGCCTCCGTTACATTTGCAGTAAGCGCTATAATTGGTAGGGCTTCCTTACTGTAAGAGTTACGTAAAATTTTAGTTGCCTCGATGCCATCCAAAATAGGCATTTGAATATCCATTAATATGATATCAAAAGAATTATTACTAATAATATCAATCGCCTGCTGACCGTTTTCAGCAATCTCAAAATAATAACCAAACCCTTTTAGAATTGTACTCGCAATCGTTTGATTAATTTTATTATCTTCAACTAATAGCACTCGAATATTTGAATTATTTCTGCAAGGTAATTTAGCTTTATTATCGACCTCGGATTGTAATTTAGTTGATATTAACTTGTACAAACGACGACGCGTAATCGGTTTTGCAATGAAATCTAAATCTAGTGGTACATCGTGTAGTTGCTTTTGTAAAAAGACAGTGTCAAACGCACTGAAAACAATAATTTTTGAAGGACAAGCTTCAAGTTTACTTAAGTAGTTAAGCAGCGGTATGCAGGTTTCTTTGCCCAACTGATAGTCTACCATAGCGAATTCAAAGGCTTGCTCGTTAACAATCGTCATAGCTTCAGTAAGCGAAGTAACAACTGTTACGTGTAGATTCCAGCTTGCAAGCATATCCTTGATAATTGAACCAGTCGTTTCATTGTCTTCAACACATAGCACCCGCTGTCCACCAAAATCTGAAGAGGGCTTTTCTACTTCATCGGCAGATTGAATTATTAGCGGTAGCTCAACCGAAAACGTACTGCCCTTGGAGATTCGACTTTCTACACTGATTGTGCCTCCCATCAATTCAACTAAGAGTTTACTAATTGATAGTCCAAGTCCTGTACCGCCGTATTTTCGTGTTGTTGAAGTGTCGGCTTGAGAAAATCGCTGAAACAAACGTGACATTTGTTCCTCAGATAAGCCAATGCCTGTATCGATAACCTGATAGCAAAACCATGTTTTGTCCCCCTTTTGTTGATGGCGTACCCGCAAAATAACATGGCCTTGCTCTGTGAACTTTAAAGCATTTGATAACAGGTTAATTAACACCTGACTTATGCGCACGGGGTCTCCTTTTAAGTTGGCGGGAAGTGATGGCGAAATATCAAATATAAGCTCAACTTGTTTTTTACTGTCGCCCTGACTCAACAAAGCATCAATATTGGCAATTAAACTGTCATGGCAAAAGCTAACTTGCTCTATCGTAAGTTTACCTGACTCTATTTTTGAAAAGTCCAAAATGTCATTAATGATTGTAAGCAGTGACTGAGCCGAAAAATGAAGTTTCTCAAGGTAGTCTTTTTGTGTATGTGTTAAGTTCGTTGCTAAACAGAGCTCTGTTAAACCAATAATGCCAGTCATCGGCGTTCGGATCTCATGTGACATATTTGCCAAAAACTGTGCTTTTACATTAGCCGCATGTTGATGCTTTTCAGACTCAATAATGATTTGTTTTTTTTGTCTTACTAAAACGATAATTAGTAAACCGATTAACGCTGCAAATGCGCTAAAAGAGAAATACAAAAATTGTAATTCACTAAGATTCAATAAGCTTGTTTGCTCTCTGAAGCTGCTAGATAGTTTTTCATTAATTTTTAAATCAGTAACATTACGTTTTAATTGAGTCGCTTTTACAACGTTATCCACTATAAAGCTTAAGTGCTGCTCCACTAAGTACCAATCAGATGAAGACTCTGCCAACTGATTAATTTTATTTTTCAAGTCAGATAGTTGCGACAAAACCTGCGGGTTACTTTCAACAAGAAAATTTAAAAACGTTTTCGTGAGTTTTAGTTGTATCTCTGTTGCTTGTCCATTCCCAATAAAGTTACTACGAACAATCGTTCGCTTTGATGTTTTTAACATACTAACAAGCTGCACATACTGACTACTTTGGACTAAATATTCTTGCAATTCTTGCTTTATAGACACATTGCTTTGAATTAACGCCATTAGCATTTCAACTTTTTGCTGCAACTGAGCATATTTATCGTAATGTAAGGTCGAGGTTAAATTAGTTGCAACAACTTCATTTTGGTACTGTGGCACGTATGTCTCTAACGACTGCAACACCTCTACTTCATGCACTAACTCTTTAGAAACAAAAGATTGATTAACCGCTAATAAACTAAAAAACAAACACGTAAATAAAGCGATAGATTCAGGAACAAAACTCGATTTCATAGTGTGCTTTCCGTTGCCAATTGACCACTAAAACTTTCCAGTAACGCCTTAATATCTTCTATATCTTGTTGTGATATTTTTCGGCCTAGTTGAGTTTCAGCCATAATTGAAATTGCCTCTTCAATTGTCTCTACTGAGCCATCATGAAAATACGGAGCAGTGTGCATTACATTGCGCAAACTAGGCACTTTAAAAACATGTTTATCTGCCTCATTATGCGTAACTAAGTATCGACCGAAATCCAGTGACAAATTTTTGGGCATATGTTTAATACGACCCAGTTTTTGAAATACATTTCCACCAATGTTTTTCCCCTGATGACAAGTTATGCACCCAAAATCAACAAATTTAGAAAGTCCTCTTACTTGTTGAGTGCTGAGCGCAGACTGATCTCCAAGAAGGTAGCGATCGATCGGACTATTTGGCGTGACCAAGCTTTTTTCATATAGAACGATGGCCTTTTTAACATGCTCAGGTGTGATTGCAGTGATCGCTAACTCTTCAAACGCATACTGAAACATTTCATCGCGAGATAGTTTTTCAATGATGTCAGCCCAGTTTGTGCCCATTTCAACCGGATTATGAATTGGCCCATCAATTTGTTCTTCAAGAGTAATTGAGCGGCCATCCCAAAACTGACGGAAATTAAAAGCCGAATTTAGAACTGTTGGGGAGTTTCGTATGCCAACTTTGCTCCCAACACCTGAAGAAACAGAGAAACCATCGTCTCCACCATAGTCAACCATATGACAAGATGCACAAGAGACAGTATTGTCTTTCGACAATAAAGGACTATGAAATAACGCTTTACCTAAACTAACCCAACGTTTATCGATGTATTTTATCGAAGGGATCGGTTGCAATGGGTGGTTAACACTATATGTTTCATAAACCACCTCATCTTCTTGTGTAGTAGCCGTTTTAGCTCGACTCTTATAAAAATAAAAGCCTGCTGTAGTCAACGCTACGCATAAAACCCCAGTGATAATTTTGGTGTAGTAGTAGCTCACCGTTCCCTATCCTCCTGATAGTTAGCATCATAAGTATAGACAACATTTAATAACGGTAAGTAAAACACAAACTTGTGACTGAAATATTTTAATTAAGCCCCGCTCAAATTGAGTCATTTGAGTGTTTCTTTTCACTTCAAGGAAATTGCTAAATAAACCTCCTTATTAGGATTTGTTGAAATTTAAAACGCAATTTTTGTTTTTTGAGCTTTTTGGTGGCGTGACCGAAAAATCACCGAATAATCGATATCGCCCACCCGCTCACCTTTGCACCAAAGCTAGTATGGAAACCAACACATAAGGGAGTAAGTTCTGGCTAATTCTTACAGCCAGGCAAATCCCTTATTTTAACATCAACCCAAACTAAACGATGATCTGACGAGGCACTTCTATTGGCAACTAAATGTGCACCTTGTTTACCTTTAGCGGGCCAAAACACGGCGCTGTTTAACACCTTTAAATTTGCTGACGGCAACACATAGTCGGCACGCATTCCCCACCCTGCGGTATGTGTTGCAGCATGTGTGTTTTCAGGTTTATTTTGCAAACCACCTTCAGATTTTGGCGCGTTATAGTGATTAACTCGCGGATGAGACAATAATTGATTAATCGCATTTGGGTGCGCATCACCATCCACTGCGCTGGCGTTTAAATCGCCTAAAATCACAAATGACTCTGGACTAACGCCGCCATGGCGACCGTTATCATCATAAATATAGTGATTGCTTGATGGGCTAATGTAATCTCGCCAAAAGCGGATTTCATCGTGATTGCGTTTTCCATTACGGTCTTCTTCGCCGTCAAATACCGGTGGTGTTGGGTGGCTTGCCAGCACATGAATCGTGTTATCACAAACATTTACCGGCACATCCCAATGAGACTTAGACGACAAACGCATTATCGCGCGCTCGTCGCTTGAGTACCATTGGCTGCCATTTGGGTTAACTGGCATCAAGTTATTCGGCATATCTTGCCAAAGAAAATGCTGAAAAGTGCGGACTTGCTCTGAAACGATGGGGTATTTCGACAACAGCACCATGCCATACTGCCCAGCGTAACGGCCAAAACCAAAATGAGTAAGCTTAACAGCATCACCTTTTAATTCGGTTTTTACCCCTGTATTTACGGGAGCAAGATACACATATGGGTAAGTAATTGGCGCTAACCCATTTTGCGATACTTCAAGGTATGCCGTCTTAAATAAATCGATGCCTTTTTCCCGCTTTGCAATGTAATCAAACTCGTTAAGTAAAATAATATCTGGGCGAGTGCGTTGAATAATTTCAGCAATATTATTAATTTGCTGTACGTCACCACTTGCTAATGCTTGCGTAAGCGCATTTGCATTTAGGGTTGATTTTGTATCTGATTGCTCGCTTGATTGGTAATTCGTGGCTTCCATACTGACATTAAATGTTGCAATGCGAAGCAGTTTGTTCTTGTTGGTATTTTTAACATCTTGCTGCGGTGTTGGCACAGTATTGCAGCCCAACAGCATACCTAACACAGCAGCGTAACTAATGGCACGTAAATTAATATTCATACACTTTAACAATGGCTTAATTTTGGCTTGGAAAATAGCTTAGTTCCTAGTTAAGCGCAAACAAAGACGCTCAGCCACCAATAAACACCTCATCCGTTAAAACAAACTTAAATTAAGCCTTGCGTAACTTTCTGTTACATCTATAAAAATATAACAATGGCAATAAGTTATACAATTTGATGCTAGAGCGTGTTGACCTTTACTGTCTATTTATGCAGCAGTTTGTTTGGCATGTAGACAAGACAGAGCGATTGTGGTGTAGTTATTCTACATAAATGAGTGGGAATACAGTATAAATGCCAAACAAGCGCTGCCTGTAGGGTTCAACCCAAACCATTGTGCTCTTTGTTGTCGCTTTTTGACTTAGCCCACTAGGCCTACAAAGCGACGCCGCGATCAAAACGGTTTGGATTTGAACAGAATTTAGACCATAAAAGTCAACACGCTCTAATAATAAAAATAAGCTTTGCACAAATAAATTGTCACTCTACATATGAAAAAATTAATCCTCTGTTTATCCCTTGTTTTACCCAATATTGCGATGAGTTGCCCTACGTTGACCGGAACATGGACATCATCCAGCGAAAAGTTCGAATCATTCAATAAAAAGTGGGCCAATGTTAACGGTAATGCGTGGGCTTTTATGACCCAAACTCAAGGTAAAGAAGTCATAACATTCAATAACAAACAGGAAATGCGCATCAATACCCCTGACATTGAGATCACAATGGGCGAAAAAACCATGACGATGCCAGCGAAAGAAGAACGCATAAACTACTCAATTTTAGGATGTACCGATAGCAGCATTGTTTTACAGTTTGAGCGATACGGTAAAACACAGATATCACAGCTCCATTTCGAAAACGAAACCACTTACTGGGAATATATGGGAAACTCACAAAATGATGGCAATAGCCACATACGCGAGTATTACACTAAACGTTAACGTTGCAACCCATGAAAAAAATCGCCACTTACACCGACACACAAAGAAAAGAAGTGCTTTACTTTGCAATTAACCAAAGCAATGTGGCAAAACCTTTTGTGCTTGGCGGCTATACTAACGATCCCAACTTGCCTCCGATTGCACAAACCGGAGGCGCCAGGTCATTTGGTTTAAGTGAGTTAGATAGTGCTATTGGCCCTGGAGGACTAAGCTGGCGCGATTTTTTAAGCAAAATAGGATGCAGTTGGGGCATACCTATTATTGAAAAAGCGAAACAGGAACAAAGCACACACTATGCTTTGGAAACCTTTATTAAACAAGCTTTAATACCTTAATATCTTTATTAATACGCTACAAAGTATACCTAAACACTTTAAAACCTTACTTTTTAAAAACCTCAATCAAAGCCCTTGCATCCAAAATTGACTTAACTGCGTAGCTGAAATATTTGAGGGTGATTGCGGCTCTGTCTGCTCAACAAATATTTTTTGAGCGACTTGCCGACCAACGGTTTGAGCAGCTGTAGTTTTAGTGAACCTTTGTTGATAAAAGCGTGTAAGGGCATCATTCAACTCAACTTCTGGGTGCAAAAGTTGAATAAGATGCCATGCATCTTCTAGCGCCTGACATGCGCCTTGCCCTGAAGTGGGTAGAGGTGCATGAGCGGCATCGCCTATAATCACAACGTTATCACGATGCCAATATGGTAATGGCTCAAGATCATGAACAAAAATACGGTTTAACGTTGCTTTATCAGTTGCGTTTAGCACACTTCGAACCAGCTTTGGCCAGTTTTTAAAACGGGCATTAACCTCTTTTTGCCAATCTGCCAAAGTCCGCTCTCTAGCTATTTCTGTATTCCACGCCGCAGCCCAATAACACCAACCTTGTTTAACGGGCACAATGCCGAATCGCTCTGCGTTATCACGAAAATCACAAATAGTATTAGATACAGAATCTTTGCTTAGCTTGCTAACACCAATAATATTAATAAAACCATGGTAACTAGGCGTTACAGTTTTTGGGTATAAAAACTGGCGCACCGCTGAGCTCATACGTCCATCAGCACCTACTACCAAATCAAATTTTTGTTTAAGGTTAACAATATCTTGCGCTTTAATGGAACAACTCAAGCGAATAGTACCGCCTAAATCAGTAAATGCTTTTACCAAAATCTTCATAAGATCGCGGCGTAATATGGTTACACTTGGAAAGCCACACAACAGGTTCACTTCTTCAATATCAAATTCACCTTGTTGTACACCATAATGATTAAAATGCCGCATATAAGCGGGTTTTCCCCCTGCATGCGTTACTTCACTTTCTAGTCCTAGCTGCTGCAATACAAACATGGCATTTGGCCACAGGGTTACCCCCGCACCAATTGAGCACACTGAACTAGCGCGCTCGTATACTGTGACCTTGTAACCTCGTTTTGTGGCAAGTATCGCCAGTGCCAATCCCGCCACGCCTGCACCAACAATCGCAATTCGATTAATGTTATTCATTTTTCAATCTCTATAGTTAAATCGGAAACGATAATTACAAAATCAATAAATAGGATAAACATGCTAATATTGATTTGTTAATCCCATTATTTGAGTTAATAGTGATAGAAAAAATAGAGCTGCAATGGTTACTTAGCTTTCAGGCTGTTTATGAACAACTCAGTTTTAAGTTAGCGGCAGAACAACTAGAAATACCGACCTCGAATGTCAGTCGGCATGTCGCGTTATTGGAGCAAAACCTCGGGCTACGATTGCTGGAGCGCACAACGCGAAAAATGATTTCAACTGCCGCTGGAAAACAGCTTTATCAGTCAATTACACCGCTTACCTGTGCGATAAATGATGCGTTGGAAGAAGTGTCTCAATTTGGCGATTCATTATCTGGGCACCTAAAGGTCGTGATGCCAGATCTTCCCTTTCTAGCTGAGATTATTGCGGATTTCTGTTTCGAGCATGCACAAATTAATCTCAGCTGCGATACCCATTTAAACCCGCAAGAAGGCTTGTTAGATGGTTACGATTTGGTGTTGCGCTTTGGTCGTGGCGCATTAGAGGATTCCGGCTGGGTAGCTAAAGAAATTATTCGCTGGTCTAGCTGTGTGGTGGCGTCTCCCCGTTTGCTTGAGCATACCGCATTACCAAAGTCATTAAGCGATATGAACAAAGTGCCGTGCATTACGTCGCTATCCGTACTGCAAGGCATGCCTTGGCGATTTAAAGGCGAGCAAACCATTCAGGTGCAATCAGATTACAAGGTCAATAGTGGCCATATGGCAAAAGCGGCTGCATTAAAAGGACTTGGCTTTGCGATATTGCCGATGCATGCGTGCCAAACAGAAATTGATAACGGTAGTCTTATCAAAATAGCGCTAAACTGCGAGCCTGAAGATCTTGTTTTATATGCATTATACTCGGGAAGAAAGTACCCACTTGCAAAAGTAAAAGCATTTTTGGATCACCTAATCTCAGGGCTAAAAAAGCTCAATATAACCACGATCTAGTAGTCATAAACAGTGTATTGGTTTAGATAAAATATCAAATGCAATAAAGACTAGCGAAAATAAAAAAGCGCTGAATTATCAGCGCTTTTTAAGAGCTTCTTGTTAAACATTACCCACTTTAACTACAGGAAGCGTACATTTATTTAAGCTAAAGCTGTTATATAACTAGCGCAATAAACAACAGCTATAGCCTAGTTTTTATTTACAACACAGACGATGCGTTATTGTATTTGTTTTTATAATTACGCTTTACAAATTAGCTTTTCAGCTTGCTTTGTATCGATTTTCTTAAACAGTAAATCCATTGATAGCGAAATACGTTCAGCAGCGTTACCGAACTTACCAAAACCACCACAACCAACAGTATCTACTCTTACGTTACCGATACGATTGTTTTTGTTGTATAAACTAATATCTGCATAACGCATGTAAGTTGTAATATCCCACGCCCAATTTGCTTGATATACAATTGCTTGGTCATACTCAAGTACATAATTTGGCGTTTCTACAACTTCAAATTGGTAACCTTGTTTTGTTAACCAACCAGTAATTGAGTCACGCACGCCATCACGTGTGCGTGTGTCGTCAATTACAGTAACGGTTTTATTGGTTTCAAGTGAAGCTTGCTGTGAGTTTTGAACTACTGTCATACAACCAGAAAGTAGTAACGTAGAAGTAATAGCGACTGCTGATGCTAACTTTTTCATGAATTCAAAATCCTTTGAAATATTGAGGGGGTGTTTATGCGCTTTTGAATTTTTGCGGGATTAAGTGAGTATTTACTACAAAGCGATGCTAAGTCAGTTTTGTATAAACCTCAGTTTAACCACTACAAAAACTACCAAGAAAGCCGTAAAGACCCTAAAGATTGTTTTTAAAAACACTTTATCAAGATAAAGTAACAGCATGATTTATATCATATTTAACACTACTAATCCCAATAAATTATTAGCTTTATCTCAACAAACGTTAAACAAACTAAAATATCAAAGAGGCGAGAAAACTAAATTGCTAGATAGGCTCTAACCAAATTGATACTAAAATCCTGAAATATCTGCCACATCACATAGTAATGTCTTACCAAATGAGGTTTTCAGTAGGCGCAATTATCAGCAATATTGTACTTGATTACGACCTTGCTTTTTTGCGATATAAAGCGCTTTATCTGCACGTTTAAGCATGGTTTCTAGCGTTTTATCATTTTGATCAAACGTACTCACGCCAATACTTAGAGTGTATTGCACGGTTACATTATCCAATGTTACTTGCTGCTCTGACACGGCTTGGCGTATACGCTCTGCGAGCGAAATTGCATCATCTTGCGTTGACATAGGCAAAAACACAACTAGTTCTTCGCCGCCAATTCGCCCAGTAATATCAGATTCACGGGTAAATTGCCGCAGTACATCTGCCGTGTTTTTTATCACTTCATCGCCCATCGCATGGCCGTAGTTGTCATTGATTAGTTTAAATTTATCTAAATCTAATAACAGCAGCGCACATGATCCCGGATGACGCAAATATTGGCTAAATAAGTGATGGGCAGTTTTAAAAAAGCCTCTGCGATTGTATAGTTCAGTAAGTGGATCGGTCACCGCCAGCTTAAGCGCCTTTTGTTTTTGATATTCTAATTGGCATGTGCGCTCTTCAACCCGTTGTTCTAATAATCGGGTTAATTCTTCTTGCTCATCTTGCCTTTGATTAAACACAGCTTGCACCAAAAGCACCACCGCAAAAATAAACAAAAAGAAAAACTGTAAAGTGATTTCCGCATCGCCAGCATGATGTTGATAAAAATAACCCCAACCTTGGTTACTACCAATCCAAGCAAGACAAAACACCAACATATTCATGCAGCTAGTTAAGGTAGATGACAATCGCATGGCACAGTATAAAAGCGGGAATAGTATTAGAGACGGCTGTAAAATAGGTAAATCGAAATGAGTATAACTAGGGCCAAAAATTAAATAACAGCATAACACTGTAATGGCGGTTATTAGCAAAGACTGCATAACATTTTGGGTCGTCATTTTATGCGGCCAGCGTCGCCATAAAAAATAAAGTGCAGGGCTTATCGCAATAGCAGCAAGCGCGTTACTAATGCTCCAATTCAAAATGCCAAAAAATAAACCATCAAACCACTCAAGCCCAAGCACATAATAAATGCCTACACCAAAAATAGCCGAAACCATGCCCATTGCCACGCAGGCAAAAATAAACGTGCCAGCGACATTTTCGACTCTTTTTAATGGATTATGTAACACAATTTGCTTGTACATAATATTAAATGCACACAGTGCCGCTAGCGTATTTCCGGTTGATGTAGCTAGGTTTATAACAAGATGATTAAACGAGAATGGATCTAAATTATTGAGATAAAAATGATAAAACACCGCCAGCATAGACCCCGCAGCAACACCTAGCCATGCTTTACGCCCAAATAAAGTGACCGCAGCAAGCGCGACTCCCGCAGGCGGCCACGTAGAGAGAGTATGCAGTGCTTGCATCGTAAAAATAGCAAACAGCAAGTATATGCAGCAGGTAATTAGATTAAATTGCCAAGGCTTTAATACTGTTTTCATATTCTTGTTATTTAGCTCAAGTGGGCTGAACTAAATGCATCTCCCCTTGGACAACATAGAGCGTGTTGACCTTTACGATCTAAGTTCTGTTCAAATGTTTAAAATCCATAATGAGTATTACGCTTGCGGGTTTCCAAAATACGTGTGTTAGCCTTACAGAAAAGTTTTGTGCTTATTGCTCAGCTAATACCATATTCTTAATTTTTGTCGCTTTTTCAAAATGATCAAGTTTATGTGTTTCAATCCACCACGTAGCGGCTTCCATTAAACGTTCAGGGTCGTCGTTTTTATTGGCAAAAAACGCGTAAAATGACACGCCTACGTTGTCGCCTTTCGCTACAATTTTTTTATCACATACTGAAATTATTTTTTGCCTAAGTTCCGCTCTCATTAATACATCTTCCTATTTATAATTTAAAAACCAAGTTAAGCTGCACAAGCTGTAAACCCCGTTTACAGCTCTAATGTTAATTTTGGCCATTTTTCTAGCCACTTTTTGTTATTAAGCCGTGATAAAAAAATAGCTTTTTCACGTTTAGGGTTATACCGCAGAGTTAAATTAAATAACGACTCAAAGCCAAACCCCGAGATAAAGGTAAGCTGATTTACATGGTTTAATTTTACCGCAACGGCAGTTTCTTTCTCAGGCCAGTAACGCATTGCATCTACCAAACAACAATAAGGGTTATCGTGATTTTTTATGTGCATTAACGCCTGATTTTTTACTTGCCAATTTACGTTTGGCATTAACTTAACTAAGCTTGCTTGATAATGTTTTGCAATATTGTGCTCTGTCTCGTTTTGATCAAAGTAAATAACATCAACGTCATTTAAACCGCTTAATTTAGATTTCCCATGAAGTTTGTCCCACACCAAGTTACGTAAAAAACCAGCCGCAATATACGCACTCGGTATATTAAGTTGGCGTACTGCTTTAAGTGCTGACATCCGAAGTGGGTCGTTTAACACATCGCGTTCAAGCACGTGCTGATAACTATGATCACGAGGCCTTCGCATCAAATACTCAGCACAGTCTTCACCTACAACTTGAAAACCCAACTTCAAATACAACCCATATGCCGGGTTTTGTTTGATTACACTCAGCGCTACATCGAGCTGCTGCACTTTGGCGTTTTCAATCATTAACGCTATAACTTGGCTACCAAGTTGCTTATTTTGAAAATCAGGGTGGATTTGTAATTGATAAATGTAACAACACCCAGTTTCAAGCTGATTAGCAAATTTGACCATACCAACAATGTTGCCATCGAAAACAATTAAGTGCGTTGCAGCAAATTGATAATTAACACGCGCTAAATGATCTTGCTCCGAACGCGGCATACCCGCCTCAAGCAAATAGTTGTGCATGGTTAATTTTCGCAGCGATACTAAATAGTCAACATCGCTCTGTGTTGCTTTTTGTAGGCTAATCATTTGAATTTGCTGTGCCGTAGGCGTTTGGATGCTGCAACCCATCATCGCCAATCTCATCCCACGACGCTTTTGAATCAACCCAAATATGATGGCGTACTTTAAGCTGCTCAGAACCATGAGTGATTAGCCCTACCGGAATAAACTTTCGTTCACTGTCGTTATCGCCCGGTAATTTAGAGCCACACACAGCGCAAAACCACGTTTGCCAGTCGCTGTTTGGTTTTTTCCACGTTGCGATATGTTCTGCTCCGCTTTGCCATTTAAAATCGGCATTTGCAACCACCAGCACACCAATACCATTAATGCCTGTCGCCTTGCGACAAATCGAACAGTGACACATGTAAATGTCTTTTACATCACGGGTTATTTCAAACTGCACCGAATTGCAATTACACGCCCCTTTAATCATCGCAACGACCTCAATCTGTGTTTTATCTTAATTATTTTCACTTTAAAGTAATTTAGGTAATGATCCTAGGGTCTGTTAATTTTTCAAATTAAGCAGGCCCAAAGCATACGGATAGAAACAACATAAAACAGGAACCCAGATGAAGCGCTTTTTTCAGCTATTTTTTATATGTGTCGTATTTTTCGCGGCGACCATTGAGGCACAAGCTCAACGTATCACTACCGCGTCTAGCACGCTAAATGAAGACAGAACAATTCAAGTATTACTGCCTGAAAGCTACGCGGCAAACCCCAATGCTACTTACCCCGTAATTTACTTGCTTGATGGCGACTACAATTTTAACGCGGTATCTGGCATGTTAGATATGCTCGCCAATAAAGGCGAACTGATTCCAAATGTGATTTTGGTGGCAATTGCTGATAAAGGCACTCAGTCATACCGTAGCTATATGACACCTAGCTTTAACGAGCAAAAAACGCCCGACAATGCGACAAAATTTGCCACCTATTTAGCCGAAGAAGTAAAACCTTATATTAGTAAACACTACCGCACTGCAAATAATCATATTTTGGTGGGTCAGTCGATTGGCGGGCTGTTTGTGCTCAATACGTTAATTGAAAAGCACAATAGTTTTAATCATTATATTGCGATTAGCCCGTCTGTTTGGGTTGGCGATAACGCCATCGTTAAAAAAGCCAACGACCAATTAAAGCAACAAATCGATACGCCGATTTCGCTTCATTTAGCCCTTGGCGATGAAACCCGCATGGGGCAATATGATTTTATTAATTATTTGGACTTAAACCCTAGCGCTAATCTAACGTGGCAATTTACCCATTACCCAGATGAAAACCATAACTCAGTCGGTTTAATTGCGTTACGAAATAGTTTAAAAACGATTTTCAAAGGTTGGCACATCAATGAGCGTGAACTTGCAACAAAAGCGCCGCAGTCAATCATCGAGCATTATGCTGCTTTACAAGACTCGTGGCAGCTAAAACAAGCAATGCCCAATAGTGTCGCGCAAAGTTTAATACGCTATCACTACCGCAATCAATTAGTTGATAAGGTGCCCGAGTTTATCGCATCAGCAATTAATATTTTGCCACAATCAAGCCAAGTTTTAGTGGCGAAGCAAGCAAGTTACGCCGGTCATTTTGATTCGCCAAAGGCAGCGTTAACTATTCTAAAAGAAAGTGAAAGTCAGCATGGTGAATCGATTAACCATTTAAAAGCAATTGCTGGCGTTTACGAACAACTCGGCGATAGTAAAAATGCGCAGCAATATTACAAAAAGGCCCTCTCGGTTGCGAAAAATCAAAACGCACAGCAATGGCAACTTAATATTTTGGCTGCAAAAATTAACTAGCCAGGCCTTTTGCTTAAAGGTTCGTTAACGATTTAAACTTGATAGATAAAATAGCCTCGTCACATTTCGCATATTGAGATTGGAAAAGTGACAACCTTATTAAGCGCCAAATTGGCGCTTTTTATTTGCGCTTTTATTGGTGCCCAGTCAATAACTAGATTTCACGTTAATTTGAATTACACTCAAAGAATGAAACTTAGCCAACTCCAATAAAATGGCAATTGAACACGGAACTTTCTCACTTACATTATTACCCAACAATATCATCGTGGCCGATGCAAAAGGGCCTTGGAATATTGAAGCCGTTGATCATTAAAAATAAGTAACCACGCATATTCTATCGCGTTTACACCAAGCCGAGGGCAAAAAACCGGAATAAAACAGCTAGGTCTATTTATCAACTTAGAGCAAAGGTAAATAGGCCTGTTGAATCTTTGTGAAAAGTAAAACTAGCTTCACTATTACGCCAATACAAACTTAAATCCAAGGAATAACGTACCTTTAAATCACACATAATTAGTCTTTTTTAGATACATTTTTCAAGTTAAAGCTCAGCGCAAATGCAATGCCACTAAAAAGCGCAAACGCTAACATCACCGCAAAAATTGAAAACTGCGCTAATGCCCCGCTTAATAGGCCAATTAGTAACAGCACCACGCCAATTAAACTATTACTGACCGATACATAGTCAGTTCGTTTATTACCACCGGCCATATCGACTAAATATGTTTTTCGTGCTTGGCGCACACCTTCATGCACTACAAGTAGTACAAGAAACAATGCAAGGTAAGGGTAAATACTGTCAACTTCAAACCAAATAAACAGTGCACTAAGTAAACAAATAATCGTATTTAAACTTGCCGTAAATGCCATCAGCCCTTTACTGTTTTTATCTGCCAATTTACCCCAGATTCGACCACTAATAAGGCTTGCTATACCACCAAGTACAATTAAACTGGCTAGCGAAACATAAGAAGAACTGGCTTGCTGCTCTGCCATTAAAACCAAGTAAGGAGCCGCTAAACCAGAGCTTATCATCAGGCTTCGTACCCACACAAAATGAGCAAAATCAATATCTTGCTTAAGTAGTTTTAAGTTATTTTTTGCAACATCGAGCGCACTTTTGTCGTCGCTCTTATCACCATCATATTCTTTAATAAGCGCACAACTAAATGCACTTAATAAAAAACATATAGCGGCCAGCGCAAGTAAAATAATCGACCCATCTTGTTCGCTTGAGCGCAGATATAACGCACCACCAAACACAATTGTAATTGCACCCGCAATGCTGGCGGCGGTACCACTTAATTTGCCACGTTTACTTTTATCAATGGTTTTACCCATCACATCTTTATTTGCGATAGAGGAAATAGCGCGTGCCAAACTAAATAGAATGGTTAAAACAACAATAGCGATACCAGCCACAGTGCCACTCAAACTTATTGCCGCAAACAGCAAAGCAAGTACCGCAATAGCCTGTAATACCGCGCCATAAACAAGATATTGCTTACGCGTTGCTTGGCGGCGAATATGCGCACCCAATACAATTTGTGGCAACATCGCGCCCGATTCACGTATTGGCACAAGCAGTGAGGTTAGAAAGATTGGCGCACCTGTGGTTGCCATTAACCAAGGCAACACCACTTTAGCACTGGCGAGTGAATCGGCGATTTTGCTTAATACCAGCGACACAACAAACAACAGGTAATTACCGCTTTGCGCCTGACAGGCGTTATCGTCAAGTTCGTTACACTTAGACGAATTGCTGCCGATGCGATTATGAAAACGCGCTACCCATTTTGAAAAATGTGTCATAAATCCTTAGAAATTCCGTTTTAATTAAGCTTATTACTACGAAAATATATACTATTTAGATCAGATACTTAACCTTTAGACTAGTTATAAAGCAAAGCAGCTGATGCAATTAATTAAAACGGCAATCGCAAAACCTTTGCAAACACATTAACTAATTCTGTCGCTAAAAGTCGTTTATAACGGCAAGTTCAAGTTACCTAATATTATTTAGGCAAGCCGTTAAAACAAGGTGTGTGCGCAATATCATTAAACCAAGGCGCGCGGCTTTTAACAAAAATTTGCGCACTCGGAGACATGGACACATCTGTATCTAAACTGCCAGCAGGGACCACAACACAATTTAAATCGTGATCGTGCGTTGGCAATGGCGAACCGCAATCGGTGCAAAAACTTTTCACATGCCGAGTGTTTAAATGTTGATAACGTTTTACCTTTTCCAGCCCTTGCAGCCAGTCTATCTGCGCATTAAATGCAAATAAATTGGCACCATGAGCGGTACCGGTTCCCTTTTTACAGCGCGCACAGTGACACAAATAAAATGCATTAAAACTACCGGTTACCGCATACTTAGCTGCGCCACATAAACATGAACCTTGATGCTGCATACGCGTTTCTCCTAGCCGCTCTCTTTAGACTTACAATCAGCGTTCTCTATTTGCCATTGGGTGATCAGCGTTTAATTGTAGTAAATCCCAACGATTTCCGTACAAGTCCTCAAATACGGCTACGGTACCATAAGGCTGCTGTTGTGGCTCACGAATAAACGACACCCCAACCGATTTCATATGCTCATAATCGCGCCAAAAATCATCGGTATTCAAAAATAGAAAAACGCGCCCACCCGCTTGATTACCAATAAACGCGTGCTGCTCAGGTTTTGATGCCTTTGCTAATAACAGTGCCGTACCGGTAGAGTTTGGTGGTGCCACTACAACCCAGCGTTTATCTTGTTCTGCCTGATAAGTGTCTTCTATCAATTCAAACTTAAGCTTATTTACATAAAAATCAATTGCTTCATCATAGTCTTTTACGACCAGTGCAATATTTACAATATTCTGTTTCATCACTTTTCACTTTTGCGGCTTTAGCTCAGATTATTTAGTTTAACGACAAAGCGCCAACCAGTTAACCTAAAACAACAAAAGCGGCTAAAAGGCCGCTTTTGTTTGCTAAATGTCTTATCACCTTTCTCGATTAATAAACTCAAACAAGGTTTGCGTTTGTGCAAATGTTAGCTCCACTAAACACTGCTCTGTCAGTAGCGAATGTAATTGTTTCGCCGAGGTAATGGTAAATACCTCTTGCTGGTTATGTGCATCGTCAAAAAAGGTAACTTGGTTATTCCTTATTAAAATGCGCTCGTTATCCATTATTCGTGATACCACTAGATTATTCACAAATGCCGCATTTTCGTGCTGCGAGCTATAAAAATGGCCAATATTGCAATCCATCTCGGTGAATTCACTTAAATCAAAACGATAAAGTGTGATCGGTTGGTCATTATTAGGCGCTAACGCCAAGCGATACGCTTGATCGCCAGTTTGTTCAAGGCTATACCGACCATTTGGCGCATCAATCGTTGTAGTTTTTAATGGCACAATAAAGCGCGGGTTAAGCACGCCAAAGCCCACATCT
The DNA here is from genome assembly GCF_044005875.1 of Pseudoalteromonas sp. XMcav1-K. Classification (NCBI taxonomy): domain Bacteria; kingdom Pseudomonadati; phylum Pseudomonadota; class Gammaproteobacteria; order Alteromonadales; family Pseudoalteromonadaceae; genus Pseudoalteromonas; species Pseudoalteromonas sp. XMcav1-K. Next base: position 302,016 of record NZ_JBIPJE010000050.1, on the reverse strand, counting down.
ACAATGTATTGTTTCCCTTGATACTCTAATAAAGTAACACGGTGCGAGCGGCCATTTTGCTCATTACCATCAAGTAAAACCCGTGTTATAAGTGGCCTAACCGTAAAACCAAGCGCTTTTAAGGCGAGGTAAAATACCTTGTTGTGTTCAAAACAATATCCGCCTCGTCGATTTGTTACTACACGGTCAAACAATGCCTCAGGTTCAAGTGATAAGTTTTCTTTTAAAATGACATTGGCGCTATTAAAAGGGAATGTCGCTATATGCGCTTTATAAAGCGCCGAAATAAGCGCTAGTCCTTGCAGTTGTGGTGCCACATTGAGCTGATTTAAATAATCTTGTACGTATTGTTCCATCAATGTACTCCTACTTATTTAGTGCCACGTTAAATTGCGCTAACACGGTGTTATCTAGCGAAAAACCGTCACGACAACTAGCATGTAGTTTCGCTGTGTACTGAATATCAAAATAATTAAACACTTTTGCGAAAAAGCCATCAAAAATAGGGCATAGCTCATCACTTGCCGATGTGGCCAAAACAAAGGCCTTTTTATTAGCAAACGCACGGGCTTTTGGTTTGAGTGATTGTACGTCTGTTAGCTCTGTGATCCGATCGATCAATTGTTTAATTGGGGCGGTAGGTGCATGCCAATACACAGGCGATGCAAAAATTAATTTATCGGCCGCTAGAATTCGCTCAACCAAGGCATAAAAATCGTCTTCAGGGTATTCATTTTGATAGTTGTATGGCGAAATCTGTAACGAGTCGATATCGATCACATCCAATTGGTGGTGTTTCGCAACGTGCTCAATTAGTTTTGCTGTATTGCCTTGTTTATTTGCACTTGAAAATAACACTAACTTTTTCATCAGTTTAAAGTCCTTTTGCCAAAATTGTGAAGGTACTTTAAAAGCTCAAGTTGGGTTGAGGTAAAGCCTTTTTTTAAACTTTTTTATAAAACTGACTTAGCTGCTAAAAAGTCAGATGCAGCGACATATTCAAATGCCGACCAAAAATAGGCCTCGCATAGTAGTACTCATCCGTTTGGCTGAAACTACCGCGAGGATTTCCTTCAGTGAGGCCTTTCGAATTAAGGGCATTTTCAATGCTAAAATTCAATTTAATCTGGTTACTAAGCGCAAATGCAAGGTTAACATCGAGTCGCGTATACGCTGGCAATGAAAAATGATTGGCTATATCTGAATAACGCTTACCTATATAAGCTAGGGTAACAGTGCTTTCAAATGCTTTATATGTGAAAGTTGGCATAATTCGAAATTGTGCTTTGGGTGTGCGCGTTATTTGGTTGCCATTGTATTGGGATTCACTATAACTTTGCGGAATACCAGCAAACTCACCATGTTGCCAAACACCTACACCAGCAACAGAAAAATAGTCATTCACTTCATATAAAAACTCGAGTTCTAACCCTTGAGTTTTCGTATCAATAAAAATTGCTTTGTGCTGGTCATTCAATCCTTGATAAACGGTAAAGGGAAGCGGATCAAAACGCGTTTCAAATAAACTAGCAGAGATACTGGCTACATCTGTAGCACCGCGCCAACCGATTTCAAAAAACGTTAAATCAACGGGCTCTGCAAAATCCACGTCACTAGGGACATCGTCATAGTAGTCACCGTAGCCAATGCGATTACCAAGGTTAAGCAAACGCGGCATCTCAAACGCACTGGCATAACGTAAAAACAGCGCATTATTATGCTTAAACTGCCAATTTAAACCTGCGCTATAGGCCCACTCTTTTTCTGTTTGGCTGCGTGAAAAAGCAAACTCACTGGCGGTTTTGTGTTTAAGATTGGTAACCGGCTCTATGGTTTCAACATCGCTAAATACGCTGCCATTTAGGGTTAAGTGCTCGTAACGTGTGGCAATATCAAGCTGCAAAGTATCACTAATATCATAATCGAAATTAACATAATGAGAGTACGATTTAAGGCTGCCATCACCACGAATGTATGCGGGTCCTGAAAAATTCAAAAAGCCATTGTGACTAAGTCTATCAACAACACGATTATGACTATCAAGTGCAACCACGTCATAGCGCTGCGGCCGATGTTTTACGTCAATTAAAATTTCGCCAAGCCAGCGATCGTAGGGCAAACTTTGATAATCAGAAAATGCTATCAATTGACCTAATTGCAATTGCCAACGTTCACTTAACCACTGCGCAGAAAAATGGTTAATCCATTGAGTTTGCGAATAATTCGCCGCGAGTGGATAGGCAAAGGTCATTAATCCATTACCATTTAGCGATTGCGTTAGGGAAACAGGCTCGTCACTATTTGCATACGTGAGCGCGGGTCGCGCTGTCGGGTATTGCGCCATAAACGCCGTAATATCCTCTCGTGCCAACAGTGTTTGCACCGACATCAGGGTTTCATTACCCTGATTGACCAAGGTATAAAAATCATTCTTTAAGTGGCTAATGCTCAGCTTGTTGTCGATAAAAATATGTGGATTAAGCTGCTTAGCAAAAAATAGCTTGAGGGAATTAAGCGAGGTTTCTTGGCTATCGGCCAGATCACGCGTTTTAAAGCCGTTTTCACTCGGATATGATAAAAAACGCAGCTCATTGCTTAATAAAGTGCTTCGGCCCGCATCAATAGGTGAAATGCCAGTTGGATTACTTGGGTTTTGCATCGGGATCGGTGCATAAAATCCGGTGGTATCTCGCAAATGTTTCAGTTCAACAGCTAAGTCAAATTCAGCGGATAGATAATCAACTCGTGTCTTAACTTGGCCACCGTGATCTGTGGTATATCCCGGCGCACGCAGTCCATTACTCGTGCGATAAAAGCCGCCGGTACTATAGTACATGTTTTTTGTAAGTGGCCCAGATGCAAATAGGTCAATGCGCTGATAACCGTAATCTAACCCTTGGGTCCATTTCGCTTCAAATAGTGCTGTATCACCGCCTTTTCGCGTATTAAAATTCACCATCGCGGCAGGGCCATTGGTGGTAAAAATACCGCTAGAACCCCCTTTTACAATTTGCACCGACTCTGTCGTTAGGTCTTGGCGCAAAAAGAAATCAGGCCAAATACCATCGTAAACCACCGGAAGCCCGTCTTCCATTAATGATATAAAACGGTATCCCTCACCGCCCCTCAGCCCACGAGGCGCAACATTATTATTCGTTTCACCGCCCGAGTCCTCAACCCAAAAGCCACTGGCAAGATTAAATAATTCGGCAGTGCTGTAGGGTACATGTTGGTTTAATTGCTGTTGTGATAAATGTGAAATTGAAACCGAAGAATTTAAAATTGACCGATGATTCGCACCGTGGCCGGTAATCGTTACCCGCTCCCATGTTTTGTCATTTTCCACGTCAGCATTTCGTTTAAACACCACTAAACTTTGTAGTTCTGGATAAATTGCAAAGCTATACTGCGTATTTTTAAGTAACTTTTCGAGTTGCTGGCGAAGCGGTAATTGGTGGGCAGGTAAAACAACATTGGGTTCATCAACTAGAGGCATCATGGTGAGTTGGTAATCGGCACGATTTGCTATTCGGATCAATGCTTGACTAAGTTTAAACGAGGCATTTTCAGATCCATAAACAGGGCACAGCCAGACACCTATTAGTAGCTGACCAATAACTAATAAAATTCCAAGCTGATGTTTAATCTGTATTCGCCCCATACAATTTAGGTTATTGCTTCATATTCAGCACTCGCACATCGCCATTTTTCTGTACTTCTAAATCGTAAAGCAATGCAACACTTTGCAACCACTGCTCTACTTTGTCGAAATGCACTGTGCCGGTGAAGCGAAGATCTGAAATGGAGTCGTTAGCCAAGTAAATTGTCAGTGGCGAATATCGGGTTAAATCAAAAATGATGTCGGCTAAGCGTGCATCAATAAACTGTGCTTGTTGATTTTGCCAATCTGCTGTGTGCATTTTTAGCGGCTGTTGTTTAACACTAAGCGCATTGTTGTTCGTTGCCTCAATTGCGGCATATTGCCCTGCGTTTAAAAGAGCATTATGCGATTGATTATTAACACGAACTTTACCCTCCAGCACGCTCACAACTAACTCTCTAAGACCTAATTTAACATTAAAAACCGTACCCACAGCAGTTGCTTCGCGATTACCATCCGTTACTGTAAATGGCCTATTTTTATCGCTTGCGACGTTAAAAACGGCTTCACCTTTAATTAAATGGATCACCCGTTTATCAACCTGATATTGCACTAAGAGTTCAGAGCTTGGCGCGAGATCAATTACACTACTGTCATTAAGCGTTATGGTGCGTGGCTGGTTAAACAGCGTTTTAAAACGTGTTACCTCAGCTGGTTTTTCAGCAGCCAAGGTACTGTTTGTGGGAGCGACTTCATTTTGCCAAAAACGCGACGAAATAAGCGCGATACATACAAAACTCGCAGCCCATGCAAAATAGCGCCATTTACTTTGCCTTTTAACATTGCTTACTGGTTGCGTATGCTCTAATTCACTAGGCATGGGGATCTCGTCTGCTAATAGCCACATTGAAGACATTTTTTCAAACGTTACGCGATGCTCTTCACTTGTTGCAAGCCAATCTGACAGCGCTGTGTTTAATGCCTCTAAATCATCAATATCTGTTGTTTCGTCCAGCGCAACTAACCATTCAGCGGCTTGCGCTTCTATTAATTCGTTACTTACGTTCGCATCTTGCATTTCAATTCCTTACTACAACTCATCTTTTAAGTTAGCGAAACAAAAGCGCACGGCTTTTAGTACATGTTTACGTACCATACTGCTTGATATATCCAGTTCTTGAGCAATTTCTTCATATTCTTTTCCTTTTATCTTGTATAGATAAAAACTACGGCGGCACTTGTATGGCAGAGATTCCACCAGCGCAGCCATCTTGGTAAGTAATTGAGTGTGTTGGGTGTTATCTTCAGGTTTTAAGTGCGAGGCATAGTGTGCGATATCAAATGAAGCATCACCGCTTACCTCAGGACTGCGCGCTCGGCGACGCAATTTGTCTATGGTTAAATTGGTCGCAATGCGATACAAATACGCATTGATATAACTGGCAATATTTGGGTTATCTAAACCGAGTAATTTGACAAAGGCCTCGTGTGCAATATCTTCAGCTTCAGCCTTTGTCATGCCCTTTTTCATAATATGGATCAGCAATTTACTGTGATGTTCAGCATAAAGCTTTTTCATCTCACCATGTTGAGTGACATCGGTTATATTTTTAACGTTACTGGCGCGCAAATCGGATCCCCAAAAAACTCCCTTTCAATTAGTAAACGAATTAGCGTTACTATTTGGGAATCCAATGCTGCAATTTTTTTTGCTAGTCAACAATAAGCCAATAGCCTTATAGCAAGCTTTACTGTTAGCGCTTCCTTCATTAAAAAACCGCAATTTCGTCAATATACAGAGGTAACTTAGGTATTTGCGGATCTTGTGAGTTATCGGCATTGATGACCGTTACACGTAGGTATTTGGCCTTTTGCGGCTCAAAACTAAGGGTGAGCAATGGCCCTGTTATTTGCTCTTGTGATAGTGTTATCACCTCTTGCCAATCACTTGCATTGTTACTAACACTGACTGATACCGACAACGGTGGATGGAGCTGACGATGTCGTCCGGTGTCAACCCCCATTACAATTTTTGAAAACGCTGTTGGTTCAATAAAATCAATAGTGGCATCCATGTTGTTACCATAAAACACCGCAAATTTATTTACATCGTAAAACTGATCATATGCAAAACGTCCATCAAGAATCGTCTTTGCTCCGCCCTTTGCAGGCGCATCGACAAAGCTAATTTTTTTGTTTAATGCTTTATGTTGCGCAAAGGTCAAATGACTTCGCTTTGAAAACTCGCCGAGCGAATTCAATTGTTGTTTCGCGCTAACTGTGTAAATTTTATTGGTTGCGAATACCGATAGCGATTTTTGATATTCTGCTGAATTAAAATCAATAAATTTATTGTCTAGCGTGTAACGTAACGCGCCATCATACCCATCTGCGTTAAGTGTTACTCGCGGTGTGGCATTAAACGAAAGGTCAATATGCGGATTATAGTGTGACGTTGAAACATTAATACCTTGGTGGCGGTAACGCGATATTAACTGAGGCAGTGCACTGCTAAACGCTTGCCAATCTTTTTGCTTACTCCACAGTACTTCACTAAGTGCGGCAAGCCTTGGAAACAGCATATATTCGGCGTGGCGTGGAGTTTTGATATACTCAGTCCACAGTGCGCCTTGAGCACCTAATACAAGTGATTGTTGGCCTTTTGTTAGCTGTTTAGGAATAGGCTCATAATGATACACCTGCTTTAACCTAGTTAGCCCATGAATCGCTTTTGGTTCCTCACTTGATTCGGACTGATACGCGTCGAAATAAATATACTGATATGGGCTCATAATGACATTGTGACCAAGTTTTGCAGCTTTTATTCCTCCTTCTTCGCCGCGCCAACTTGTCACAAGCGCGTCTTGCGCTAAGCCGCCCTCTAAAATCTCATCCCAGCCAATCATTTTCTTATCTAACTGTTTAATAATTTGGCTAACACGCTTAATAAAGTAGCTTTGTACTTGCTCACCTGATGACAGTCCGTGTTCAGTCATTAATTGTTTCACAAAGGCACTTTCTAACCACTGCGTTTTTATCACTTCATCGCCACCAATGTGAATGTACTGAGAGGGAAATAGCGCTGCCACTTCACTGTATACATTTTTCAAAAACGCAAACGTTTGTTCGGTAGGACATAATACCGGCCCGAAAATACCGAATTTATCTTCCACTGCTAGAGTTTGATTTTTGCAGCCAAATTCAGGATAGGCCGCAAGCAAGGCTGTGCTATGTCCTGGAATATCAATTTCAGGGATCACCTCAATATGACGTGCTTTGGCGTATTCAATTACCTCTTTAATTTGCGCTTGGCTATAAAAACCAGATACCGTTTTACCATCAAATAAAGGTTGATAATCGTATGTATGACCAACCACTGTTTGCGAACGCCTAGCACCAACACTGGTTAATTTAGGGTATTTTTTTATTTCAATGCGCCAACCTTGATCGTCGGTTAAATGCCACTGAAACACATTAAATTTATGTGCAGCAAGCCAATCGATGTAGTTCTTTATAAATTCAATATCAAAAAAGTGCCGGCTCACATCTAAATGCATGCCGCGATAAGTGAAGCGCGGTTGATCGCTAATTTGCACAGTAGGAATTACCCACTGTGATTGGTTTACCGGTGCATTGGCAAAAAAGCTATGATCAAATAACTGTTTAAATGTTTCAACCGCATAAAAAAGTCCGGCTTTACTGGCACCAATCAGTCTTGCCTGTTGGCGCGATACTTCGATGCGATATGATTCATCTTGACTAAAGTTTGTGCTATCGATTTGCAGCACAATGCCCGACTGCATGTCATTTTTTCGCGACGCGGCTGTCGCCGGAAACCCTGACGTTTTATTTAGCCAAAAGTGTAATGCTTCAGCACTGGCTTGGCTTGCATCATCAAGATAAACCAAAGTGGTATTTTTATTGAGTGTAAACTGGTCATTTTGCCAAACAAGGTGATTAGGTTTTGGCACGATAACGGGATTGGCAAGCACTTGGCCACAACCCAAAAATGCTAAAAATAAAAGGCGTAATACTATTTTCATAACATATCCAAAGAAAAAATAGCCTAAGCGATTCACCGCAAAGGCCATTTGGGGGAAGTATAGGGGCGGCAGAACATCAACCCCTACGGTTAGCTAACTAAAAATCGAGTGTGATCGATGCCGATGCAGTACGTCCTAAAATAGGGCGGGCGTAGTAGTATTCAAATCCCGCTTGCTGATCATTAATCGCGCGAGGGTTACCCTCTGTTAAACCAATTTCATTGGTCAGATTTGTGGCTTTAACGTGCAGCTTTAAATGGTCGGTAAAATGGTAGTTAATACCCGCATCAACTGTCATATACGCAGGTAATTCAAACTTGTTTTCACCATCAGAAAAGCGGTCGCCAAGATAATGTGCGGTTAGGTACACATCACCATTGTCAAAGTAATAAGTCGGTGTTAAACGCAGTTGCACTTTGGGTGTACGCTTTACCTGATTACCTTCCCAATGACTGTAATTTTGATCAAACCCTTCCATTTCAGGGTTTTGCGCCACGCCGGTTAAGTCAAAGCGCAGGTCACTAATTGGTTGCCACACCGCTTCAAACTCAATGCCTGTGGTAACTGTATCGATAGTTTGATTTGCAACAGCGCCATCATCACCTGTGAAGTTGCGCTCTGTGAGATCTTTAAATTTCGTTTGGAATAACGTTGCTGATGTACTGAAAGTATCACCACTGAAGCGTGCGCCGAATTCACTAAAGGTTAAATTGACCGTCTCGTTAAATGTCGCATTTTCGCCGCTATGAATAGTCTGGCCATGACTCAATAGTCGAGGCATTTCAAAAGCATCGGCATAGCGTGCAAAAAACGCAGTCGTGTCATTTAAGGTATAATTAAAACCAAGCGTCCATGCGAGTTCCGACTCATCACTTTGCTTGTTGTAAAATTTATGCGATGGCATATCAACGTAGTTGTTAGCAAGATTATTGTCGATATCATTGCCGTTTTCATCAAATGCCCCATTCACAGGTTGGGCGAATAACGTGCCTGATGCCGTGCTATCTAGACTTAAAATTTCGTAACGTAAGCCGCCATCAAGTCGTAAATCGTCGGTGACTTGAAACTCTTCGTTAATGAAAAATGAATGTGACGTAGTGGTACCAAACGCAGTAGCTTGACCCCAACCAGGTGCATAGCCCGTTGAGCCACGGTCAGTCAATTGCCCAACTACATTGTTGTTATTGTCAACCGCCACAATATCAAGGCGTCGTGCATTGTCACGCACTTCAGTTAAAAACTGCGATTCCCATTTATCAACTGGTAATGAATCAGCGTCAACATAAGCAAATAACCAACCCATGGTTAAACTATGTTGCTCTCCCTCATAGGTAACACTTAATTTATTAACGAACTGCTCAGCATCGTAGCGTGAATAAAGTGGATAGCTGGTGGTAACTAAACCATTGCCATTAAGCGTTTCTGGGTTTTGTAACAGTTGTTCGGAACCAACGAAGCGATACATCGCTTTTACAGCGCCGTCATCGGCAAATGTGGTTAGCATGTTTTGTACATCTTGATATTCGAGTCTGCTATTTGCATCAACTAACGTAGAATTATCAAAGTTAAGCAAAATATACATATCATTTTCAAATGATGAATAACGTCCTGCGGCGTTTAGTAACCAATTATCGTTAAGTTCCCAATCAAGGTTATAGCCTAGGGTAGAAAACTGTGTGTGTTGTCCATCTTTTAAATCACGGGTTAAATAACTGCCGTCCTTTTGTAAATAATCTAAGCGACGTTGGTCGTTGCCAATTAGCGTGCCAAATTTCGGATCTACACCGGGGATCCCTTTTGGATTTTGCTGATCTTGCAAGGGGATAGGTACAAAAAAGGTGGTATGGTCATTTAAATGTTTCGCTGATAACGTCAAACTGCCTTTATCAAACTCACGCATCAAGGTTACACGAAGCTGACCACCTTGGTCGGCGGTAAATTCGGTATTACGCACCCCATCTGATACGCGATAGTAACCACCCACAGCCATTTTCCAATCATCACCTATTGGCGTGCCATAGTATAAGTCAGTGCGATACAAACCATAATCAGCAGCTGTAAAGCGAAGCGTCGCTTCTTCCATATCATCTGGTTTGCGCGTTATAAAGTTAACCATAGCGGCAGGGCCATTAGTTGTGAGCAAACCACTCGTTCCGCCGCGCACCGCTTCCATATGCTCTATTGTGATATCTTGACGTTGGTAAAAGTCTACCCAAACTCCATCGTAGACCACAGGCAAGCCATCTTCTTGTACACCAATGTAACGAAAACCCTCACCGCCACGTAATCCTCGTGGAGCAACGTTATTGTTGGTTTCACCGCCAGAATCTTCAACCCAAAAGCCGGGAACAACTTCGAGCAAATCAGCAGTACCTAAGGCTTGTTCTCGCGATAGTTGATCCGCATTAAGTGTAGTGATTGAGACCGACGATTCTAGCTTGGTTAAGCCTCGTCCTGTGCCACCCGTAACAATAATTCGTTCCATATCAAGTAAGTCATTGGCTTTTTCTTCACTTGATTGTTGGTTTGCATTTACGCCTGTTGATAAGCATGCTGCAATCGCAGCAGCAAGCGATGTGTATCTAATAGCCTTCGCCATAGTATTCCCTCATTCCAGGTTATTTTTGTTATTGCCAGCAACGCTGACCCTATAGCTAAATAACGAAGCAAGATGAAATATTGGGAATAAAAAAGAAAATTATTTTTTTAACAGTAACTTTTGATAGCGCAGCGGTGTTGTCGAAAACCACTTTTTAAACGCATGCGTAAACGAAGATTGCTCTTGAAAACCAAGCTCGTAGGCGGTTTCAGCAATAGTGTGCTGAGTTAGTAAAAAATCGACTCGCGATTTTCGCTCATCTGTTAATAATTCAATAAAATAGGTATTTTGCTGTTTTAGTTTGCGCTGCAAGGTTCTTGGACTCATAAACAACGCGGCTGCGATCCGATTTTGATCGCAATGTTTTAAGCTGCTTTTTGCTTTTAGCAGCAATATTACCTGCTCTTTTATATTTTCATTGGGTTGGCGTGCTTGTAGCTCTTTTTCAGATACCTGTATTAAGGCCTGAAACATTGCCTTGTTTTCACTTGTAAAGGGGATTGACAGTAACGCTTTAGAAAAAACGATACTGTTTTTAAGTGCGTTTGTTGTCACGTCACAATTAAACCAATTGCTCAGTGTAAGCCGTTCATTTTGGCTTAAATTAAAGGTAAATGTTATTTCATCAGGTTGGTAGTGTTCACCAAGAATCTTACGTACAGTGGCAACCCAAGCAGTGGTGTTTCTTAGCACCATTTGCTTACAATCGTCACTTTTAACATGCCAGTCTAGCTGAATTTGTTGATCTAAATGGCTCACTTCAGTTTCGCCAATATCCGCAACTAACGAATCAAAACGAATAAGTGCCTCAATCGCTTGTTCTAGATTTTCACAGCTTTCAACCAAATAGCCAAGTACACCATAATCTTTGGCTTGAATCCGTTTACCTAGTTCAAAACCGAATAAGCTTTGCTCACTTAAAAGCGCGCCGATATTGAGCAAATCAACATAGTGCTCCATTGTTACTTGGTGCGCGCTATCGCTATTACTCAGCGCAATATTTGCGTTATACGCTGGTGGTTCTATGCCTAAATCATGTAAATAGTGTAAAACGCTTTGCAAATACGCAATTGAAACCGATGCCATAATATTGTCGTAAAATAACAAAAACTATGACGTATTAGCGCAAGATAAACAGCTAAAGTCAAATTATGCTGCTAACAGGTGTTCATTAGCGTCATTTTTTATGATTTCTGTTCAATATCAAAAAACAATACTGGCCTCGCCAGATCAAATTTTTACTAAGTTGATTGATCACGAAAACCTTAATCAGTTTTTCAATGCGTCGTTCAAGGTTGTAAAGCCACAAGATAATAACGAGCCAATAGGTGGAAAAGGCTGCGTAAGGCAAATAAGCCTGTTGGGTATTACGTTTTTAGAAGAAATTATCCATGCCAGTGAACGTGAGATCCGTTATCGCGTATTAAACAACTTTCCTGTGAAAGATCATTTGGGCGTTATTACCTTGCTACCACATGGTAAGCACACAACCGTAACTTACACCATACAATGTAATTCACCTTGGTATTTACCTAGTGTTTTATTGCGCCGCATTTTGGCCAACGACATTCGCAATTGCCTTGATAAATTAGGAGCATATTATGATCCCAGTTGAACTTATTTTACTGGGGTTGAGCCCCGTTTTTATTATTTGTGTCGCGTTAGAGTTTAAAAAAGCGCGACAACACTACAATATAAAAGACAGCATTAATAACACCTTGCTGGCGCTGTTACACCAAGCATCAGATGCCGTTATATTACTGTTGTTAATGCCAATATTTTTATGGCTACATCAGTATGCTTTATTCGACATTAAACTCACCTTCACGTCCTTGTTATTTGGTTTTATTTTACAGGACTTTTTGTACTACTGGTTTCATCGTGCATCCCACAATATTCATTGGTTTTGGTTGGCTCATGTTGTACATCACAGTTCAACCCACATGAATTTTACTACGGCATTTAGACAAAGCATTTTATATCCGATTGTTGGCATGTGGCTATTCTGGTTGCCGATGATTTTAATTGGCTTTTCACCGAGTTTAGTGTTCGCAATTGTGGCAATTAATTTGGCATATCAGTTTTTTGTTCATACTCAAGTGATAGGTAATTTAGGCTGGTTTGAAAAGGTATTTAATACACCGACACATCATCGTATTCACCACGCCACTAATAGGCCGTACATCGACAAAAATTACGCTGGTGTATTAATTGTTTGGGATAAACTATTTGGCACATTTGCACCAGAAGATAAGGCAATTACCATTAAATATGGCATTGTTGGTGAATTACCAAAAGACAACCCACTGAGCGCGAACTTTAAACAATTAGGTGTTTTAAGAAAGCAGTTAAAGCAAGCTAACACCCTGCGAGCAAAGCTCAGCGTGTTATTTGGGTATCCTAGTCACTAGTTAAGGTTAGTCGAATAAAGGCGGGTGTATTTTGATACAATACGCGCTATCACACCACGCTCTGTAAGCGCATCAATAGCGGCATTGAGTTTGGGTAACAAATGCTGCTTTTGTTTATTAAGGCGTAATCTCAATAACCCTTCAGTATGTAGCTTTTGGAAATCAAGATTAACATCGTAACGTTTACCCCAATAACTTGCCGTTAAATCGCCAATAAGAATGCGCGAAACACGCGCTTTTTTAAGTGCTAACACCAATTCTCTTTCTGATTTAAAATCAATGCGATTAAACAAGCTATCATCGTAGTAATAGTAACCCAGAACGGTGCCGATATTGTCGTGATTTAAGTGCGCAGTTTTATCCGCATCTTTTAACCCAACAAAATATTCTTTTACGGTAAACAAGGGCTTTGATAATACAAATTCAGGGCCAACTTCTTGGTTTGGAAACCATTCAGCACACACAGTATCAAAGTCGAGTTTGCCTTCTAATAATGCTTGGTTGGTACGCTTGGGCGGTAAATTAAGCTGCACGCCTTCGATTTTTGCCTCTACGAGAATAAGCGGAATAAGCTCACCAAGAATGCCTGGCGTTGCTTTATCGGGCATGTAGTAAGGCACCCAGTTGTTAGAACCAGACATGTTGTAACGCAAGCTGTTTTGCTCCGCAAACGCTGAAAACGTAAGCAAACTCAATGTAAGCAGTAAAATCCGTATCAAAATACCTCCAATCTCCTTACCATCGATAACTCAAAACAACAAAAGCGATAAATATTAACAACCTATCGTTAAGCTTAGCGTAAATAAGCCTAACTGCGTAAATAAAATTAAACGATAATGAATATAAAATCGATCCATTTAGCCATAAAAAAAGGCCCATATTTAGGCCTTTAATGTATTTCTATGGTGATAAAAAACACCGCTTATTTGCGAGCGTCTTTTAATAAATCAGCCACTAAGAAACCAAGCTCAAGTACCTGATCGGCGTTTAGACGCGGATCACACTGAGTGCGATAGCGCTGTGCCAGGTCTTCTTCACATAAACCATATGCACCACCGGTACATTCCGTTACGTGCTGGCCTGTCATTTCTAGGTGAATACCACCTGGGTATGAGCCTTCAGCTTTATGAACCGCAAAGAACTGGCTGATTTCACGCATAATATTATCAAAGCTACGCGTTTTATAACCATTGCTGGCTTTTTCAGTATTACCGTGCATTGGATCTGAACTCCAAATCACCTTACGACCTTCTTGCTGTACTTTACGTACCAACGCAGGTAGTTTTTCAGGTAATACGTCCGCACCCATGCGTGTAATAAGCGTTAGGCGACCAGGGATGTTATCTGGGTTTACTGCATCAATTAAACGGATCAATTCGTCAGGATCCATGCCAGGGCCCACTTTTACACCGATTGGGTTTTTAATGCCACGGAAGAACTCAATATGAGCGTGATCTAACTGACGTGTACGCTCACCAATCCATACAAAGTGCGCAGAACAATCGTACCAATCACCCGATAAGTGATCGCGACGTGTTAATGCTTCTTCATATCCAAGCAGTAGTGCTTCGTGCGATGTAAACAATTCAGTTTCGCGAATATTTGCAGAGTTACCTGATGTAATACCGCACACTTCCATAAACTGCAGTGCATCTTGAATGCGATCAGCAAGCTCTTGGTATTTGTTTTTAAGTGGGTTTGCCGCAACAAAGCTCATATTCCAACGGTTTACTTGATGTAAATCTGCTAAACCACCTTGAGCAAATGCGCGTAATAAGTTTAATGTTGCCGCACTGTGATGATACGCCTGCATTAAACGCTGCGGATCAGGAATACGTGCATCTTCTGTAAATTCGAAACTATTAACGATATCACCGCGATAAGACGGTAGGCTAACGCCATCAATCGTTTCAAGATCAGCTGAGCGCGGTTTAGCGTATTGACCAGCCATGCGTGCAATTTTAACAACAGGGCACTTACCGCCATAAGTTAAAACAACCGCCATTTGCATGAGCGTTTTAAACGTATCGCGAATGCTCGCCGCGTTAAACTCAGAAAAGCTTTCTGCGCAGTCACCACCTTGTAGTAAGAAGGCTTTACCTTCGCACACATTCTCAAGATACTTAAATAAACTACGAGTTTCTTCTGCAAACACCAGTGGTGGTGCTGAATTTAACTGTGCTTCTACGTTTGATAATTGTTCAGCGTCTCTGTAATTTGGCTGTTGTTGAATAGGGAGATCTCTCCAGCTATTCGGGCTCCAAGGTTTCACTACATTTTTCCTCATTCCAATATAACCTCAGTTCCGAATTTACAGGGCTAAAATTAAATTTCAAGTGATAATTTGTTTAGTTCCATGATATTTGGTAATAAGCATTATTTTCATAACTTATTTGCGATGAATTAAGGCCAAAACAATCAACAAGATTCGAAATTTTAATATCTCGACCTGCTTTAAATTCGCCTATTAGCGAACCTTTTTTCATTAATAAACAGGGGTTTTGCGATTTTAAGGCGAAATTCACCTCATGATGAGAAGATAAAACACAAATTCGACTGCTAATATGTTCTAAGTAATCGATTAACCATAACGTATGTTTAATATCTAACCCGGTGAAAGGCTCATCCAACAATAATAGGTTGGCCTGAGGCTTTAGTTTTTCATCGCAACCAAGCAAGGTAGCCGTTAAGTAACAGCGCTGACGTTCGCCGCCGGATAAAAACTGCAGCGGTTTTTCAAGTAAATCGGCCACTTCTAAGCCACCCACTACCGCATTGTTTTCAAGTAGCACTTTTAAACTCTCTATCTCGCTATCAAAACAAATTGCCAGCATTTCATAACCAGTAATTGAAAAATGAGCTTGGTTTTGCTGAGTTAAGTACGCCCGCTTTTGCGCTAATTGTTGAAGCGATAACGATGAGTAGCAACTTCCAGAAATAGTAATCGCACCATAAACCTCGCTGTAGAGGCCTGCAATACAATCAAGTAAGGTTGATTTTCCCGCACCATTTGCACCTAATAAATGATAAAAACCTGGGCTTAACGACAACTCAGATACCTTAACCGTAAAGCCATTGAAGGGGTTTAACAATAAATCGTTAATACTTAAACTGATAGGCGCTGTCATTACATATGGTTCCTGTGCGCAAAGTGCTTAAACAACACCCAAATAAATAACGGACCACCAAGTGTTGCACTTACTAGCGCTAAAGGTAAGTTAGTACTCATCAATGAACGAGATAAAAACTCGATAAACACCATAGTCGTAGCGCCAACGAAGCATAGTTTAGTGATTAAATGCTTGTTATCATTTCCGAAAATCATGCGGCATGCATGAGGAACCAACAAGCCTAAAAATGCCACAATACCACCTAGCGATACCGCAATTGCCGTTAATAAAGCAGCAACCGACAAGCACTCTAAGCGCAAGCGCTTTACGTCGATACCATGCAATTGTGCATTTCTATCGCCGAGATAGACAAAATTAAGTGCGCGACTGCGACGCTTTAATAAAGAAACAATTATACCGGTTGTTGCAAGTGTTACCAGTGCGCTAGTCATAGTGACATGTTCAAAACTCCCGAGCATCCATACACTAAAAATGCGTAACTGATCGTTATCTGAATAAAAAATAAACCAACTAGAAATCGCAGATGTAATTGTGGTGATACAAATACCTGCCAAGATAATTGCGAGGCTGGCATAATTTCCAAGCTTTTTCGCGAACAAAAAGATCACACTTATTGCCAATGCTGCACCGCATAAGGCAAATAAAAACATGTAGAACACACTAAAATCAAAGGCACTTGATATCAACCCCGCCGCACCTAAGATAACAGCAAGCGATGCGATACCTGAAATGCCAAGTAAACTGGGTTCAGCAAGCGGATTAGCTAACAGTAACTGAAACAAATGCCCAGCAATCGCCAAACAGATCCCTACCGTTATAGCAGTAATAATTTTTGCTAAACGTAAATCAAATAAAATCACTTTATCGATTTCGCTTAGCTGCCAAGGCAGAATGGTTTTACCGCCATTGAGCCCAATAAAAAGGCTCAATAAAATAGCAATAAACCCAACACCGTACGTAAAAATAGCGTGTTTGCGCATGAAACAATTTAACTGATTGGTAATACTGCGTTTATATCAGAAAATGGCGCATAAAGCTTGTGCTTGTCAGCAACAGTAAATACCATCAAACACTTAGTATCGCTAGAGATCAAAGAATGAATAAACGTTTTTTACTGCGCAGCCACTTTGATAAGTGCACTCAACTGATTGAACAATTACAACACGCGTTAGTTAATTCAGATCTCGCATTTTGTCATTATTATCAACTGCCAAAAGTCAAAGAAGCGGAAAACCACCGTCCTCCCTCTGAAATTCCCGTCACTCCTTTTGAGGGATTAGATGCGCTCAATAAAAGTTGCTCGGCATTTAAAGATGTATTTAAACAGCCCGAGTTAAGCGGAAAATTATTGACTCGTCATCCTGGGGTGATTGGTATTAAAGGGGATGATCCCGAAATACGAGCGCTTATTAGCGCAATTAATCAAGAAAAACAAAATTTTAAGCAAATTGTATTATCAGAAAAAAGCAAAGACGCCCGTTTTGAACTGGTTCACAGTGCAATTCCTAGCTTGATCACCCTAGCGTTTTATCGCCAGATCTTTTGTGAAAGCCGCAGCGCGTATTCAGTACGATTTACTTGGATGCATAAACATTCAATTCAACACTTAAGCGCAAAACAGGCACTTACCTTTTTACAGCAAAACCAAAGCCATAAACCAATGATCACGCAAGATAAAGCAACATGGCAAGCAATGGTTGAACAAGAAAAACAACGGATAGTAGGTTTAAGTGAAAATAAAAAGCTACGTATTCGTCGCCCTATTCGGGTGTCACCCCAAGTAAACGTGCGGTTTAGCGCCAGCGATCGCTATCATGTTAGTGCAGCGCTACCGTTTATTTTATTTAACGCTGAAAAGGTTACAAAAATTGGCAAGCTTAGCGATTATGCTAAAAAGCCAGATACACGCGCAAAAAAAAGTCGCTACCTAATTGAGCGACTTTTCTTAGAAACACCGTAAAAGCGTTTAATCTTCAACGATTTGTACAATATCTTCTTCGTTGTCAATAACAATAGCGTCATCGGCGATGCGTTTACCACTTTGAATTTCCAAGCGTTTCTTCTGCTTGTTTAGGCTCAGCATTTCTTCACAGAAATCATCTGTTGGGAACATTTCATAAACGTAATCAACAATTTTGCCAGACTTATCATCTTTAACATTATCAATGGTGTAGTCTGAAATTACCCCTTTACTGATCAAATCTTTCATCGTTGTCGTCATATCACGACGCAAAGCTTTAAGTTTGTTCTCAGTAATTTCTTCATCACCTGTAATTGATCCGTACTTTTCCATAATCGACAATAAACGGAAGTGATGTGTTTTTCCTGGAGCAGCATAACGCCACAAATGGTAAAGACGTAGCATCATCCAACGTGATAAACCACGTTTAAGCTCTTGTGCTCGGTTAAAGTAATAGCCTTTGTATTCAAGGTTATCGATCATGTTGTGAACGAAGGCATTAAGACAAGCAACACACTTAATGTTACCGCCTTGACCTTTTTTACCGCTAAAATGTAACGACGATAAAAAGTTCATATTCGACTCATAAAACGAGTCATCAACATCAGTATTTTTGGTATCTTTCGCTGAATATTTAAAGCTCAGCTTAGAGCCTTGCAGCGCCTCTAACGCCTCTTTAATTTGAGGGTAAGGCATTGACTGACCAACACTTTTAAGTTCTTGTGCCAGCTCATTCATAGAGAATACAACCGCGTATTGAATACCCGATTTAAAGTTAATTTTTACAATTTTGCCTTTTGAAGCAAGGCGGATAAGGGCACGCTCTACTTTTTCTTCGCGATCAGATGGCCAGACTAAAAATTCTTTTTCTTCACCCTGCTGCTTGGTACTAACAACCGCAGGCGTAATTTTTAATTCGCCTTCGTATTGAATACCATCAATGCGTTCAGAGATACGTCGAGTAACAATCGTTCTGCCCGGCGCTTCTTCTACCGGCAGTTTTTTATGACCCGATCGCACAAAGCGGCCCCAAAGATCATAATGATTAAAAGTGTTTGAGTACGCGCGAAGATCGTGGCGAGCGTTTTCAATAGGAACACGAACATCTTTATTATCGGTAAACAATGCCAAATTTTCATTATCAATAGCGCTTTCAACGCCATGGATCTGCCCACGTAAGGTATCCGGCAAATTCTCAACCGAGATATTTACTTTGTTAGACATTCAAGTTCCCATCTAAATTTTTATTATCTGTTAATATCATCACAGATCATTACTAAAGTTAATTAAATTAGTTAGTAAAATTGTGATCTGGCCTCGTTTTTTTTGCTCAGATCAAATTTTTACCAACTAAAAATAGATAAAACGAAATAAACATGGCTGTTTCGTGTAAAAAACACACAGACAAATCAAATTTTGACGTACTGGGATCACTTTTTTACTAACAAATCGTTTTCAGAACGATATTTTACCAACTCAAAGCACGATTTATTAGTATAAATAGCGTTTTTTTTAGAGAAACAGGCCCCGAGTTGGTAAAAATCCGTTCTGAGCCAGTAAAAATGGGCACTCAAAATTTTAAATGTGGATAACTCAAGATCGAATTAGTAGGGATCTGATCTCAACCAAGTTAGGATCCGATCTTAATTAACACGATCTAAGTAATTCCTTAAAAAATTGCACAATTACAAAGCGTTACCTTAGTAAAAAGCTGATCTAAACGGCCTTTTTTGTGAATTGTGCTGTGCATAAACTGTACATTAACGGTGAATATAAAAATTAGTCAGTAAAAGACTGATCTCGCTGTAGATATAAAACGGATCTTTACCAAGTATAAAGTCGATCCGAAAAAAAATAATAAAATGATGTTTTACAAACAGTTAGATCAACTATTCACAACTCTAACCTTAAATACCTTAGTATTTAACCACCTTTAAACTTATTTCTTATTCTTTAAGTAAAATTATAACGCAATAAAACAGTATTTTTTTCTTTCAATTAAAACGATGTCGTCATAGAATAGTGAAAACAGCAAATTTAATGGACATTTGCATATTACACGTAAGTGTTAAGGTTTAGCTATGACAATCACTCAAAATGCGTTAAGTACCTATAAGCTATTAAAGGCCACTGCAAAAGTAGCTGAGGAATCTCTTGAAGGGCGTATTCAACATTATCGCGCTCATATTAAGACAGATGAAAAAGAATTAAGAACGTATACGCAAAAAGCAGCTGCGGACTTATTAGGATGTAACAACCGCACGCTTAAACGTCGTCATGACCAAGGCGATTTTGACCACCTTGATATTAAGAAAGGGGCAAATGGTCATTATGCTTATACACTAAGTAATATTTATCAAATGGCCGATATCTTAGGAATTCCTGCAGATAATCGCGCTGAAGGTGATAAATTACAGGTTATTGTTGTTAACTCCTTAAAAGGTGGCTGTGGTAAAACCACAAGTCTCGTTAATATTGCTGCTGCATTAGCAACAACAAATATTAAACGCTACCGCATAGGTATTATTGATCTTGACCCACAAGGGTCCTCTACAAGCTTCTTTCCACCAGCAGAACCTGAGCCAATTACCGTTGGCGATCTGATGCGTGATTGTATTGATCTCGAAGACGGTGAGACATGGGCTGATGTAGTATCAAGTGCTTTTGCGCCAACGCATATCCCCAATATTCGCTTTTTACCGTCAGGCATGGACGACTTCTACTTTGAGCACGAAACTGCAACAGAGCTAAAAGAAGGCAAAGGGTATGAAGAATCACAGCATTATCATAAGTTGCTCGATAAAGTGATTAAGCCCGTTGAAGATCAATTCGATATTATTTTGATCGACACAGCACCATCACTTAATTTTATGTTTTACAACGCATTAATGGCATCAACATCAATGTTAATACCGGTTCACCCAGAAGCGGTCGATTTTGACGCTAACAACAAGTACTTAAAGCGTTTAGGTGAAATTTATCATACGGTTGCGGCATTGGGTCACAATGGTTGGGACTTTATGCAGTTCTTGGTAACTAACTATGTTAAAGGCAATCACTCACAGCGCGATATTGTTAAAGATGTGCGCAGTGCGTTTGGCCGTCAGGTGATGAGTTATCCGATTAATCATAGCTCTGCAATTACCGCAAGTTCCTCGTCTTTCAATACAATTTTCGATCAAAAAACATCTGACAGTCTCGCCAGTCGCGAGTCTTTAATAAAATCACAAGAAAACATCAAAGATGTGGTTGATGAACTAGAAATGTTGATCCGTTCAAACTGGTCGTCAACACAATGTCAGTTAGAAACAGCTTAATTTAGGTTTTACAATGGCAAAGAAACGTAAGAATGATACTCGCATCGATCCATTTGCAACAACAGTGGAATCGAGCAGTTTAGACGCTTTATTAGAAAACGCACAAGCCGGTGATCAGATCACTATGCCTGCACCATCGGATCCTAACCGTGAAATTAAACTGTACTGCAAACTGATCAAAAATGCAGATATTGCGAAAAGTACAGACGTTTATGGTAAAAACCGCCGTGTACAAGCGTTACTGAACGAAAAGTCAGTCGCTGATATTATTACAAGTATCAAAAGTGATGGCCGCAACCAACACCCTGCCCTTTGTTGGCAACAAGGTGAACAAGAAGTGGTACTGGCAGGATCGCGTCGTCGTAAAGCGTGTATGATCTCTGGCAGTGATTATCTGGTACTCAGCTCGCCAGATTTTACAGATGAAGATGCGAAAATTTTAGCGGTGTCATCTGATCAGTACATTGCGCCAAGTTTATGGGAACTAGGCCAAGCTTACGCACAAACAAAACACGATTTAATTGCTGAAGGGCGTAAAGGCTCTTACCGTGAACTGGCTGAAATTGAAGGTGTTTCGCACACAGCGATAGCTGATGCATTGAAAGCCTATGAAAAACTGCCACAAGAAGTATTATCGCTTTACCCTACTGCAAACCATGTAGGCCGCGAAGTCGCTAAAAAGTTAATTGATGCCCGCGAAAAAGATCCGCAACAATTTGCAGAAAAAGTGGCTGACGTTAAACAGCGTTTAGCTGAACTCGCGCTTGATACTGATGATAAAACAGCTCTAGCAATTACTCGTGAATTAACGTACGCAGAGCCTGTTAAATCAAGCGCTCGTCAAAATATCGATATGGGCAATAGCTACATTAGCGCGCAAAAACACGAAAAGAGCGGTGATGTCGTGATTAAAATTGATAATCGCGTACTGACCGACAAACGTTTGGAGCAATTAACTAAGCTACTTGCTAACTTTAACTAGGTTAGTTGCTAACGTTAACCAAGTACAACTCGCAATAACGAGTAGTCACTTACACTAAAAGCGTGTTTACAGCCCTGTAAGCGCGCTTTTTGATGTCAATTTTTAACCATTCGCTAATCGATATCATAAATTCGTCATAAATCCCCAGAATTCGCTTTGCCCGCAAGCTAAATAACCATATACTGGCAGAATTATTGATTTTTTATAGCCCCGATATGTCACAGCGCTTGTCAAAAAACGATTTACTCGCCTTATTTGATGAAATAAAAAACGAGGAGCTGGCCAGTTTTCCACTAACTGAGTCATTCTTAAAACGTTTTTTTAAGCCTGCAGTGTTCAATAAAGCGAAAGATTACCTTAGTCATGACCTTGTCTTATGGCGTGAGGCCACCGAAGGCTTTAAATCAATCAATGGTGAAGTAGCTAACCAAGAAGGCGAGACTTTCTACCCACAAGCAACCATCAAACAACTTAATGGCCAACCTAAAGTAACCACATCGTGTTCGTGTCGTTTAGGGCAAAAATGCGAACATATTGCGGCAGTGTTCTTATCATTAAAAACCGAGCACTCGGGTGAATTTGGCAAGAACTACTTACTGCATGACTGGTTTACGCGGTTAGAGTCGCTGAAATCAAAATCTGAAAAGCACGCGCCTAATGTGCTGTTATTTAGTTTAGAGAAAAATGGCGACGACATCGTGTTATTGCCTAAAATCGCCCCGCGTAGCGAAAATCAGTACGGATTAGGTCGTGCACTTACAGCCAAACAACTGAGCTCGCAGGTCACACCAAAAGATCTCGATGAAAAAGACTTTCGACTATTTAGTTGGATCCGATCGCAAAATACGTTAGGTAAACTGACGCTACATGGTGAATGGGGCGCGTTGGCACTGGCAAAACTCGTTGAAACTAAGCGCTGTTATTGGGGCGATGAGCGCACTCCGCTTAGCTTAATTCATAAAGAGCCACTGGCTATAGATTGGCAAGAAAACGATTTGGGGGCTGAACTTAAATTAAGCATTAATACTCACCAAAATTGGGTATTAGTGCCGACCACACCACCCTATTTTGTTGATTTAGAAACAAAACAAGTTGGTGAAATAGATACCAGTCTTGCCAGTGACGAAATGAGCTTATTACTGACCATGCCTGCGGTTGAAAAAAGCAGTTACGCCCAAGCACAGGATAAACTTAACGGTTTGTACGGTTTTGGCTTTGTGCCCTATTTGGTTGACAGCGACAGCCAATCAACCACCCCACAGCCTTGCTTACGTTTTGAATTAGTGGACGAACTGCCAACACTCGCCCTTAGTTTTAATTACAAAACAGCCGTGCACAATGGCGCGTTTGAAAACACGTGTATTAATCAGCTTAACAACTATGGCTTAGAGCTTGTTTCTAGCGAAGCTAATACGCGATACTTTCGTTTTCCACCGGCCAATGAAAACCAAGTGCAATGGCACTGGTTTATCAATGAAGTATGCGATGAACTAAAGAGTCATTTGTGGAAAGTAAGCGAGCCGACTAAAAAGTTACACATGCCGTCAGAGGCAAAGTTAGTTGCCAATTTATCGCGTGTTGCAAATAACAAACTGCAACTTGATGTTAATTTCTCGGTTGATCAGCTAGTACTTGATTTTAATTTGTTGCGAGAAAAAGCGGCGTTAATCAATAACAAAGCGAACAAAGATTATTACATAAACTATCACCAAGACCGTTGGCTTGTGGTAAGCCGCAGCGATGCGCTAAATCTAAAACAGGTGATTGATCAGTATTATGGTGAAAAACGCTGGCCTAAGCGTTTTACCTTGCCATTGTCGGCGCTTACGTTGCTGCGTGTGTGCGATAGCGCAATGTTTATCATCGAAGATAAGCAACTATCTGAATTGTTTTATCTAGAGCACAGTGAGAGCAGTCTTACGGCAAGCTTACCAAACGGCCTAAACGCCACGCTACGCGACTATCAGTTAAAAGGTCTGGCTTGGCTACAGTTTTTAGAGAAACACGGTCTAGGTGGCATTTTGGCTGATGATATGGGCTTAGGTAAGACGATTCAGGTACTTAGCTTCTTACTCAGCCAAAAAGAAGCAAAACGCAGTACTTTGCCTAGTTTAATTATTTGCCCAACCAGTTTGGTAAACAACTGGCTGCTTGAAGCTGAAAAGTTTACACCTGATTTAAAGCTGGTTGCCGTTCAAGGCGCGAATCGTAAAAAGCTGTTAGCTAAAGCGGCAACGGCCGATGTGGTCATCACCAGCTTCCCATTGTTATTGCGCGATCATGAACACTATTTACAGATGCACTTTGGCAATATTATTTTGGATGAAGCGCAAACCATTAAAAACTACCAATCAAAAGTATCGCGCTTTGCTAAGTCATTGAAAGGTGATTTTCACTTGTGCTTAAGCGGCACGCCGGTAGAAAACAATTTATCTGAACTTAAATCGTTGTTTGACTTTGCTATGCCGGGATTACTTGGCAGCACCGCATATTTTAAAAATCATTTCCAACAACCCATCGAGAAAGAAAATAACGCATATCGCGCCGAACAATTAAACGACATTATTGCCGGATATGTACTGCGCCGAACGAAAGCGGAAGTTGCTAAAGAACTTCCAGCTAAGTCGGAAATGGTAAAAGTGATTGAGCTTTGCGATAGCCAAAAATCCTTGTATCAAAAAGTCAGTGAGCAAATTGAATCAAAAGTTAAATCGATCTTTGAAGCCGGTGAGCAACAAGCTAGTAAGTTACTGTTTTTAGAGTCGTTATTAAAACTTAGGCAAATATGCTGCGATCCGCGATTAATCAGTAAGTCTACTGATCCAGACGAAGCAATTAACAGCGCTAAATTAAACTATTTAGCTAATACACTGCCTGAAATGTTAAAAGAGGGGCGAAAAGTCATTATTTTCAGCCAATTCACCAGCATGCTGTCGCTTATTGAGCAAAAGCTTAACGAAATTGGTATTGAATACAGCCTACTAACAGGCCAAACTCGCCACCGTCAAAAAGCCATTGATAAGTTTCAGCAAGGCGATGTCAGCGTGTTTTTAATTAGCTTAAAAGCCGGTGGTACAGGGCTTAATTTAACCGCTGCTGATACCGTTATTCACTACGACCCTTGGTGGAATCCAGCGGTTGAGCGCCAAGCAACCGATCGCGCTTACCGTATTGGCCAAGATAAACCTGTTTTTGTTTATAAACTGATTTGCCAAAACAGTATTGAAGAAAAAGTACAGCGCATGCAGCAAGAGAAAGCCGCATTAGCCGAGCGCTTTTTCGATAGCAATAGCCACGGTTTTTCTGATTTTAGTGAACAAGATCTACTGCAATTAATTGGTTCGTAATTTTTTTAAATAAATTTGAACTTAACGAAAAACGGTAAGTCTATTACTACAGATGACATATTGACTTTGCTGTTGTTGTCTCAATCCATCCCTGGATTAAATGATTTCCCGTTGATTACTAAGTTAGTAATTTTTGGCCAGCCTCATTAAACAATGTGGCTGGCTTTTTTCATTTTATTTGGTCAAAATAGTTTCAAATAATAAAAATTGCGTCATCAAAGGCATACACAATGCGCTGGGAAGATATAAAACGCTATCAAGTAATTGAAGCGCTTTTATTATGGGAAGGTAAGCTAAATGCTCGCCAACTTATGGATTACTTTGAAACGAGCCGCCCCACGGCACAAAAATACATTTCAGAATACAAGCAGCTTAATCCAACTGGATTTGAGTTTGTGAGCCAGCAACGTGCACACATTGCCAATGTCGATTTTACGCCGCAATTTATTGATTTAGAATTCTCAAGCTATCACGCGCTTTTTAACACTCAAGGCGAGCATGCAGTGACATCGCTTGTTGAAACATTACCGCAGGTACACCGCAATATTAGCCCGCAATTAGTCAGGCCTATCCTGCAAGCAATCCGTTATCAATTACGTTTAGATATCGGCTACATTTCACTTTCGAGCCCTGAATTTGAAGACCGAATTATTCAGCCCCACAGCTTAGTATTTGACGGTACACGTTATCATGTACGTGCATTTTGCGAGAAAAACCAAGACTATCGCGATTTTGTGTTGTCCCGTTTTTCGGGGGAATTCGCATTTGAGGGAGAAGCCACGTTTGATGAAGCGCATGATACGCTGTGGCAAACTGAAGTTACGCTCGTGGTGTGTCCGGATCACCGTTTAACTGAGTTGCAAAAAAAGGTGATTGCACACGATTACCAAATGACAGAGCAAAAGTTAGAACTTAAAACTCGCGCCGCTTTGTTAAAGTATTTGCTACAACATTTACGACTGGATATTTACCAAGCGGCCGCTGAGCAACAGCAAATCGTGATCGATCCTGAATGTCGAAAACTGCTTGCACCATACATTAATTAATTCTAAACGCATATTAAAAAGCCATAAGGGTTAAATATGGGATCATTAATATACCAACAAAAGTGACTGCACCCAGAGCGTTACTCTGCAATAAGGCTAAAAGCTGCTGATTTCGGGCTGTTCTCGCTTCGGAACATTGTTTTACTAACTCTGAAATTTGGTACTCTTTTACTGCGCTTTTTATTAATTGCTGCTCTACTTTTAAGAGTTTTTTATAGCCGTTTTGTGCGCTTAAAAAATTATCTAATGTATTCATAATAAAGCCTTTTTATAATTCAATTCGTTTGCTTAAGGTTATTAAAGCCAACTTTTATTTAAAAATAAATAGACCGATTTTTGACCTGTAAAAGATGTTTACAGATCACTTTTTTACTAGCCAATAAACCACTTTTTTACTTACTCAATGGCAATGTGGGTGTAAAAAAGTTTTACAGGTAGTGATGTAAATAATTGATTTGTGTGCGGCATAAATGGCAAAAAAGGTATACTAATCACGTCTTTTCAAATAGGAATCGCTTATGCAAGCCTTGTTAAACCAACCTGAAATAGTGATCACAGCGTTTTTATGTCTTTTTGTGGTGTTTTTAGTGACTATTTTGGTGACTGTGGGTCGTTCTAAAAACAAAACTGCATTGCTACAAGCCCAGTATTTACAAGAAAAAGCAGGATTAGAAGAAAAACTGGCGGACCTTGCAAAAACCTCAGAACAAAATTTTACCAACTGGCAACAAGAGCAAGAACGCACCAATCAACTGCGTATTAAGTACAGTGCATTGCAAACACGCCTTACTGAGCGTGAACACAGCTACCAGCAGCAATTAGCGAGCTTACAAGATGCTAAAACTGAACTTAAAAAAGAATTCTCATTGCTTGCTAATCAAATATTTGAAGAAAAAGGACAAGCGTTTAAATCGTTAAACCAAGAGAGCGTGTCTAATTTACTAAAGCCAATGCAAGAAGAGCTCAGAGGCTTTAAACAAAAAGTTGAAACCATTCATAGTGAAGAATTAAAACAGCGCTCAGAACTAAAAACAGAACTCGTGCATTTGCAAAAATTGAATCAAGCCATTACTTCACAGGCTGAGCAACTTACAACTGCATTACAAGGACAAAAGAAAACCCAAGGAAATTGGGGCGAATTAATGCTAGAGAATGTACTAGAAAGTGCCGGACTTCGCGTTGGTGATGATTACCAACGCGAATTTCATGTTAAAGCGTTGGAAGGAAATTACCGACCTGATGTGGTGGTATTTTTACCACAAAAGCGTCATTTGGTCATTGATGCTAAAACGTCGTTGAATGCCTACACTCAATATGTAAATGCAGACAATGAACTGGTTGCAGAGCAAGCATTAAAACAACATGTAATGGCCGTAAATGCACGCATCGAGGAACTTGCAAGTAAAGGATATGACAAACTACC
Source organism: Pseudoalteromonas sp. XMcav1-K (assembly GCF_044005875.1). Taxonomy (NCBI): domain Bacteria; kingdom Pseudomonadati; phylum Pseudomonadota; class Gammaproteobacteria; order Alteromonadales; family Pseudoalteromonadaceae; genus Pseudoalteromonas; species Pseudoalteromonas sp. XMcav1-K. The sequence goes on along the minus strand of NZ_JBIPJE010000050.1, from coordinate 274,156 downwards.
AGGCTTAAATTCACCTGAAGTGGTGATTTTATTTATGCCAATTGAATCGGCCTATGTTGAAGCATTGAAATACCAACCTGACCTTTATCAACGTGCTATCGAAAAGAATATTTTAGTGGCTACGCCAACAACCCTCTTAACAAGCATGAATATTGTGCGCCAATTGTGGCGTTTTGAAGAGCAAAGTAAGCATAGCGCTGAACTGGCGCAGCGTGCAGAACGTTTTTATACTAAGTTAAATGGCTTTTTAACCAGCATGCAAGGCGTTGGTAAAACTCTTGATAAAGCAAAAGAAGGTTACGATCGTGCATTTGCACAGCTTTACTCTGGCAAAGGCAACTTAATTAAGCAAGCCGCTGAATTTAAAGAGCTCGGCGTAGCTGTACAAAAAGAACTGCCAAAAGAACTCATTGAGAAGGCCGAACTTGAATTAAATTTTGAGCAAAGTGAGTAAGTTATAAAAGTACTAAGGGGAAGTGTAAATCCCCTTTACAGTTTTAAATGGTTTGCCAAAACCACCAATAATGTGTCATTTTCAGTAAATAACCTTGTTGTTGAAAATTAAACTTTAAATGTAATTTCTGGATTTTTGAAACGCTAAGGCCAATAAACAGGCTTTGTCAAAAAGCACATTAATTTTATACTCACTCTTTCTAGTAGTAACTCAAAGGATTGAAAATGAAACACTTCACTGCCCTTTTATTAGTTGGTTTTTTCTTAACCGCTATCAACCTACACGCAAATGATCGTCAGCTCAGTAACGCTTATAAAAATCAGCAAAGTGATATACAAGTTAAAGGTTCAGGCACTGTGTTACGTGTTTTGCCTGATGATAATAATGGCTCAAGACACCAAAAATTTATTTTGCGTTTAGCTAGAGCGTGGTGACATTTACGGTCTAAATTCTGTTCAAATCCAAACCGTTTTGATCGCGGCGTCGCTTAGTAGGCCTAGTGGGCTAAGTCAAAAAGTGGCAACAAAGAGCATAACGGTTTGGGTTGAACCTTACAGGCAGCGCGTGTTTGGCATTTATGCTGCGTTATCGCTCATTTATGTAGAATAACTACACCACAATCGCTCTGCCTTGTCTAAATGTCAAACAAACTGCTGCAGAAACAGACTGTAAACGTTACCACGCTCTAAAAACCCTACTCGTTGCACATAATATTGATTTAGCGCCGCGCATTTCGAACTTAAAAGTGGGTGATAAGGTAGAGTTTTACGGTGAATATGAGTGGACTAAAAAAGGTGGCGTGATGCACTGGACACACAAAGATCCGCGAAATAAACATGCTCACGGATGGCTTAAACATAAAGGCAAAGTTTACGAGTAAAAGACTTGAAAATAGGATTAATCACTACCTAATGTATTGTAAACGCGAGATATTATGAGTATATCTTGCATATTAGCTAGTTATACACTTGCTTTTTTAAAAGTGATTTTCATCGGTTTTGACTACAAACACCTTATCATTTGATAAGTATTTATTTCACTAAAGGAGTTGTGAATTATGGATAGCTTTACAGAATTTGAACTTGTAATGATAGGCTTAACAGCTTTACCAGTACTTATTTATTTTTGTTCACCTCTGCAATCGCTATTTGAAAAGGCCGCTCGTGGTGGAGGTGTGTCTATTGTGGTGTTACCTTTTTCTTTATCATGGATTTTAAGTGGTTATGCCGCTGAAAGTGATATTTTTAGGTATGTTATGTTGAGTTTTGGCTTCTGTTTTTTCACCGTATTCTATGGCGCAGGCGTGGCTTTACTTTTAAAAGAGAAACGAAAAAAACGTACACAATAAAAATGCAAACTATGTAACTGTGTTGGTTTAATATCAAACCTTACTCGTTTTGGGATTGTTCTAGTGCGCGAAACGCTTGCTTTAGTATATTTATAATAACTTGGCTGTTAGGTTTGAACGATAAAATGGAGCAAACCTAACAGCACAACAGGCATGAAATAGTATAAAGGGGGTTTACACTTCACCTGCTAGTTAGTGGAACCCGTTTAATCGATTTTAACTTCACCTTTTACATTATCGATATTTAAATCGCCAGAACCATCGTCTTCAACAATCAATCCACCCGCACCGTTTACGGTAATATCGCCGGAGCCATCATCTACTTTAACTGTGCCCGTAACATTTCTAACAAGTAAATCACCTGAACCATCTTCAATGGTGACTGCACCTTTGGTGTTTTCAACCTGGGTATCACCCGAGCCATCGTCAATTTCAATGTCACCTTGAATATTGCTTATGTAAAGTGAGCCAGAACTGTCGTCGACGTATACTGATTTACCGCCATCAATGGTTAAGTCACCAGAGCTATCGTCTACCTTAATGGTGTTACTTAAGCCGTTGATTGTAACATCGCCAGAGCTATCATCGAGTTCGAGTGCTAGCTTGCTTGGCATGGTGATGACAAGGTCGATGCTATGCCCTTGGTTGATGTGAATACGTAAACCATCTTGAATATCGTGTATTGCAACGAGTTTTGCAGTATCACCAGATTGGGTTAAAGAAAGTTCGTAATTTAGATCTTCGCTGGTATAAATGTCGGCATTCACTGTAATTTTATCGCTGCTGTCTGAGCCTATAATTTTAAGTGACCCAGCACCAGTTTCGGCGATAAGTGTAGACAATTGACTTGCGTTTAGCACTAATTCTCGCTCGATGTGAGTATCTTCAGAATTGGTGTTTCCACCGATATGCACAATACAACCTGAAAGCAGTGTTGCCATGGCAATTGCTGAAAATGTTCTATACATGATGTTCCCTTCTAATGAATTATTTTTATTATTCATTGTCGTGTTGAGTGACTAATAGCAATTTAAAGCAATCACTAGGCCAAAATTTAACTAATTGAATAATAAGGTTTTATTCTTATTTAATAAAATAAAGAAAACAATCAAACGAATTATTAGTAATTTTTGCCATTCGAACTTTGTCATTTTGACCAACTATGCGCGTTCACGCCATATTTACTGTATTGAATGTTTTTTAAAAGTGTCATTTATCTTTCATATTTGTTGGCTAGTTTTATCGCCGAATAACAGCCCCAAATATAAGAGAATATTGTTATGACAAACACGATCCGCGCTGGACGACGAAAGTTTTATGACGATGAGCATTTTGCCGGTGGCATTGAGCGTTCTGGCTTTTTTACTATTTCTGAGGCTAATTTTTTAGTTGAATACGGTGACACATTGAATGGGCTAAGCGCAGGTAATTTAAATCCTGAATCTGCTGCTGAATCGGAATTTGTGGCCTGTATGCAGTCTAATATTGCCTCTAACAGCTATGAAGTAAAGCTCTGGCGAAAATACATAAAAGCTGTTCACAGCGTAACGCACAGAGCCAGTGCGAATAGTTCACGTACAGAACAACATTATTCATTTGAGGGATATGATGAAGCGTAGTTTGCAACAAGATAGCTATTTAGAAAAAACAAAAGTTGGCCGAAAATCAAAGCGCGATAAGCTGAAAGCCAAATTTGACAATAAAAATAAGCGTAAGAAATTTGATGATCATGACTGGGATGACCGCGATTAATAAAAGCGCTTAATCTTTGATGATAATTGCGGCCCGAGTTAGCTTTCAGGCCGCTCTTATTTAACGTGGCGTAAACTCGGGTTTTAGTAAACCAAAGCACGTTAAATTGTGATATTGGTTTTTCCAAAAGCCACTTGCGCGGCGGATTCCCTCTTGTTTAAAGCCAAGCTTTTTAAGCACTGATTCTGACGCGTCATTACCCAGCATGGTATCAGCCTGAATGCGATATAGTTCACCAAATGGTGAGTTGTCTGAATAAACTAGTGCAATAATCGCGTTTAACGCTTCAGTGGCATACCCTTTGCCCCAATGATCACTAGCAAATTCATAACCAATCACTGCATTGTGCATTTTTGAATTAAACGAATTAAAACCACATGTGCCAATTAGCTCGCCAGTTTCTTTGAGGCGAATAGCCCAACGAATACCCTCTTGCTGTTTAAATCGTTGATTAAAGAAATCTATTAAATCAAGAGATTGCTGCTTGGATGTAAACGCTTCAATATTATAAAACTTAACCACAGCTTGATCTGAAAAAATCGAAAATAACCTATCGTTATCATCGATTGTTAGTGTGTCTAGTGTTAATCGTGCAGTGTCTAAATTTGGAAATTGTAGATTAGTTTGCATTAGTACTCCTTGTTTCTTTGCACGGGTTACGCTATTTGAATGAGCAAAATAACCCACATTGACAGCACTGAGATCACAGCACCCCAAAACGTTAACATGCGATGTAGTACATTGTTATAGGTAAGGTGTACAAAGGCCTGTAAAGTTCTAAAAGTAACAAAACTCCAAGCCAAGGTGAGCGCTAAGCCATTCGTAATTTCTAGGCTCACAAACAAGGTAGAGACAACATAAAATAATATCGGTACTTCGAACATGTTGTTAAAGCAACGCGTTGATGTGGTTAATTTTTCGGGCACGTCTTGGCCTTCCATTGTGCGATAGTATTTAATTTTCACGCTGCCATTTTTAACGCTTTTAATACGAGTGGTAACGGCCACAATACCAACGGCAAACGTTAATAAAACCATTCCAAACATTGCATAGATCATACAGAGCCTTTTATTTGTTTAATTATTTAATTCTGATCTGAAAGATCGTTTATCTTACTTATTCTTATTCCTTTTGTAACACAGAGGCGGCTACGAAATACATCGCTTTTTACTGTGAAACACTTTTGATATTAAATGCGATATGTATTTTGGTATATCCATGTGATTTAAATTTTCGCGTTTTAGCGTTAGCTACAGTAATTCCGTTATACACGTTTGTAGCTTAATCATTTCGTCACACTTCTTTCATACACTGCGCTAAAAAGTCAGATTTCTTATTGTTTATGCGTATTTTATTTGTATCCCGAAATAGTAGTCATGCTAAATATTACCGAAAATTAGTAGGTAAGCTGAACCTAGACGCGCAACTTCATGTAACTGGTTGGCCGCGTTTTGGAGCGTTGAAACACACAAAACATTTGGCGAATTTTGATAGTAATGAAATGCTAGCGCATCATTTATTGAGGAAAAAAGCGCGTCACCCCGCGTTATTTTCATCAAAGCTAGTTTGTCAGGTATTTCGTGGGTACTTAAAAGCCGTAGAAACGCTACGCTTTTTAAAATTTATCGATTTATTTCAAGCAGAGCAGCCAGATAAAGTGGTTGTTTGGAACGGTAAAAAGCTACCAAATCAAACTGTGGTATGTGCAGCTGAGTGTTTAAATATTCCGGTGATGTTTTTTGAAAATGGCTTAGTACCTAACACCACATGCTTAGATCCCAAGGGAGTAAACTATTTATCGAGTTTGCCAAAGCTGCCAGAGTTTTATTTAGAACGGGAGCTTTCAGGGGTTGCACTCGCAGCGATAGAACAAGCAAAAAACCATAAAAATCGCACTAGCGATAGCGCGGAAGTAGCACTTCCAGAGCATTATATTTTTGTGCCATTTCAAGTACCAAACGATACCCAAGTAGTGGTTCATTCACCTTGGATAAAGAGTATGGAGCAGCTGTTTTGGCAAGTAATGCAAGCGATTGATGCGTTGCCACAAAGTAACCTTAAAGTGGTATTTAAAGAGCACCCTAACTGGCCAAAAAAATTCACGCATTTACATAAAGCCCATGATAAAGCGATGTTTGCCAATGGCGTAAAAGCGTCTGAATTGATAAAACGGGCTGAGGCGACAATTACCATTAATTCAACCGTTGGATTAGAAACCTTGCAGCTAGGCGGTAAGCTTATTACGCTAGGTAATGCCTGTTACGCTCTACCTGGCATGGTATTACCTGCAAATTCGCAGCAACAACTTGTTGAACAATTGAAAGAAATTAACAGTTGGCAACCCAACACACGGTTAATTGAACGTTTTCTTGATTATGTAAACGGGGTTTACGCTATCCCACAAGCATGGCGTCGCGCCGATAAAAAACACATCAAAGCGATAGAGGCAAGAATTCTAGGAGCAGATGAGTTTTCTCTACAAAATCAAATATAAGAGTAAAAGCAGTTAGTTTCGATTAGGTGGTAGTGTCTGTGTTAATACATACACAGACACTAAGGATAAGGGCTTGCTATCGTTCCATCGCTTCGGTTAATTTGCGTTGATTCGCTCTATCAAGTTCTCGTTGTTGACGCTCTGCATTAAGCTGTTTCTCTTTTCGTTCTTTGCTACCAATTTTATAACCTTTTTCGAATGCAGAACGCATCTCAAAAGGACAAATTTCATTTGTTTGCAGGCCTTCTTGACCGAGTTTATAGCCATTCTCATACATACAGTATTCTTTTAAGCCATTAGTGTAGCCTGCTATAAATAACTCTTTCGCATCACCAGGCATATTGCTACCGCATTGGGTTTGATACTTATCAAATTTGCGAACACTTTTACCACTTTGACTTGTTTCATAACCAAGCGTTTTCCAATCGGTATTGGCATTACAGATCGCTTGTTCATCTGTTGAAACACAGCCCGTTAATAGGCCGAGTAATATAATTGTAGTTATTTTAGTTTTCATTTTCTGTCCCTAACTTTGTGTGTGTTGTGCTTTTGTAATTAGAATATTCTCTAAAATGTCTATTTGCTGCCTGATCCCCTCGGTTGACGGATAGCGTGTAGCAACACTTTTTAACACGGACAAGGCAGCTGCAAAGTTTTGCAGATCTACATACATTTGTGCTCTGTTGAGCATGGCTTGTTTTTGTGTTTTGTCTAACGCCTCAGCCCTTAAGAGTAACGTTTCAGCTTGGGTAAATTGCTTTTGACTCGCTAAAAAATCAGCGTAAGCAATGAGCACTTCACCATGATTAGGATTAAAGTTAAGCGCTTGCTGAAAGTCATTTTTAGCTGATTTTAGTTGTTGATTTTCTTGTGAAATCTTCGCGCGGTGCAGCAGTATTACACTTTTGGTTTTGTTATCGAAAGTAGCGAACTTAGTTTCAAGACTATCGATAATGTGCTGGCTTTGCGAGTTGAGTCCACGCTGTGAGAGCCAAGTTAAATAGGTATTTAGGCTTGCTAGATCAAGTTTGTAGTTTGATAAATGCGTATTGATTAACTCAACAGCCCTGTCAAAGCTATCAAGTTGTAAATGCAGTTGTGCAGCAGTCTTTAGATTAGATTCTCGATTATCTCCTAATAAGATAGCCAATTCGAGCGCGCTAAGTGCACCAAGACTATCATTTTGTTCGAGTTTTAGTACTGCTTGGTTTAACCATATACTACTTTTATTCGGTGATTTTTCAATAAGATCTGACAGTAAAGCTTCTGCAGCTTGATACATTTTTGCTTCTGTAAGTGCAACAAATAAACCTTGTTGCCATTGCTCTCGTTCAGGTTCAATGGCTAATGCCTGTTGATATGCGCTTATAGCAGCATACGCGCCAAATTGGGTTAAATTTAAGTAGGCAAGTTGACCATGAATTACAGCGTCATTAGCGCCTAATGCCACTGCTCTCGCAAAATAACTGCGCGCTTTTTTATATTGCTTTTGAATGAGGTACAGCTGCCCTAAGTCACTATGAGCACGCACTAACTGTGGACTTCGGTTTAGAGCTGCCTGATATGCTTTTTCAGCTTTTGAGTATTCTTCTAGAGCAAAATATAGTTGCGCTTTAAGCATTATCATCGCGACACTGAGCTCTATATCGTAGAAAGCTTCAAGCTCTTTGAGTACTGCCTGTTTTTTGCCTTGATCTAGCATTGAGCGAAGCCTTTCTGCTGTTTCAAGTTCTTCTGGTGCTACGGTTGCTTCTCGTTCCCTAAATGGACCAGAAAATTGTGGCAAAACGAATGTGGGTTGATCTACCTCAATCTGGAATTCATTGGGTAATACGTTAGTCGCCGCATTAATCTGTGCTGTTGTTAGCGAAAAGCTTGCGGCAATTATAATTTTATTGATTGTTTTCATGGGTTATCTGCCGTGGTTGAAATGAATGCCATAAAGATAAATTGCTTGTACTGGACGACCATCTTTTTTAGGGATACTAAATCTCGCTTGATTAACCCAGTTTCGGATAACTTCCTCCATCTCAGGGTAAACAGAATCAGTAATACGTTTGACGAAAGGTTTGCCCGATTGATCAATAATTAGCTCAACTTCAGTCGAAACACGCGTTATGCCTTTTTTACGCACAGATTTGGGGATAGGGAAGAATTTCTGTTTTATCACTTTGGGTACACTGTCTAGTTTTTCTACTGCCATTAACGGCATATCGAGCGCAAGGCGCTGTTTTATAATATTTGCATCAATAGTGAAGGTTGGCACATCTAGCGACTTTACTTTCGCGAGTGTCATTCGGGGCTTATCGGCATAATTGACTTTTGGGCCGGCCCCTAACCCTGCGATATTTAGACTTGTTTGGGCGACTTCACTGCTTGTTGCTGATGTTTTTAGCTGTGGCGGCGGAGGTGGTGGTGGAGTAGGCAAGGCGACATCTATTTTACGCACAGATAAAACTTGCTCGGGTTGCTTTGGGGTTTGTTTTAGATAATGCAGTAATATTACGAGCAGCGTCACCATAGAGATGCTAATTAGCCAAGGCAGCACTGTATTCGCTGTCATTTTAAGTGTTGTATCAGTTGTTGTATCAGTGTGGGTAAGCACAGCCATTTACATTGCCTCTGTCGCTAAGCTTATACTGTCAATACCTGCAAGCTTGGCTTGGTCAATTACTTTCACTAACAATTCAGTTGGAACACGCTTATCAGCTTGAATAACTAAAGGTTTTGTTTGCGTGCGGTCGGCTTGCATCAACGTTGAACGGACGCCTGCAATGCCGATATTTGTTCCGGCATACATCACTTGCCCGGTTTCGGTAATTGCTAACATAAGTACTGACTTTTCAAGCTGCTGGCTTGAAACTGCACTTGGTTTATCCACTTCGACTCCCGTTTCTTTAACAAATACGGTAGTGACGATAAAGAAAATTAATAAAATAAAAACAACGTCAAGTAATGGTGCAAGGTCGATATCTTGGCTTTTTGATTCTTCAATTTTTTGTTCGATTAATGAGCGCATTTTTCCTCCACTTTCCAAGTTACTGTTTTGCTTTTTAACAAGCTGTGAAGTAATACGCCAGGCACCACAAATACCAGCCCAAGTTGTGTGGTAAACATTGCTGTAGCTATGCCGCCACTGACCATTTCTTGCATGTCCAGCCCGTTATTGATCGACATAAAATTAAAGGTACTGAGCAAGCCACTGATGGTGCCTAATAGGCCCAGTAAAGGAAGCGACGCAAGTAGCGTCTTTAATGAACCTAACCAATATTGACACCGTGCATACCAGTGCTGATTTTTTTGCATAAAAAACAACAAAGAAAGTAATTTTCCATAGCTAAAAAATGCAACAGCAAGTAGCGCCCACACTACAGCATTATTGAAAAGTTTTAGGTAAACAGATATTTCACTCATATTGTTAAAACGCGTGTTTACTTAGTTGAACTGCGCTGGTTTCCAATCGTGCGTTATGGCTTTTCGCTTTGCGGCTAAGAAGTGCACTTAAAATTAGCGATGGTATTGCGACAATTAAGCCTAGTTCTGTTGTCACCAGTGCTTCAGAAATACCACCAGAGACTGTTGCTGCATCTCCGGTACCGAATGTATTCATCATCATAAAGGTATTGATCATACCTGACACAGTTCCCAATAACCCTAATAGCGGAGCAATAGCCGCCGATGTGGCAACGATGCCTAAATAGTTTTCAACCTGATAGCGATAACGCATTAAAAATGCGACTAATTGGTCATCACGTTTATCTGAGATGGGATGGGTTTTCGCGATATCTATAAGCTGTAATTCTGTTTTTGAAAATAGCTGTTGGTAACTCGTATCGTTTACGACATGCTGTTTTACACGGTCGATAAAATCGAGTCGTACTTTAGGTAAACTAAACAGCTGAATGCTTTTAATTAAAGCAACAATCAGCGATAGCCCACCAAAGAATAAAATTGGAAAAGCCCACACTCCGCCTTTTTCAATATGGCTAATTAAACCTTGTTTATTTTGTTGCAGTTTTGCTGCGTTACCTAATGTGGGATCAAATGTGATTTGGGCTAAACCCGTTTGCTTTAACTGCTGTAATTGTGCGATGTCTTGGTCATTGTAAACCCCTTTTACAAGGTTCGGCATTGCCTGATTTGCACTGTGCTCAATTAATCCACCTTTATTAATATCTGCGTTAAATGCTAAAGATACAGGGCCCAAATCTAACCTATTAAATTGATTTACTTGTCCCATATCGTCAACAATTTGTGATTGTTGCCAGCTTGGAATGAGTGAATTCGTTAACTGAGATTCTAGCTTCGAAAATATCGTGTCTGAGATAATTAGGTCGCCATTGCTATCTCGATAGTTACTAAGTAGTTCGCCTTTTTGTTCAAAATAGCTTTGTAGTAATAATTTTTGGTAATTATCCTGTGCTTGCCATTTAACAACGCGGTCAGCTAATTTTTCGACACTTAATGTTTGTTCGTCGGCTACTCGCTGAATTGCAGCAGCTTGTTTTCGAAGTGCTTTTACTTCGTTAAGTGCCTTATTTATTTTATTTTGGTAACTTAGCGTACTGTTATTAATCTGGTTTTCTAGTTGGTTTAATTGCTGTTTTGACGTCGCAATTTTATTAATTATTTGCTGATTTATCGCTTCTTCGCTTTGACCGTTGAATGCTAACAGTAAAAATGAACAACCTAAGATCAATCGTAACATTACAATAACTCCTTTTTAATCGGCGCAATTGCTAGCGGAGCTTGAATAAAAAATGCATTAGTTGGCTTTTCAAGCATATTTTGAATTTCTAGTAGTTTGTCTCTAAGTTGCTCTTGTGATTGTTCACCTACTAGTTGTAAGGCATCGTTACCGTGATACCATTGCCAACCTGTTTGTTCTACGCGACCGACACCAACAGATTGATTGTTTTTACTGATATACCATGCGTAAGAAAGACCTAAATACATTTGGTTGACTAAAAGTTCGTCAGAGCCATTATTACTGGGTATTGTCATACTGGTATTGTTGATTGCAATGCGTTGATTAAACTCATCAGCAGATTTGAACATGCTTAGGAGCTTTTCCAATTTTTCACTATTCGAAAGTGATGTTTGTTGGTAGGTGTTCAACTTAGACTGCCAGTCTTGTTGAATTGGCGGCGGAAGCAGAGGCGCAATGCGATTAGCAAATAGATATGTTTTTTCTAACGCTTTTTGTATCGTGGTTTGATTACTCTCGAACTGTACTTGCTGCTCGGTAAGCGCAAGACGCTTTGCATCAACTTCGCTTCTCGCTGCGTTTGCGTTTTTTAATAGTTTTTTTAATGACGCTTTTTCCTGATTAAGCAATACAAGCTGATTTTTCAAGGCTTGCTCGTTACTTTGCCAAGCAAGTTGTAACTTTCCTTTTTGACTTTCTATTTCAAGCCAATGCTCTATAAGTTCTATGTTATTTTCGCTTGCATGTACATAAGACAGCGCTGTCAAAAGTGATGCAAAAAAAAGCAACTTCATTATTTTGCCTAATTATTGTTTTTGAATTTATTACCTAAAATTACATATATTTCACAAAAAACAAACAATTATGTGATAAGCGGCATTAAAAAGTGCATATAAAGTATTTATTTTATCAGTGTAAACCTCAAATATAAGCGGCTTTAAAACATGTTTTAAATAACCTGTCGTTAATAGGCTTGATGGCAGCGTTTAATCTCTTCGACAAGTGCTTTGGCAAGCGGCGAAACTGAGCTCATTTTTTTAGTGATTAACATTACAGGGATTTGATAGTGATATTTTTCGGGGTGAATTGCTTTGAATACCCCTTTATCAACCCAGTAATTTGCATAGTGCTCTGGTAAATAGCCAATAAAGGCACCCGATAATATCAAATGTGCGATACCTTCATCATGATACGCCGTTGCACTATTTTGATAATTAAGACCATCGTTGCGCACTTCTTTATCCCGCATATAGTTTGAGGTAATCACTTCGGCTTGCTTCAATAATTTATTCCGCTCATTCGGTTTACAATCAAAAAGGGCATGCCCTTTGGCGCAATATAGATAGTTGGTTTCGTTATGTAGCGGGAAGTAATCTAAACCACGCAAATGATGGCGACTTACGCCCAGCCCCACCAGCGAGCGACCATTTACCACAGAAGTTTCTACTTCCCGCGCCTCACACACATTGATATCAAATTGAATATTATCGCTTTTTTGTTTTAGCTCGCGGATCACCTCACTAATGCCGCAGCGTGGATCGCTTACCATGGTATCAATCACCGAAATTGTCACGCGGCCTGATAGCTCATTCTTAGAGCCTGCAACTGTGGTGGCAAACGCTTCGCACTGCTGTAATAACTCAAGGCTTGCTTGGTATGTAATACGGCCAGGCTCGGTCAGTTCAAAACCACTGCGTCCGCGCTTACATAGTTTGATGCCAAGGCGCACTTCTAAATCCGATAAATGTGAACTGATTGTAGAGCGGCCAATATTCAGTCGAGATTCTGCGGCAGAGAGCCCGCCACATTCCACAATTGCAACAAATATGCGCAATAGGCGCAGATCAACGTCATGAATTTGCATCTTTTTTAGCCTTGTTTTTTAGTTCGATAATATCGGAATAAGCATCGATAATTATGCATTTATAAAACTTGGGTCGCAAGCTAACATTACTCTATTGATTAATCATCACAGTTGATGAAAAAACGTTAGGAGACAACAATGACGTTTAAATACGGCGTAGATCGCCTTAATATTGATATTGTAAATGGCATTGCCGATGGCAGTGTTAAAGCAGAGCTTAGCGCTGAGGCGATTGATAAAATTAATACCAGCCGTCAACGCGTTGACAAAATGGCCGCATCAGACAAAGCAGTTTACGGTATTAACACCGGCTTTGGTCCTCTGTGTGATACGCAAATTACCCCAGCAGAAACAAACCTATTACAAAAAAACCTGCTGATCACTCACGCTGTGGGTGTTGGTAACCCAATTGCTAAATCGATTTCTAAATTAATGCTGATCACTAAAGTGCACGCGTTAAGCCAAGGTTTCTCGGGTATTCGCCTAGAAACCGTTGAGCGTATGCTTAAGTTTATTGAGCTTGATTTAATTCCAGTCGTACCAGAGCAAGGCTCGGTGGGTGCATCGGGCGATTTAGCGCCATTATCGCACTTATTCTTACCACTTTTAGGTGAAGGTGAGTTTTGGGTAGGTGATGACATTGTTCCTGCGGCGAAAGCCCTTGCTGACAATGGTTTAGAGCCAATGGATCTTCATGCTAAAGAAGGTTTAGCCTTAATTAATGGTACACAGTTTATTTTATCGCATGGTATTACTGGCCTAACTAAGATGCGTTACCTGCTTGATCTTGCTGATGTGGCAGGTGCGATGAGTATTGAAGGTATGCAAGGTAGTCAATCGCCATTTAGAGAAGAGCTACATGCAATTCGTGCCTTTGCTGGCAATGTTGAAGTAGCAACGCGCATGCGTCGTCTATTTAAAGATTCGCAAAATATGGCAGATCACACTGATTGTGACCGCGTTCAAGACCCATATTCTTTACGTTGTATTCCACAGGTGCATGGTGCATCTCGCAACGCTTACAATCACTTAAAAGAGCTTGTTGAAATTGAAATGAACTCGGTCACTGATAACCCAATTGTTATTAGTGAGGAAGAAGCAATTTCGGGCGGTAGTTTCCACGGTCAACCGCTTGCTATGGCACTTGATTATGCGTCAATTGCCGCTGCTGAACTGGGGAATATTTCAGACCGTCGCTGTTATTTATTACTTGAAGGTTTACACGGCCTACCGCGCCTACTCACTACATCTGGCGGCCTAAACTCAGGCATGATGATCCCGCAGTACACCACAGCGGCACTTGTTACCGAAAACAAATCACTGTGTTTCCCACCGTCAGCTGACAGTGTACCAACCTCTATGGGTCAGGAAGATCACGTGTCTATGGGCAGTATTTCGGGCCGTAAGCTTAACCAAATTCTTGGTAATCTTGAGAAAATCTTCGCAATTGAGCTAATGTACGCAGCGCAAGCCGTTGACTTTAGACGCCCTAATACTTGTTCAGATATTATTGAACAAAATCATGCACTCATTCGTACTAAGGTTGCGAAATTAGAAGAAGACAGACTATTAAAGCCTGATATTGATGCCATGGTTGAATTTGTAAAATCTCAGGCATTTACTGTTACGCTTAATTAAGGATAACTGACATGAACTTACAAGAATTTCAAAACAGCATAAAACAGGGTATCCCAAGCGAACTGCCTGCGCCTAAAGCATATCCTGCAGGCGCTAACCGCGCACCAAAGCGTAAAGATATTTTATCGGTAGAAGAAAAACAGCTTGCTGTGCGTAATGCGCTACGTTATTTCCCGAAAGAGTGGCATGCGGAGCTTGCTGAAGAATTTGCACAAGAGCTTAAAGACTTTGGCCGTATTTATATGTACCGCTTTAAGCCTAACTATGAGCTAAAAGCGCGTTCAATTTCTGATTACCCTGCAAAATGCGAGCAAGCTGCGGCGATCATGCTCATGATCGACAATAACCTTGATCCAGCAGTCGCACAGCACCCAGAAGAGCTTATCACTTATGGTGGTAACGGTGCGGTATTCCAAAACTGGGCGCAGTACTTACTTGCGATGAAGTACCTAAGCGAAATGGAAGAAGACCAAACGCTACATATGTACTCAGGTCATCCTATGGGTTTATTCCCATCATCGAAAGATGCACCACGTGTAGTGGTAACAAACGGTATGATGATCCCGAATTACTCAAAGCCGGATGACTGGGAAAAATTTAATGCGCTAGGTGTAACACAATATGGCCAAATGACTGCCGGTTCATTTATGTACATTGGCCCACAAGGCATTGTTCACGGTACAACCATTACGGTGATGAATGCATTCCGTAAAGTACTTAACAAAGGCGAATCACCAAAAGGTAAGATCTTCTTAACTGCCGGTCTTGGCGGCATGAGTGGTGCACAGCCAAAAGCGGGTAACATTGCTAACTGTATTACTGTATGTGCTGAGGTGAACCCGAAAGCGGCAACTAAGCGTCACCAACAAGGTTGGGTGGATGAGCTGATTGATAATATGCCAGATTTAGTTGCACGTGTGCGTAAAGCGCAAGAAAGCGAAGAAGTAGTGTCGATTGCGTTTATTGGTAACGTGGTTGATGTTTGGGAAAGCTTCTTAGCTGAAGACATTTTCATTCACTTAGGTTCTGACCAAACGTCGCTTCATAACCCTTGGTCAGGCGGTTACTACCCGGTTGATATCAGCTATGAAGAATCAAATCGCTTAATTCGTGAAGAGCCAGAAGTATTTAAAGAAAAAGTTCAAGCCACGCTTAAGCGACACGCCGATGCTGTGAACAAACATACAGCAAAAGGCACCTACTTCTTTGACTATGGTAATGCGTTTTTACTTGAAGCATCACGCGCTGGCGGCGATGTCATGGCTGAAAACGGCATCGATTTCAAATACCCGTCATACGTGCAAGATATTCTTGGCCCAATGTGTTTTGACTATGGTTTTGGTCCGTTCCGCTGGGTGTGTACTTCTGGCAAGCCTGAAGATTTAGATAAAACCGATGCAATTGCGGCAAAAGTGCTTGAAGAGATCATGGCAAACTCGCCTGAAGAAATTCAGCAACAAATGCAAGACAACATCACATGGATCAAAGACGCGAAAGAAAACAAGTTAGTGGTTGGTTCACAAGCGCGTATTCTTTATGCCGATTCTGAAGGTCGTATTAAGATTGCAAATGCCTTTAACGATGCCATTGCGCGCGGTGAAATTGGCCCAGTGGTACTTGGTCGTGACCACCACGATGTATCAGGCACAGATTCACCATTCCGTGAAACATCAAATATTTACGACGGTAGCCGTTTTACTGCAGATATGGCTATTCACAACGTGATTGGTGACGGTTTCCGCGGTGCAACCTGGGTGTCTATCCACAATGGTGGTGGCGTTGGCTGGGGCGAAGTGATCAACGGTGGTTTCGGTATGCTACTTGACGGTAGTGACGATGCCGAGCGTCGCTTAAAATCAATGCTACTGTTTGATGTAAACAATGGCATCGCACGTCGCAGCTGGGCACGTAACGAAGAAGCTAACTTTGCAATCAAACGCGAAATGGAACGCACTCCTAAGCTTAAAGTAACGCTTTCACAAAATGTCGAAGACGATATTTTAAATAAACTAGCGTTTTAACGAATGTTTGTATAAATAAAATAGAAATCAAAAGCGAGGCATTTGCCTCGCTTTTTTGTATGTATGACCAATTGCTTTTTACGGGGTTGTTATCTATACAAAACAATAATCGTAGTTTTATAAATAATCCATATGTCTTCATTATCAAAAAAGCTCGCGTCCTATAAAAGTGATTTTAAAACAAGAACGCCAGTCGAAATATTAGAAACTATAAATCGCAGCATATCCTTGTTTCAAGAACACTCAGCTTTAAAATCAGTGCTGCAAGTAGGCCAAACATTTCCATCATTTGAGCTGGCTGACATCAATGGCCAATTGTTTAATAGCAAAGCACTAATTCAAGATAACCCCTTAATTCTGACCTTTGTACGCGGTGGATGGTGCCCTTATTGTGTATTAGAAACACAAATGTGGCAGCAGTATTTTGAAAAAAGCAAAAGTACTTTAAATATAGTTGCGATAACACCTGAAAAACCCGAGTTCGCAAAATCAATGCAATCTGAAAATAACTTAAGCTTTCCACTTTTATTTGATTCTGGGCTTTGTTTTGCTGAGCAGTTAGGGTTAGTTTGGAAAACGGATGATGCGATGAAACAGCAATTGTTAAAGTGGGATATCAACTTAACTGAACGACATTGCACGCCAACTTTCAATCTTCCGGTACCAGCTACCTTTGTTATTGATAAAAAAGGAGTTATTCAGTTTCGTTTTATTGAAGAAGATTATTCTTCACGTGCTGAGCCTGATGACGTGCTTGCTATTTATAATCGACTTATTTAAAGCTAAATATTTAATATGAAAAGCGGTTTTTACCAGCGCGCTTAGCGTGATACATTTTTTCATCGGCAGTACGAATAAGTGCCTCTAATGTATCGCCGCTATCAGGGTAATAAGCAATACCTAAGCTAGCACTAATATTGACTTTGTTACCCTGCCCGACTGCATCTTTAATTTGATAGTCTTTCGCGATTTCGTTGATGGCTTTTTCAGCGAGCCTAACCGCGTCTTGTTTGTTTGCAAGATTCGGTAGGCAAATTAAAAACTCATCGCCACCTAAGCGCCCTACTGTGTCTGATTCTCTGAATGTGCTTTTAAGTCTAATCGCTACTTGCTTAAGTAATTCATCACCACTACTGTGGCCATAGCTATCATTTACCTGCTTAAAACCATCTAAATCGATAAACATTACAGCTAACAGTGTTTCATTGCGCTTGGCTTGTTTTAGCGCGCTTGCTAGGCGCTCTTTAGTGAGCCATACCGAAGGTAATTTAGTTAGAGGATCGAAGTGCGCAATTTTCTTAAGCTCGTTTTTGGTGTGTTTGAGCTCTTCAATAGTGTCATGAAGCTCGGTAATGTCATATTCAGTAACAAGAAACACATAATCGCCAGTTAAGGGATGGCGACTAATGCGAATATCAACGTTATGTCGTCTTTCACCAAGTTTTGTAAGCATTATGTGCTCTTGGCAACCCGCTTTGTGCTGCTGAGAGTCCATTAAGCGTTCTTTACCTTCAACCGGGTTGGCAAAACGCAGCTCAAAGTCACTGATAGTGTCTTGTTTTATTGTTGAATACCACTGCGTAAACGCGGGGTTTTCGAACAGTCGCTTACCTTGCATATCGTAACAACTCACTGCAACAGTGGTGTAACGCATCGCTTCTGCAAAAAGCAGGTTTTCTGGTTGGCTGGTGGCATCCATTTGTTCGCTAATGAAGGCAATAATGCCGCGGTGCTTTTCTGGGCCCAGTAACACAGCTACATGACGCATTAACATCACTTTTGGCTCACCATTAGGGTAAGTTGTCCAAGGGTCGTTAGTTAAGCCCTCTTGCGCGGCTTTTACAAAGGTTTGTTCGGTGCGCTTGCGTGCGCCTTCGGTATCAGCAGATAAGTCTTTGTCGATGAGTTGTTGCACATCACTTAGTCCCCAAAAGTTAAGGGCATGATTATTGCCCCACCAAAATCCATGACGGTCTAAGTCAAATACCCAAACAATATCGGGTGAAAAGTTAAATCCACCCAGTTCCTGTGGTGATGTAATTATTGGTAAGTGATTGACAGCGACATCTTGATACACAAAAAGACTCTAGCATTTAGTTGTTTAGAATATATTACTTAATTTGATAGTGGTTACCAGTAGATTATGGTGGCAACTAATGCGTTTTTTTAATCAATAGGTGCATGTAATTTCCCCACTTTGCTGCGCAATTATTCTGATGAACAGGTATGAATAATGGTGTTTTGGCAAAGACGCAGTGCCTTGTTTCAGTTACACTATCAGTCATAACAATTTACCAAAGTCACAATGATTAATCCCAACTTACCCCTTGTTTACCACCCTAATTATTCATTTAGTTTTGATGAAAAACACCGCTTTGTAATGAGTAAATTTGCACGTCTTTATCAATATTTAGATAGCAAAGGGTATATCAATCAGCGCAACTTATATCAGCCGCCGGTGGGGGATTTTAAACCGATGGAATTAGTGCATTGTGAAAGTTACGTACACGACCTTTTTCATAATCAACTTGATAGCAAGGCGATGCGACGCATAGGTTTGCCATGGTCAGAACAATTAATGGCACGCACCTTTACCGCACCGTTAGGTACGCATTTGGCGGCTGAACTTGCGCTTGAACACGGTATCGCCTGTCATTTAGCTGGGGGCACGCATCATGCGCATTATGATTTTGGTTCAGGCTATTGCATGGTAAATGATTTGGCCTACACAGCAACACGGCTAATTAATGAAGGTAAAGCGCGAAATGTACTCATCTTTGATTGTGATGTGCATCAAGGCGATGGTACTGCGGCGATGCTTGCCCATAACCCTTATGTGTTTACCTGTTCAATCCACTGTGAAAAGAACTTTCCTTTTCGAAAGCAACACAGCGACTTAGATATTGGCTTAGAGATAGGGTTAACTGATCCTGATTATTTAAATATCGTATCAACTACTTTTAATGACTTAATTGAGCAGCTAAATCCCTCGCTTGTTCTTTACGATGCTGGTGTAGATATTTGGCAACAAGATACCTTAGGCAAGCTTGATATTAGTTGGCAAGGTATCGCGGCCCGTGATTATGCTGTGCTTGAGATTTGCCAGCGTAAAGGCGTACCAGTAGCCACTGTGATTGGTGGTGGGTACGATAAAGATCATCAGCGATTAGCAGAGCGTCACGCATTAGTGGTTGAGCAAGCAGCTCGCTTCTAAAAGTGACCTAAATTAAGTCGGAAATTTTAATTTTGGTTTCGAGATTTTATGCAACACGCCCTTTCCCCTAATAAACTCTTACACAGTAAATGGACGGCAGTGTCACCGCAAAATAAAGAAAAGCATTTTATGGTAACCAGTGTTGAATTTGATGAAGAAAATAACGTGGTTGAATGTATTATTGAAGCGATTTTAACCAAGCGCGAACAAAGCATAAACTGGCGTAGCTTAAAAGATCCCAAAGTGTGGAAAATGGGTTGGCAATAGGTTTAGCTGTTGCCAGCTCAGGTTAGTTAGGAACTAAGCGTCGTTGCCAAAATTTGGCGTTGGGGTATTTATTTGCGCCTTGTTGATATTGTTGCTGATGCAATGAAATAAATGCATTAAAGTCATTAAATACCAGCGATTGATAGTCTTCCAAAGAGTCTTTTTGTGGTGCTTCAAGCCACTTTTTTACCGCTTTTGCCGCGACACCTGCGTGCTTTAGCGATTTCGTAATTCCTGCCGATGAAATCGAATCGTAACTTGATGCTGCGTCCCCAACAGCAAGCCAATTATGCCCAATCACGTTCGATAAAATGGCAGATGGTGCCGCTTTAGCGTAAAGCTTTACAGGAGTTTTTGTTTTATCTTGCAAAAACGTTGTGCATTGCTGAAAAAACCAGTTATTGGCTTTTAAACAATTTAACCAATTCTCATAGCAAGTTAGCTTTTGTGTTTTTAACTCCGTTGCGTCAGTACATAAGCTGATAATAGCTCTGTTGTTTGGCAAGATAGCACCGTACCACCATCCATTTGGGTCGCTAGCAACAAGAGTATGTGTGGTACTAGCTGATGTGTGTTCAAGTTCAAAAAAGGCGCAGGCTGAAATCACGCTATCAAACACGTTATTGCTAATATTTAGGCTCTTTGCTGCAACTTGGTGCTGCCCGGTTGCATCAATTAAAAAATCGCATGCTATGCTGATGGTGTGATTATCACAGTGTAATACGTAACCTTTTTTTGACGAATCTATTGTCGATACTTTCGTGTTTTCGAAAACTGTTATCCCCCTAGTTTTACATAGTGCAATAAGATCAGCGTCGAAATGTTTGCGATCAAGATGAAAGCCCTTTCCGACTGGCGAAATAAAAAAGTCATTATAACCGGTTACTTCATCTGCCCACCTAGATTTACTACCGGGGCAAACTAAATGTTTATTGCTAGTTAGAATGTGCTCAGCATCGAGTTCTCTTAGATAGAAACTCGCGGCGGGAGGGATTGTTTCGCCGATACTTGGTGCAGTAGCTTGTGGCGCGCAAATAAGTATTATTTTTACGCGTTTGTTACTTAAGGTGAGTTCTTTTGCAAGGGCAAGTGCGGTGGCAGAACCCGCAGGTCCGCCACCGATTATGCCTATTTGTATTATTGGCTGAGCCATAATATGTCCATTTGGCATGTCACTCATAAAGTTTACTTATCACACTGGGTTGGACCACAGCTATCGGGTGCTTTATAACCTGGTTCTGATGCTTGCGGCCATACTTCAACACCATCGCCTTTGCTTTCGAATTGGCTGGCAACTTCAAGAAAATAATCGGGTCCATAATTTTGCTTGGTGCTGTCATCATTGATCTGCAGACCTTGAATAACAAATCCAACTTTATGCCAGTTTTCAACAAAGTCGAAGTAGCATTGAAAGCGACCTTGCTGCTGTGGGTAGAATGTTTTTGTACCATGACCCTCATCGCCGCGCACACTATAAAGTGATACGCCTTTACCCTGCCCGGTATTTGCATCGTACTTAAATAAGAACTTAGGGTAGACAGTCACCGGACGCTGCGCGGGCCAAGACCAGTACAAAGTGTTATCAGCGATTGCTTCGCCTTCCCCATTGGGGTTTGGCATCGTTGGATTTGGGTCAGGCGTGTGTGTTGCACAACTGTTGTAGTCAGTATGCCAAGGTTGCGACATAAATTTACTTAAATCGCCTGGTTCTACTTTACTGTCTCGCAGTGGAATATATCCGACCTGCAAAAAAGGCTCATTTTGAGTTGCTTTACTGTAATCCAGCGTTGCCATATTAATGCGAAATGGCCCTGTTTTACCGTGCCAATCGGTTTTATATAAATGGGTATCACGCACAATAAAGGTTAAATCAATGCCCGGTGAATAACGCCCGCCTAAACAGTTTTCTAACACTACTTTATCGAGTTGCTCCCCCTCGCCTAGGCTCGGTGCAGTTGCATTAAACTTATTGTTGTACCATTGCATCAATAAAAAATATTGGGTCTCAGTAACTGATAAAAAGCTTTTCATTGCATCGCCAAGCGCCAGTGGCATTTTTTTACGCGTACCGTCTTCATTGTTTGGCTCGTCTTTGGTGCCCGGGGCTGATGGCTTTCTTAGCAAACTGGTAAATGACGGGATTTTTTCACTGGGGGTGTCGCTTGGTTTTATTTCTTTCATGCGCTTATGGCCCTGAATGCCTTTTTCAGGTAATGCGGTATTCCATTGTTGCAAGAAAGCACCGTGAAATACTGGCTGAACATCACCATCGAACGAGGCTAAATGGTCATGATTAAAGCCATTGTCAAATATATTTGGCGCTAGAGCTAAATGTTGTATCCATGTATCGTAAACGTCATCCCAGGTCGATACAACATTGCGGGTTTGTGGTGCGTAACTTGGATCTGTACATACAAACCAACCGTGTACAGCCTCTTCAAACGAGCCATCATCAAAAACAATGGTGGCGGTTACTGGGCCATCAGATGTATCGTCAAACCAATCATCATTATCAATCGCACCGTTTAGTTTTGGAATGCAACACTTTTTGTCTTTATCACTTTTATTACCAAGTATGCCACTGGCTTTACCAAAGCCACCAGTGACAATAAGTCTTGCTGTATTTTCTTCAATACGCATTTCACCAAGCGACGAAATTTCACCAAGTGGATTAAACATATAGAAAAAATCATCGGGAAAGCTTTTTGGATAGCAGGACGCTGCGGTTGCTATTTTGCCTTCTTCAATAAAGCTATCTGGTGTTTTTTTATCGAAGCTTAAGCAGGTGTTTGAATTACTTGTAACCGAAAGAGCGCGCGGGCCCGGATCAACCACTAATTGTTGGCGGCGCATGACTGTATTAAGGTCATCGCCAAACTTCGGGTTTCGCACCGGAGGCGTGTTTTCATTTTGATAGGCAATAACCCCTTCTTCTTGAGGCTCGCCGTCAACAATGGAAGTGATTGTAAAGTTGTTGTTCTTTTTATTTGCGGTATGAACCTGCCAAATAATATCTTTAATCACTTTACCGCCGATATTATCGCCAATATTTATTTCACGGCCACCGTCATTTGATGGGTAAGTTGTTTGTTCGTCGTCATAAGCAAAAATGCGAAAGCGCGCTGCTTGGCGTTTTACATTGCCATGACTATCACGAAAACCGTGTTCGTCTATCGGTGTATTGTTTGTACCCGGTTTTATTGGCAAACCGCCAAATAAGCCGGTGCGCTTATCAACAATGGTACCTGCTGCGGTTTCAGGGGCGATGTAATACTCTTCACTATTGCCAACACGTGCAAAGTTGATACTTGGGTGAACTCTGAAATAACTCATTATTTCTCTCCTTGAGATTGTAAGTAGGCAATTGCGGCACGTTGTTCTTTTTCTTGAGACCAAAAAAAGATATTTTGAAATGCATGGCTAATGTTTAAGTTTGTTGCTGGTAGCGGTTTTAATCCGTCTTTACTTGCAAACGCTTGTTCCGTATTGTGGCAACGGAAGCAATTGTTCATTGCGGTTGCTGATTGCGTGTAAGTTTCAATGGTGCTGTTAGAGAGTTTTAAAGAACCGGTGAGATATTCATCAGTGGCAAAGTCGAGCCCAGGTTTAAGTGGCGATACATCCGGTTTACCTGTAGCTGCTTGGTTGTTGATCCAAATTGCGCCAACTTCAAAGTAGTTTTGCCAAATACTTAAGTTATTTGGTAAGTGCTTTTTAACGCTCGCATTAAGTGATTTTATATTATCGGTATTCGATTGTTTTTGGCCCGCTGCATTGCCGTAAGCATAGCGACGACACACTTGAGTAATCGGCGTAAATTTCTGCGTTGATTGCTCGAGTGCTAAGCCGCTAACCGCCGCGTTTTTATTGCAATTCCCAAGTTGCGTGCCTTTTTTGTAAAACAGGTAATCTTGATCTGCGACAATTTGGTCAAGTGTCATGCCGTCGGGCACATCCGGTGCATTGTTATCAAATTCAAAGGTAGCCCAAATCATTTCTGGGTGATTGGCAACGACGCCACCAATATGAAAGCCAACTAAGGCAAGCGTTTGCTTTTCGACTTTTGCAGGATTGATTTTGATACCAGATGGTGAGTTTTCAAACTGCGCGATGTCTTTTTCAATGGTAAATAACTTACTGGTATCGTCATCTTTACCAACGATTTTCCACGATGCTTTCAGCTCTAGCGTGCCTTTGGTGCCGATAATTGGAAACGCAGTACGCGGGTTCATTGTGAGCACATTTGCTGGGATTGTTAAATCGGGTCCACCACTTTTACCTTGCATAAAGTCGGCAAAGGTTTGATTAATGTACTGCGAGTAATAGATGGCACGGTGGTCGTGATCTATCAAGATGCCATCGGTACCCGCTTGTAAATATTCGTCAAATGATGCGCCTGTATGTGGTTGTTTTCGGGTGCGTGGCGAAAGGCCTCGTTGCTCTAATCCGATTAAAGACTGTGGTGAGTCAAATCCGAGAAAGCGAGGTTGGCCATTGTCGTCATCCATTAACCATAAAAACATTTGCCATGACCATTGGTGGAAATCACAATTGTTTGGGTTTGCTGGAAAAGCACTGTCATCAGGCCTAATGACTTTGCCGTTTTTAAACCAACTCGGCTCTATTTCACATGTGTTTGATGTTTGAGCGGAACTGCTATGCGTATAACAAATGGCGAACAATATAACTGCGGGTGCGATGCGACTGAGCATGCATTTACTTGCGTGTTTCATTTTGCCTCCTAGGCGCGGTAACGATAAATCCTTAACGCTCACAAATTGAGCTACATCGATTACTCTAGTTAAGTCGCAAAATACGCGTTTCGTTATCACACTTTATTACAGGCACTAAGGTGAAGTAGCGGGTAGGGCAATGGAAAATTTAAGAAGTATTTTTTGTGATGGCTTATGTGAAATTAATGAGGCATACATTGATGTAAACCCCATTTACAGTTAGGTTTATTGGTCTGCTCTTACGTGATTTATGCGCAATAAAATTTCGGCTGCAGCTTTAGCGTCATCGAGCGCTCGGTGGTGGTTTTTTAGCTCAATATTAAGATCGCAGCAGAGTTTACCTAATGAGTAAGATTTAAAACCGGGTAAATATTTACGTGCTTGCTGTACAGTACAAATTTTAGCGCGCGTGTATTTTTTATTGAGTCGGGCAAACTCTTGTCGAATAAAGCCATAGTCAAAATTAACATTGTGCGCGACAAATATAGCATTACGGCTAAATGTATCTAACTTTTCGGCAATTTGTTCAAACTTGGGGGCGTCTTTAACCATTTCATTACTGATCCCTGTAAGCTCGGTAATCATTTTTGGGATATGACGTTCTGGATTTACCAGTGTTTGCCAGCTGTCGGTAATTTTTCCTTGTTCAACTCTTACCAAACCAATTTCAGTGATGCGATGAGTATCTTTTTTTCCGCCAGTGGTTTCAATATCCACGACAACGTAATTTTGCTCACTATTAAAACGCCATTCGGTGCGCTGAATTGATACGTTAAAACCTGCGTTTATTAATTGTTTGATACTGACCAGTTGAGTACGCCTTAGGCTATCGCCCGGCGCTTTTATTTCCTCAAAAAACACTTCACCTTGTTCAATATACATTAAATCAGGGTAGCCATCGCAAAGCGCTTTAAAGGTTTTACTCATTGCCAATAAATGATGCTTTATTGACTCAAATGGCGCATATTGAATAAAGGTGGTTAACACATCTTTTAGTTCGTCATGCCAGTAGAACAGGCCATTCGGTTCACCTGAATATTGATCAATGGTGGCACTAATATAATCACAGAATTTCTGATTGTTGGTAAAATCCGACAATTTGTGATCAATTTCTGTGTGCAACAAGTCGTAAAAATTATCTTGCTTAAGTACTTTTGGATAATACGAAAATTCATTGGCACGCTGTGATGCTGGGTGTTGAAATAGCTCATGCCAAAAAGTTAATGCAAATAACGCGCGCCAAAGCTTGTTTTCGGTAAAGTAGCACAGGCGATGCTGTTTGATGTAACGGTCCTTTACACCTGTTTCGACCTGACCTAAGTACGCTTCGTCAATACCAATTGGCTCGCCTGATTTTTTGAGCATATCAGTCAATACACTGGTGCGCTTTTGGTTAAACTTTTGCGCATAAAAATCCTCGGCAAAGAGCAATAAGGTTTCACTGTCGGGGTCGTCTAAAATAGCCAGCAGCAAAGTCTCACACTGTGCTTTTCTGTCGCTTTTGTAGAGTAAGCGAATGTATTTTTCTTGTGCTGCAGGGTGTTGTGATTGGCTAAGCAATGTTTCACCGAGAGTTGGCTCGTGTTCGATTAAAACAACCGCCAGCTTATACAAACTGTGGTGGTACTTTTGCGTAGCTAAAAAGCCGATTGGTTTGTCGGAAGCGATAAGTTGCTCTGCAAGCGTTTGTAATAATGGGATGTCGCTCTTATTGGCTTCCTTTATCGCTTTAAATTGGTTTGCGTAATAAAACGCACTTTTGGCTTCATCTTTATCGCTGAAGTTAGCTTGTTTCTGTTGCACGCTTTGGGTTTGCATTACACCTAAATCGCGCATAGAAAATTGGTTGAGGCGACCTGATAAATGGCCAAAATATAAAAACAATAAATAGTGAAACGTGTCCTGCTTGGCAAAGTAAATATGGCTTGTTAGTACGGGGCTTTTTTTAACTTGGTCGTAACTTAAAGCGTTAGACAGCGCGTTGCTCACAAAATTAAGCCATTTGTTTTTGTTTGCGCTTTTTGCTGGCTTATCAATCGTTAATGAGATGCTTAAGTCGATTAAGTCTTGCTTATTAAGCTGGCTTATAAAGTCGTGAAAACAGTGTTTATTTATGCGAGATACAAAACCAACTTTTCTTAAAAGGTTAATTGCCGCGCCAGAGTCAGCCACTTCACTGTAGACTAGGGTGTCTTTTCGCACAAAAGGGGATTTGCGGTTTACAATCCGTACCAAAATACATTGGGCATCTTCTGGTAGTGTTGCAAACTCGGTAAAAAACGCTGTCTCGTCATCGCCTAACAAGTGAGAAGACGTGGATTTTATAAATTCAGCAAATTCGATAAAGTGCGTTAAATAATATTTTTCTGGCAGTTCTTTCATTGCATCGCTGCGACAAACATTGGCATAGCTAATATTTTGCGTTGCTACGTTCGACTTATCAATCATTTTGCACGTATTAACATTTTCTAACTAATTTGCTTTTACTGATAGCACCAGTATTTGATAGTTTATGATGACATACAGCGAGGAAGTAACATGAAAATAATAACAGCATTAGTCGTTACTCTGGGATTTGCCAGTACGTCGAGCTTGGCAAATAGCAAAAAAAATTTGTTTAATGAGGTGGCAATAGAAACCGATCTAACCTTGTCACACCCTGTCTATCCAATAGATTTATTGCCTAATCCTGGCAAAGAATTAATGCTTATCGGCACACATAGCGGACAGCAATATATTGATATTTTTGCTGCATCAGAGGCTCAGTTATATAACCGCATAAAACGTGTAAAAGTGCCTGATACGATGCTTGGTGTTGATTTTACTAAGTGGCAAGATGCCACGCAGCAGGTTTATTTATTTTCATCTAATGGCATTTATCAGTTGGCGCTTGAAGGGCCTGAGTTAGTTGTACCAGTTGTTGACACTCAAACCTACTTGAAAAAAAGTGGTGCTCAACACCTAAGCAAAATGGAGTTTGTTTACAACATTAATGATGACCAAAAAGCGGACTTTTTCACGACAGACCTTAATCACAGTTATGTGCATATTTCTGATGAGACTGGCTATCAAATGGCCAAGGTTGATTTGCCTGCACGATTAGAAATAGAAGGGCACAGTGCTGAAATTGAACCGCCTCGTTTTGCCTTTTTTGATACAAATGAAGACAACATTTCAGAGCTTATCGGTTTTGAAAATGGCTTATTGAATTTACTGCCGAGTGTCGGAAGCAACCCTGGTCAGGCGATAAAATTGCGCGATGATATTATGGTGGATGACTGGTGGCATACCAAAGATGCCGACGGTGATTCACTTGACCAAAGTAATTTAGTGTATCGCAAACTAGAGCGTGTTGTTGACGTTAATCACGATGGTATTTTTGATTTGGTGGTGCGTTATACACGAAGTAGCGGTGCGCTTGATAGGCAAAATGATTACGAAATCTACTTAGGTGCGATTGAGCAAGGAAAGTTTATCTTTCAAAACCAAACGAATTCGCTTATTCAAGATGAAGGCACATTAACCGATCTGCACTTGCTTGATATCGATAACGATAAACAACTAGAGGCTTTGGTGTCGGGTTTTGATATTGGCGTATCACAAATTATCGGTGCGTTGTTATCGGGGTCGGTATCTCAAGATGTGCATCTTTTTTATCAAAATGAAAAGGGCGAATTTAACCCAAAAAATAAAATTACACGAGAGGTTGAACTAAGTTTTAGTTTATCGAAAGGGCGCAGTGGCTCACCTGTAGTGCTGTTTGCCGATGTAAATGGTGATGGTAAAAAAGATTGGGTGCTGTCGGATGAACAAAAAGCGTTTAACGTGTATTTAGCTAATAATAAACATAGTTTTTCTCGTCGCGCGAGCAAGTATAAAACCACTTTGCCAATGCAAGGTCGCCGTGTTGTAACAAGCGACTTGAACTTAGATGGCAAAGACGATTTGGTAATGAGCTACGGTCGATTAGATGATAAAAATATGCGTAAAACCATAAAGATATTGTTTGCGACGAGCTAAGTTTTCGTATTCAGTCAGCAAATTCTAGACTACACTTGCTAATTATTTTTCCAAGGGCACTACAGTGTTAAAAAAATTACTTACAGCGAGCTTAATAACACTTTCCTTTTCGGCTTCAGCAGGGGCTATTCGCTTTGGCTATAATCAGCAATATTCAGCGCCACATGTGATTAATAATGGAAAGGGTACAAGCGTATCGGGCATTGTGATTGATGTAAGTAATGCGATTTCGCAAGAGGCTGGGTTTATGGCTAAGCAGCTTCCTTTGCCGCGTAAGCGTATTGAACAGTACCTTATTGATGGCAAAATCGATGCACAATGTCATGCTAACCCTATTTGGTACAACGCGCCCTCTATTATATGGAGTGAGGTGCTTTATTCTGATGCTGACATTATTGTGAGTGATCAGGCTATCGCCTCGCTGCAAGCGCTAAGTTCACACAAGCAGTTCAAACTAGGTACTGTGCTTGGCTATAAGTACCCTAATCTTACCGAGTATTTTGAGGCGGGTAATCTTAAACGTTTTAATAGCACCTCATCTAAAGACAGCTTAACGCGCTTTACTAAAGGCGAATTAGATGGTTTTGTTGCATCCTATAGCGAAGCGAATTACTTAACCCGACTAAGGCGTTTTAATGTATTAGAAGTGAACTCGTATGACTTACATTGCTCGTTTTCACCTAAGCTCAATGCAGAAAAACGTCAGCGTTTAATTGATGCGGCGCATAAACTGCGTGATAACGGTGAATTTAAGCGGGTATTTGCTAAATATATTAAGCCTGAATAGTTTAATTCCAATTCACTTAAGTAGCTAATCATCCTAGCGGACCAAGTATCATGCTAACTGCGTTAGAGTTTATTAATGTAGAACAACTAGATAAGAACAATCCCGCCTTGTTATCATGTCATTTATCCAGCGCTATCTCTGATCTCATACTTAACAGAATTGAGACAAATAAAAAGGGCCCATAAAGGGCCCTTTGGTTTTCTCTAGTATCGTTCAAATTTTTTGCCAGTCTTAACCCCTTAAGACAATTAGGCAACCCTTTGCAGGGCTCCAGTACCGGAGTGTTAATCAAGTACTTGGATTTGGGTAGCAAACAGGTTTTGCCTATTTGCTAAATAAAGCGGCTATACAAGTAACTTTATACCCTTAGGTATTAACTTAGCCTACATCCCACATGCTGTAGTTGTTGATTTAGCACATTTATCAACACACTCATTTCTATCGTGCCTGCAATAAAAACGAGTAACTACGTTGCTAAGTTAAGTTACTTCTAGCCGAGTAACCGTTATGCAATTGACAGGAAAAAGCCTGCAATCGCTGCACTCATTAGGTTTGCCATTGAACCGGCTAAAACCGCACGTAAACCTAATTGCGCAATATCTTTACGACGACTCGGTGCCATACCACCAATACCGCCTAGTAAAATTGCAATTGAACTCAAGTTTGCAAAGCCACACAGTGCGAAAGTAACAACGGCTTTCGTGTGCTCGCTCAGCTGCGCTTGGTAGTTCATAAAGTCTAAGTAAGCAACAAACTCATTTACTACAAGTTTTTGCCCAATGAAGCTACCAGCAAGCTGTGCTTCACTCCAAGGAATACCTAACAACCATGCAATTGGTGCAAAGGCGTAACCTAAAATTTGTTGAATTGTTAGGTCTGGGTTATCAAACCAACCCCCAATCCAGCCAACAAAGCCATTACTTAGGGCAATTAGTGCCACAAATGCTAATAGCATTGCGCCTACATTCATTGCCAACTGCATGCCGTTTAATGCGCCGCCTGCAGCTGCATCAATCACGTTTACTGGCTTTTCTTCACCATGATCTAAATCGTTTAGATCTTGTTTTGGTGTTTCTGTTTCTGGCACCATCATTTTTGCCATTAAGAAACCACCCGGTGCCGCCATAAAGCTGGCTGCAATTAAGTATTTTAATTCAACACCTAAGCTTACGTAGCCTGCTAAAATAGAGCCTGCTACTGTTGCTAAACCACCTACCATAACGGCAAATAATTCAGAGCGTGTCATCGTGGCTATAAATGGTTTTACTACCAGTGGCGCTTCTGTTTGGCCAACGAAAATATTAGCGGTTGCAGAAAGTGATTCTGGTTTCGATGTACCTAATAACTTTTGTAGGCCACCACCTAAAATTTTAATAACAAAATCCATCACTCGTAAGTGATATAACACCGCAACAAGCGCAGAGAAAAAGACAATTACTGGCAGTACTTTGATTGCAAATACAAAGCCGATGCCGTCAATTTCATCTCCCGCTAGGCCACCAAATAGAAAGCGAATACCGTCATTCGCGTAACTAATAACGTTGGCAACGCCTACTGAAATACCGTTTAATACTTCACGCCCTGCAGGTACGTACAAAACAAATGCGCCGATCAGCACTTGCAGCGCAAACGCACCGCCTACGGTGCGCAAATTTATTTTTTTTCGGTTAGTTGAGCATAAAAATGCGAGCGCTAATAAGCTCGCGATGCCAACTAAACTCATTAATGAGGTCATATATATTTCCCAAGTTACCTTCTATTGAAGTAATTGTTTTATTTTGCTTTTTAGTATATCAATGGCAACTCGATTTCGCCCCCCGCGGGTCACAACAACATCTGCATTGTGCTTCGACGGGTCGATAAATTGGTAAAACATTGGTCTTACCGTGGCTTGGTATTGTTCAATCACCGATTGTAAGCTTCTACCGCGCTCTTCTAGATCTCGCTGCATACGACGCATCAGGCAAATATCTAACGGTGTATCAATAAACACCTTAATATTAAACTCATCGCACAGTTTAGGATCTGATAAAAGCAAAATACCTTCAACAATCAGAATCTTAGCTGGCTGAATTCGACGAGTTTGGTCGCTGCGCGTGTGCTTTGCGTAATCGTATACAGGAATATCGACTGGTTTACCTTCCTTGAGCTGATTTAAGTGCTCAAGTAAAAGTTCATGCTCAAAAGCGTCTGGGTGATCGTAGTTCGTTTGCGTTCTATGTTCGAACGGCAAATGAGACTGATCACGGTAATACGCGTCTTCTTCAATAATAGCGATAGCACCAGGTGCTAGTTCGTTCAAAAGCTCATTGTAAATAGTTTGACTAAACAACGATTTACCAGAAGCTGATGCACCTGCAATCGCGATAATTGTGCGTGTCACAAAAACGTTACCTTAAAAATCATTACAACAGTGACTTACCTTAGCAAAAAAGCGCACAATTATCTTTAGTTCGTGACGCCTACCGGTTCTTTCCTGAATACAGCGGTAAATTTAGCCCCTTTAACTGGTTAAAAACAGGACAAAAGTCCTGTGTAACCCTAGGCACACAGCCTAGAGTATTTATAACGCTGAGCGTGAATAGCTAGGCGAAATGTGAACCAATGGCTAAAATAAATGCAGGCACGCCAATTATTTTTGGCGAGACACAACGGCATTTGGTATATCAGGCTATTTTAAATTGAGGTAACTATGGCAAGAGCGCTAATTTTAATGGCAGACAGTTTAGGCATAGGTGCTGCACCTGATGCTGAACGCTTTGGTGATAAAGGTGCAAACACTTTGGCACATTTACTCGCTGCTTACCATGGTGAAACCGGCCAAAAACTCGCGCTGCCAAATTTATCAAAACTTGGATTAATTGATGCGTGCGAACAAGCAAGCAATACCAATTGCCAAGTGGCTGAGCGTAACGCTCCGATTGCAGCGTATGGTTATGCAAAAGAAATTTCATCAGGCAAAGACACACCATCAGGTCATTGGGAAATGGCCGGAGTACCAGTGTTATTTGATTGGGGTTACTTTCACGATAAGCAAAATAGCTTCCCTGATGCGTTTATCGCCGAGTTTATAGAACGCGCTAATCTACCGGGTATTTTAGGCAACTGTCATTCGTCAGGTACGGTTATTTTAGAAGCGTTAGGTGAAGAACACATGCAAACAGGTAAGCCTATTTGCTATACCTCTACTGATAGCGTATTTCAGATTGCCTGTCACGAAGGCACCTTCGGTTTAGAGCGTTTATATGAAATTTGCGAAATAGCGCGTGAGTTATTAGATGAATACAATATTGGCCGTGTGATTGCACGTCCATTTTTAGGTGACGTAGCAGATAACTTTGCGCGTACCGGCAACCGCCGTGATTATTCGGTATTGCCACCGGCACCAACATTACTCGACAAACTAGCTGAAGATAATGGTGCAGTAATCAGCATAGGTAAAATCTCTGATATTTACGCACACCAAGGCATTACCGAAAAACACAAAGCGCCAGGGCTTGAAAACTTAATGGCTAAAACCGCCGAGGTATTTAAACAGGCGAAAGACCATAGCTTAACCTTTGTAAACTTAGTGGACTTTGATGAAAAGTTTGGCCATCGCCGTGATGCGATCGGCTATGCCAAAGCGCTAAAGCAATTGGATGATTATTTACCTGAATTTTTAGCCTTACTTGGCAAAGATGATGTGCTAATGATTACTGCAGATCATGGTTGCGACCCAACATGGCAGGGCACCGACCACACTCGTGAATATGTGCCGGTTTTAGCGTATACACCTGGCATGACGCCAGTTAATTTAGGTGAGCGCGAAACTTTTGCAGACATAGGTCAAACATTAGCAACATGGTTTTCACTTGCGCCACTTGAATACGGTAACAGTTTTAAATCTCAGCTTGGCAGTTAACTTAGATAGGAAAGATTATGAGTACTCCACACATTAACGCACAATTAAATGATTTTGCCGAAACGGTATTAATGCCAGGCGACCCGCTTCGCGCGAAGCATATTGCAGAGACATTTTTAGAAGATGCACGTGAAGTAACATCTGTAAGAAATATTCTTGGTTATACCGGTACTTATAATGGTAAACCTGTGAGCATTATGGCATCTGGCATGGGTATCCCATCGATGAGCATTTATGCGCGTGAATTGATTGTGAGCTACGGTGTTAAAAACTTAATTCGAATTGGTACCTGTGGTGGTATTGGTAGCGATATCAAAATTCGCGACGTAATCTTTGCTCAAGGCGCATCGACAGATTCAAATGTTAACCGTGCACGTGTACAAGGCTACGATTTTGCTGCTATTGCTAACTTCGACCTGTTGGTAAACGGTGTGGAAGCGGCGAAGCGTTTAGGTATCGCTGCTAAAGTCGGTAATGTATTTACGACAGATACTTTCTATCAAGCGTCGAACGATCTTTATCAAAAACTAGACAAACTTGGCGTATTAGCAGTTGATATGGAAACTGCGGGTCTTTATGGTGTTGCTGCAGAATATGGCGCAAATGCAATGGCGCTTTTCACGGTAAGTGACCATGTGATCACAGGTGAAGCTACCCCAAGTGAAGAAAGACAAAATAGTTTTAATGAAATGGTTAAAATTGCTCTCGAGTCAATTTAACGGTTTTATTAAAAAACTCCTAAACAGTTGTGAAGTCAAAAACCAGTAGATAATTCTGCTGGTTTTTTTTCATCTACAACTTGCTGAAAGTACATCAAATACATATTTCATTACAGTTAGATCCTCGAGTTAACACTGTGATTACCTCTGTAACAGGCGGAATTACTAGGTTCTGCTAATTTTAAAAGGCGTTCTGAGAGAGTGAGGAATGGAGTATGAAAGCATTAGCAACTACTGCAATAGCGGCATCGCTATTGGTGTTACCTAGCGCGGCAATCGCGTTTGATAAATCGACTATTGAGAGCTTATTAGTACAGGCATGCAAAGATGTAAAAAGTAACAAGGTACTCAAGCTAAAAACCAATTTAAAAACAAATCACTTAACCCTTCCGCTAATTAGTGAAAAGCTTATGTGTAATGGTGAAAGCGTGTATGATTTTGCTATGACGCACAATGCCGATAAAACCGCTAAGCTGTTAAGAACCGGTTCGGTGTCAATTCATGATGTTGCCTATAATAACTCAGATAAAATTTGGGTATGGCTAGATGATTGAAATATAAGCATTTAAATTATTCAGCCTGCAATCATGCAGGCTGTTTTGTCAACCCCCTTTACAATCATCTTTCATAATAAATCTAAAGTACTGTCATATAACTGCCATATAAAGTTCATAACATACCCGAAAAAAAATGAGGTATGGCAATGGAACAGGAAAAACAACAGTTAATCGAGCAAATAATCTCAACTGCCAAACGAGAGTTTGATATCGATTTAGCGAAAGAAAAGTTAATCTCAGAAGAAGAGTATCGCGCGTTAGTGTTCACTGAACTTTTGAGTCTAGAAAACGCAGAGCTAAGTCGTCTTATTGAGCAGTTTAATGCGTCACCTAGTCATCAAGCGCAAGCTTCACAGGCTGAGCCGATTTCACAGCCAAAACAGCGTAACACGGGCGTTATGATTGCTGCATCAGTTGCTGTGTTAGCGCTTTGTGCGGTAGGCGCTTGGTTTGGCTTATCTGGCGACACGACAGCACAATCGAGCCAGGTAGCGGCAGTACCAAACAAAGTGATTTCACAAAAATCAGCACAAATGGGCAAGCCTACTCCGGTGGAAAAAGAGCCAGAAGCGGTGTATCAATCCCTATTTGCAATTCATGGCTCGAACACCATAGGCGAAAAACTCGCACCAGCACTATTAAAAGCCTATTTTGAAGAGCAAGGTGCTAAAGATATTGATTGGCAACAGGGACGCATTGCAACTGAGCGCACCATGCAGTTTGAAATGGATGGTGAAAAGTTGGAAATAGGCTTGGCCGCGCATGGTTCGTCAACGGCGTTTAAAGCGTTAAACGCGAATATGGCGCAAATTGGTATGTCTTCGCGCAAAATTAAAACCAGTGAAGTTGAAGCCTTAAAAGGTCAGTCAGGTGATTTATCTAAGCTTGGCAATGAACACATCATCGCGTTGGATGGTTTGGCAATTATTGTTAACCAAAATAACCCGTTAAAGACCATAACAACTGAAACATTATCGCGTATTTTCTCTGGCGAAATTGATAATTGGGCCGAGATTGGTGGTGACCAAGCCCCGATAAAAGTATTTGCTCGTGATGATAACTCTGGCACATTTGATACGTTCAAATCGTTGGTATTAAAGAAGTATGGTCGCAAATTAACGAAGACAGCAGAGCGATTCGAATCGAGCTCAGAATTGTCTGAGCATGTGTCACGCGATGATTATGCAATTGGGTTTATTGGCTTAAATTACATTCGATACAGTAAAGCACTGGCAATTGCAGATAGCAGTGACACTAAAGCAATTTACCCAACGCGTTTTACCATTGCGACGGAAGATTACCCGCTGGCACGTCGACTATACCTCTACACGCCAACCAATAGTGCTACGCAAATAAAAGACTTTGCTAACTTTGCAATTTCAGATCGCGGTCAAGAAATCGTGCAGGAACTGGGATTAATTTCACAGTCTATTCGTGTTGAAGACGTGGTGGCAAGCGAACTGGCTCCAGACAAATATAATCAGTATGCAAAGCTTGCGAAACGTTTATCACTGAACTTCCGCTTTAATTATGCAACGCGCGATCTTGATAACAAAGGTAAGCGAGATTTACAGCGCCTTGTGTCGTTTGTTGAAGAAAACCCAAGTCGCAAACTTGTACTTATGGGTTTTTCGGACAGCATTGGGGCACGTGATAAAAACACTATGTTGTCGCTAAGCCGCGCTAAAAGTGTTGAACAAGAGCTTAATGCTCGCGGTATTAATGTCTATGCGGTAGAAGGCTTTGGTGAAGATATGCCACTTGCAAATAACGATAACGAAGTTGGTCGTGAACGTAATCGCCGCGTTGAAGTTTGGGTGCTTTAATACAAATTAAAGTAACCTTATAAATCACACTTAATACTGAGTTTAGTTAACCTAGTCATATATTTGTCATGTTTGTTGACTAAACTCAGTGCCTTATCTGATTAGGGAGGGCTTATTGTGTACAATTTATTAATGGATAAAGCGAGTTTATCGCAAGTTTTTCTGGCGTTTGCACCGATGGAAGCGCTTAAAGTTAAACACAATATTGATTATGCACTTGAGGCGTTATCACTGCCATCAGCTGAGCTATTAGCCGAGATGCAAGTTTTAGGAATTGACCTTCCAGATAAGCCTTCAGCATCAAAAAAAGTGGATTTAACCACAATTAATAGCACAGTGCTAAGTTCACATTTGACCGAATTGTTTCTTGATAAACACAAGCTACTAAAAACATTTTCAGACTTCTCATTATCTGAGCAAGTTGAGTTGAGAGCGTTTCTGCAAAGCTTGATGCCGATGTTACATTTACCGCCACAAGCGTTAGTTGAAAAAATGCAGCGCGAGGGTGTGCTTGATGTATTGATGGGCGAAAATGATAAAGCAAAAGCTGTTAAAGATAAAATCGCAGCACTTTCCCAAAATAAATGCGATCATAAAGTTGACGAAGTTAAGGAGCGCTTAGCTAAGCTTTCTAATAAGCCGCAGCAGTGTGCTGATGAGTTAAAAATAGCGCGTGTTAAAGCTAATCTTAATAAAGCCTCAGTATCTGATAATGCAGCTATCATTGCAGATGCAAAACAGAAGATTGTACAACTAGGTTAAATAACCTAGTTGTACTTAATTGCTAAACAGATCCCCTTCATTTTTCTATAAATACTGTACCAGACCGTTACAAACCAAAATTTTACTAACTTACTAGCGTTCCCCCTTATTTTTAAACGTACTCGGGCATATTTACCGTATTTATTTCTTAGATTTGAATACAGAGATCATATTTTTACTAAGCTAAGCCAGAAAAATATTAAGCAAGCCCATTTTGGTTAGTAAAATTTTGATCTCAAAGCCGACTTTTCACTAAAAATAGCGTTTAGTTAGTAAAATTTTGATCTCTAAAAACACAAAAATGTCGTTTTATTGATTTTAGTTAGTAAAAAACTGATCTATTAAGGTATTTGATCATTAATTTACTAATCAGCTAGTAAAATAATGATCTCAAATACACCGCAACTTAGTAAAAATATGATCTCTAAAATCAACAGTTAGTAAAATTTTGATCTCTATTGTTTGGTTTTGGCTGCGAAAACGAGGTGTTAGCGGCACTTTAAGGGGGTGTTAGGGTTAAAAGTAATCAGTTGTTAACTTTGATTTTACAAATGAGCGTGGTTTTAAATCGCTAGTAAAATCTCGATCTGTTTTTTTAGCGGTAATCTTGATACTTAGTAAAAATATGATCTCTATCTTAAAGTTATTATTTATTAAAACAAAAAAAGGCCGTCAGGCCTTTGGATCACAGTTAGGGATACATAATATCAATTCGCTTAAATAGCTAATCAGTCTAACCCGCTAACTATCATGTTAAATGCGCTGGGGCTTATCGATGTAGCATCACACGATAAGAAAGCTACGCCTTGTTAGCATTTTATTTATCCGGTGCTAAACCTGCTCAAATACTTAACCGAATTGGTATAATAATGGTAAAAAAGCTAGGCAAGTGCCTAGCTGGTTTACTGGCTAAACAGTATTAAGAGAACTGATTCATGGTGTTGTCTTCACCTGCAGCTTTTAGGGCCGCATCTCCAGAGAAGTACTCTTTGTGGTCGTCACCCATATCAGAACCTGCCATATTTTGGTGCTTAACACACGCAATGCCTTGGCGAATTTCTTGACGTTGTACGTTCTTAACATAACCCAGCATACCTTGCTCACCAAAGTATTCTTTAGCAAGGTTATCGGTAGATAACGCTGCAGTGTGGTAAGTTGGCAGGGTAATTAAGTGGTGGAAAATGCCTGCTTCACGGGCTGCATCAGCCTGGAAAGTACGGATTTTCTCATCAGCTAATGCTGCAAGTTCAGTGTTATCGTATTCCACGCTCATTAGCTGCTCACGGTTGTATTGAGATACATCTTTACCTTCTTCAACCATGATATCGAAAACTTGCTGACGGAAGTTCAGAGTCCAGTTAAATGATGGAGAGTTGTTGTAAACAAGTTTTGCGTTTGGCACAACTTTACGAATTTCATTTACCATCGCGCCAATTTGGCCTACATGTGGCTTTTCCGTTTCAATCCAAAGTAAGTCAGCACCATTTTGTAATGAAGTAATACAGTCAAGTACACAACGCTCTTCACCCGTACCAGAGCGGAATTGGAACAAGTTACTTGGTAAACGCTTAGGACGAACCAGCTTACCGTTGCGGTTTAAAATAACATCACCGTTTTTGATATCAGTCGATTCAATTTCTTCTACGTCTAAGAATGCGTTGTATTGGTCGCCTAAATCACCAGGTTCGTTACTTACTGCGATTTGTTTAGTTAGACCAGCACCAAGTGAATCGGTACGCGCTACGATAACGCCGTTATCTACACCTAGTTCAAGGAATGCATAACGAACAGCATTGATTTTTGCTAAGAAATCTTCGTGCGGTACAGTCACTTTACCATCTTGGTGACCACATTGTTTTTCATCCGATACTTGGTTTTCAATCTGGATACAGCAAGCACCTGCTTCAATCATTTTCTTAGCAAGTAGGTAAGTTGCTTCTTCGTTACCAAAACCGGCATCGATATCAGCAATAATTGGTACAACGTGTGTTTTATGGTCGTTAATTTTAGCTAGGATTGTCTCTTCTTCTGCACTGTTACCAGCTTTACGCGCTGCATCAAGTTCACGGAAATAACCGCCTAGTTCGCGGGCGTCAGCCTGACGTAGGAAAGTGTAAAGTTCTTCGATTAATGCAGCAACCGATGTTTTTTCATGCATTGATTGGTCTGGAAGAGGGCCAAATTCAGAGCGTAGTGCTGCCACCATCCAACCTGAAAGGTAAAGGTAACGACGGTCAGTATTATTTTGGAAATGCTTTTTAATTGAAATCATTTTTTGCTGACCGATAAAACCATGCCAACAGCCAAGTGATTGCGTATATTGAGATGGGTCTTGGTCGTACGCTTCCATATCTTTACGCATAATATCAGCAGTATAACGCGCAATTTCTAAGCCGTTTTGGAAGCGGTTTTGCAAACGCATACGCGCTGCTGACTCAGGGTTAATATTTTGCCATTTCTTCTCGCCTACTTCTTTTAACGTTGCAATGCGGTCGATTTCTTGTTGGTAAGTTAATTGTTTAGCCATCGTGTTAAGTCCTTCATCTTGTTGATTAGATGGCGCTGGTGTTATTACCTTTTTGAGCAACAACATTGAACGGGTAGCGCCTTTACATTTAAGTTAGGCTGAAACGGCATGATTTATAAAATTTATAGTTTTTATCATGAGTATTTTTTTAATGAATGCCAAAAGCAAGCTTTCTTGTGTAACTTAGATAGAATCAAATAACCAAATTATTTAAACGCATACAATTGTGTGCCACTTCAAGGTGAGAAAATTTATGACAACACGTATTCACCATGCAGGGTTAGCTGTTGATCCCAGCTTATACGCATTTATTAACCATCAAGTTATTCCAGGTACGGGCATTGATGTGGAGCACTTTTGGCAAGGCTTCTCAAAAATCGTGTCTGAAATGACACCGATTAACCGCGCACTGTTAGTGAAACGTGATGATCTGCAAGTGCAAATCGATCAATACCATCAAGCGCATTCAAACTTTGAGTTTGACCATTACAAACAATTTCTACAGCAAATTGGCTATTTAAAACCAGCACCAAGCGATGTCACAGTGGTAACTGAAAGCGTTGAGCCTGAAATTGCCACAATGGCAGGCCCGCAGCTAGTTGTGCCGGTAAGCAACGCGCGCTTTGCGCTAAATGCAGCGAATGCCCGCTGGGGGTCATTGTATGATGCGTTATATGGCACCGATGCGATCTCGTACGACAATGGCCGTGAAGCCGGACGCGAGTACAACCCCGTACGTGGTAATGCGGTAATTGATTTCGGCCGTGAGTTTTTAGACCAAGCATTGCCACTAACATATGGTTCGCACAAAGATGCCAGTGATTACGCGATTGTTGATGGCAAGCTGATTGTGACGTTGAACAATGTAAGCCAAAGCGCATTGCAATCACCAGAGCAGTTGGTGGGCTATAACGGTACTAAGCAGCAACCTACAGAATTAATTCTTAAAAATAATGGGCTGCACATTGTGATTCAGTTTGATGAAAACCATCAAATTGGCAAACAAGATAGCGCGCATATAAAAGATATTGTGCTTGAGTCGGCATTAACCACCATTATGGATTGCGAAGACTCTGTTGCGGCGGTTGATGCAGAAGATAAAGTAGGTGTATACAGCAACTGGCTTGGTTTAAACAAAGGCGATTTATCGGTTGAGTTTGAAAAAGGTGGTAAAACACTTACACGTGCGCTTAATCCAGATTTAACCTACACAGATTTAAGTGGCGATGAGCAACAGCTCAAAGGCCGCAGCCTAATGCTAGTACGCAATGTTGGTCACTTAATGACAAATCCTGCGATTCTCGATAAAAATGGCGATGAAGTTTTTGAAGGCATCATGGATGCGGTTATTACGTCGTTGATAGCATTGCACGATTTAAAAGGCAAAAGCACCCGGAAAAATAGCCGAGCTAATAGCATTAATATTGTAAAACCGAAAATGCATGGCCCTGAAGAAGTGGCTTATGCGAATACGTTATTTTGTAAGGTAGAAAGCTTACTTAACTTGCCAGAGAATACCTTAAAAATGGGTGTTATGGATGAAGAGCGCCGGACTTCGGTTAACCTCGCTGCGTGTATCGCTGAGGCGAAAGAGCGAGTTATCTTTATCAACACTGGTTTTTTAGACAGAACAGGTGATGAAATTCATACTAGTATGCTTGCAGGACCAATGTTGCCAAAAGATGCAATTAAAGCGCAAAAGTGGATTAGTGCGTATGAAAACAACAATGTGGATGTAGGCTTAGCATGTGGCTTAAGCGGTAAAGCA
Organism: Pseudoalteromonas sp. XMcav1-K; assembly: GCF_044005875.1. Classification (NCBI taxonomy): domain Bacteria; kingdom Pseudomonadati; phylum Pseudomonadota; class Gammaproteobacteria; order Alteromonadales; family Pseudoalteromonadaceae; genus Pseudoalteromonas; species Pseudoalteromonas sp. XMcav1-K. Next base: position 232,793 of record NZ_JBIPJE010000050.1, on the reverse strand, counting down.
CAAATTGGTAAAGGTATGTGGCCAATGCCAGATGAAATGGCGCAAATGCTAGTGCAAAAAACTGCACATGTGCAAAGTGGCGCAAATACGGCGTGGGTGCCATCGCCAACGGCTGCTACCTTACATGCGATGCATTATCATCAGCAGGATGTATTTAGCTTACAACAGGAAATTAAACAGCGCGTTGCCGCTAATGTGGATGATATTTTGTGTCCGCCACTGCATCCAGAGCCAAAATCAATGACCTCTGATGCGATTCAAAATGAGCTGAACAACAATGCACAGGGTATTTTAGGCTATATGGTACGTTGGGTTGAGCAGGGAGTTGGTTGCTCTAAAGTGCCTGATATTAATAATGTGGGCTTGATGGAAGACAGAGCCACATTACGTATTTCATCACAGCATATGACTAACTGGTTATGCCATGGTGTTTGCAGCGAGAAACAGGTAATTGACACCCTTGAAGCAATGGCCAAAGTGGTTGATAAACAAAATGAAGGCGACGCTAATTACCGTAATATGTCAGATAATTATGCGCAGAGCGTGGCGTTTCAAGCGGCACTAGAGCTAGTATTATCAGGTACAAAACAACCGAACGGGTATACAGAGCCTGTGTTACATCGCCGCCGTTTAGAATTTAAAGCAGCGAATTGATACCAATTCACTTAAATAGCTGATCATTCTAGCGGGTTAAATATCATGCTTACGGCGTATTAATTTATCAATGTAGCATAACTACATAAGACAAATTTCGCCTTGTTATCATTTTATTTATTCAGCGCTAGCTCTGATCTCGTACTGAACAGAATAGGTATTAATTGTATTAATCAAGTGGTTTTTCTAAGGCAACCAGTGAAGCGTAAATTAATGCAATTTTTATAAACACTATTAACAAAAAAAGGCCTGAAAAATCAGGCCTTTTTTATATGATTTTGATTAGTCTTGTACGATTGCGTTGTGGTAGATGTTTTGAACATCATCGCTATCGTTAAGCATATCCATAAACTTTTGGAAAAGTGGGATATCATCGCCTTCAATATCCACACTTGTTTGTGGTACGAAAGTGATTTCTTCAACATCTAGCTTCACATCTGGAAATGCGTCTGCCAGTGCAGTTTTAACGTTATAGAACTCAGTGTGTGGTGCAAATACTGAAACGATGCCATCTTCAACTTCAACGTCAGTTACGTCAACGTCTGCCATCATTAGTGCTTCTAACACTTCTTCGTCGTTGTCGCCTGCAAATGCAAATACAGCTTGGTGATCAAAGCTGTGTGCAGCTGTACCTGGACCACCAATTTTTGAGTTAGTTTTAGTAAATGCTAAACGTACATCTTTAATGGTACGGTTTGGGTTATCCGTTAAACAATCGATAATAACCATGCAGTTACCTGGACCAAAGCCTTCGTAGCGTGCTGGTTGGTAATCTTCGCCAGCGCCGCCTTTTGCTTTTTCAATCGCTTTGTCGATTACGTGTGCAGGTACTTGGTCTTTCTTTGCTTTTTCGATAAGGCGTTTTAACGACAAGTTAGTATCTAGCTCTGCGCCGCCGTTTTTAGCCGCTACATAGATCTCTTTACCGTATTTAGAGTTTACTTTTGTTTTTGCGGCTGCTGTTTTAGCCATCGCGTTCTTGCGAACTTCAAACGCTCTTCCCATCTTAATTCACTCTCTATTCTCGCAGGAAATTTAGTTGCATGATTCTAACAAGTAAGGATTAAAACAGCTAGTGCTATGACGCTGGCTTTTTATTCAGCATTACCTTAGATAATTAGAAAGGGCGTTTATTTAACATAACGTCATTAAAATAAAATTATTTAATGTTTTATATTTTAAATATAAATACTGTGAATAGTGGCAAGTGAAACTCATCAAATACCTTTACTATATGAATAAGGAGGTGTTGCACTTGAAATAAAGTAGGTGTGGATTAGAAGCGATATCCAATACGCCAGCTAACGCTCGACACATTATCATGTGGTAAAAATGCAATACTGCTATCTAGCTCAACCATCCACTCGGGCGTGATATCGTAAGTGACAAATACACTTAGCTCGGCGTAATCATCATCAGTATTGTGAGGATACGACTTTCTGCCTGCAAAACTGACAAACTTATCGGTTTGTTTAGTACCATCGCCTTGAAACAGTTCATTCCAGCGTATAACGCCACCTGCAAGTAAATAGGTATCGGGTCTAATTTCAATGATCTTTGACGCCGATAGTAAGCCACTTACTACCAGGGTTTCGTCCTCTAGTGCATCGCGCAATGCTAGCGCCATTTCATTTTGCTCAATCATAATATCGCGATAACGCCATTCGTTGTATTGCACAAGTAACGACGGCTCGATAACCCACTCGTCAAAAAATATACCGTAACCTACAGACAGGCCGTAACTAGGAGCATACGTTTTGTGTTGTGATGAGGGGAGTTCTAAAAATGATTCTCGGTAATCGCTTTGCCAGTAAGTGTAATTTCCCGATATCGCAAAGTTTTCAATGAAGTAGGTTAGCGTTGCAGCGTAAGATTGTGAGTCAATCTTTAGTGAATTCGCTTTTCGTGAAAAGTGGGTATCTTCCCAGTTTATATAATCTAAACTGACTCGCACGCTCTCACTAAAGTCGTGTGCTAATGAAAAACTCGTGCCACTGGGAGTTACACTAGTCAATGTGCCAGATTGATCTAGCGGTAAATCTGAATGGCTTTGGCCTACTTTAATTTCAACAGCATTCGCACCAGTTGTTATGCCAAGCATTAAAACTGGTAAAAAACAGTGATATGTAAAGCGGTTCAAATTGCACATAGCCAACTCATAACGATACAGCGGTGACGATAATAGCAGCAATTAGCCGCGGCAAATAAGTGAAATTGCTAATAAAGTGTGAAATTTTGTAATCCAATTTAACAGTTGAGTGCTTTTTGAACGCTTGTGTGGTTTTTATTTAATCGACAGCCGCGCAACCCCAAGGAAATTTGCTTAGCGTAGCGTGTGATTCAAAGTTGACGCTTTAGATTGATTGCACTTGAAAAATGAATTGTTACTGCGGATTACATAACGAATGTAAAGCTTATTCGTTTGCTTGGTAAGTTTTTATTCACTATTGCTAATTGCGTATTGCACTTTTTTTCTACTTAGTATTTAATAGCCGCCACTTTTTTGCCTTGGGCAAAAATACCGAAGTTAGTATTGGTTAGAGAAATAAAAATAACGGTGCGTTATGGATTTTTATATCCTAAAAAAAGGGGATGAGCTAAAAGCCATTCCTGCTGACAAAGCAATTTGTAAAAGCTATGAAAAATCGGGTTATAGCTATATTGATAAAGTAGCGGCATGTACTGAGCAAGCAGCTATTAACAAGCTAAAGGGAAAAACCTTTGAAACGCTTAAAGGGCCATTGCTCCGTTTAAGTGTTGTTATTTTTGCATTGATTCTACTGTGGTGGGTGAGCTAACCACCACAGCTTCCTTATTTACCCTAGCTGGGTGAAATCTTTCTTTTCTTTTTATTTATTGCCACACGATAACGGTTGTGCAGTATGCCAACGCGTTCGACATACGCTTTCGTTTCCGCAAATGGTGGTATGCCTCGGTATTTTTTAACGGCATTAGGCCCTGCATTATACGCAGCCGTTGCTAATCTGATATTGCCATTAAACTTTTCTAATAAATAAGATAAATACTTAACGCCGCCTAAGATATTTTGGCTTGGTTGAGTTGGGCGTTTTATACCCATGTATTTAGCCGTTGCCGGCATCAGTTGCATTAATCCTATTGCGCCTTTTTTTGAACGTGCATTGGCTTTAAATGCCGATTCAGCGTGGATCATTGCACGCACGAGAGCAGGGTCAACATTATGTTGTTTACTTGCTGTCGCTATTTCCAAATGATACTTGTCTGGATAGATAGGAATTTTATGCCAATTTAAAGACGAGCGCAGTTGGCAGGCATAACAGCCCGTACGATAAATACTGTAGCTGTGTTTAATTGGTTTTCGGTCGGTAAAAGCAATAGAACCATCACTTTTAACGTACTGATAAATAGGTTTAGCAGCCGCTGAAAACGCGAAAAACAGCATTATTAGAAGTAGTCTAAAAATCATTTTCGGTAAGGTATAACGTATTATTGTAATTATGGTCTGAAAGAGCAGATTTTCAACTCTTTCAATGATGGTTACTTTACCTGTTTTTAGATGTGCTTTGTAGCCTAGATAGAGGAATTCGATAAATTCTGTTATTGATAAATGAAATGCTAACAAAGCTGAGTTTATCTTATCGCGTTATGCTATATCGATAAATTAAAACGTAGTGAGCATGTTATGTAGTGCGTAATCATGATGAACTGGTTAAGTGCAGTGTTATAAAGAGTGCAAAAAAGTAAAAAGGCGCTTAACGCGCCTTTAGTAGATGACAGTGTATCCTATTTAAAGGAAGTGAATTTGCTTACACCATATCATCGAAAGGGTTGCTTGCAGTTAGTTTTACAGAGTGTGTAAAACCAGGCAAAGAAAGGGTTTCTTGCGTTAATTCGATATCGTTTTCATCAATTAAGCCATCACCAAAGCGGTAAATTAATTGGTAATCACCTAAATTTGCAGCCGCGCTGTAATCAGCTTGGTTTTGTTTAGTTTGTGTGAGTTTATCGCGATACGATGCCATTGCACTTTCGCCATGACGTTTAGTGAGCATCTCTAGCGTAATATTTGCTGAGAACATTGGCGCCGTAGCGTTATTACCGCCAAAGCCTTTTGAGTTAATAAAGGCAATATCTTGTGCTTCACACTCATAGTGTTCAGTGCGAATATCAAGGCGCTCGGCGTAAACGTCGTCAGCGACTTTATCGATAGTGGTGATACCCGGCATAATGTTATGGCTAAAAATACCAAGTGCCATGGCCATTTGGTCGCCACTTGCTGGGCCAATTGTATGACCAACAAATGCTTTCGGCGCGGCCAGTTTCCAATTATCAATATTAAATGCTTTTGCAACGCGGTCATAAATGATTGACTCAGTTACACGGTTTTGTGGTGTACTTGAACCATGGGCAAGAATATAGCTACGTTTTTGTACCGCTTCTTCACCGAGAATGCTTGTTGCAAGTGCTACTGATTTTGCCATCGTAATATAATTACCAGGACCTGGCGCAGTAATTGATTTTTTGATGCCATCAGCGTTTACAAATACATCTGGTACAGAGCCCATAACGTCAGCGCCAAGCTCTAATGCTAAGGCGTCATCCATTAATACCGCAAATTGTGCGCCTTCACCTATGGTGAAACCGCAGTTTTCACCAAATGGACGGCTGGTGCGACGTAAATCTGGGGTATCGCTATTATCAAGCTTTTTCAAGCCTTCAATATTTGCCAGTGCGCTCATATTGCCAAAGCCTTCAACAATTTCAGGCGTAATTGCACAATCAACACTACCAACAATTGCAACACGGGTACGGCCCGCTTTGATATCGTGCACTGCTGCACGTAAGTTGTATAAGAAGGTGGCGCATGCGCCTGATGTAGTGAAGGTTGTACCTACATTGCCGGTTACATAAGCGTTAATAAAGTCCGTCGACATGGTATTTAAACCAAGTGCTAAGTTTTTGGTGCTAACGCGGTCGCCTCTTAAGCGGTTTTTCATCATACCGCCGAATGCTTCATCTTGCATTTGGCCTGCAACAGATGCGGAATAAGTACCGATTTGATCAGGGTCGACAACAGCAAGTACATCTTGCCACGCTAAACCAGTTGATTTGATTGCATCAGTTGCGGCAAAAATAGTGGCTTGTAAGCCACGAGGCTGATAGCGACTGTTATAAAGCGTACTTGGATCAAAGCCCGTTGGAAATTGGCCAGCTGCTTTAATTGGATTATCGCGGTAGGTATCGTGCTTAAGTGATAATTCACCGTTAATCGTTACTTTAACTTTACCGCCTTCCAAGTTTTCTATTTGCCAATCGCGCGGCTGGGGTGACGGTAAGTGACGCGCACTTGTTTCAAATACAATGCTGTCGCCTTCACTTGGCATTACCGTCATTTTTTGATGTCCATGAGTTGCATCAACATCAAAATGATTGTTTTCAATCTTACGAATTAAGGTACCAGCAATAATTTGCTCACCAAATTTAGCTTCGATCTCGCTTGCGCAAATAGTTTGGTTTTCATGGTCAACAAGTTCACCGTTTTCTTGGCGTACTAGATTCATTAACGTTGCAAGGCCAAGAAATGTTTCTTGTCGCGCTTCTTGCGTTAATTTATCTATTACAATGCGACGGAACCCTTGGTGAGCAGATGTGCGCCCTGCGGCATTAATACCACCCATTCCAACAACAATAGGTAATGCAGTCATAAAAACCCTAGATATATACAGTTTGCGTTATTTAGGCACAGTTTATTTTGATTTTAAGTTTTAGTTTGTGTTTAATTGGACATAGTTTTGGTGTATTTGGCCATTTTGAACTGGTTTGAGCAGTTATTATGACAACAAAAGTACGACTCTTATTGTATCCACAAATATTGGCGACCAGCGTTACGCTGCCAGTAGAAATGCTTAAAGCGGGCGAAGCATCATTTCATGACCGCAAAAATCGTAAGCTCGATATTAAGTTTGTAGCCGATAAACAAGAGCTTATCCAATGCCGCGCGGGGTGTGCTTTTTTACCCGAATTAACCGTTGGCTGTGATGACGATGCCGATTTTATTATTGTACCGGGGATCTGGCGAAATCCTCGCCCTGTTATTAAGCAAAACCAAGCAGCGATTGGCTATTTGAAAGCTCAATGGCAACAAGGTGCAACAATTGTCGGTGTTGGTACTGGTAACTGTTTACTTGCGGAAGCAGGCTTGCTTGACCATCACGCAGCAACGACGCATTGGCATTACGCTAAACAATTTCGCAAAGACTATCCTAAGGTCGACCTCAAACCGGAATTTTTTATTACGCAATCGGAGCGTATTTTTTGTGCAGCCAGTTTAAACTCGCTGGCTGATATTATGGTTTACTTGATTGCGCAATTATTTGGGCGAGATGCTGCGCAAAATGTGGAACGTAACTTTTCTCATGAAATTAGAAAGCCATATGAAGAGCAGCGCTATTTAGAAGGGGCAGTTGATAGACATGCCGATGAACTGATTGCACAAATTCAATTTTGGCTCAAAAACAACGCGTCGAGCGAATTATCAATGCAACATGTTGCTGAGCAATTTGGTATTAGCCAGCGCACCTTATCACGGCGTTTTAAGGCGGCAACAGGCACCACAGCCAACCATTATTTGCAAAAAATGCGCCTTGAAATGGCGCAAGAGTTATTGGCATCGACCAACCTAACGGTGCAAGATGTAGCGGTAGCTGTAGGTTATGTTGATCAAGGTTATCTCACTAAAGTATTTAAGCGCGAGTTAAAACAAACACCGTCCGATTATCGTTTACTGGTGAGGAAAAAATTGTTTAAAACGGATTCGTGATTTTTTAATTATCTTGGTGTTTGGAATAACAGTTAAGCAGTTATCTAAAATTCATTTCTGCAAATAAGTTTAAAATTTTTTGCAACTTACTGTGCGCAAAAACGGCGTAGCAAATTGGTCATCTACAAAGGTTATATCGCGAAAGCTCAATGTATTAACAGTTGTTTTGGTAGTAACTGAACACAGATTCAATATGCTTGTTTGTGATGTTTATTGAGAGATTATATGTCTTCGATAAGGCGCAGGTAATAGCGTATTTCACGCCTATCGACAGGTGTTGAGAGCGCTCTTGTTATAGCTGAATAATCTAACTTATTTGATTTTTGTTAATTTACTGTAAATAAATGTAAACCCTTATCTTTCAATTAGTTAAGAGTGCATAAACAAGCTTAAAAAGACAGCGTTGTCATAATTAATTTGTTTAAAATTAATGGTTTATACTTTTTCGTCATTGTTTGCTGTAACTGCTATCGGCGTACTTTCTTTTTTATTGTTATCTGTTTTAAATGTTCGTCCCGATTAAAGGGGAAATACTAAATTTCAGGGGACAAAATGAAAATAAAAATAAAACCTTCCTTGTTGGCTGCGAGTGTAATACTTGCCTGTACGCCAGCAATTGCGAAAATTACTGATTCAACTTTTCCATTACAAAATGGCGATCCATTAGTTGCTGAGCAATGGCACCTACAGAACATTGGACAAACCGGCTTCTCACAGTCTGCGGGCACATCTGGCAATGACCTTGATATTGATTTTACGCATTTAATGGGTATTAAAGGTCGTGGTATTACAGTTTCTGTGATCGATTCAGGTGTAGAGATTGATCACCCAGATTTAAGAGCTAACGTTGTGGCGGGTTCTCTTAATTTAGGTGACGGTTCAGATTATCCGCAAGATAATAATGGTCATGGTACATCTGTCGCAGGCTTAATTGCTGCTACCGAGGCAAATGGACTAGGTGGGCGCGGTGTTGCACCTCACGCTAATATTGTTGGCTTTAACTATTTACCTAATCAAACTGTTGGTAACTGGCTTGTGTCTCACGGTTTGTCAGAAGATTTTCGTCAATTAGACCGTTTTACCGATCCGCGAGTGTTTAACCAAAGTTATGGCAGCACACCTGCGACACCGGTTGTGCACAATTACGTACTTAACCCGTGGCAAGAGCTGCAAGACGACGTATATCGCTACATTACTGAAGAAAGCCATTGGGGACGTGGTTCTGTTTATGTTAAATCGGCGGGTAATTCGTTCGGAACATATAACGCTTATTACCAAGGTGTGCCTATTTTAGTGCTGCCTTACGAAAACAATCAGTTCTTTAATAACCAAGGTTTACCTTTCCATAATGCGAATATTGCTCCGGATAACAATAACCATTGGAACCTAGTCGTGTCAGCGTTAGACGCGCATGGCAAGCTAACGTCTTATTCTTCTGTGGGTTCAAACGTATTTGTTGCAGCGCCGGGCGGTGAATTTGGCGAAGCTGCACCTGCAATGGTAACAATTGACTTACAAGGGTGTGAAGCTGGTAGTAATGTAGCGGGTGAGCATGGCAATGCATTGCATGGTGGCTCTGAGCTAGATCCGAACTGTGATTATACAGGCACAATGAACGGCACGTCATCGGCAGCACCTAATACATCTGGTGCAATAGCGAATATTATGTCTGCGAATCATGCACTTGACGCTCGTGCGATTCGTCATATTTTAGCGCAAACAGCACGCAAAACAGATGAAAACCACCCAGGTGTTGATTTAACATTTGAAAATGCCGATGGTGAGCTCGTTACGTATAATGCAATTCCATCTTGGCAACGAAATGCAGCTGGCTATAACTTCCATCAGTTTTACGGTTTTGGTGCGGTTGATGTGGATGATGCAGTATATAAGGCGTTGTTCACACCGGTAACACCACTGCCTGAGCAAGTGATTACGCCGTGGCAAACGCAAATCGCAGATTCTGAAATTCCTGATGCAAGTTTGACTGGCGCAACCAGCACATTGGCGTTTGAACAAGATGTGACTGTTGAAGCAGTTCAAGTGAAATTGAATATTGATCATACTCGCTTACGCGACCTTGCTATCGAATTAATTTCACCTTCCGGTACTCGCTCAGTATTAATGAGTGCACGAACTGGCTGGTTAGGTACTACTGAAGGTGGATATACCGATACACTAATGCTGAGCAATCATTTTTATGGTGAATCAGCACAAGGTGAATGGCAGTTAAATGTAATCGATACAGACAAAGGAAATAGCTTTACTGTTGGTTTCAATGCAAGCATTGGTTTAGTTGGCTTTAACCGAAATAACAATGCAGAAAACGGCGTGTTGAAAGACTGGTCGCTACGTGTAATTGGTCATTAAGGAGTAAAATATGAAGAAATTATTTATCATTGCGGTGTTAACTCTAAGCACGCAAGCTGCAATCGCAAATAGCGCCGAGCAATTTAAAGGCTTAACAATTACTCCGGTAGAACAACTCACCTTGGCGCAATCTGAAGTGGTTGTGAACGATAAAACGTTTAAAACTAATGGTACGAAAACGGTTGTGCCTGGCTTGGATGTATTTGATGTTAGCGGGCTAAATGCCTACACCGTTACGGGCGAAATTATCGTAAAACTTTCAGGTGATGTAGATTTTGAGCAATTTAATAAAGACAATGACCTGATTATTAAACAGGCATTTAAATCTTATTACATTCTTAAATCGCAAAGTCAGCGTGACTTGTTGCCATTAGTTGATGCACTGAAAAAGTTAGAAGGTGTAAGCTCGGTAACATTAGAGCTAGTTGATAAGGGCGTTATTGAAAAATAGCGTTATTAAATCACGCATTAGTATAGTTAACGTCTGCTATTTGGGCTAAATAGCAGACGTTTTTTTAAATGAATTTTGCTTTAACTTTTGCTGCATCGCAAAGGGATCTTGGCTGGCAAGTTCACGCTCAAACAATAGATGGCTAATTGGCTTAGAGACAAAGTAGCCTTGAGCATAGTCGCATCCAGCTGCCTCTAATATGAATAACTGTTCTTGTGTTTCAACACCTTCCGCGATTACTTTTAAACCCAATTTATGCGCCATTACGATAATTGCTTCACACAGCGCTTGGTTTTGTGCCGAACTTTCAAGATTCATGACAAAGGCGCGATCGATTTTTAAAAAGTCGAGTTCAAACTTGGTAAGGTAAGATAGCGCGGCGTACCCAGTACCAAAGTCATCAAGAGAGATTGCTACGCCTGCTGAGCGAAACTTCTTAAGTGTTTCTTTTATTTCGTCATTGTCATCAAGTAATAAGCCTTCGGTAATTTCGATACAAATACCGTGCTTAAGACTCAGTTGTAGTAAGGTATTGAGCCAAATAACATCGTGCTTACTCAAGCTTGATTGAAATTGCGCAGGGGAGCGGTTAACACTAATTTGAAAGTGTTGATCATAGTTTGATTGCCATTTTTTTACTTGCTCTGCGGCCTGTTGAAACACCCAGTTGCCAATATCAATAATCATTCCTGATGTTTCAGCGAGAGGAATAAAGTCAGCAGGGCTCACCATGCCAAGTTCTGGATGATGCCAGCGTAGTAGCGCTTCTGCTTTATGAATTTTTAAATCGGAGATTGATAAAATGGGCTGATAGAGCACTTCGAGCTGTTGATTAATGACTGCAAGGCGCAGTTCTTGCGTGAGTAAATGGGCTTTTTCGGATTTTTCTTGCAAGGTTTTGTTGAAATGACGGTATTGTTTGCGTCCTTCTTCTTTCGATAAATACATTGCTTGATCGGCAAAACGCAGTAACTCTTCCATTTTTTCGCTGTGATCAGGAAACAAAGTAATACCAATACTGGCCGAAATAAATATTGATTCATTATTAATGTAGAACGGCATCTCAATCGCTTGAATCAACTTTGAGGCAATGTTTTCAACATCAGCTAGGTTGTGAATATTGCACAGCAGTGCAGTAAACTCATCACCACCAATGCGCGCTACCGTATCGGTTTCGCGTAAAATTATTTTTAGGCGCTCAGATACCTCAACTAACAAAAGGTCGCCTGCATTGTGACCCATGGTATCGTTAACTTCTTTAAAATGGTCTAAATCAATAAATAACAGTGCAAATTTATCGCCTGAGCGCTTACTTTTGGCTATTTCTTGATTGAGCCTGTCGGTAAACATATTACGATTGGGTAACTGGGTGAGTGCGTCAAAGTTAGCTTGGTGCCAAATAACTTGCTGAGATTGCTTTTTCTCAGTGATATCCGACATTGAACCAACCATGCGATACGGATTGCCTTTTTCATCGCGCATGGCTTCACCAACAATATGGAACCATAACTCTTGTTGTTTGGCGCTATTCATACGCACTTCAATATCAAATGCTTCAAATGGGTCGGCTAGGTGCACCTCAAGGCTTGCTTTAAACTGTTTAATGTCATCAGGGTGGATTTGTCCAGTAAAGGAAGCAAAATCACAACCAAACGCTAGATTGTCAAAGCCAAGTAGATCAGTAAATTTAGTAGAGTAAAATACTTCGTTATTTGAAATATCCCAGTCCCATACCCCAGCGCTGGCACCTTTTGCAGCTAATTCGTAACGTTGTTGGCTTAAACAAAGCTCACGTTCTGTTTCATTGATGGTTGTTACGTCTTCAACGATACCGATATAGGCGGTGATTACTTTGTTCTCAATGAGCGGTTCAGCGTGAATCGATAACAGCTTATTTTTTGTTTTTGCAGCAGATCGGAATGTAAATTGAAAATTAGCACCTTTGGCAGTACAGGCATACCAGTGTTTAATGGCTTTTTGCCGATCATCTGGGTGCATTGCGTTAATGTAGCTGCTGCCGACGATATCAGTATTGGTTAAGCTTAACACTCGATACAGCGCATTATTTGCAAACATGCATTCGCCAGTTGGCTTGGCGACAAACAAACCAATCGGGACGTGCTGCAGCACCGCTTGTGTGTTAAATGCAAAACCTTTGCTTAACTTCCTGACCAAAATAGCTATTCCATTATCTAAATATGCTTAGCTTATAGTAAGTGTAGTCAAAAAACGTGCGTATGTTTGAAATCCTTGTCTTTTTCTAACAATAAATTGATGAATTTTTGGTGTAGAGAAAAAGTGCGTTGAGTGGGAAGTTTTTTCCGAACTATTAGCTCCGCTTTTTTAAACTAATACTTCGCGCTAATAGCTGCTTTTTGCATGCAAAACTAATCTTAGCACTTGTATAAACGACGACTCGCAGTACAAACGTTGCTTTTAAATGCTATTCGCTACAATTGCGGTAGTTGAAATCGTTCTAACTGAATACTGTTATGTTGAATTAGTTGTTCACACATTTGTGCTAAAAAATCGATTTTACGATTAGAAAGTTGGCGATAGTCTAAAAATGGTGACACCAGTAATTTGTTTTCGATATTGTACGCAAATTCGTCGTTAAGCCAGGTTAAATTGCCACCAAGTAAGTCTTGTGAAGCAAGCTTTTTTGCGTAACCGCGTCCAGCAATAATATGTAGCGTATTTGCGCGTGTGTAGTTTGGCGGGCTGAATAACAATGCGGTAGCAGAGCCTTGCTGCAGTAACTGGCTATCTCGATATTGCTGCCAGGTTGGCGCTGCGGTTTTACCCGAAAAAACACTGGAGCTTAGGTTGTAAATGAATTTAGCGTAAACATTAAACTGTTTTCGCCAGCCATTACCGCATGCTATGGAAATTTCATTAATCGCACCAGGGGGTAACTCAATTAATGAGTTTGGAGTCGCGTATGAGGAAAACAGTGGCGCGTTTTCAACATAGAAAGCAAGCTGATATTGATTGCAGCCAAAACCGATTTCTGACATGTTTAGTACTGTGTTTTTTTTTAACGAATTTATACCACAAAGCGGATAAGGCTTAAATGGTTGAGTCAAACGAAAAGGATCTAAGATGGAACGTTTGTTTAGCTATGGCACTTTGCAACAAGAAAACGTGCAGCGAGCTAACTTTGGACGGGTGTTAGAAGGCGAGTGTGCAGTACTTCAAGGATATGTTTTATCTGAAGTGAAGATTGAGGATAAGGATGTTATCACCAAAAGTGGTAAGCAGTACCATCCAATTTTAGTACGCACAGGTAACCAAACTGATGAAATTACAGGCCATTGCTATTGGCTTTCAACGAAAGAGTTAATGCAAGCGGATAGTTACGAAGTGGCGGAATATACGCGCATAAAAGCTAAAACAAAGGATGGCCAAGCATGTTGGATATACGCTGCTAGTAAAGAGCAAAAAAATGCATAGTAACTAGTAGCGTTAAAGCCTAGTATTTTGCATCATTTGCGCCATGTGGCTGCTCAACGCTCCATTGACCAAGGTTTAAATGGGCAATTTGATATAAAAACAAATAAGTATCTTTAATTGACTTCATAGTGGCTTCTCCTTTACATGTTTCTTTAGTAATGGAAAATCCGTGCCAGCATCAGTTTGTTATTTAAATCAAATGATTAGCAATATAGATATATCTATTCGAGTTATAATGGTGCAAATCTGCACCATTATAAAACTAAGGTGCAAAGGTGATCTGCCCTAATATCGCTGCCTTGTTAGCACCCGTTACAGAGGGCGCATTAGCTGGCAGATGATTTAACGTGCGATAAGCCATCCAAGCAAACGCCATTGCTTCCATAAAATCGGCACTGACACCAATATTATCGCTAGTAGTAACATGCCAACTGGGTAAATGATGTTGCAGGCGCGCAACCAAGTAAGCGTTTTTAGTACCACCGCCACACAATACCAATGTACCTTCTTTTGACTGAATAGGGTTTGCGATGGTCACGGCTGTAAGCTCAGTTAGTGTTGCTAACACATCGTGGTTGTTGAGCGTATGTTCAGTACACTTCTGCCTAAGCCAAGTCAGATTGAAATACTCTCGCCCAGTACTTTTTGGCGTGGGCAGTGCAAAGTAGTCATCATCTAATAATTGTTTCAGTAATTCTTGATTGATTTTACCTTGCTTTGCGAGGTCGCCATTGCGATCGTAAGGTTGGTCAAATGCTTGCTGTGTAAAACTGTCAATAAGTGTATTGCCTGGTCCTGAGTCAAAACCAAGTAAGGTGTCTTGGTGGCAAATCGTTAGGTTTGCAATGCCGCCAATATTGGCAAAAATCAGAGAGTCTTTATGCTTATTAGTGCTTACTTGAGCTAACAAACTTTGATGAAAAAGTGGCACTAGCGGGGCGCCTTGACCACCAAGGGCAATATCCATTTCGCGGAAGTTATGTACACAAGTAATGCCTGTTTTAGCGGCGAGCACAGATGCATTTAATAACTGGGTTGAATGCGGTGTTTCACTGTTAGGGTCATGGAAGACAGTTTGCCCATGTGCGCCAATGGCTTTTATTTCTTTGGCATCAATTTGCTGTGTTTGCAGTAAGTGATTAACGGCAACTGCGTATTCACAGGCTAGTTGATAGGACGCATTACCTATATCTGCAATATTGCATGTCTTATTAGTAATAATTGAAGATAACAACTGATGCAGAGAGTCTGTAAAGGGGGTTTCCAAGCTTGCCACTAACCTAGTTTGCCCGTTTACTATGTTAACTAACGCAATGTCGATACCATCTAAGCTAGTGCCAGACATAATGCCAATGTAGTAGATAGAGTTCTGTTTCATGATCTCAATTTTGAAATAAGTATTCGTCAATTGTAAAGGTTAATTCAATGAGATAAAGCAGTAGACGAAAATATGTAAATAAAAATTTAAAATGCAAATATTTGTAAATAGCATGTTGTGCGCTTGGTGTGACCTTGTTAACTTGTAACTAATTTATTAACAAGGGTTGATTATGAAAAATAATAAACTGAAGTTATCAGCACTTAGCGCAGCTATTTTAATTTCTCTAGCAGGATGCGGAAGTGACGATAATAAGCAATCAGTTACACCAGATGTTGCACCTACGGCAAATGATGTGATGGTATCTGATGCGATGCAATGGATGGTTTTCGAAGGCAAGTTAAATGCGCGTGATGGTAACTATGATGAATTAACCGTTAGCTTTAGTGAAAATGGCGAGACGGTTACAGCTCAAGATGGCGTATATACGTTTTCACACGGTGTGTTAGAGCTAAGCGGCATTGACTTTAAATACGTAAGTATCTCGGGTGAAGATGCGGTAATTGATTACACTGTTTCTGCAAATGGTAAGTCTGCGTCTGCTCAACTTGTTGTTTCAGGTGTAAAAGGTGACCCACTTGCTAAGCATCAGTGGCATCTACGCAACTCAGGTCAAAAGGCGTTTGCACTTAGTGACTCGTTAAAAGCACTATTAGTTCAGCTTGATGTAGGACGAGGCTTAAGCGAGGAAGAAGCTAAAGCAAAAAGAGATGCAGAGTTCGCAGCTGATGAGAATTTTTATCTTGTAGCTGGTGAAGATATTAATGTAGTTGAAGCCTACAAACATGGCGTGACGGGCGCAGGTGTTACAGCAGTTGTTGTTGATTCAGGTCTTGAAATTCGTCATGAAGATTTAGCGCCAAATGTGCTACCAAATCGTTCTCTAAATTTAAATGACAAGGCGATTGATAGAACAGATCCTACAAGCACCTCAGAAAGTGGTGACCATGGCACAAGTGTTGCCGGTTTGCTTGCGGCAAAAGGTTGGAATGGTCTTGGTGGCCGTGGTGTAGCCCCTGATACAGGGCTTATCGGGATGAATTACCTTGGTGGTGATAAAGTACCGCAAACTGAGTTTTTAGTTCATGGTTTCCCAGGCTCAGGTATTTCGCTAAATGAAGAAATTTCTGCGTTTAACCGCAGTTATGGTCTGACTGTACCTACGCATATTGTTTACTCTGAGCTAGATGAAGCGATCGAGTCTTATCCAAACAAAGCGTTACGTGGTGGTAAAGGTGCTACTAACATTAAATCAAGTGGTAACAGCTTTGTCGATGGTGGTCGTGAAGGTAGCTTCTGTGAAGATAATGGCGCTAATGCTTTAGGTCTTACATGTTATAACGGCACAAGTGAGAGTAGCCAAGCACATCCATACTATTTCTCAATAGGTGCAGTAAATTCAAATGGTAAGCATACAAGCTATTCTACGGCAGGTGCTAACGTGTTAGTAGCGGCACCAGCGGGTGAATATGGAGTGTTTGCACCAGCTATGGTAACGACCGATTCAATGACATGTTTAAACGGTTATTCTGGCTATAAAGGCAGAAGTATCGTGCAATATACGTCAGACTTTGCGGCAGCTATTTACCCGTTCGACTACCCAGGGCATGAAGAAAATACGAGCTGTAATTATACATCTACTATGAACGGTACGTCATCGGCTGCTCCAAATGCATCAGGTGTGGTTTCTCTTATTCTTTCTGCTAATAATGAGCTTACTTGGCGTGATGTACGTCATATTCTTGCAACGACTTCAACTAAGAATGACGCTGAAAATGAAGCGATTAAATTAGCAGTCGGTGAAGGTGAATTTGTTGCTCATGATGGTTGGATTGAGAACGCTGCAGGATACAAATTCAATAACTTGTATGGCTTTGGTCGCGTAGATGCAGGTGCTGCTGTCGCCATGGCTAAATCATACTCAGTTGACCTTGGTGATGAAGTGATTACACCATGGCAAGGTGCAGGCTCTGTATTGGGCCAAGAACCATTATCGTTAGAAATTCCTGATAATAATGCTACTGGCGTCGAATACAAAATAGTCATTGAAGAAGAGCTAAACATTGAGGCTATGCAATTTAAATTTGACGTATTTAGCGCTGAAATGGGTTTCGGTTTTGAAACGGATAATGGTGTACTTCAAACAACAGCGGGCACAGACCTTGCCATTGAAGTAACATCGCCTAGTGGCACACGCAGTGTACTATTATCTTCGAAGCAAGCTTTATCTTTACCAGCACTTGATTTATCTAATGGCTGGGAAGTTGGGTATATTTTGAAAGATGGTGCGTTCCTATCAAATGCGTTCTACGGTGAGTCGTCAAAAGGTGAGTGGACTGTACGCTTTTTAGATACATCTGATGCTAGCTTTACAGCAAAGGATGGTGGTGACAGTTGGGCTGGCTTTGCAGGTTATGTAAATAATACAACGCCATCTACAATGACTGGTATTGCAGTTCGTGTATTTGGTAATGCTGCTAATTAAGAGGTAATTGCAATGAAATTTAAAAACGTAACGATCACTTTAGCAGCTCTAACATTGTCCGCTCATGCGGCAGCTGCTAATAATTTAGAGCTTAATGTGCCAAAAAACGCGGTTGTGAGTAATCAAGTTAAGGGTGTTATTAAACCTGATTTTGGTACTTACAAGGTAGAGCGAAATTTGGCGCTTGTTCCCGCTTCAATTGCATCTGCAGATGCTGTGATTGAAAAAAGAGGTAATGAAGCTGTTGTAAAACTTGATAAACGAAACGATTTGGTTACACCGGGTACATTGGTACGTAATATATTTACCGGAAACCTTGCACCTGTTTCTGGGAACATTACTGTTCTTCTTTCTGAAGGTATAAGTGCTAACGATATTTTGGTTAAAACAGGCTTTAAATTAGTAAGTGAGTTTACTGAGACAGGGCTAGCTGTTATTGCAGTTGGTGACAATCAAGATGTTCTGGAAGCAGCTGAAGAGCTTCGTAGTTTGGGTCTTGTAAAAGAGGCACGTGTTGAAGTATTAGAAACGCGTCATACAGCACGTTAGTAAATGCTTTTTAAATAAAGCCCGCTTTTTAGAGCGGGCTTTTTTTGCAAAATCTCACCCAAATAACTAAAAAAGTGGCTACCTATTATTAGTATTGCCAATATGCAGAAAAAATTAAGGTCATTAATAGAGTTAAGCTTTTGCTCTGCTGCCGTTGTTGTAGCAACTAATGAGCCAACAAAGATCTCACATTCGAGTTAATCGAAGTATCAATATTTATTTAAACGCCTTTAGCTGCGCGGACCAATATTTAATTGGTGGTTTAAACTATAAAAGAGCCACAGTGTTAAAAACGAATGAGTATTAGATATCGCTAACGTTGTTGTAGCATTTTCAGTAATTAAGTTATCAACGTCACATAATTAACAAATGGAAGTGGTTGTTACCGATACTGCTGGCAATATTTCTGAGCCTGCGATGGTGAAAATTATGGTGACAGATGTGAATGAAAATCCACTTCCTGAATCAGTAACGCCACCTAAAACGAAAAAATCGTCAGGTTCATTTGGTTGGCTTGCTCTGCTTGCTGCACCACTGGCATTTATTCGTCGTAGAAAAGTGAAGTAACTATTTCATTTTTATTGAAAAACTTGCAATAATGCGGGCTTTTTTAGTGCTTTTTTCTGACGTACCAATTAATTAGATAAGTGTATACTAGCGAGCCCCAAAGAGCTTAATTAGAGGCTTAGTACAGTGTTTATTTTCTGTACTACACTTTGTATAACTAAATAAATAATTAATAAAAAATAATTGGCGTCGTCTTATGCAGAAAAACCAAACCCTCACAGGCAGTGAGGTAAAACTAAAGTCGTCACAACGGATTGTTTCAACCACGGACCTTAAAGGTCGCATTACTTACGCAAACCAAGACTTTATCGACATTAGTGGCTATCAAAGCGAAGAGCTCATTGATCACGGCCATAATATTGTCCGTCACCCAGCGATGCCGTCATTGGCGTTTAAGGATTTATGGAGCACCATCAAGCAAGGTAAGCCTTGGATGGGTATCGTTGATAACCGCTGTAAAAATGGTGATAACTATTGGGTTGATGCTTACATTACCGCTGTCATGGAAGGGCAAAAAATTGTCGGTTATCAATCGGTGCGCCTAAAGCCAGAAGAAGAATACCTAAAACGCGCAAAAGCGCTTTATAGCTCGGTTAATAATGGCGCTAGTCTTGGTCAAAAAATTACGTCAGCAATGTCGTTTAACTTAATGGGTAAGTTAACATTTGCGGGCGTGTTTGCAACTGTTATTCCTGCCTTAATTGCTTCTTTCTTTGTTTCGTCAGTTGCACAGCTTTGGCCATTAATGCTGGCATTCGTGCTGTTTAGCGTATTTGCATGGGGTGTTGCCAAGCCTTATCAGGATGCTGCACGAAAAGCGAGTGAGATTTTTGATAATGATATTGCAAAACAAGTGTACACCGGTCGCAGTGATGAGCTAGGCCAGTTGCAGCTTACGATTAAAATGTTGCAAACCCAGCAAGAAACCATTGTGTGGCGTATTAACGACGCAACATCTGGGCTTGATACTGTAGCGCACAGCACAATGGACACGGCTGAGAAAACGAATCAATTAATGCAGCAGCAAAACCGTGAAGTTGAACAGGTCGCAGCTGCCATCAATCAAATGTCTGCAACGGTAAAAGAAGTGGCGCAAAACGCCTCTCTTACCGCTGATGCAACGCAAGTAGCCGATAACGAAGTAGTCGAAGGGCAACAAGTGGTTGATAGAACGACCGCCGATATTAACGAGCTTGTACGCGAAGTAGAGTCGGCTGTTGCGGTCATTAACAAACTTGCGTCAGATAGCCAGCAAATTGGCACTGTGGTTGATGTGATTCGTGGTATTGCCGAGCAAACCAACTTACTTGCGCTTAATGCCGCAATTGAAGCTGCAAGGGCAGGTGAACAAGGTCGTGGCTTTGCCGTTGTTGCCGATGAAGTACGTACACTCGCCGCGCGCACTCAGTCATCGACCGAAGAAATTCAGCAAATGGTTGCGACGTTACAACAATCTGCGGGTGAAGCTGTGTCAGCAATGCAGCAAGGGCAAACTAGAGCAGAGCAAAGTGCCGATCAGGCGCAACTTGCAAAAGCGTCACTTAGTCGTATTTTAGATGCGGTAAATACCATTACGGATATGAGTGCGCAAATCGCAACCGCTGCAGAAGAGCAGTCTGCGGTATCCGATGAAATTACAAAAAATGTGATTAACATTGATAATGCGAGTAAAGAAACACTCGACGCGTCAGAGCATGCATTTGAGTCAACAGAAAAACTGTTAAACGAAGCAGAGCGATTAACCACGATGGCGAAGCAATTTAGTCAGCACCGTTAATCTATCGTTGGGTCATTTATTAACTAAGTTTTAAGCTAATAAGATTCAGTGTGAAAAAAATGCCGCGATATTCGCGGCATTTTTGTATCAATTGATTTTAACTCGAAGTCAGATTACTTAACTGGGAAGCCACGGTCACGCATTAGTGCTTCAACTTCTGCGTCACGTCCTCTAAATAAACGATATGCTTCAGCTGGGTCCATTGCATTACGAATTGAGAATAAGTGCTTAACAAGCTTGTCAGCTAATTCTTTATCGTAAAAACCGCCCGGTGCTTCAGCAAATGCTTCAGATGCATCTGACGTTAGTACTTCTGCCCATAAGTAGCCGTAATAACCTGCTGAATAACCTTCACCAGAGAAGATATGGCCAAAGTGTGTGCTGCGGTGGCGCATTACAAGTTCACTTGGCATACCAATGGCTTCTAATTGCTCTTTTTCAAATTTAGCTGGGTCAATTTTAGCTGGATCGGTTGTATGGTATAGCATATCCATAATTGCCGATGCTAAGTACTCAGTAGTTTTAAAGCCTTGGTTAAAGGTTGCTGATTTCTTAATTTTAGCAACTAACTCTTTTGGCATTGGCTCACCAGTTTTATAGTGAACAAGGTAGTTATTGATCACTTCATCGGTTGTTAACCAGCGCTCAAGTAATTGCGATTGGAATTCAGTATAGTCACGTACACCTGAATGCGATTTAGGGTAAGCAACCGTTGCTGATAAGAAGTGAAGTGCATGGCCAAACTCATGGAAGTAAGTCTCTGCATCTGACCATGAGATCAGCGTCGGTTCGCCTTCAGGGCCTTTAACAAAGTTAGAATTGTTTGACGACAGAACGGTTTTCTTACCATCGAATGTTGTGTGGCTACGATAGGTGGTTGCCCACGCGCCTGAACGCTTACCTTTACGGCCAAATGGGTCTAAATACCATAAACCAATATGCTCGCCAGTGGTTTTGTCTGTTACATCCCACACGCGCACGTCTTCATGGAATACAGGTACCGAACCTGCTGCCACTTCGTTAAAGTTGAAGTTAAATAAACGACCTGCCACATAGAACATCGCTTCGCGCAGTTTATCTAGTTGCAAGTATTGTTTTACTTCGTTTGAATCAAGATCGTATTTCGCTTTACGTACTTTTTCTGCGTAGTAGCGATAATCCCATGGCGCAATTTTAATGTTTGCACCTTCGCTATCAGCGATAGCTTGCATGTCAGCAACTTCTTCACCCACGCGTGCAATTGCCGCAGGCCATACTTTATCCATTAGGGCTTTTGCATTCGCCGGTGTTTTTGCCATGCGATCTTCTAAACGCCACTGGGCATAGTTGTCGTAGCCCAATAGCTGCATGCGCTCGTGACGAAGCGTTAAGATGTCCTTAATTGTTTGGTTGTTATCAAATTCATCACCGTTGCCACCGCGGTTATAGTAGTTTTTCCATACTTGCTCACGCAATGCACGCTCATCTGAGTAGGTTAAAAACGGATCCATTGATGAACGCGAATTAGTGATTGCGAACATTTCTGGTTTACCACGATCTTTCGCCGCCGCTTTTGCCGCTGAAATTAACGAATCAGGTAAGCCTGAAAGTTGCTCTTTAGTTAAAAACACCACGTAATTTTCTTCATCTGCTAACACATTGTTGGCAAATTTAGTGTGAAGACCTGCAAGCTCTTGGTTAATTTCTGCAAAGCGTGCTTTAGATGGTTTATCAAGCGTTGCTCCATTGCGTGCAAAGCTATTGTAAGTAAGCCAAGTAACTCGTTGCTCTTCTGGTGTAAGTGATTTTAATGCATCGCTTTCGTATACCGCTTTAATGCGCGCAAAAAGCTTTTCATTTTGCGTAATTTTTGAGTTGAAGGCAGATAACTTAGGAGCCATTTCTTTTTGAATTGCACGAAATTCTGCGCTTGAAACGTTTGAGCGCCAAATACCGTAGTAAGTGTAAACGCGTTTTAAAAGGCTGCCTGATTTCTCAAGTTCAACAATGGTATTGTCAAACGTCGCTGGCGCAGGGTTATTGGCAATGGCATCAACTTCTGCCAGCTTTTGTGCCATTGCGGCATCAAATGCAGGCTTAAGCTCACTGAGTGTTACTTTATCAAATGCTGGTACACCGTTATATGGACCGCTAAATGCTGCCAAAATTGCGTTGTCGTTTTTAGTGTTTGTGGCAACTGTTTTTTCGGCTGCTGGTGCGTTTGAAACTGTTGGTGCTGATTTTTCACCACAGCCTGACAAAGCAAATACTGTTGCCATCGCAACCAGCGAAAGGTTAAGTTTTTTCATTGTGTGTTCCTAGTGTTATTTGCGAGTCTAAATTGCAATCGGGTTTAGAAAATAAGGCACGCTAAGCGTGAATGCTCACTCTTTAAATAGTTAATCATTCTACGAGCTAAATAGCGTGCTGAATGCGTGCATTTGGCGTGATGTCTGATTACATACTTAATAGAATTGATACAAAACAGGCAAGTAGGTGAAAGCAAATGTTAGTAAGGGTGTTTCATACTAAAAATGTTCACTGCACCAAGTTGCTATGTTTAATTCGCTAGCAGAGCGACTCGCTTAATTCGATTGTGTGCTTATGCTAAAAAGCTTTTTGCATAAGCACAATGTTTTTGCGTTAAATGAGCGTTTGCTTAAGGTTAAGCTCAGGTGATACTTCGCACAGCGCACCGTTTACCAAGGTAAGGTTAGGCGGCTGATGGCCTATATCCATATCGTAAATAATTGGAATATCAAGTTCGGCTTGCGTGAGTGCCAAGGCAAAATCAATTTGCTTGTTAGCAGTTGAGGCCGCATGTCTGCCAACAAAAAGTGCGTTAATGCGCTCGAAATGGCCTTTGTATTTTAGCATTAGCAATGCGCGTAGCCAGGCGGTAGGGCTGAGTTCAGCATTTTCGATGTATAAAATAACACCTTCTTTTTCATAGTGTTGGCAAAAACCCTGCAGATCACAATACGGGCTATCTAAGGTAAAAATAAGCGTATCTAAACAGCCGCCGATTAAACGCCCAGAAACACCCTCACTTGGCCAATTAAGTGTTTTCCAACACGTTTTTTGCGTTAAATTATAAGCCGCATCAGGATTGTTAATTACATCAGCGTAGTCTGCTTCAAAATGACTTGATGCGGTTTGTGTAAAGCTATCGCCCTTTTTCAGCGTTATTGCGTTATAAAAAGCAGCTGTCGTGCTATCAGATTGATTAGGAACCAATTGCATTAGATTAGCTGTGTGCATACTTGCCCAACTTAACCGCGTTGACAGTGCAACTTGCAGTGTACTTACATCCGAAAAGCCAATTAGCCACTTAGGTTTCGCACTTTGTAATTGCGCAAAATCAAGCAGGGGCAATAGTTCCATTGCAAGTTCTCCACCCCAAGGCGGCATAATCGCATCGATACTATCGTCTAGCAGGCATTGCATTAGTTGTTGTGCGCGAACTTCTTTGTTGGCGCTGACATGCTGGTGGTTATGTTTTAGGTTTGGGTCAAGAACTAGTTCAAAACCCAATTGTTTGAAATGCGCTAGTGCCAAAGATAAGCGGGGGTGAAAGGCTTCGTCGACGCCCGATGAAAATGCACAAACAGCGATTTTACTGCCTACAACTAGAGCATTTGGGTACTGCATTATCTGTCTCTAATGTAATGATTTTGCACCACTTTATCTATATACTTTTTGCTTGCCAAGAGTTTAAAGCCCAATGGCTCAGGTAAATCGCCAAATAATGGGTAGCCACCACCCAACAGCACAGGAATTCGTGTCAGGATCATTTCATCGACTAAGTCTTCCTTTAAAAAGCTTTGAATAGTTTTACCGCCATCAATATAAAGGTTGTGATAGCCAAGTTCAGCTAAGTTTTTGACAATTTTTTGTAGCTCACCGTTTACCAGAAAAACCTTGCCTTCGTAACCCTTAGGAACATGTGTTAGGGAGTTAGAAAGTACAAAAACGGGTTTGCTGTATGGCCATTCCACGCCAAATGACAACACCATTTCAAAAGTGTTTCGGCCCATTAACAGTGCATCGATGCCTGCGATAAATGCATCAAAACCAAAGTCATCGCCGTCAGGGTTGGGTAACTGATGTAGCCAATCAATTTTGTTATCTTTATCAGCAATATAACCATCGAGACTAGTTGCAATAAATACTTTGTTTGTCATCAGAAATTCTTCTTTTTATTGTTCCGAATTCAATTTAACGTAAAAATTTTAATGGGGCTAATAACTCTTTGTTGTAGTGAACTAAACCCATACGACTTATTTTGGCATAAAAATAGTTTTGTGATGGGGTTTTTCTCATAAGCAGTCATGCCACTTTTACCTGCGTAATTACATTGAGCTTCTATACTTAAAGCGTTATCAGTGAGGAAGTTAGCCATGTTGCGGTTATTGGTTTTTATTGGGTTTTTGTATGTTAATATAAGTTACGCAGAGAGCTATACGGTATTGAGTTATCACGGTGCCAACCCGCCCTACAGTTATTTTGAAGGCGATATTATGAAAGGTATTTTTCCTGATATCTTTGCGCGCATCTCGGAATTATCTGGGCATCAGTTTACATTCGTTACTTTTTCTGTTGCCCGTGGTTTACGATTGTTCGATCAAGGCAAAGTTGATATTGAACCGGGCATTAATCCAATATGGCGCAGTCACACCAAAGTACCGGGTATCTACAGTGAATTTTATGCCAGCTCGCGAGAAATTGTCATCGCGTCGCAATATCGTCAGGAAAAAACACCATCAGATTTATATCATAAAGTACTCGGCGTAGTACGTGGTTATCGCTACGGTGATTTTGAACAACACTTTGCACCCGGGAAAATAGTGAAAGTAGATTCCCGTTCTGAGGTTGAGTTATTGGCGCAAATTGAACATGGCAATATTGATTACGCCATTTTAGGCGAAGCAAGCGCGCTGTTTTATATAAATAAAAACAAAAGAACCTCGTTTAAACCGGTATTATTAGTGAGTGATTTGCCAGTTGCCATGCGGTTTCAACCACATTTACGTGTTTTGCGCTCAGAGCTAAATAAAATTTTGGTCGACATGAAACAACGCGGTGAAATAGACACTATTTACGCTAAATATGGCGCAAAGCCGTAACGTCTAACGGTAAACTTAACAGCTGAAAAAACGAGCTTAAAAGTGCAACACACAACAAAGATTTAGTATATGCTACAGGCCCCTGTTATTTAACGTTAGCATTGTGTATGTTGCTTTGTTTTCCCTTTCTCAATGGAGTGTTATTTGCTCCGTTTATTAGCCTATTGCAAAACCGGACTGCTTTAAATAAGCAGCGCAGTATCGCTTTTCTCACCCTGAACTTATCGCTATTTGGGTATAAATATGACCAATAAACAGTTTTTTCTTTTGCTTTTGCTCGCTGCAATTTGGGGCGCGTCGTTCTTGCTTATTCGTATTGCCGTCGACAGCTTTGCACCGGTTTTTTTAATTGAGGCGCGGGTATTATTTGCTGCGCTTAGCCTATCAATTATTGCGCTATTGATGCGGCGTAAAGCGATGGTAAAAGGCCTCGTTGGGCATTACTTTTTTGTCGGGCTTTTTAATTCGGCAATTCCATGGATGTTATTTGCCTACGCGGCGCAAACCTTAACTGTTGCGATGTTAGCTATTCTAAATGCCACCGCACCAATTTGGGGCAGTTTAATTGGCCGATTTTGGCATGGAGAGCGAATTTCTCGGCAAGGTTGGTGTGGGCTTGGCTTGGGTATTTTAGGCGTTGTTTTAATGGTTGGATTAGCCCCGAATATGATCAATGCCGAAAGTTTAGTCGCGTTACTAGCCGCTACGTTTGCGGCGTTTTGTTACGGTATTGCGACAAATTACACTAAGCATGTAAAACACAAAGTGCCGAGTTTTGATACATCTCATGGCAGCTTGTGGGCAACGGTCATTTTGTTAGTGCCGCTATTGCCGTTTTTCCCAATGAATCAAATGCCATCAACAGATGAAATATTGGCGGTGGTATTGCTTGGCATAGTGTGTACTGGTATCGCGCTTATTTTTTACTTTGATTTAGTTGCCGAAATTGGTGCAGCGTCAGCATTGTCGGTCACCTTTTTAATTCCGGGATTTGCTGCAATTTGGGGTTATGTTGTCCTTGGCGAAGTACTCACTTTAAATGTGTTGGTAGGCATTATTACGGTGTTACTAGGTACCATGTTAGTAACCGGGTTTTCACCCATGCGCTTTTTAAAAAAACGTAAAGGGGATTTACAACCATCAAGCAAACTGTGACATATTGTCGCAGTTTGCGGTTTTTACTTTGTGATGTGGTGCTTTTTTTAAGAAAATTTCCTTAGTTTGTATATGGAAGTTTTTTATGAAAAGCACACTTAACACAATAACGCTTTGTATTCTCTCGTTATCGTCATCTTTAGTATTTGCTAAGTCAGATATGGAGGTGATCACTGTTTCGTCTCACATTAATCAATTTGCGCTATCTACTGAGCAGGCCAAGGCCAGTGTATCACTGCCTGATGTATCAGATTGGTTACTTTCAGTACCTGGGGCAAATGCCAATAAAAATGGTCAAATATCGGGTATAGCTCAATATCGTGGGTATTACGGTGACCAAGTCGCTGTTGCCATTGACGGCGTAAAGCAAATTGGTGCAGGCCCTAATGCCATGGATGCACCGCTGAGTTATGTTTCGCCGCTTTTAATTAACTCGGTAGATGTGTATCGCGGTATTGCACCGGTGAGTAGCGCGTTAGATTCGTTTGGTGGTGTGGTTAAGGTGCATCAAAAACGTGCTGCTGATATTGATGCAGGTGAGCGTAATTTAGCACTTACCGGTACTTATTTATCTAATTACGCCGGTTACAATGTGTCAGCCGTGGCAGGCGCAGGGTTTGATGAATTTGCCTTAAATAGCTATGTCGCATTGCAGAATGCGGATGATTATGAAGATGGTGATGGACGAGAAGTTCACTCATCAAAAGTCGAACGCTTGCAGTATGGCGTTGATGTGGCGTATCGCCAACAAGCGTCTTCAGTTGGCTTAATTTGGCAGCGCACTGACACCAAACCTACCGGCACAATCGCATTGCCAATGGACATTGATTACGTAGAAAGTGATCGCATTAAGCTTGATTACCAAACGCAGCTTAACGAGCTTGCATTAGATGCATACATTGCCTACCACACAGCAGAGCATGGTATGGACAATTATTCACAGCGAAGTAATGCAAATATGCAAAAACATCGCTACAACACAACAGATGTTGAGAATTTAAGTTATTTTGTTGCAGGCAAATTGGCTCAGTGGCAATTTGGTTTAGAGGGCTATATTAGTGAGCATGGCTCACGCATTACTAACCCAAATAATGCGATGTTTTTTGTTGAAAACTTTAATCAAGTTGAAGACAACCGCCATTCAATCTTTACTGAGTGGCAATCAGAAGCCAATGACTTTAGCCAGCGTGTAGGTGCGCGTGTTAAATACAATCAAGCAAATGCAGGTACTGTGTCTAGCTCAATGGCGATAATGAATCCGCATATTAAAATGTTACAACAGCAATTTAATAATGCCGACCGCAGTGTTAACGATACCACAGTTGATATTAGCTACTCGGGCAGGGCACAGCACTCAGAGCGCTACTCTACGGAAATCAGTTTTGGTTTAAAACAACGCGCGCCATCTTATCAGCAGCGTTATTTATGGTTACCAATGCAAGCTACAGGTGGCCTTGCTGATGGTAAAACCTATATTGGTAATATAGATTTGAATGCGGAAACTGCTTATCAGTTAAATCTTGCATGGCATTATCAAGCTAATGGCTTCAGTATCTCACCACAGGTCTTCTATCATCAAATTGATGATTATATTCAAGGTACGCCATCAAATAATATGGCTGCGAATATGGTCGGTACTATGATGGGAGGTGAAGCGCCACTTCAGTTTAATAATATTGATGCACACTTATTTGGTGCGGATGTAAATCTTGTTTGGCGTTTAAATGATATGTGGCAACTAACCGGGGTTGTTAGTTACGTCACCGGTGAGCGAGAAGACATCGACGATGATCTCTATCGTATTGCGCCGTTAAACTCGCGGATTACTGCTCATTATCAAATTGGTGATTGGCACTCGCAGTTAACACTGAGTGGGTATGCTAAACAAACTAAAGTGAGCGAATTAAATAATGAAAAAGAGTCAGCAGGTTACGGCACCCTTGATTTGCAATTGGATTACGATGTAACAGCACAACTAAGAGTTAACTTTGGTGTCAACAACTTGCTAGATAAAGCTTATCGTCCTCATTTAAATGGAGTTAACCGTGCTATGGGCAGCGAAGTAATGGTGGGTGAAGGCGTACCTGAGGTTGGCCGCAACGTATTTGTTGGGTTTAATGTGAGCTTATAACGCGTTACTGTAAATATTAAAAAAGGAGCGATATCGCTCCTTTTTTATTGGATGTGTAACACTATTCGTTAAACTTTAAAGATACTAATATCGTTATTAAGCTTGCCCGATAACTCCGACAGCGTACGACCAGTTTGCGCCATATCAGATGCACTAATTGTAACGCTGCGAATACTATCGCTAAACTCGTTAATATTTTGGGAAATTTCAGCGGCAACCGTCGTTTGTTCTTCAGTTGATGTAGAAACCACGATATTCATATCGGCAATTTCGGTAATTGCGTCGGCAATAGATTGGATTGAACTGGCTGATGCTGCGGCAATTTCAACGCTGTGACTCGCTTTACCTGAGGCATCTTCCATACTCGAAACCGCGCGTTGAGACGCATCTTGTAAGGCTATGATCATAGAGCTAATTTGCTCTGTGGCTTTTTGCGTATTGTGAGCAAGCTGGCGTACTTCGTCGGCCACCACAGCAAAACCACGGCCCGATTCACCTGCGCGTGCAGCTTCAATTGCCGCATTAAGTGCAAGCAAATTAGTTTGCTCTGCTACATTTTGAATAATTTGCACCACTGAGTTGATTTCATTGCTTTTTTCACTCAGTAAATCAATGTCTTCTTTGGTGTGACGAATCACTTCGTTTAATTGATTGATTGAATCAATGTTCTCTTGAACTTTTGCTAATCCGTGTTTAGCGGTGTCGTCAGATTCGTTGGCTTTATGTGATGTAGTTACTGCATTGGACGCAACCTCGCCAATAGCTGCGCTCATTTCGGTAATAGCGGTGGCAATCATGGTGGTTTGGTGTTCTTGTTGCTCTGTGGTTGCCGCTACTTGGCTACTACTACGCGACATTTGCTCTGATTCGTTACTAAGGGTTTTAACCGCGTTTAGTAGCTCTTCAATTAGTGATTTAAAATGGTTAAGCATGGTATTAATGCTTACCGCGGTACGAGAAAATTCATCATTGCCGTATTCTGAAACGCGTAACGTTAAGTCGGTATTATTGGCAATATTCGCCATGGTAGAACCAATCGCTCTTAACGGGGTGATAATAGATTTATAAATAACTAGCGCCATTACTATGGTGGCGATAAGCAGTAAAACACAAGCAATGATAAAACTCAGTTGCGTAGATTCGTAGTTTTCTGTTGCATCATCGGTAAATTGCTGCGATGTGTTTAACTGTAAATCGATAAGGTCATTTAAACTGGTACTAAAAGGGTCAAACACATCGTACATTTCTTTTACGAACATTTCTGGAGAACTGGCGAGAGGCTGCTCCATTGCTATTTGATTTTGGTACCAATTTACTTTTTGTTTTACTTTGCTAAATAGGGATTCGCTTACACCAATAAGTCTTTTTTCTTCGCTGGTAAGCTCGGTATTTAAGTAAGCCTGCCAGTTCTGATTAGCAACGTTTTCAGCGCTTTCAATGGCTGCAAGTAATTGGCTTTTAGAAAGTAACTTTGCGTTGTATTTATGCAGATTATCAACAATGCTTACGGCGTAATTGTCAGACACCACTTTTATTTGTTTTAAGGGGACGACACGATCGTTGTTGATACTTTGAATTCCCATCACCAGTGACTTAGTCATCATCAGCGATATGATAGCAAGGCCAATAAAAGCAACAATGGGGACGGTTATTAGAATGGTAAGTCTAGTTTTCACACTTACGGTATTGAGCATAGTAATTACCTTTTAGGCTTATTAAATTAACCTGAGCGAGTCAGATTAACGGCTTTAATATATACCCTTCGACCTTACTGTTTTGCTGATATGGTCCTCCCTATCCAATGTAAAAAACAAAACAAGCCATAAACCAGTTTTAATTATGGTTTATTGTTGAGAAAAGTACATTTTTGAATTCACTAAAAATTCATTTTAAATTTATTTTATTTCATCTTGATTAAGGAATATCGATAAATCAAAGGGTTATTGATTTTGATCAAATTATGCTCGTACTTATTTCTGGGTTCGGTATTTTAGTTTTTACAATGAAGGATGTGTTGTTTGAAATGTAAACGATTTGATTTTTGCAGCACAATTAATGAATGTACTGATAGTACTAAAGTTATACGAGCTAATTACTGTAATATGACTTAGTCTAGAGTTACGCACATAAATAAAAACGAAAATAATGCTTACAATTTGGTCAGTTAGTGCAATTGCATTTGTTTATTTAGCACTGTTATTTGCGATTGCTTATGTTAGTGAAAAATATAAGTTCCAGTCATTTAAGTCCATGGTTTATGGGCTAACATTAGCAGTTTATTGTACCTCTTGGTCGTTTTATGGCACCACAGCGCAAGCGGCGAATAATGGCTGGTGGCTTGCGCCCACTTACGTGGGGAGTTTGCTTTTATTTATTTTTGGCTGGCAAGTTTATTTAAAGATAAGCGAAATTTGCCAGACACATAAAATCACTTCTATTTCTGATTTTATTGCTACCCGCTATGGGCAATCTAGTTCACTGGCGAGCTTAATTACCACTATTTCAGTGTTTGCCATTATTCCTTATATTTCGCTGCAGCTAAGCGCTATCAGTCAAAGTACCCAATTAATTGCCGGTAGCGCTGAAACGCATTCAATTTGGCACGATGGAACGTTTTATATAACGCTAGTTTTAGCGATTTTTGCGATGTTATTTGGTGCTAATAAGCTGCGCCCTAATGCGCATAACTTAGGCTTGATGAATTCAATTGCATTTGAATCATTAGTTAAGTTGTTCGCGTTTTTAGCGATTGGTTTATATGTATGTTTTGAATTATTTGAAAGCCCTACAGCGCTGCTGCATAGCGCTAAATCTGCGGGGTTAGAACAACAAGTTGCTGATCATGGCAGCGCCAATTATGTGTACATTAGCCATATGATTTTAGGCGTACTGGCTATGCTGTGCTTACCACGTCAATTCCACGTTAGTTTTGTTGAACGCGACGATAAAACTGACATTAAAAAAGCACGCTGGATATTTCCTATATATTTGCTTTTGCTAAATATTTGTACACTGCCAATTGGATATGCAGGGCTATTGCTACTCGAGCCACAAAGTGTTGCGTCAGATACCTTTGTACTGGCGTTACCGCTTGCATTTGAAAATCAAACTTTGGCAATGGTGGCTTATTTAGGTGGTTTCTCAGCTGCAATTAGCATGGTGATTTTAGCCGCAATTGTGCTCTCAGTGATGATAACAAACGACATTATTAACCCATTACTGTTAACTAAAAATAAAGAGGAAAGTGCCGCAGCAGGGCTTTCACCCACAGGGATTTTACGTGCGCGAAAAGCGGTTATTTTGGGTGTGCTTATAGCCAGCTATTTTTGCCACAAGTTGCTAAGTGGCACCAATAGTTTGGCAAATGTGGGGCTTATGTCGTTTACGTTGGTTGCGCAATTTGCCCCTGCGTTATTGCTGGGGTTAGTATGGCGTGGGGCGTCGCGTAAGGCAGCAAAATACGCCATTTTAACGGGCTTTGCTGTATGGGTTTATGGCTTATTTTTACCCTCAATCGCTACTAGTTTAAATTGGCAAAGTGCGTGGTTAGTGGCCGGCCCATTGGGATTACAGTTCCTAGCACCAGCTGACCTTTTAGGACTCGGTCTTGATAGTATTTCGCAAACTTTGTTGTTATCACTCACCTTTAACACCGTCGTGTTTGTGTATATTTCATTAAAACGTGGCGCGGAAGTGGCAGAGCAGTTACAGGCTGAAAAGTTTGTATTTTCAGTAGAGCAACAACACGCCAATAATACCAAACATCAGCTAAGCGTTGATGAATTGAGCCGTTTATTACTGCGCTTTGTTGATGGCGCGACCGGCAAGCAAATTATTCAGCAGTATTTTCCATTAGCGATAACAGGCTGGCAAAAACCCGCTAGCATGGAGTTAGAATCTTTGGTTGCCCGAGAAATGGCTGCGGTGATTGGCGGCTCGTCAGCAAATTTGGTGCTCACGGCTGCGAAGAATAAACACGGGCAATTAAGCGAAGTGGCAACCATCGTCGATGAAGCTAGCCAAGTACTTAAATTTAATCGCGATTTACTGCAATCGACGATTGAAAACGTTAACCAAGGCATTAGCGTGGTAGATGGCGATTTAAACTTAGTGGCATGGAATAGCGTATATCAAACCATGTTCAATTACCCTGATAACGCCCTTTATATTGGTCGCCCCATCGCCGATATTATTCGCTTTAATGCCGAACGCGGGTTATTTAAGGCAAGCGACATTGAAAGCGAAATAGCTAAACGTTTGGCGTTTTTAAAAACCGGCAGTGCTTATAAGTATCAGCGTGCTCATCAAAATGGTCGGGTATTTGAAATGCAAGGCAATCCGTTGCCTAGCGGTGGCTTTGTAACAACCTTTAGCGATGTTACTGAGTTTGTGAATACTCAAGATGCGCTGAAAGAAGCTAATACTAATCTCGAGCAAAAGGTTAACGAGCGCACCCATGCATTAACGCAGGCCAATTTAGAATTAGCGCAAGCAACCGAGAGTAAAACCCGTTTTTTTGCCGCGGCGAGCCATGATTTATTACAGCCTTTCAATGCTGCCAGCTTATTTTGCTCAGTAATGGAAGAAAAGTCGCAAGGCTCAGAATACGCAGAGCTTGCGAGTAATATTAAAAACTCCCTTACTTCGGCAGAAGACTTACTGAGCAGCATTTTAGAGCTCACAAAACTCGAATCTGGCAGCTTAAAAATCGAAAAAAGTGAATTCTCGATTGCCAAATTGCTTACGCCTCTTAGCGCTGAATTCTCTGCCCTCGCGTATGAAAAAGGCCTAGTTTTTACATCGCAATTTGATGACGAGACTGTTAGTTCTGATCGCACTTTACTGCGCCGTGTGGTGCAGAACTTGTTAAGCAATGCGGTGCGCTATACCCAATCGGGCGAGGTATCACTTTGCGCTGAAAAAGTAGGAAAACAACTGGTGTTATCGGTTAAAGATACGGGCCCCGGTATTGCAGCTGAGGATCAAACTCTGATATTCCAAGAATTTAAACAACTCGATGGACATGATAAAGCGCAAGGACTTGGCCTTGGCTTAGCCATTACAAAGCGTATTTCCGATGCGCTTAATCTAGACTTAACTTTACGGTCAAATATAGGTAGCGGCGCGCAGTTTTCTATATCTTTGCCACTTGTCGTAGAAAATAAAAATCGACAAGAGTTTACTCCAACACCTGTAAATACTGAGCAAACAGCGAGTTTTGTTGGCTTAACTGTTTGGCTGATTGATAACGATGAAACGGTGTTACAAGCCCTAGCCAAGCGTTTACAAACGTGGGGCTGTAATGTGCAAACGGCAACCAATAAAGTTCAGTTAACGGCACTTAAAGAGACAAAAGTACTGCCTATGTTGATCATTGCAGATTATCACCTAGATGATGGTGTGACAGGGGTGGAATTACTTCAAGAATGCGGTTTAAACTATTTGCCTTGTATTATAAATACCGCGGAACATGACGAGTCGGTGCGCGAATTGATAAGCGATGCGGGATACCCGCTTTTATATAAACCAGTTAAAGCACCAGCGTTAAAGCGCTTAATTAAAAAGTTATGTGCCTAACGGAAGCGTTACGCAACCACTTAAGTTTAATCTATATGATAATTTGTATTCCGGTTGCTAAAGAAGGAAATAACTGCACGCTACCAAGTTAATGAAGTTGCGTTTTGTGAAAAAGTTACAACTCGGTATATACCAGTAATATCCTCTTTTGAAGTCTTTAGATACAAAGTCAAACTAACTCTTCGACTTTTAACATAACTTTTTGGTCGGGATTAAGCTGTGTTGCATCGCTTTGCTCAAATGTTTAGGTAGTCTAAAGCGATTGATGAGACAATTTATGTAACCTCACCAGAGTGTTTATTATTTGGCGTGTTAAAGTAAATTAACGATCAAACCATAATGTTTGATTAATATCATGCCAGATAAAACGAGTGTGATTAGCGCGGGTACTGCATCTTTAAACGTGTCATATCGAAAGTGAAAAAAAAGCGCGCCAATAGATGTAAACGCAATCCCTAATGCGCCTAACACCATGAGTAAATCTAGCTTTAATATTAGAGATGCAACTAACAAAATAGCTGCAGCCATTTCAATCAATCCGACTAAATACATATGGGTACGCGTGAGCCCATACTTTTTAAAAAAGGCTAATTGAGTATTAAAGATAAACGGTTGCCAACCCAGCACTTTGATTGAGCTTGCAAATAGAAAAAATAGAAATAGCACGCAAGTAATTATAGTCATAATGTGACTCCTTAAAGTAATTGTTAGCGCTATTTAAGCATTCCTACTTTTACTCATAAATACCTATATAATGATTTATAGTATTCCCAATTGGAATGTATGGGTGGAAGATGGATAAACTCGAATGTATTAATTTATTTTGCGTGGTGGCAAGACTTAATAGTTTCACAGCCGCAGCAAATGAGCTTAATGTGACGCAAAGTGCAGTGAGCAAAAAGATTGCGTGGTTAGAGCACAAATTGGGCTTTAATTTATTTGAAAGAAGTGCTCGCAAAATAAACTTAACGGATGCAGGAAAATCTTATTTAGCATTTTGTGTGCAATTAGTTGAGCAAATTAATGTCACCGAGCAAATGTTAAAGGGTGAGCAGGCAAAAGTTTCGGGAAGATTAAAAATATCCGTTCCGTCAGCGTTTGCAACGCACATGCTGTCTCAGCCTGTGTCAGATTTTTTAAACCAACACCCAAAGGTCCAGTTAGAAGTCTCTGTAAATGATCAGCAAGTGGACTTATATAAAGACGATGTTGATATTGCACTTAGAGCCGCGCACCTGCCAGATTCTGGGCTGAAAGCAAAAAAGTTATTGGATCATGAGCTATGTTACTTTGCTGCGCCTGATTACTTAGAACAAAATGGCTATCCTTCAACGCCCTCAGATTTGGCGTACTATCAATGTATTACTTATTCGCTTAGTCGGCCATCGAATGTGTGGTTTATTAATCAGCAAAAGCATTCGGTTTTAGAGTTTATTAAAAGTGATAGCCCAGAATTTATTGTGCAAATGGCCCTGATGGGCTGTGGAATTGCGGGAATGCCTAAATGGATGGTGCAAGATAAGTTGAATGAAGGTGCATTGGTAGAGCTATTTAATGATTGTAAAAAGGCTTCTCTCCCGATGTATGCAGTATATAAAAATGCAGACTATATCCCGTTTAAAATCCGCGCTTTTGTGGATTACTTATCGCGTTATTTTACTGAACAGGTCTGAACCCTTTTGTGTAAGCTAAGTGAGGGGGCATTTACGATACGGCTTTAATTCATCAACATGTTTTGTTTGCTCAAACGGCTTGGCTGACGTAGTCTTAATGAAAGTGTTGATAATTTAGTCAGAATCATAGTTGATAAAATTTAAATCACTCTGTTAGAGCTTTCACTACTCAATTGGCTGTACTTATGACGAAACCTGTAACCCAGTTTATTGCACGACAAGCCATTCTTGATGCATCGAAGCAAATATTTGCTTATGAGTTGCTGTATCGAGATTCAGACAATAATGCCTTTCCTGTTGGTGTTACCGATGAACAAGCAACAGGGCGAGTTTTTTTTAACTCACTGATTTTAGTTGGCAAAGATAAATTGGTTGCTAATCACTGTGCATTTATAAACTTATCTGACACAACGTTATTACAAGAAATTCCGCGATTACTGAAACCCGATAACTTGGTGCTTGAAATTGTTGAACGCTCTCAGAATCTTGAGGAATTGCTGGCGATTGTAAAAACGCTCAGAAAACAAAATTATAAATTTGCGCTAGATGATTACGACAAAGACCCAAGATGGGAGCCTTTGTTACCTTACATGTCTTACGTAAAATTAGAGCTAGAGCACCCGATTTTAAAAACCACCACCTTAGCTAAGAAGCTAAAGCGTTTATACCCCAAACTTAAAATTGTTGTTGAACGAATAGAAACCTACGAAGACTTTAACTACTTACAACAAGCAGGCGTTGATTTGTTTCAAGGCTACTTTTTTGCCAAGCCCGAGATGCTAACCCATGGCAATGTTGAACCATCAAAGCTGGTGGTATTTGATTTATTAAAATCGACCACTCAACCTAACCTCAATTTCAAAGAAATCGAAAGCAAGATTTCCAAAGACTTAAGTCTGACTGCGCGCGTACTTAAACTGGTTAATGCCCATTCCGGCCTTGATAAGCAAGAAATGAAGTCAATTTCGCAGGCTGTGGTGTATTTGGGAGAAGATACCCTCAGGCAGTTTATACGGGTATTAGCACTCAGTGACTTGGGGGTTGATAAGCCTTCAGAGTTGACCAAATTTGGCTTAATGCGCGCCCAGTTTATGTCGCTATTTCTCGCACCGGGCGGTAAAGAGATGGCCGAGCAGGGGTACCTGATTGGTTTAATGTCTATTTTAGGCGCCGTATTAGATATGGATCTTAATACCGTTATTAGCGAATTTTCATTAGACAGCAATTCAAGTGGAGCGCTGTTAAATTATGACGGTCTTCTCGGTGGCGCATTAAAAATCGCGATGGCGATTGAAGAAAATAATTGGCAAACAGCCGCATCCATTTTAGCTGAAGTAAGACCTGCAACACCTATTTCAAGTATTTTTGAATTGTCAGAGCAAAGCCGCACCTATGCAGATGATGTGTTTGCGGTTGTATCTGGGTAAGAAGGATTAGAGCTCGTCTTAAAACGTTAAAAAGTCGGTTTTAAATTGCTAAAGTAGAATAAAAGCCGCTTATCCACCCCATTTAATTTTTGATATAGCATTTAGCCATATTTGGTGCCGCTTATTACAGTAGTCAAAGATTTGAAGTAACCGAAACGCGGTTTCTCAGTAAATTGACCGAGTTTAGCAGTGACCGATGGAGCCATGCCATATGGATGAATTGTAAACTTGGTGCATATCTGCAGACACTTCCCTTTTTACTCCCTCGACTGCTTAAAATTAAACTTGTTTTTCAAACATTATTTAAATATCAACATAAAAGATATGAAGCAGCGTACGAAAGCGCTTTGTATGCTTTTTACTTGCCCTATTTACACATATAGGTATATGTGAACTTGCATAGGATAATGCTTACAAACTTACGTTTTTGCTTACACGTCCTTACGTATTTTTGATAACTCATGACTTAAGATTTTGTTTACTTAGGCTGTTAATCATGAGAGGTAAAATACCAATGATCAATAATAAGAAAGCAAAATATATTGCTTTAGTAACCGCGCTTACACTCACAGGTTGTAACGATTCTTCAAGTAAGAAAGTTCCTGAACCAGTTACACCGCCAGGTAGTGGAAATCACTCGAAGCTAGAAAGGGCGTTTCCATTACATACAAATGTATTCGGTGTATCAATTCGAGCTACCAAAGAGACGAATAAAGATAAAGTTCTTCACGCTGCGAATATTATGGCTCAATACTTAGATAATAATGAGGATGGTATTCCAGACAACCAAGATGTTGTTGATAAGTTAGTAGAAAATGGTGCAACCCTCATTATGGCACCGACAGAGAGCGGACTAGAAAGTGCTGCGAGTGATTTAACACCAAGTGATTCTTGGCAGGCTCTTTTTGGCAATGAGACAATTCTTCCAGGAGAAAGTGACAGGTTTGACGCGACACTTGAAGAAGTTCTTCACTTGATCACCCATGTAGGCTACTCTCAGGTATATACTGAAGTTTTTGGTGAAAAAATTAACTCTTCTATTGCAAATGCAATGGATATTGCTAGGGGAGGGAGATTTGAAGATGTCCCAGAAAATTATCCTGAGAGTGCTTGGTATACTTATGACGATGAAACTTGCGATTACAGTTGTATGGTTACTGAATATACCTATTGGGCGTTAACGTCAATTCTTGGTGCACAAAAAAACAGACTTAATGAAATTGGGCATGAATGGAAATTAAATACGCCAACGAAAGTGGAACAACAAGATCCAGCAATATTTGCGATTCTCACAAATCCAGCTTATGCACTCGCTTCTAAACTTCCAAATGGTGACTATTCAGCTATCGAGTTTATTATCGAAGGAGAGGGGGTATCGCAAGAAAACGGAGTCGATGAAACAAATGAAATATTACAATCAGCTATCGCTGGAAACCCTGATTATAAGATAGCTTTTACAAATCAAGCTAAAGTTTTAATGATGAATCCTGATGGAACTGAAATTACCGAGTTGGCTGATGCAAGTCCCATCGCTGGGTACGTATCTTGGAGTCCTGATGCTCAGTTCGTATATTTTGCGAGTGCCAAGGGGCCAGAAGAAAGTGCATGGGAAGCATTTAGAGTAAATGTGAAAACAAAGGAATTAGAAAAGCTATCAATGTTTGGTCAAGATGTTAGATCGCTAGGTGTTTCGCCAGATGGGAACTATCTTGCAATTTCAATCATGTCTGGAAATTCTAATATTGGCGACAATAAT
The DNA here is from genome assembly GCF_044005875.1 of Pseudoalteromonas sp. XMcav1-K. Taxonomy (NCBI): domain Bacteria; kingdom Pseudomonadati; phylum Pseudomonadota; class Gammaproteobacteria; order Alteromonadales; family Pseudoalteromonadaceae; genus Pseudoalteromonas; species Pseudoalteromonas sp. XMcav1-K. The sequence goes on along the minus strand of NZ_JBIPJE010000050.1, from coordinate 193,486 downwards.
GACAATTTAACGCAATTTCATACGAACCTATACATTGTAGATATGAGCTCAGCAGAAATTAAATGGGCAAATAATGAGTTGCTTGAAATAACAGATATGACGGAGTTAGTCGCTTCATCACCATCGGAGCAGTTTTGGTACGAGGAGCTTAGTTGGAACCCTAAGTTGCCTGCGGATGGTGTGCCAGTTTTAGCATACACTAAAACATGGCGCTATGATGAAGACGATGTTTCTTATACTCACGCTTATACAATAAAAGCTGATGGCAGTAATAATCAACTCGTTCAAAAAAACAAAGATATGCCGGTCTGGGGTTTTGATGGAGACCGCTTAACTTTCCTGGACTTGAGTTACCAGGACTTTAAAGAAAATACTTTAAAGCAGTTAATTGTTAAAGGTATTCCGGAAGAAGTTTCTGGCCCAGCTATATCTCCCGACGGTAACTTCATTATCTTTGAAGTTGGTGATGAAAATCGTCGTTCTGGCATGGCAAGGGTTTCAGAAGAAGAGAATAATCAAGGTGTCATTATAGGTAATACTAATGTTTATGAACCAAGATGGTCTCCAGTTCCAGTTTACATTAGTAAATAACTTTTAATCCGGCTGAAGTAAAAGTCGAGCTGAGCTCGGCTTTTCTTCGTTTAAACAATGCTATGTTGATAAACAAAAAATTTTAATTCATCAAGGAAAAGGTGAACTTTGCTCCACCTAAACTTGATTGAGTAACACAAAGCTTGCTATCCATTCTGTTTGCAGAAGCGTTTGCAATAGCTAACCCCAATCCGAAACCTCCGGTTTTTCTATTCCGACTTCTATCTAATCTTTTAAATGGTATGAATATTTTTTCCATATCTTTTATAGGGATGCCCTCACCATCATCCTCAACTGAGATGGTTATTCGGCCATTTTGGCTTTTTACAATAACTGCTACTTTACAATTACTGTATCTAAGCGCGTTTTGAAAAAGGTTATCAAACAATAGAGTTAAATAAATTGGGTCGTTTTTAACACGGATCGACTCATCTATATCAATGATCACTTCTTTTAGTCGCTCAGCATTTAACTGAGAGACTCTAGCTTGTATAAAATGAGTAAGAGTGATGGTCTTGTATGATAAGTTAGATGAATTTCTTATTTCGTTATTTAATTTGGTTAACTCCATAATTTGTGTGATAAACATATTGATTTCGTCTATATAATCATCGATGTTACTTGCCCAAGCTGTAACGTCTGATTGACCTGAATTTTTTTGTATCAGTCCCGATGCTAACTGAATTCTACTTAAAGGCGTTCTTATTTCATGTGGAATGGCTTGAGCGAAAACAGTTTTTTCTTCGATGTTCTTGTCTATAGACTCGGCCATTTCATTAAAGCTACGAGCAATTTCATCTAAGGGCTTAGGAATGTTAGTTTTGGCTCTTAACTTATGGTCCCCTTTGGCAAAACCTTCAAAACAACCCACTAGCGCTTTGATATTAGATTGTAGTTTTCGTACAGGCCAATACAAAAGTGAGGCAATAGTTATAAAACATAAGAAAATTAATAACGGAAAAGCAACTTCTTCCATATTTCTTTCTGCTTCATCTTCTATTAATGCCTCTAGGTTTTCTGTGATAATGAGAGATCTATTTCTAAGGTTTAAGTCTATGACGGCAAACCTAACACCGTTCTCTTTTTCATAATATGCCTTGCCAATAGAACGGCTTAATTCCATGCAATCAGTACATAAAAACTCTTTATTTGGATTTTCAATGACGAAAGCAGAGAACCTATTTCTAAAAAATTTGGGGAGTATTATCGGTTGATTTATCGGTATGGAGTTGAGTTCTGAACTATTGTCAAAATAGTTGTATATATACTCGATGTCTTCGGCAAAATCGCTTACTTCTTCTTCATATAAATATGAATCTATTATCGTAAACGTTAAAAAGGCACTAATTAGCAGTGCGCAGCTAATAGATAAATACAGTCGTGTAAAGAGAGTAACCTTAAATTTTTTCATCTAATAGTTTGTATCCTTTGTTTCTAATAGTTGCAATGACTTTATACGGAGCTACTTCATCACCAAGCTTCTTTCGTAAACCTGAAATTCGCATATCTATAGATCTATTAGAGAAGTCATAGTTAATGCCTCTAAGAGCTTGGCAACAAGCCTCTCTAGAGACTACTTTCCCGATGTTTTTTTTCAAAATTTTTAACATCTCAAACTCGGCATTTGTAAGTTGAATATGCTCACCGTTAAAAACTATCTGGCAATTATTATCGTCTAACTCTATTGAAGGGTGAGCACCTATTTCATGATGCAGTTTATAGACTTTGCCAGAGCGTCTTAACAAGGCTTCAATTCTCGCAACTAATACATGTGGTTTAAGGGGCTTTGATAAGAAATCATCAGCCCCCAATTTTAGAAGGCTGACCTCTGTCACATCATCACTGGACGCCGTTAAGACTAATATTGGATTTGAGTAACAACCTCTGACCTCTTTACAAATTTCAATGCCACTTTTACCCGGCAACATGAGATCCAAAATAACCAAATCGGGATTAGCTTTTTTAATCGTTTCAGTAGCAGCACTTCCATCATGAACAACTGATACATCAAAGCCATCAGCCTCTAAATATAGCGCTGTCAGTCTTGATATCTCTTCATCGTCCTCAACCAATATAATTTTTATTTTGCTCATAATAGCTCCTCTCAACGTTTATAGTTTAACTAAAAAGTTCCGTGGCGCTCACTTATACTTACACGAGCTTACAAAGCAAATTTATTGGCTTACATCTCTTTGCGATAATCGTATATGCTTTTTTACTTAAATAGTTAAACGCTAGTGAATTAGTGTAAAAAAGAGTCAGGCTTTGCATTTTTAATTGTGATAGAAGTTTCATAAGCAAGCTAAATTCGCTCATTTTTTAGGGGGAATATTTCCTAGCGCTGTTTTAAAACGGGTAACACTTCTGCTATTTCACTATCTAACATATCCAGTACACTCGCGAAGCCATGCTTTGGCTGCCAACCTAACTTGGCTTGTGCTGCTGATGAGTCATATACGCGGTCTAAACTTGTTGGCAAACGCCAACCTCTTTGTTTAAACGCTAATGCTATCTCTGGGCACTTTTCTTTTATGATTTCACTTGCATGATTGTAAAGGTGTTTGCAGTCATTTTGATTAAACGGTGTAAACCCAGAAATAATGAAACGATTAAAGCCGTTTAATCGTTTATCTATGGCACATGCATGCGCACTTGCGACATCACGCACATCTATACCGCGAGTAAGGCGATAGATTGCCATAAAGTCTGCGGGTTCGGGAAAACATCGAGACATTTGTAATACGGTAATTGGAAGATTGAAGAGTTTTGAAATTTCATTCAGCTTGTTTTCTGCAAGTATTTTACTTTTATGATAGATAGACTTAGGTTGAGGCTCAACTTGCTCTGTAATCCAACTGGTTTCACCTTCAGAAGATGAAGCATAACCATAAAGCGCGGTTGTACTGGTAAAAACAAAGTGCTTAATGCCTGCTTTGATGCCAGCTAAGGCTAGCTTTTCGGTTGCATCCACATTGACCGCTAAAAACATTTCATCAGCTATTAGCCCAACATGAGGAGCATGAAAAGCCGCGGTATGAACAACAACATCCACACCTTTAAGTGCTTTAGAAATTAACTCGCCATCGCAAATATCTCCGATAACGTCTACCGTTGAGCAAGGGGTTTTATCCAAACCTACTACATCATGATGTTTCATTAATTTAATATAAATAGCACGCCCGACTCTTCCTGCAGAGCCTGTTACCAATATTTTCATTTTTGTGCCTTTTACCATGTGAAACGCGATGCAGCCATCAAAGTATTATGAGGTAAACTGATTATTATTGTCACTGAGCGAAGTGTTAATTTTAGTTAGATTAATGGACTGAATAACCAAGCAAAGTAAAACTAACAATGCGCCGATCCAACCCATTAGCTTAAAACTTTCCCCCAACAGCAAAACCGCCAATATTGTTGCTATTAAAGGCTCCAGCAACGTTATTAATGTCGCATTGCTTGTTTCAATAAATGTTAAGCCATATGCAAATAATAAATATCCTAGAAACATTGGGATAATTGCCATATAAAGTGAAACAGCGCTATTGGTGATGTTTAAAAATAAATTCTCACCTGTAAAAAATAGAGAAGGTAATAGCAGAATTGCCGCTCCCCCGAATAACCCTGACATGGCGGCTTTAGAGTCAATGCCTTTCTCTATAAAGGATTTTGCGACCCACGAATAACACGCGTAAGTTAACCCAGCGATACAGCCTAAGACAATTCCTAATGAATTGAGAAATAAATTAGATGCGTCATCAAATGCGGGTTTTTTACCGTGAGTGAGCAAAATGACACCAATCACACCAACCGTAAAACTTACCCCCCATTCTCTGGAAATTAATTTTTGATTAAAAAGACGCTCAAGAAGGGCGGCAAACATGGGCGCAGTGGCTATTGACACAATAGTACCTATCGCAACGCCAGATAAGTGCATAGCGGAATAAAACGCCAGAGGATATATTGCAACTGATAAGGCGCCAGCAGTAAATAGTCCCTTTCGTTTGATAAGCTGTCGATAGTTTGCAAGTAGACTTCGAATGTTGGTTAGTACCATCAATACACCGCCCAAACCCATAGCAAATGCGCCAATGGCTAGGGGGCTTACATCATTTGAAAAGCTTGCAACAGTGCCGGTTGTACCCCAAAGAAAGCTAGCAATAACAATCGCTAAAGTACCTTTAATGATTTTTGACTCAACTAACATAATAACCTCTCAGATTAATACTTGAGGGCTAAATAATATGTTTTTTAGAGACTTTATTTTTGACTATTCGGACGGAATACTTATCAAATTGGACAGACATTAATTTTTGAAATTTTTAGGAGATAAACCAAAATACTGTTTGAATTTACGGCTAAATGCCGATAAATCTTTATAGCCAACTTTCTCACCAACTATCTGTAGCGAGTAGTCTGTATGTGTAAGTAATGCTTGGGCTTTTTCCATTCTAAGTTGGGTAATATGCTCAAGCACAGTTACACCCAATTGTGCTTTAAATATTTTTTTAAATTGAGTTGGGCTTAAATAAGCGACTTCAGCCAGTGTCGCAATATTAAGAGGTTTGGCAATGTGTTCAGTAATGTAAAGCAGTGCATTGTTAATTCTCGCATCTAGCTTAGGCAGCAAGTTCTGGCTTTCTAACAATAGATAAAATGTTTCGTACATTGACTGTTCAATAAGCGGGTTGATTTGATTTTCTAACTGGCTCTCGATAAAAAGTAGATAATTTAACAAAGGCTTATTTATTTCAAAAACAATCTGCTCTGTCGAGATAAGATTGTTAGGTAGGCTGCGCATATCAGCAACAATAAAACGTGCCTCCCGCTCTGCTGCAAATAAATGCTTCTCATTGGCTCGAATAACGACACATTCTCGCGGCGCGACCTTACCGCTAAAATCGTCAACGTGTATGTTGATGACTCCTCGCAAGGGTAAAACAATTTGATTGAACTCATGGGAGTGAGAAACAGGGTTTGCACTGTAAGAGCGAATAGATAATAGGTTTGGCATGCCAACTACATCAAATTGTGATAATTCATTGCAATTTAATCGGTAATTTACGCCGCGACAAGAGGCGTTTTACCTTCGAATGAGTTTAAACCGATATTTAAACCGATATCACAATAGCAGGTCACGCAAAGCCTTCTGCTGATTTGGTATCTACTTGGCTGAGTTGATTAAATAAAATACCGGCTTGGGTGCGGTTGTTTAGGCCAAGTTTACGTAAAATGGCGGATACATGTTGTTTTACTGTGGTTTCTTGCACTGACATTTCATAGGCAATTTGTTTGTTTAACAGGCCGTCGGCAATCATTGCCAGTACTTTGTATTGCTGTGGTGTGAGCTTTTCTAAGTTTTGTGCAAATTCAGTTTGTTCGTTGTCGATTGGGTGGGCTTCTAGGTCTAGATTTTCAGGCAGCCAGGTGTCGCCATCAATCACAACTTCAATGGCTTTGCCAATATTGCTCAGCGAAGAGGATTTTGGAATGTAGGCGCAAGCTCCTGCTTCCATGGCGTGGTTGATAATTTTGGCGTCTTCCGTTGCCGATACCATAATCACTAAAATATCAGGGTATTGGTTGCGAATTTGCGTGAGCCCTTGCAGGCCTTTGGCGCCAGGAATATTTAAATCGAGGAAAATGAGTTCGGTTTCTGGGTGAGTTTCCAGCAATGAAAACAAGCTCGCTAAATCATAACACTCTTGAATATTGTCTTTTTCGAGATAGTTTGCCGCCGCTTGGCTTAAAGCACTGCGAAATAGCGGGTGATCGTCTGCGATAATGGCTTTCACTTGCGTAGTCATCCAATTAACTCCAATTCTTCCTGTTATAAGGTATTCGAAATACGGTTACAAGCATTTCCCCAAAGCTGGGCCACCAAACTAAGTGTTGGCGACCCAAGGGGGAGTGTTAATTAAAAGCGGTAATTAACGGTGAGCGTAACGGTACGCGGGTCGCCGTAATAACCAATTAAGGTATTGTCACCACCTAACCCCGGCGTATATTTGCTTGTATCCGTTGGGTCTGTAGGATCAGGGGTGACAAATTGGTATCCACCAACCAGGTATTCTTCGTCGGTGAGGTTTTTACCCGTTAGCGATGCGCTCCAATGGCCATCATTCGAGTACCAAGTAACACCCAAATTCACTAAACCGTAGGCATCTTGCGAAAGCAGGCTGGCTTCTTCAAACAGCACGTAATCGCCGCGGTGGTAGTAGTTACCATTTACTACAAAGTCACCAAATGTTGATTCAATTGAGTAATCAAATCCGAGGTTAAAGGTTAAATCTGGGGTGTTGGCAATATCAAATTGGTCTGATTTATCAAACTCTTCGCCTGTTTCTGGGTCGGTGTCGATCACTTCAGTAAATTCAGCATCGATATAACCAAGCGAGGCATTAAAATTAAGGTTGTCAGTGGCAACATAAGTAAATTCGGCTTCAATACCTTGCGACTCTGAGCGGCCAATATTGCCAAGACGCTGGTTGAGATCGGCTGAGGTTTCGCCCGGTAAAATCGAAATATACTGGCGGTCTTTATGAAGCAATGAGAACAAGGTGATATTGGCGCGCAGATTATTGTTCCACTCGCTTTTCATACCGAGTTCAAATGAATCTACAATCTCTGGGTTTGCAGCGGGCTCTGCGGTTGTGGCACGTGGGTTATAAGTACCTGACTTAAATCCCTGTGCGTAGCTTGCGAAGAACATCATGTCATCTGAATGTTGATATTCCACACCAAGGCGTGGCGTAAAGCGCGACCAATCTTCGTTATCGTTCAGTACTTCTGGTACTAACTCGCCTGCTGGTCGCTCATAACCTGGGATCCAACCTGAGTAAGGGTAGACAGTTTCAAATACTAAGCCATTGTTTACGTTTGCTTCTTTTTCATCTTGGGTATAACGGGCACCAAGGGTTGCCGACCACTGTTGGTTAAAGTAGTAGCTGCCTTGAATATACGCGGCTTTGCTTGATGAGTTATTACAACCAGAGACTTCACGAGTTAACCCTGGCAATGAAATGGCATTACCTAGTACTTCTAAAATGGCTTCAAACTGGCCGCATGATTCGCCATCATAGTAATAAAGGCCCGACACCAATTTGTAGTTTTCACCTGCGTGGTTTAGTTGTAATTCATGGCTGGTTTGATTGTCGTCATACACAGCAGGTACATCAAAAATGCGAAGCGGTGTATTATCAAAGTCGATATTAGTTGGTGAATAGCTTTCACGTTTTGATGAAACGTATTTTACGCTGGTGGCATCTGTTAAGTCCCAGTTGGCAAGTAGGCTGTAGCCTTCAAGCTCTACCTTGTTCCAGGTTGGTAAGCTGGTGTAGGAGTCATATACGCTATTTGGCACAGGCGCATCTGTCAATAAGCTCGGCAGTAAACGGTAGCCGCCTTTGGCATTTGATGTATCGTCGGTTTTATCCCAATTTAAGCGGAAGAATAAATCGTCATTGGCATGCCATTCGAGCGTAACGCGGGCTGCTTCCACTTCTTTGTTGTAGTTTTCGCTATCTTGATTTGGTAAGTCTGATTGTAAATATTCACCAAACCCGTCGCGGTTTAAGTTGGCATAACCAACGCCAACATAAAGGGTATCTTGAATAAGTGGGTATTGGCCTGTGAGTTTAATATCGCGCTGGTTATAACTGCCTACGCTTGCCGATACGTTTAATGTTGGGTCGCCCGACATCTCTTTGGTTACGTACTTAATTGCGCCACCTATGGTATTTTTGCCATACAGTGTGCCTTGCGGACCGCGTAATACTTCAACGCGTTCAACATCAAGTAAATCGAGCACGGCACCTTGCGGGCGCGCTAAATATACATCATCAATGTAAATACCGACACCTGGCTCGTAGCCCCAAAGCGGGTCTTGCTGGCCAACACCACGAATAAAGGCGGTAATGGTCGAGTTTGTACCACGGCTACGTTGTAGCGTGGTATTTGGAGAGAACTGCTGTACTTCAATAAGCTCAGCAATGCCTTTTTCGGCAAGCTCGGTTGCACCTATTGAAGTAACTGCCACTGGCACTTGTTGTAAGTTTTCGACGGTTTTACGCGCGGTTACTTGAATGCGTTCAAGCTCTGCTTTTTTCTCGCCGTTTTCCTGTTGATTTGCAAATGTAGGGGTTGCTAATGCCAGTAATACAGCACCACTTACTGCAGACAGTGAGCGCAGGCAAGCGTGTTTGCTGCTGTTGATATTTGCCTTGGTCATAATGTTGTTCCTATCTTTATTGTTATACGTTACATCGCACAGCCAAGTCAGTTACCAATCTAGTGGGTAATCTTTAAAATAGCTTTAGCACTATAGTACTATTCACTGTTAATTTGTTGTTTTTAAATAATAAATCGTTCACGTATAACTATAGTGCTATTGTTTAAATCGCCACCCTTAGCCACATTGATAGTCAGCAGTAATTTGACGCACTAGCAGCCAAGTCACCCTTGTTAGTGATTCAAATAGGAAGATTTTATGTTAAGTATGCTTGGCCTGATTGGTGGTCTGGCGCTTTTGATTGTATTAACGCTGCGTGGCATGAATTTATTTATTGCCGCGCCAGCATGTGCATTCATTGTGGCGCTCACTAGTAATTTGGCGATTTTTCCAAGCGCTGGCGCTGATAACTTTATTCAAGGCTATATGAATGGCTTTGCGAATTTTGTTAGTGCATGGTTTTTTATGTTTTTGCTTGGCAGTTTGTTTGGCAAATTTATGGAAGACACCGGCGCTGCCGACAGTGTCGCTCGCTATATTGTTGATAAACTCGGTATGAAGCACGCGGTGCTGGCAATTGTCATTGCCTGTGCCGTATTAACCTATGGCGGTGTTAGCGTGTTTATTGTGGCGTTTTCGGTGTACCCAATGGCGCTGTCGCTATTTAAAGATGCCAATTTACCGCGCCGATTTATTCCGGCTACGCTGGCATTTGGTTCTGTCACCTTCACCATGACATCCGCAGGTTCGCCTGAAATTCAAAACTGGATCCCCATCAAGTATTTAGGCACTTCGCCCTATGCTGCGTGGGAAGTGAGTTTGGTTGTAGCGATTTTTATGGCGTGTTTTGGCTACTGGTGGCTGAAAAAAATGATTGGCAAAGCAGTGGCTAATGGTGAGCAGTTTGAAGCGCGCGATGACGACCCAGAAATCCCCGAACGCGATTATCCGCATCCTGTAACGGGACTTATTCCGCTGTTAGTAGTGTTGGCACTGTCATTTATTTTGCACGATAGCTTACAGCAGGCGGCATTGATTGTGGCGTTATTAGGTGGGGTGTTGTCGATTGTGGTGATTAACTTTAAACACTTTCACAATCTTGCCAAAGCCACTACCGAAGGCACTAATGGCGCACTGATTGCGATTGGTAACACCGCCGCTGTTGTGGGGTTTGGTGCGATTGCTAAATCGTCAGAAGCGTTTACCGTGGCAGTTGATTTAATGACGCAAATTCCAGGCAACGAGCTGATTGGTGCAGCGGTTGCGGTCAGTGTGATTGCGGGGTTAACGGGCTCTGCCTCAGGCGGGCAAGCGATTGCGCTGCCATTAGTCGCGCCGCACTATTTAGATGCAGGGGTCAACCCTGAGCAATTACATCGTGTGGTATCAATTTCATCGGGTGCGCTCGATACCTTGCCACACAACGGGTATGTGGTAACTACCATTCGCGCAATTTGTAAAGAAACCCATCAAGCGGCATATTGGTCTATGGCGGCATTGAGTGCGGTAGTACCGTTACTTGGCGTTGCATTGGCATTGTGTTTGTTTATTTGGTTTTAAGGGCTGATTATGAAAATAATAAAAATGATTACTTTGGTGTTTTTGCTACTGTGTTTGCACGTAAATGCCGAAACGCTACTTGTTGAAAAACAAACATTTACGACACAAAACTTTAAAACCTTTGGCGGCAAAAACATTGCCGAAGTAAAGGTAGGTTATGAAAGTTACGGCACGCTTAATGCCAAAAAAGACAATGCTATTTTAATTACCCATTTCTTTTCCGGTAATTCGCACGCTGCAGGCAAATACGCCGAAAGCGATGCGCTACCAGGTTATTGGGATGCGATTATTGGCCCTGGCAAAACCATTGATACCAATAAATATTTTGTCATTAGTGTGGACTCACTTGCCAATGCCAATGTAAATGATGGTCGCACCATTACGACAGGCCCTGCATCAATCAATCCTGCCACAAACAAACCGTATGGCCTTGATTTTCCGGTGGTGACCATTCGCGATTTTGTTAACGTGCAAAAGTTAGTGCTTGAGAGTTTAGGCATAAAAAAACTGCATGCGGTGATGGGCGCATCAATGGGGTCGTTTCAAGCGCTTGAATGGGCGGTAACTTACCCAGATTGGGTTGGCAAATTAGTGCATGTGATTGGCGCTGGCCAAATGGATGCGTGGAGTGTATCGGCGCTAGAGCATTGGGCGTTGCCAATTCGTTTAGATAAAAACTGGAATAACGGTGATTACTACGGCAAAACAGCGCCTATCGACGGGTTAACTGCCACTATGCTCAATATCACCCAAGATGCGATGCACCCAAATATGTTTGCGCTGAGCTTCCCTAATTTTAAAGTGATGGATAAAGGCGCACTTAACGATATCCGCACCCAACCTGAGGTAGTACAAACCCTGTTAAGCCGCGCCAAGCTTCGCGCTAAAACACAAGATGCCAACCATGTGCTTTATTTAGTGCGCGCATCGCAGCTGTTTGTAGCGGGCCATCAAGATGATTACTTAGCAAGCCTTAGCAAAATCAGCGCGCCAAGTTTAATTATTCCTGCCAGCAAAGACTTATTGCTGCGTCCAGAAATGGGCCGTGCTCTTAATAGCGCATTAAAAGCGCAAGGTAAACAAACCGATATGGTAGAGCTCACCGGCGATTGGGGCCATTTAGAAGGGGTATTTGCAATCTCTGCACAAAAAGAACGTATTCAAGCGTTTTTGGAGGCCAAATAATGAATAAACATATTTTGATCACCGGCGGTGCCAGTGGCATTGGTTTGGGCATTGCAGAAGCACTTGCCGATAGCGACACCTTAATTACCGTAACGGATTTAAACCAAGACGCTGCGCTTGAGGCGGCAAAAAAGCTCAGTAGCAAAGGCTACCACGCGCTTGGTGTGGCACTTAATGTGACCGACGAAGCTGCGATTATTCAGCTGCTTAGCGAACTACCTGCACCGGTTGATGTGTTAATTAATAATGCGGGTATTCAACATGTTGCGGCGCTTGAAGAGTTTCCGCAGAACCAGTGGCGTTTGCTGGTGGATGTAATGCTTACCGGCACAGCACTAATGACCAAAGCGGTATTACCAAGTATGCGCGAGCGCAATTTTGGCCGCGTGATTAATATTGGCTCAATTCATAGCCTTGTGGCGTCGCGTTTTAAGTCAGCCTATGTGGCGGCCAAGCATGGTTTAGTCGGTTTTTCGAAAGTAATGGCGTTAGAAACCGCTGAGCACGACATTACCATTAACACCATTTGCCCAGCGTATGTAAAAACCTCACTGGTTGAAAAGCAAATTGCCGATCAGGCAAAAAACCACGGCATTAGCGAGCAACAAGTGATTGAGCAAATTATGCTCGCGCCCATGCCAAAAAAATCATTTATCGATATTGCAGAAATCGCTCACACAGTGCGTTTTTTAATGGCAAAAGAGGCATGCAATATTACCGGGCAAACCTTGGCGCTTGATGGCGGCTGGACCGCACAATAGGAGTTTAAAATGGCAGGATTTAATAAGGTAGTTTCAAGTTACAGTGAGGCAATGGCTGGGCTTGAAGATGGTATGACGGTAATTGCGGGCGGTTTTGGCCTGTGTGGTATTCCTGAAGGTTTAATTAGTGAAATTAAGCGCCAGCAAACCAAAGAACTTACGGTAGTTTCAAACAACTGTGGTGTTGATGGCTTTGGCTTGGGTATTTTGCTTGAAGACAAGCAAATTAAAAAAATGGTGTCGTCGTATGTGGGTGAAAACGCTTTATTTGAGCAGCAACTTTTAGCGGGTGAATTAGAAGTTGAACTTACCCCACAAGGCACGTTGGCTGAGAAAATGCGTGCAGGTGGGGCGGGTATTCCCGCATTTTATACGGCAACGGGTGTAGGTACTTTAGTTGCTGAAGGTAAAGAAATTAAGCAATTTAATGGCCGCGATTATTTGCTCGAGCCGAGCATTGTCGGTGATTTTGCCATTATTAAAGCGTGGAAAGCTGACCGCTATGGCAACTGTGTTTATCGCCATACTGCAATGAACTTTAACCCCATGGCGGCTACCGCAGGCAAAATTACCGTGGTAGAAGCAGAAGAAATCGTCGAGCCTGGCGATCTTGCGCCAAGCGAAATTCATACCCCAGGTATTTATGTAAACCGCGTTATTAAAGGTGAATTTGAAAAACGCATTGAGCGCGTTGTGACACAGGAGCAAAACTAATGGCATTAACCAGAGAACAAATTGCACAGCGTGTAGCGCGTGAACTTGAAGACGGTTTTTACGTAAACCTTGGAATTGGTATTCCAACACTTGTGGCAAACTTTGTGCCTGAAGGTATCGAAGTGATGCTGCAATCAGAAAATGGGTTACTCGGTATGGGTCCTTACCCAACAACAGACCAAGTAGACGCCGATATGATAAACGCGGGTAAAGAAACTGTTACCGCAGCTACAGGCGCTGCTATTTTTAGCTCGGCAGAAAGTTTTGCCATGATCCGCGGCGGCCACGTTGATTTAACCGTGTTAGGTGCATTCGAAGTGGACCAACATGGCAATATTGCCAGCTGGATGATCCCCAAAAAATTGGTTAAAGGTATGGGTGGCGCGATGGATTTAGTGGCAGGCGCTAAAAACATTATTTGTGTAATGACCCACGCGAACAAACACGGCGAGTCCAAATTACTTAGCCATTGCAGCCTACCGCTAACAGGGGTTAACTGCATTAATAAAATTGTTACCGATTTAGCAGTGCTAGAAGTAAAAGACGGTGCATTCCATTTACTAGAGCGCGCACCGGGTATTAGCGTGGATGAAATCATCAGCAAAACTCAAGGCAAGTTAGTGGTGCCAGAATGTGTGCCAGAAATGCTGTTTAGTTAAATTAATTTCCAGTTGTAGCGCAAAATAAAAGGGGAACGTAATAGTTCCCCTTTTTATCGAAACATGCAGTCAAACTATTCTGATGTTTCAGTATCGGTTTGTTGGCCCGTTTCCTGACTCAATTGCTGTGAATTTTCGTCATCATCTGGGGTAATGAAAAAGTCATTGGCATTGATTTTAGCCAGGTTGTCAAACTGCGCTTTGCCAAGGCTAAACCAAGGTGCAAAGTCGCTGCGTTTTACATAGTAGCTGTCTTCATGTTGAGCAAACTCAAAGTCGAACTGCTTTCCGTCGGCATCTTTCACGCTGAGCTTTTCAATCTCTGAAAAATCGATTTCTTGCTCGGCGATCGCCGTAACCGTTAAGCTCGAAAATTGCGCAAGCAGCTCATCAATACGCTCGGTATCGAGTGTTTGACCTTCAGGCAATTTTGCAGGCGCTTTAACTTGCCATATGGTTTCAACACCGGTCTTTGAGTTGGCGTTTGCATTTATGATATCTGGTAAGACAGCGCTTTTATCTGCGATAGACTCAGTGCGTTTGTCTAGGTCAGCATCTTGCTTTACTTGGGTTTTTTCAAATGCTAATCCTGCTTGGCTGATTTCGCTGATATCTTTTACCGACAGCAATGACTTACTCAACCAATCATTTTTATCGACACTCAGCTGATAGCCGCTGAACTCTATGGTGAACACATCGTTATTGTCGACATTACGCACGTAGAGCTTTTTAAAGCTGGGTGACTCACCTAACAATATGTCAACTTCATCATCACCAAGCTTGTAGGTAATGCGTTTTTCGAAATTGTCATCGGCCACTTTAAAACGTTCGTGACTGGCTTGAGTGCGTGACACAGGCCAATTAACCTTGCTGTTGATTAAAGTGTCGGTTAGAGCTGACACTTTATAATCAAGTAAAGGTAAATTTGGGTAATCAGCCAAATGCCAATCTTCACCGTTTTTCACCAATGTAAGCGGCTTATCATTATCACCTTCTTGTAAGGTAATTTCGTTGATGGTTTGCTGTTCTAGGCTTAACAATGACACTGGCGTTTGCGTCTCAAAGCTATTTTGGCCGTTATAAAATAGTGCGCCAGCTAAAATCACTTGCGCGCCTAAGACCACAGATAAAATAGTTACTGCTTTATTCATGGTTGCACTCCTATTGCGAAATCCAAGTTAAATACTCACGCTGCTTGCGCTTTCTACGTTGACGATCAAATAGGGCTAAGCCCATTAACAATGCGAATGCCAGCGCATAGTTACCGTATTCCCATATCAGCTGCTGGTCGTGCTCCATCGGTGGTAGGGTGCGATTGAAATTGCCACGCGCGCGAATGCTCATTAACGCTCGGTCTTCAAGCGACCAATCCACGGCGTTCATCATCAGCTGCAAACTATTTAAATAATCATTTTGCGATACGCCTGCGGTTAGTTGCAGCACTTGGTCTTGTACAAAGTCGTTTGAACTGAACAAGATAATGCGTGCACTGTCTGGCGCATGTTTAATCACACTACTGACATCAAACTGTGTGTCGCTCTGGGCTTCACTGTTTTCAGACTCATTCTCAACGTTGTCAGCCGATGCATCGCTTTGAGAATTGGACTCTTTGGCAGCTAAAAGCGGAGAGTTTTTATCAGCAAAGTATGAGGTAAATTTACCTTGTGCCATCACACCCATTAACTGCTTCGCGGTGTCACCTTCTGAGAGATAACTCGCCTCGCCTTGCGCGTTTAGCTGCGGCATCACATCAAGAGACGATGACGTCCAGGCTTTGTCAGAGCTTTCAATCAATTTAGTGAAAGTTACATTTTCTTTATTCTCTGCAAGGGTTATGGGCGATGACCAAGCCATTGTCAGTTGCGGTAGCTCAGAGGTGATTAAATTGTCTTGATTTAATCCATCACGGATATCTGCAAAGTAGGGGTAATCTAACATACGCATTTCTTGCAACTGGAAACCACCGACATTGCGGGTCACCGGAATTGGGAATGCCGCATTGGTGGCATCCATCACTAGGCTGTTTTCGATGTTTAACCCATGATGCGCCAACCAATCTGTCAGCCCACTGTCGACTGAAGTCATGTTTAAACTACCACCAGCAAGATTGATGCTGTAAGGCGACGTTGCTGCGATCACTGTCCCACCTTTCATTAAGAATTGGTCTACAGCAAATAACTGTTTTTCATCCAGTGATTTAGGGGCGACGAGCATTAGAATATCGGCTTCACCCGAAACACTACCGTCACTTAAATCTTCATTGATGATGTTCAGCTCACTGCCTAGCATGCGCTCTAGCTCTCTAAAGCTGCTGCTTGGCATGTCATAACTCGGGGCTGAAGCGGGTTTTACCAGCGCTAAGTTTTTAGTGAATCCAGAGGCAAACCGCTTAATTGCCGCATCGAGGTTGCGCTCAAAGCTTGCGTCGCTAAAGTCATCCAGTGGAATTTGTACGATTTGATCTTCGCCCGCCAAAGTCAGATAAAAGTAGAAGGTTTGATCTGAGAAAAAGCTGGTTGCCATTGGCTCAAAGCCATAGTCTTCGGCAATTTGGGCTGCGACTTTACCGCCTTCGGCTTCTGGCTCGATAAAGTTTACTGCCAGCTTATTGTAAGACTTGGCCTGCAGATCGTTTAAGTGCTTTTCAATGCCTTGCTTTAAGCTTTGTAATTGCTCTGGCAATTTGTCATTTGCCGACACATAAGCGTTAAAGGTCAGTGTTTGCTTCACGGTATCGAATAAGTTACCACCGCTTTGATAGTTTTGCAGTACAGTTTTAATCGCACGGGTAATGTCGTGTTCTGGGTTACGTAAAAGCACTTCAACATCTGACTCGGCGCGGGCATTAACCTCGATTAAATCTCTAAACCCTAGTACTTGATGCTCGTCACCGTATTGCACCAAAATATTAAAATAAGAGCTGACAATGGACGCTTGATAACGGTCGGCAACCTGGAACGGCATTGGTTTAATGCCAAATTGGGTGTTGGCTTCTTCTTCAAGCTCAGGGTGCATTTGCGGATCAATAAACTCAACGCGCACTCTGCCATCGGCAACAACTTCGTACTCTTGTAATAAGTCTTTCACTTGGGGCACCAGTGGCGCTAGTAACGGGTGGGTTTTATTGCTGAAATATCCTCGGATCAACATAGGCTCTTGTAATTGTGCCAAATAAGACTCAGTTGCCTCAGAAATCGAGTATTGTTTGCCTGCGGTGGTGTCTAAACGCAATTGTGGTAACTGACTGAGCCACACGTTAGCTGTGAGTAAATTTACTACTAGCAAGCCTGTCACTCGTTGCCAGGTTTTATGGTGCCTTGATTGTATATTTGCTTTATTGTCGTTTTTCGCCCAGCGCTCTTGCTCTAAAAAGTAAGTATTTAAAGCCAAGAACACTAAAGTTAATGAAACATAATAGACCAAGTCCCGAACATCAATGACACCACGGGTGATGTCGTCAAAGCGCGTGCCTGTGCCGAGTTGTCTTAAAAATTCAGCCCCTTGATGGGAGAAAAAGTCAGTGATTGCAGCGGTACCAATAAAGTAAAAAATACCACCAATCACGCATGCGGTGATCAAACTGACAATTTGATTATCACTGCGCGCTGATACCGCTAAACCAATGGCAATATAGGCACTGCCCAGTAACAACACCGCCAAATAACCCGAAATAACTGGGCCCCAATCTAACTCGCCTAAAAAGCTAACGGTGATCGGCAAAGGCAGTGTGATCACTAACGCTATCGCTAACAGTGTCAAGCAGCCTAAAAATTTTCCTAGCACAAAATGCCACAAGGGCACCGATAAGGTATGCACATATTCGATGGTGCCGCTGCGTCGCTCTTCACTCCAGAGCTTCATGGTTAAGGTTGCCGATAGGAAGATAAGCAAAATAGGCATCCACTCAAACATCGGGCGCACATCGGCAATGTTACGAGAGAAAAATGCCTCAGCCCAAAAGAAGATAAACAAGGTTAACGACACAAATGCGCCAATAAACAAGTAAGCTATAGGCGATGAGAAAAATAGCGCGATTTCTTTTTGCGCAATACGAACAGCATTAAACTGCGCAGATTGACTAGGCTGCATGCGCGGCTCCTCCCTTAGTGTTATTCGCGGTCGCGAAAAATTCGTCGTTATTGATTTGGTTAAAGACGGTTTCTAGGTCACGTTTTTGCGGGTAAATGGCAAACAATTGCTCGCCACTTTCAATAATGGTTTTGCTGATATTGGCTGCTACTTGCTGCATGTTCGCCTTGTCTGCTAAGCTCACGATAAATTTTTGTGGCTCGTGTTCAACAGCAAAAATGCCTTTAATATCTGTGAGCTTTTTCACTTCTGTTAAGTCGCTTTCGACCACCAGCTGTTTGCTGTGCTGCAATGCTTCGAGTTGTTCATCGAGCACCAGTTGCCCAGATTTCAAGATCAACACACGATCACATAAAGCATTCACCTCTTGCATAATATGTGTCGATAAAATCACCGTGGCTTTTTTGGCGATGTCTCTGATCAGCTCACGCATATGTTGTGTTTGCTCTGGGTCGAGGCCATTGGTTGGCTCATCCAAGATCAATAGTTTTGGTTGCCCCAAAATAGCCTGCGCCACACCCACACGCTGCTTGTAACCTCGCGATAAGGTTTCGATGGGTGCCAATAATTTTGCAGATAAATCCGTAGCTTTGATGGCGCGTTTTATTTCGGCTACTTTAGTGTTGCCCTTTAACCCTTTTAAATCAGCGGCGTAATCTAAGTATTCGGCCACGCTCATTTCTGGATAGACAGGCAAACTTTCGGGTAAATAACCAAGTTGGCTTTGAAGTTTTTTAGGGTCTTTAGAGAGCGTTACGCCATCTAAGCTGACCTCGCCGTTGTCGGCTTCAAGATAGCCGCTGATCATTTTCATTATGGTGGTTTTACCCGCGCCGTTGTGCCCAAGCAGCCCGATAATTTCACCTTTTTGGATTTTAAAACTCACAGAATCTACAGCTTTAAAACTGCCATAGCTGCGAGTTAAATTACTCACCTCTAACATGGAAGTCTCCGAATTAAGCTTAACTAACCTGATCTCTGGATAATAAATCTATCTTCAGCGGCTACTTTCAACGCTAACTGTGTTAAATTTACTTGCAATAGGCCTGCTATTGACGCGCAAATTTGCCTTGTTATCCCTAAAAGTTTCCGGCTGCAGACTTAAATGACGCTTATCGATTAAATATCGCTATGTCAGTAAATCTCTTAACCAAAGCTCAGCTTAGTTTCTAGTTGTTTATAAATAGATTTTTATTTGAAAAGAGTGCTTGAGACGTTATCGAAAAATACATTGTTATTATCTCCATAGTTGCAGGGTAAATTCCCCAAACAAAGTAAAGAACGAATCGTATTTTCTGATATGGGCAAATTAAAAAAGTTCAAGAGGGAAGACTATTTTTATTTCGGTATCAATTTAGGTTATAGCGGGATTCATAAGTAGTAGATAGCGACGAGTTAGTTTGTGTCGAAAACTAAGTATTTCTTTTGTAGGTCAAGTAAAACGAGCCTGAGGCTAACTCATAAAAATTTTGACGCCATCAAATATTTTATTGTGTATTAACGTTTAGCTAATTATGTATTGGGGTAGCTTTCAATCTCACTTACTGCTTTAAAAAATGCGATATTTTGTTACTTGAATGCACAATGGGTATTGGTGTCAATGAATTAGTTAGTAAAACACAAGGTAAGCTGAGCGCTGCTCTTGTGCTTTTTAAGTGTTTTATTTATGGCAGACTACTGTCGATAAAGTGAGAATGTGGCTTAGCTACGAAGTGCTGCTTGTTATGAGTACGGTGTTCTTTTGTGTGGTATTTTTGGTTCCGAATAACAATGTGCTTTTGGCAAACCGGTTTGGTGATTTCATTGGCAAAATATCGTATTCATTGTACTTATTACATATGCCGATCATTACTAAAGTGAATCAACTTCAACTGTCTATCGAGATTAAATTGCTACTCTCATTGGTTTTAAGTGTGCTTGTTGCTTTTTTATCGTATCAATACTTTGAAAGACCGATTGCAAATTTAATAAGGCGAAATGTAAATTTTCGAGCTGCTAGTTAATAAAGCGAGCACGTTAATAGCTCGCTTGTTGCTACGCTAATTTACGTTAGTAATTAGGTGTTTTAGTCGAGCATACCTTGCAAGGTAGTGATGCAGCTTTCTATGTGTTTTGGGTTGAACCCTGAGACTTGTGTGCTGACAATAGCACCTTCTTTCATAATACAAATGGCATCAACTAATAATGGGTTAATGCCTTGCAACTTATTTTCAATTACGTTTTTTACTTCGGCTTTATGTTGTTGACATAGCGCATAAATATTACATTGGGTATCGCTAAATTCAGCTGATGTATTTATAAAAAAACAGCCCCTAAAATCCCCTAATTTGGGTTCATTGTGTGTAAACCAACTCGCTAACGCGTTAAAAAGCAGTTCAATAGTGTGCTGATCCGAATTTGCACCATCTAGCTTATCATTTAGCCATGCCATAAAGGTGTTATGGCGCGTTTCGAGTGCCGCCTCTAACAAAGCGTCTTTACTTGCAAAATGACTATATAAGGTGCGTTTTGCCACGCCAGATGTAGTTAGTATTTCATTGATCCCAATAGCGTGAATGCCTTGCTTATAAAAAAGCGTTAGGGCGGTATCAATAAGCAATTGACGTTTTTTACTCATATTTATCTTTGCATGGCTTTGTCTGAAAAGTATATTGACAAAAGTAGACCATTTTGTCTACTCTAAAAATGTAGACAAAACGGTCTACTTTTATTTGGAGTTGAAATGAATACATTATTTTTACCGATACTAGCAGGTATGGGGGCGTTTTTAGGCATCGCTTTACTCTCGTTTTTTGATGCGTCTGTTATGGACTTTGCCTTACTTATGGCGCCGTTTGGTGCAACCGCCGTATTAGTTTTCGGTGTGCCAGAAAGCCCATTAGCACAAGCGAAAAATGTGATTGGCGGCCATCTAATTACGGCTTCTATTGGTATTATATTTACCTTGTATATTGGCGTTTCACCGCTCACTCTGGCGCTGGCATCAGGTCTTGCGGTAACCGCAATGTTATTGACTAAAACAACACACCCGCCAGCGGGAGCAAATCCAATATTAATAATGTTGGCGGGAGAAGGTTGGAGCTTTATAGTGACTCCGGTGCTGATTGGCGCGGTGCTGTTAGTGTTAGTTGGAAAATTAATGTTGGTTGTAAAACGTAACGGGGTAAGTATGTTAAAGCGTGCTTAAATACCTGTCCGATGCGAAAGCAATTTTTATTCTGGGCGCATTGTGATGAGTTGCATCGGTAAATGTGACATACGACTAGATGCTACCTCTTTTTACTCTGTTTTTATGAAGTGATTATCTCAGGTAAATATTGCAGTGAGAAATTAATGTAATTCGGCTTCTAGCCAGTCCTGTGCTTCATTTACTGTTTTAAAAAAGGCGATGTTTTGCTGTTTTAATGATGGCGTACGCGTTAGCAAAATATGTTTTGTGACGTTGTCATCAATGATAAATGCTTTTGCAACGATAGCTTGCTGATTTAACCAGTGATTGTAGTTATCGAGGGTTTGGTATGCCTCTGGCGTGCCACCCTCAATTTCCAGATTATTGATTAGCATTGCAAATGGTTTGCCGGCAAAATCACTGATTATTGTTTTCACCTGATTGATGTAATCACTAATACCACGCTCACTAAAGCTGCCAATAAGTTTAGCGTAAATAATGCGCTCACTTAATAGGGACACAGTGAACTTTCCATAGCTGCTTGATGAATTAACTTTCATTTTCGGTGATAAGGGGTGAAAAATGTAATTGTAACCGAATTAGTGACAGATATCAGTTGGAATTTAATACGAATTTATTGGAGAGGAGCTGAGGCAAATAGATTACTTGCCTCCGGAATTTTTGCTTATAAAACCACTAGGTTTTCAGCTTGAGGTCCTTTTTGACCTGTCGTTACAGTGAACTCAACTTTCTGACCTTCAGTTAAGGTACGGAAGCCGTCACCAGTAATAGCACTAAAGTGTACAAATACGTCTGGGCCTGATGCTTGCTCGATAAAGCCAAAACCTTTTGATTCATTAAACCACTTTACAGTGCCGTTTACTTTTTCTGACATGATATAAATCCAGTATATAAATAGGGGTGTAACAATTGCTCACAATGAGCGTGAATAGCGTCAAAATAAAGCAAAGTGTTAATCACAACAGGACGACGTACATCATATTCGACGAAATGAAGAAATAATACTGTAACTCAACTTATTAGCTACTAACTCAAGTTAACTGGCATGCAAGTCAAAGTCAATGATAATTTAATGACAATGTTGGGAAAAATTTACTCAATTTTTGTTTGATAAGTGAACAGGTGTTGCGTGTTAATGCTTACTTTAAGACTAGCTTGTCTGATAGTTTAATTATTTGAAGTATAAGTAATTAGTTTAAATGTTTTGATAATGACAAGACGTTACATTAGTTACAGTAGTGTTGAGTGTGCAAAAGATACCGCAGTGGCATTTGTGAAGCGCTTAAATGCAGCGTTAACACGTTGCAGTTTATTACTTTAAACTGCAACGGATAATTCGCTTTGACGCTACTTCAATTAAAGGTGCATCCCCCGAATTGGATAGTTATTTTCAGGGTTTCGGATCCACGCTAAGCCATTTACTAATGCTTCCAACTCAGGACGGACAAATGGGTTGTTTGATATATCGACAACTTGAATATCGCCTTTTGCATTTACAACAAATAATCCTGGCTCAGCAAAAGGGTGATCGGTTTCTTGTTCAGAGCGAGGATCGGAAATATAAAGACCCAGAGTTTTCATTTGCTCTATTGTTAGGCCATAAGCAATTGGAAAGTTAACTGTAAGCTGCTCTAAATGAGAAGTTAATTGATCTTTACTGTCACCTGAAATGGCCACTATATCCACCCCAATTTCAGATAATCGCTCTTTAAAGGTGGCTAATTGATTGAGGTATTTAGTGCAAAGCGGGCAATGACGACCGCGATAAATCAAAACTAATTGCCAATCATGATTGGCGGTCGGTAAGCCAATCTTAATAGTCTCACCAGATAACTGCGTTGCATCAAATTTCGGAAATACCGAACCAGCGTGCAATTTTTGTGTGTATTCAAAAGGCATTATTTACTCCGTTAAAAGTGATCATTCAGGTGGGCTTTAAAACGTTCTAAATCGTTTTCTACATTTGCGTTTTTCATCACATCAAAACAGGCAAATGTTGGTAATGCGCTCATATCAAAAAATTTAAAATTCATGTGCATAGGAAAGAGTAGATCATCTACCGATTTACCGTTAAAAAACTCACTTGGATCATTAAAGGCTTCTTCCGGCGCATTAAATGTAACTGACATCATATATTTAGTGCCTGTCAGTGTGCCGCCGCGTCCATAATGTTTTTTAGGTTCATCCGCGGTTCTGCCGTCACCATTACACAGTGCGCCACCCATACCGGCTGTGTATACCTCATCCATGTATTTTTTGAATGACCAAGTCATGCCCATCCAATTAATTGGCGACTGAAAGATAACAACGTCTGCCCATTGATGGTTTTCAAGCTCTTGCTCAATATTGATTTCGTCTTGCATTGTTACTACGCGTGTTTCGTGACCTTTTTGCGTCAATAATGAAACGGCTTTATCTACTAAGGTTGCGTTTAACTTACCTTCTGAGAACGGATAATACTGGTGACCATTAATAATTAAAATATTGCTCATATGTTGCTTCCTAATGTTAGGTTTCATCAAAAATGCATATGAGGTATATTTTAGGAACCTAGCATGCTAATTCAATTAGTATACTTTTAGTAACCTAGTATTTAGAGGCAGTTTTTGATGGAAAGTTATGTAAAAACAGATGCTAAGGGCAGGAAAAAAGTTTTTAACGTGTGTGATGAACCCTGCGCTATTGAAAAAGGTATGCGTTTAATTGGTGGTAAATGGAAAGGCTCAATTATCTATCATTTAAAAGACGAGCCTGTGCGTTTAACGATTTAGTAAGAATGTTAGGTGGCGCAACTAAAAAAATGGTGGATCAACGCTTAAAAGAACTTGAACAAGAGGGCATGGTACTGCGTAAAGTCATTAATGAGCGACCAGTAGCTGTAACTTATGAATTAACTGAGTTTGGTCGCTCTGCACTTGATATTTTAGAGTCGCGGAGACAGTGGTCTGAGTCACATAATTTAGTCATTAAATAAGGCTAACCATCAAGTTCTAACGGGCTTTTAGTTAGGCTATTTCGGCATACTATTAACCGTTAATGCACAGGAAAAATGTAAACTTATCAACTAATGTTAAAGACATCTCATAAAAAGAGGCTAAGCAATCTAATTTCTTAGACGCTTTTTAGTTATGTAGCAAACATTAGGTTGAGAATGTTATGAAATTTGTTCATAAGGTTGCAATTGCATCTTCACTGTTACTGATTATCACCATTGCCTTTCTTGGCACCATTCAATTTTTCACTGTTAAATCAAAACTTCAAACAACCATTGAAGAAAGTATTCAAGACATTGTTCACGGTGTTAAAAATACAGTTTCGTCAGAGCTTGGTGGTAAAAAAGCAATTGCCAGTTATGCTACATCGCTTGCACAACTAGACCCTTCTCATCAGCACATTACTGATGTCATTCGTATTCCTGAAATTAAACAAGAGTTTTTACTGATTGGCGGCGGCTACGAATTGGATGGTTCAAACTTTAAAAGTGATCCTGATTGGGAGCCAGGAGCTGGTTGGGACCCAAGAATAAGACCTTGGTATGTAAAAGCAAAAAATGAAAGGCAACTGATTATTACTGAACCTTATGCGGATTCGGCTACAGGTGAAATACTCATTTCCGTTGCCACTCCACTGATTAAAGCGAACGAATTTATTGGCGCGATCTTTTTTGATTTGAGTCTGTCTGGTTTATCGGATTTGGTTAATCGCGTGCAATTATTTGATGCAGGTTACATTTTTATTGTGTCTGAAAGTGGCGTGGTAATCGCCCACCCTGATGCCAGTAAAAATGGCAAAAATATGAGTGAGTTTTTACCAAATTCTCGTATTCAGGTTAATAACATTGAACACCCAATCGTTGATGGTGAAGAGTTTAACCTAAGGTTTGCCAAAATTCCTGATCAAGATTGGTACATTGGCGTGCTACTCAACGAAAAAATTGCGTATAAAGCGGTTACCGATATGCGTAACCAAGTTGTCATTTTTAGTATTATTGCCTTAATTGTAAGCGTGTTAGTGCTGCAGTTTATAATGAAAAAATTATTGACGCCGCTTAATGCACTAAACAGTGCGATAGAGAATATCGCAACTGGCGAAGGGGACTTAACAAGACGGCTATCTACCGATACTGATCAAGAATTTGCTGAATTGGCCACTGGATTTAACCTGTTTAAAGAAAACCTTAGAGAACAGATTAAGCTGTTAAAGTCGACTGGTGACGATGTTCTAAGCAGCATGAGAGTATCACAACAAGGCGTACACGATTCGAATGCTGCGGTATCGAAGCAGTTGCAAGAAATTGATTTGCTTGCCACTGCGATGAATCAAATGACGGTAACCGCTTCCGAGGTTGCCAATAATGCACAAAGTGCCGCTGAAGCAACGAAAGAAGCTGATAACGCCACCCAAACAGGCGTACAAATCGTAGAACAAACAACCTCATTGATTGATACATTATCGACGCGCATTGAGCATGCGGTTGGTAATGTCGAAATTTTAGAAAATGCGACCCATAACATTGAAACCATTTTGCAGGTGATCAACGAGATTGCTGAACAAACTAACTTGCTGGCGCTTAATGCCGCAATTGAAGCTGCAAGGGCGGGTGAACAGGGGCGTGGTTTTGCCGTTGTGGCAGATGAAGTTCGCACACTCGCCTCTCGTACCCAAGATTCCACAACTGAAATTCGCGCCATGATTGATCAATTGCAATCGGGCGTAAAAACGGTTGTAGAAGCGATGAAAGTAAGCCAAGGCGCTGCACAAGAAACCGTTGAACAAGCAAAAAGCACACAGCAAGCACTCGATAGAATTTGCGCTGCAATTAATTTAATTAATGACATGAATACGCAAATAGCATCAGCGGCCGAAGAGCAAAGTTCGGTGTCGGAAGAAATTAATGAAAACACCGTTAGGATCCGAGATATTTCCGTCAATGTTTCTAATTATGCACACCAAACTAGCGAATCAATTGAATTGCAGGCCAATAGTATTCAAGAGCAAAAGCAAATATTAGACCGCTTTAAGGTGTAATGGACAATCGCCTGTTTAATCAATGGACAGTAGTTTAGTCAGTTAGCCATAGTGAGGATACACCGATGAAACGCTTTAACTTACTGCTTTGTGCACCGTTACTTTTTGCTCATTTTGCACATGCCGATACCAGCCAAGAAAATGAAATTGAGCTTATAAAACAGCAGTTACTTGAGTTGCAAAAACGGTTGGCAGAGTTAGAAGCAAAAGCCAAGCAACAAGGCGCTACGAATAAAAACAATATGTCAGAAAGTCCAGAGGTTTTACAGCCGAAGAAGCGCGAAGATGGCAGTATTAAGCTGTATGCAACGTTACGGCCAACTTACGGTTATATTGAAGATCAAAATGATGAGTTTATGGATATTCAGGATGCCTTATCTCATGCTGGATTTAAATCTACTTATCAATTTAAACCCGGTTGGCAGGCAATTGCTCACGGTGAGTGGAGTATTGACCTTGGTAACAATGGTGATTTTGGCAAGGCCAGACAAGTATATGTAGCGCTAGATTCGCCAATCGGCCAGTTTGGTCTTGGTAAACAAAGACCGGTGCAATACACCTTAATTGCTGAATATGTGGATATTTTTAACCATCGCAGTAGCCCCTTTGCTTACGATGTTGAAAGCCCATTTTTTGTTAATAACCTTGTTACTTATGAAAACCAAATCAGTGATTTTAAGTTTATGATAGGTGGACAGTTTGACGGTGATAGTGGCGATGATTTTGCCGACTTTATTAATACCGGTTTAGGTTATAGCCGAAATGGATTGCATTTAGCGTTAACTTACTCAAGACAGAATGATTATAACCAGCAACAACTTAAAATTGGTAAAACTGAAGTGGTAGCGGGCATGGCAGCGCTTGATATTAGCGACAATCTTTATGCAGCCATTGCGTATCAAGATGTTGACTATCAGCGTGTTAACTCAAGAAGCGGCGCTACGCTCGATGTTTCACTTGCCTATCGTTTTCATCCTTTGTATCGCGCTAAATTGGGCTTCTTTGACTTTGACGATGGAAATTCGAAACTTGAAACTAAAAGCCATCAAGGAGCCAACTTAACATTTGAGTGGCTGCCAAGCGATAACCTACGTTTTCATTTAGAGTATTTAACGAAAGACTTTGATGCTTTGAACGATACTCAGTCAATTTCGGTAGGCTTTCGCTATGATTACTCTCAGCAGTGGGCGTATTAAAACTATATGATAATTAAGTACTATTTGCGTTTGCGCTCATTTATTGCATTGAGTTTACTGCTTTTTTGCAGTGCCCATTTATTTGCGGCAGATAGTCAAGAAGTACGCATTTTAGTTGACGATGATTACCCACCTTACAGCTATATTGAAAATGGCATAGTGCAAGGCATTTACATTGATTTTATACACCAAGTAAGCCGTGAACTTGCACCTAATTACCATATTACGTTTGTGCCACTGCCATGGAAGCGAGCATTAATGCTTGTTGAACAAGGTAAAGAACTGGCCATTTTACCTCCTTATAAACATCCTGAAACACGTCCCTTTATTTCCCATTATTCGGAAAAAATTGGATTAGAAGAAGTCGTAGTGTTGTGCCATAAAAATGTGCGATTAGTTGATTATTTTTTTCAAAATAAAAACTCAAAGCCGCTTAGTTTAGGCATTAATGCTGGCTACATATTGCTCAATGATAAATATTCTAAAGCGGTTAAACAGGGCAAAATATTGTTAGAAAGTAATAAGAGCACTGAGCATAATGTTGAAAAATTACTGAAACGGCGAATTGATTGTTATATAAATGATAAAACATCAACCTTGTTGGTGTTAAAAGATGCGTTAGCGCAAAATGATATGCCGAATAATGCCGATTTTATTGTTATGGAAACCATTTCTTCCCAATCTGCACATATTGGCTTTTCAAAAGAATATGTGAAGCATTTTACTGATTTTGAGTCGTTTTTGGCTGAGCTAAATAACGCCATTAAACAGATATCTAATCAGCAGCGAACGACTGACTCAGTTGATCAGTAAACTTAATCTATAAAGTGGTACATAAGGATATGACGTTTCTACTCTACATTTCTGCTTGCTTACTGTTAATTTTATCGTTTGCACATTCTAACCTCGGTGAGCGTTACATTCTGATAAGGTTATTTAAGCGAGATAATTTACCGAAGCTTTTTGGTAACGATGATTTTACCAAACGCACATTGCGTTTTGCTTGGCATTTAACCTCGGTAACTTGGGTTGGTTTTGCCGCTATTTTGTTGGCACTTGCAGAGCCAAACCTTAATAAGGTTACGGTGCTTTATATTATTGCAGTGACGTTTGCTATTCATTTTATCGTGGCATTAGTGGGCTCTAAAGCAAGGCACATATCGTGGATGTTATTTGCGGTAGTTAGTATTTTGAGTGCGGTTGCGGCAAATAGTTAGCGTTGTGTTGTTTTTTGATTAGCAATAAAAATAGCGCTGTACGCGCTATTTTCAATTACCGTAAAGTGGCTTTGCGTTAAACGTTACAGGCTTTCTGGTTTTCCCGTTTTTTTGCTGTGATTAAAGCTTTTTTAATCACCAGCTCTAACAGCGTCTTATCGCTGCCTGGGCCAATGGTAAGTAATTTTGTTCCGGTGTCAGGTTTTCCGCGATAAGGTCTCACATATACTTCTCCGTCTGGGCAACGCTCAAAATACACGTAATGAGGCTCATCGGCGATAGTGGTGCAGCCTTTTATGCGTAAAATGGTGCTGGGCAAAGCATCGCAAATGTCTTTTACGCTTAGGTAATCGGGTAAATGCGGTAAATCGGCCGAACTAGATGCCCAATGCGCTTTATGATGGTCGAGTTTAGTTGCACTATTTTCAGACGGTGCGACTTCAGGCAACTGGGTGATGTTTAACTCATCTGCTCTGATTATTTTAGCGCTTGGGTTGAGCGCTTGTAACTGAGTCTTTACAGCTTCAATTCGTGCGCTGTCAATACCACTTTCATGGGTTAATACCAAGATTGACGAAACCTGTATTTGATTAGCCTCAAGCTCATTATGCTCCCCTCGCAGTTGCCAATTTTTCACGTCAACAACTGATATTTGAACGGGCGGGAGAAATCGTTCGTCTATGCCAACGCCTAAAAAACCCATTAACGAGCATGCATCGGTTGTGCCGTTCGCTTCGATAAAGGTGATGCCATTTTTGCGTTCAGGTATGCGATTAACGCTGTCGCGCAGCTCTGAAATACCGCTGCAGCAAATGCAGCTGCCACTTAAGGCTTTTAACCACTGTTTGTCTAGTTTATCGCTAAGCTGAGCGATATCTAACTCGGCAGTTTCATAGTCGTTAAGCACAATAAACGGCTGCCAAAATTGCGCAAGTGCATTATCGACTAGCTTTTTAAGTAGGGTTGTTTTGCCGGCTCCTAAAAAACCAACAATAACTATAATTGCTTCCATAAAATTCTCTTGATGAAATGTGAAATGGTATTAATACCTTGTCATAATGGTTAACGCTAAACGCCAATTTTTAACTGAGCTAGGCGCGTTAAATCTGCCACTTTGGCAGGGCAGCTAATCGATAAAATCGAGTGTGATTACTAGGCGTTTTTCATTATTTGCAACGTGAGGTGAACGATGAACAAGTGCCGCATCTTGATTGTTTTGCCAGCCTGAACCTTTTAGCAATGCCACATCACCAGATTGCATTTGTTGTATGGCATTTTCATGCAAATACACGCCAGACTCATCATCGCTTAGGCCAACACTGGCTAAACCTAGCTTAGTGTAATCAACATCTTCAAAAGCGAGCCATTCAGTTGCAGGCCCGCCCAAGGTTGAAACCAATCGACACGGGATTTTGTCAACGTGGAATTTGGGACACATTGCTTTATCAAGTAAGGTTAGGCGCAGCCCAGCACGCTGTAATTCAAACAAGGTACAAAACATATCGAGCAATATTTGAATATGCTGACAAAGTGCTGGTTTATCGGCAAGGGCGTGATTTTCCATTAATTGCGTCATAACGTTGTCTGGTGTTGCCGCCAGCACCATATTTAAGTGTTCGCTACTTTGGCGCAAATCATTTGTTTGCTGTGTTGCGAGCTCGCTCAATTCGTTTTGCCAAATTGTTATGTTTACATCTTCTTGATAAATATCCGCAAGGATATTTGGTTGGTCAGAAATGGCAGCGTGGCGGTAAAGCGCGGTGTTGTTTTCTAAAATGGCATGATTACTCATAAGTTACCCCTGTTAAATCGGTTTATTTGCTAAAAATTAGCGGTTAAAAATTAGCGGCATTGCGCTGGTGGTGTCGTCAATAATGTCGCCATGGTTGTAAACGCATTGACCATTTACAAAGGTATAGCGAATGCTGTGTGAAAACTGGTGCCCAGCGAATGGCGACCATGCACAGTGATAATGGGAGTTGTCGTGTGTTACCGCTTCGCTCGCGCAACAACTCACCACGGTTAAGTCGGCAAAGTAGCCTTCACGGATAAAACCGCGTTCATTTATTTTGAAGCGTTTAGCTGGGTTATGAGCTGTTTTTTCAACAACTTGCTCAATAGTTAATGCGCCGCGTTTTACTTGGTCAAATAAACTCAGCAGAGCATGTTGCACTAGTGGTAATCCTGCGGGTGCTTCACTATAGGGTGCTTGTTTTTCTTGCCATGTATGCGGTGCATGATCGGTGGCAATAATGTCTATTCGGCCATCGTTTAACGCGTTTAATAAGGCGAGGCGATCATGCTCTGATTTAATCGCTGGATTACACTTAATTAAATTGCCAAGGCGAGTGTAATCATCTTGGTTAAACCATAAATGATGAACACAGGCTTCTGCGGTAATGTGTTTGTTATCAATAGGGCCAGCTTCAAATAGCGCCAGCTCTTTAGCTGTTGTGATATGCAGCACATGCAAGTCGCTACTATATTTTTTCGCCAAATTCACAGCGTAAGAAGACGAGGCATAACAGGCTTCAACATCGCGAATAATCGGATGATCGTGAATCGTTAGCGGTCTATTTGCCAATCCTTTTAAATTGTTGGCAATTATATCGCCCTTTTCACAATGTGTGGCGATAAGTGTTGGGCATTCTTTAAAAATTGCTTCAAGCGCAGCGGGGTGCTCTACTAATAAATCACCTGTTGATGCACCCATAAACACTTTTACACCACATACGGTTTTTGGGTCACACGCCTTAATTTGATCTAGGTTGTCAGGAGTCGCACCTAAGTAAAATGCGTAATTTGCCAGTGAATTGGCTGCGGCAATATCGCGTTTATGCCTTAAAGCCGCATGATTTGTGGTTGCAGGATTTACATTGGGCATTTCCATATAACTTGTAATACCGCCAGCGACCGCAGCGCGCGATTCGCTAGCGATATTTGCTTTCCACTCAAGACCTGGTTCGCGAAAATGAACTTGATCATCAATCATCCCCGGAAGTAACCAATCACCTTGTAAATCGATGACTTGTTCGTTTGGCTGTGCATTAAGGTGTTTTTCGATGCGCTCTATGCGGCCTTTTTTTATTCGTAAATCGGCTTCAAATATGCTGCTTTCATTAACAATTTTGGCATTTTTTAAAAGGGTTAAATTCATTTATATTCCGCAAAGTGTCAGTGTTAAAGGGTCAAGACGAACATGCTTGGCAAATGCCTTGAAATTCGTATTGAGGTGATTTGAGTTGAAATCCGTGTTTTGCAATATGCTCACTTAATTCATTTGTGATGGTGTGGGGAATATGGATTTCGGTGACTTTTTGACACACATTACAAATTAAAAATTGGCTGTGAGGATGATGTGATTGGCACTCTAAATGGGCACAGGCAATGAATTTGTTTACAAGGTCGAGCTTATGAACAAGATTAACCGAAACGAGTAAATCGAGCGTGCGGTAAATTGACACTACAGGAATTGACAGTGAGAAATCGTTCTCACAAAAATGTGCTAATTCGTAAGGTGAAAGCGCCCGATTAGCCAGCACTAAGGTATGGAAAATTTCCATGCGTTTTTGTGTTGCTTTTACACCTGCGAGTTTGAACCGCTTTTTCAGTTCGGTTTCCTTTTCAATTGATAACATTTTCGCCCCTGTTACGAATTTGTGAAATGTTATAATATAACAAAATAAACCAAAGGCAACATACACAGCGATTTAATGAAAATGTCGTCTTTATGGGGTAGGCTAAAATTTATAACGAAAGGAGGCTTTTATAATGGTTTCACGCAGACAATTTACTAAAAATACCGTGACATTAGCGTTTATGGGGTTGAGCAGTAGTTTACTCGGCTGTGCAATTTCGCCGTCGAGTAATTCAAACCGTGCTAGTACCCCCAGTGTGCGCGGTTATGGTGATTTAGTTGAAGATCCAAAAGGGTTAATTGATCTGCCAAAAGGATTTAGTTACCGCGTTATATCTTCTTTGAATAATGAAATGAGTGATGGTTTAACAGTACCCGATCGCGCCGATGGTATGGGCTGTTTCGCGCTTGATGAAACCCGAGTTGCGCTTGTGCGTAATCATGAATTAAGCCCAAAGCATTTAGATGATGCATCAAATGAGATTAAACATCACGTAAGCGACCTTGCTTATGACTCGCAACGTAGCAAAGTTGCACTCCCTGGAGGGACCACTCACATCATTTATAATTTGCGCACGCAAAAAGTAGAGCGTGAGTTTTACAGTTTAGTTGGCACGATTCGAAATTGTGCGGGCGGCACAACACCATGGGGAAGCTGGCTAACGTGTGAAGAATCGGTGGCGACACCCGATGGTGAAATAAACAAATCCCATGGTTATATATTTGAGGTGCCGGCAACTGCTACGGGCTTGGTAGAGGCAAAACCACTTCGCGCTATGGGCCGTTTTAATCATGAAGCGGCTGCAGTTGATCCGCGTACAGGCATTGTCTACCTCACAGAAGATAGAGGCGATAGTTTGTTTTATCGCTTTATTCCTAAAGTAAAAGAAAAATTGCACTTAGGTGGTCAATTACAAGCACTTGTTTTTAAACACAGCAAACAGTTCGATACACGCAATTGGCAGTTAACCACTTTGCCAATTGCGAAGTGGTTTGAAGTGGAATGGATAAACCTTGATAACCCTGAAAGCCCAGAAGATGACCTGCGCAAACGCGGCTATGAAGCGGGTGCAGCGGTTTTTGCTCGTGGAGAAGGCATTCATTTTGGCGAAAACGAACTTTATTTTTGCTGCACCAATGGTGGTACAAAGCAGCTTGGTCAAATAATGCGATATCAACCGTCTGCTTTTGAAGGCACGGATAACGAGGCAGAGCACCCCGCATTATTACAACTGTTTTTAGAAAGTAGCGATGAATCACTATATAACTTTGGCGATAACTTAACAGTGATGCCAAATGGCCATTTATTGGTATGTGAAGACCAATATAGTTTATTTCCTGATAACTATTTACGCGGTGTAACGCCAAGTGGGGCAGTTTATCCATTTGCCAAAATAAATATTAATACAGAGCCTGCAGGGGCGTGTTTTTCGCCAAATGGTGAGGTGTTATTTGTTAATTTGTATTCGCCTACGCGCACATTGGCAATTACGGGTCCTTGGCAAAATTTTATAAATGAAGCAGCCGAAGCATAAACTGTTAACAACATAAGTTGACCTTTGTTGTTTGTTTTTGCAAGGTAATAGCTTTATTTCTCGTTACTGGTTTTTACATGTTTAGTTCAATTAATGCGCTGGGTAAATCTATGCTATATGTGCTTTTTATTATTAGCTTTAATCTTAACGCCGCGGATCCGAAATTAACGATAAAGCCAATACAAAATGGGGTTTATGAGCATATTTCCTATCAGCACGTTGGTCAGTGGGGCAATGTTTCTGCACGTGGGTTAGTTGTTGTTGACGGTAAAGAGGCTTACATGATTGATACGCCTTGGTCGAACAGCGACACCGAAAAACTGATTAATTGGACAAACGAGCAAGGCTTTACACTGAAAGCCGCTGTTGTGACGCATTTTCATCAAGATGCAAGTGGCGGATTGACTGCACTAAACCAGCGAAATATTCCAACTTATGCCTATAAAAAAACGAATCAGTTATTAGAAAAACATAAAGGGCTGTCGGCAACACATATTATTGAAGAGGATAAGTTTTCGCTGCTCAAAGATAAAATAGAGGTATTTTATCCTGGTGGCGGGCATACCGCTGACAATATTGTTGTATGGCTTGAAAAGCCACAAATTCTCTTTGCAGGCTGTTTTGTAAAGGGGCTTAACAGTAAAAATTTGGGCAACCTTGAAGATGCGCGTGTTTCAAAGTGGCCAACATCAATTGAAAATACGCTCAGTGCGTATCCGAATATCAAGCATGTATTTCCGGGGCACGGTCGCGCTGGCGATCAATCGTTACTACTTCATACCGCCAAACTAGCCAAAAACTACTTGGCAGAGCAAAATAAATAATTAGCTCAGGGGCAATAATTTAAGCGCACTAAGGTGCGCTTTTTATATTCGCCAGCAAGTCATTAATTAGTTCTTCGCGGTCGTTTTTTATACGCGTTAAAAGCTGCTCTGGTAGGTTTAAATTCTCACCGTGTTTACTGCTCCACACAATCATTTCAAGCAATATTGGCAAGGTATCTTTACCCGCTTGAGTAAGTGTATACAGCTTTTTTCGTTTATCGCTTTGCGCTGTTTGCTTACTTATTAAACCAACACTTTCTAGTTTTTCTAGCCTGCTCGATAAAATATTTGTTGCCATTTTCTCTTCAGAGTTTTGTAACTCCGAATAAGAACTTTTATTGAAGAAAATCAAATCCCTTAGGATCAGTAAGCTCCATTTATCACCAAGGTGATCCAACACATTCGAGATAGGGCAAAGTGATCGTTTACTCATAAGTATGCTCATTGAATAAGTTTTAGAGATTTTAATTTACTTGCAAACTGCAAGCAAATAATTTAACTTGCAAAATGAAAGTTAAATTTACAACTATATTTGAGAGTATTTATGAGCAAACCACATATTAATGTTGCAGCGTTAATCAAGCCTCACTGGTCAGCACAAGACAGAGAAAAAGTTGAGGCCGTTATCGCCTTTGTTCAACTGATAATGAATGACCACAATTTTGACCAAGTGACCAAACAATACGGACAAAATAGTTATAGGCAACATAATCGCACCATCGCTGATAATATTGAGGGTGTAGTTAAAGCGGTAAGCGATCTTGTAAAAACGGCGCCGGAGTTTAGTTACGATGTTAAACATGCGTTTGTTGATGGGGATTACGTTATTATTCATTCGCATGCAACGCTAAAACGTAAACATCGTGGCGATGATACCCAAGGTTTTAATATTATCGATACATGGCGCTTGGAAAATGGCAAATTGGTTGAGCATTGGGATGCCGTGCAAGGTTTAAGTTTTTCGATGCGCCTTTATAGTTTGATGGTTGGCGGTAAAATGCGTAATAGTAATGGCGTGTTTTAGCTTATAGGTATTAACTTAAAGGTGTTAACAGTAAAGATGGCGTTAATTTATAGCTGTTTAGATATAAAAATTCTTTTCTAACCATCCATGATGCATTCTTGTCTATTTTTGTTACACAACAAAAATGAAACACGAGTTTATTGGGAATAAATTTGAACAGCGAAGCTGGCCGGCAGGAAGCCTAGAATCATCTGAGCTTCGTAGCTTGAGCAAGTGAGGTGTGTGGCATACATGGTCGTAAGGCATTAGAATAATGCAGGAGCGATTATCGAGGTGACCGATGGAACAAAGCTTCATGGAGGAATTCTTAACTCAGCTTCATAACATGCTTAGTTGCGATAAGGCAGATCAGAGCGAATAGCAGTCATTAGAAATTTATTTTTCAGCACCGACTTTATGTCCAGTTGCTATGAGTTTCTCCTATATTCAGGAAACGACCCATTTGGTCGTCTTTATCCTCTTCATAATTTCTATAATGATTAAAAGTATATCTGTAGCAACAAGTTAGTAAGTGTGATAGAACTGGTGCAATGACAAAAATAACCCGTGGCTCGGTAAAAAAACAACCCATTGGGTCGATATTAAATTGTTATGTATTCAATCATTATACGGAGATTCAATGGCACAAGGTGTAGTTTCAGACAATTGGTCACTTCAAGATATTTCAAGCCTTTTAGTATCAGGTATGGATGATAGCTCAGCAGATGAGATCATAGTTAAAGATAAAAGTTATTCATATAATCCAATTTCATTTGCTTCTGTTCAAACAGAAGCACTTTTTGATTTTATTACTGACTTAGTCCTTCGCGATGAAATTTTGGTTGATAAGAGCTTCACACATGCTTGGACTGCTTCAAATAGTCCGATTTTAAAAGCGAAAGAGCAAGGGGTTGTTAGAAGCTATCCATTTTTAAATGAATCTGAAAAATTAGCCTTACCAAAAAGTCGAATAATTGAGCATATGTGCTCAAATGAGTCTCTAAAAAAATCACATCAAGAAAACATAACTAGTTGGAAAGAGACCCAACAAGTTACGCATCCGCTACTCTCAGCAACTATGTGGGGCGGAGCTGGAATGTGTGCAAGAAGTTTTGTTTATGAAAAGAGTTATACACCACACCCTTTGAGAAAAAGATTTTTTGTTAATTCAGGTTTCATGTTGCCTGCTGGTGATGCACTTCATCAGGTGACGTCATTTTTGAATGATGAGCAGATGAAAGTTTCTAAGAAAATTTATGGAATAGACTCTCTGTATTCTTTGTTTATAAATATGCCTGCGATCCCGCTCCGAGTAATACAAGACTCATCGTCAATACCTCAACTTATTGAAGTAGCTTTAGAAATGAGAAACGATTTCTTAAATCTCCGGGAATGGCTTAAGCAATTTCAAAATGCGCTATCAAATGATGATATCAATGAGATTAATAATTACCGAAAACAATTGGATTCGGTATCACAAAATGTAAGTGCAAAAATTGGGTTAGGGGCAACAGGTAAGCCAGTGACAATGGAAGCTGGCATGGGGATTTTTAAGATTGCAACTCAAGTTAATCCTATCAATGCTCTCAAAAATCAGTTTGGTGTTAGAGCAACTCTGAATAAATTAATTTTTGGTTCAAATGGGAAACCGGAAATGAAAAAGTTTGTGAAAATGTTCGATCAACATAATACATCCATCGGTTATGACATTGAACGCCATTTCACTAAAAATACATAACAAGTTGCTTAAACGGAATAAAGACAGTTGGTCATCGCTTCGCGATTATAGCCAACTATTTTTATCCGCTTAACGCGGCGTTAGGGTTATAGGGAAATATTAATTATGGACGCAGTATTACCAAGGGAACGCAATTACATTCAGATCTTTATGGCATCCTTAGCGCCTCTTCCTGTTGTATTGTTTATGGCAGCCCAAGCTGAAGGCTTAGGGGCATTTATGCCCATTGTTATCCTAGTCGTTATGTTGGCTTCATTTGTGTTTTGGTTTAAAAATGGTACCAAGCCTTCTGCCTGGATTAAAGCCGGTACTTTGTATATTCGTGATGGTGCTTTCAGTGAAATCAGAATTCCGCGTAACAAAGTCCAATCTATGCGTTACGAGTCTCACCACTTTCAGTACATATCAAAAGGGCGCACCGGTGAAACTGTGCCGATGCATAAGCTATTCGTCAAAATGGAAGGGTTCCAAGAGTGGGATGTTCCTATCAAGGACATGGTTGAGCTAGGTGCTGAACTAAGGCTGTATAAGTTTATTAAAGACAATTTTTACGATGTTGTTTTGGCTAAAAAGCCCTAACAATCGCATCAATTCGCGCCCCGCATGCGGGAGTTTGCTTTCATCGACCATCGATCAAGGATCCAGGTAATAAATGTTTATAAAAATAGTTAAGACGTTTTTGATTTGTCTGTTTTGCATAATTACTCTAGGAGTGTTTAATGCTTATGTGTTCGTTCCTGACCTACAGCGACATGGCGAGATTGTGGCCTATCGAGGAGGCGGAAGTGCAGTTAACTATGAAAAATTAAAAAAAACTGGCTGTACCTCCCTTTCAATAAACGCATCAAAGGTCAATTCAGTTGAAAACACACTAGAAGCTGTGGCGTCTTCCGTTGCAGCGGGGGCTAACGTAATTCATCTAAATGTTCACAGAACGCGTGATGATCAACTGGTTGTTTTTCATGACTGGACGTTAGATTGTGCTACAAATGGGTCTGGGCCAGTACATAAAACATCGTTTGAGCAGTTGAAAAATCTTGATGCAGGATATGGATATACATTTGATGATGGTGCGACTTTCCCATTTAGAGGAAAAGGTTTTAGGATTTCCAAGTTAGAGGCGTTTTATGAGCGGTATCCAAAGCATGAGTTTTGGTTAAACCTAAAGAATAACGACATACGATCATTCGAAACTCTATATGAGTATTTAGCTGGAAAAAAGTCTAACCATATTGTAATTACCTCTTCAAAAGGTATGGAGTGGTTTCGAAACAAGGATTCATCTTTACGGTTAGCAAGCGTTGGTAGTGTAAAGAGTTGCGGAATAAATTACCTTTTAGTTGGATGGGCTGGATTAGTTCCCGAGTCCTGTAGGAACACCATTCTTTTTATACCTCCCTCGATGACAAAGTTTTTTTGGGGCTATCCTGAACGCCTCGCATCAAGATTACAGAGCTATGGTTCGGATGTTTATCTTTGGTCTCGACATGAATCGATTACCCAATCCTACGATGACGCTGTCGCATCGGGTGTTGGAGTTATCACGAGTGATCTTGATTTTATTCGCGCAACACAAGCTAACAAACGCGTCAATTAAGACGCCCGCTAGCTCAAAGCTATTACGGCGTTACGAATAACATTTGTTGGCACTTTTAAGCCTTTAATGGCGACTGTAAAAGGGGCTGATCATTCACCAAACTGTAAAATGATCAGCCTAATAGGAATGCAACAGTTAGTTGTAGGCGCCACTTGCATAATGTAGCTCGTAGCTGTGGCTGTATATTTCTAAAATATTGCCAAATGGGTCTTCCATGTAAATCATACGGTAAGGCTTTTCACCAGGGTAGTAATAGCGTGGTTTTGCCATGCGTTTTTTACCGCCAGCAGCAACGATTTTTTCAGCCAGTCCTTCTACATCTGGGTCTTGCACACAAAAGTGGAAAATACCTGTTTTCCAATATTCAAAGTTATCTTCGGGGTTTTCTTGGTTCTTAAATTCAAATAATTCAACACCAATACGGTCACCAGTAGATAAATGGGCAATGCGAAAACGCTGCCAGCCAACACCAAACACATCGGTGCACATCTCGCCAATTGGCGAGTCGTCTTCAATAATTTCAGTGGGTTTCATAATTAAATACCAGCCTAACACCTCAGTGTAGAATTTTACTGCGGCTTCTAGGTCAGGTACTGAAATACCAATGTGTGAAAAACTTCTAGGGTACGTGTGTGACATTGTGTTTCCTTTTTTAACAAGAAAAATTACTTGTGCTAAGCCTAGTTAATCCACTAAATTAATTGAAATTATTAAATTTTAGAAAACCTATAATTTAAAATTATGATGTTAAATAACATATGGTTAAAAACTTATATCACCCTAGTTGAGACAAAAAGTTTTACCAAAACCGCAGATTTATTAGCAATGACACAACCGGGTGTTAGCCAACATTTGCAAAAGTTAGAGAGTTATTGCGGCCAAGCTTTAATAAAGCGCTATGGCAAAGCATTTGAAATTACCGAGCAAGGAAAGTTGGTATATGACTATGCATTGTCGACGTTTAAGGGGCAGATTGATTTACTTGAGCAACTTAGCTTTGATGATAAACACAGTGGGGTGTGCCGTATTGCATGCTCTGGTGCAAATGCATTATCTCTGTATGAAAAGCTTATTGCACAACAAGTTAAGTTGCCAAAGCTGGTGTGCGAGCTTGAAATTGCACCAAACGAACGTATTTTAGAGCACATACAACAAGGCTCAATTGATTTAGGCATTGTTAACCACTATTCAGCTGATAAAGGGTTTTCAGCAATGCGCTTAAGTCATGAAAAAATTTCTGTGGTGATGGCAAAAGCTTGGCAAGATACGATTACATCGTTTGATGATTTATGCCAACGCGGATTTATTAATCACCCAGATGGCAAGCACTACCTAAGCATGGTGTTTAATCAACTTGATAAACACCCTGGCAGTATGGAACTTATGCCAGTTATCGGTTATATCAACCAGCTAAATCAAATCCTGTTACCAGTATCAAAAGGGTTGGGTTTTACCGTTTTACCGCAAGTAGCAATTGCTCATTCACCTTTTAAAGACGTGCTTTGTGAATTTGAATTACCTAAACCAATTTCACAGCCAAGGTATTTAGTTAAAAAATATCAACGGGACTTACCTGCTCGTTTCGATTCAGTCATCGATTTGATAAGTGAGCATTTTGACAGTTCAAGCAACGTATTATAAAAGTAATTGGGAAATAATCTCGTGCATTACCGGTAATACCGATAACACCAATAAACCAGCCATGAATAAATTAAATATGCGCCTGTGGCTTTGGCTATTGAGTGCGTTTTGCAGCATAGAGCCGAATAACAACCACACGCCAACACAGGGGAACGACACAATAAAAAATGTCAGTGAGATAATTAATTGCTGAGTTAATAAGTCGCCACCACTTGAGGTAAATGCTGCAATAGCACCTGTTGCAACAATCCATGCTTTGGCATTTACCCATTGAAACAGCGCACCTTTCATAAACGAAAAAGGCGTCGCTTGACGGCTTTTTTCAACATCTGAGCTGCTACTTGCAATAAGCCAGGCTAAATAAAGTAAATAGCCAACACCTACACATTTAATAATGAAATGCAGTGTGGGATAAAGGGCAAAAAGCTGGGCAAAACCAAACCCTACAACCAGCAGCATTAAGCTAAAACCAATACAAATTCCTAACAACAGTGGCAAGCTTTTTTGAACACCAAAATTTACCCCAGAGGTCATCACCATAATATTGTTAGGACCCGGTGTAACCGATGATGAAATAGCAAAAAGCGTCACTGCCAGCAAGTAATCCATGTAAATTCCTTAAATTGACTTTGCGTGAGTTAAGCGCGTGTTTTGCTCACGGGTACGCAAATATAAATAAAGTGGTAAGCCACATGACACGCCCACACATAATGTGCCCACAAGCGCTAAGTACCAATACGCAACTTTATTTGTTTTTGCATCGACAATAATAAACACAATTAAGGTAATTGCGGCGATTAACACATCAAGCCAAGCGAATAAGCTAATAGGGTTAGCCGATGCCAATTCAACAAATAAAGATATATTTGCGCCATTTTCGATTAGCCAAGGTAGAAACGTACCATAAGGAATAATGCTGCCTAAAAGTGCAGCTGTGAGATAAAAGTACTTCATACTATGTTGAACATCCATTTCATGTTTTGTGCGATAACCAAAATTAGCCAAGGCGTATTTTGCGCTACAGATTAATTTATATTTTGCCAGTGCTCAATTGAACAATTCTTATTCATTTATCGCAAGTTAAAATTTTTTATGAAATCGTGATAATTTTGTGAGATTTCGGTGATGGCATTGAGAACTTTGTTTTTCATAGTGAAAGGGTCAAAAACAACCGAGAACAAATTATGAAGACACAAATCCTTTCACTTTTTGCTACTAGTGCACTTCTTGCAGCTGGCAATGCAAGTGCTGCAGATATAGATGTAAAAATTACTAACTTAACCCAAGGCATTTATTTCACGCCGTTACTTGTTACGGCGCATTCGAACGATGCCATGTTATATAAATTAGGTGAAGCGGCTTCACCTGAACTGCAAGCAATGGCCGAAGGCGGCAGCTTAGATGGGCTTGTAGCTATGGTAAATGGTATTGGCGCAGATACCATGGCAAACCCAGCGGGTGGTTTACTTGCCCCAGCCATGAGTACCATGACCAACTTAATGACAGCTGACGGCAATACCCAATTATCAATTGTCGGTATGATGCTGCCAACCAATGATGGCTTTGTTGGCCTAAACAGCTGGAGTATTCCAAGCGAAGTGGGTACTTACACCATTTATTTAAATGCCTACGATGCGGGCACAGAAGCCAATAATGAGTTAGTAAAAAATGGATCTGGCGCACCGGGTGAACTTGGTATTCCGGCGTCTCCTGGGGTTGCTCCTGGCGAAAATGGCACAGGCGTTACCACTAGCGAAGAGAATAAAATGATCCATGTTCACCGCGGAAACCTTGGCGATGACAATGCTTCTGGTGGTAGTAGTGACTTACATAACACAGTTCACCGCTGGTTAAACCCAGTTGCGAAAGTAACCGTCACTGTGAAGTAATTGGGGGTCATTATGAGACTTAGTAAAATTTTGATCCCAGCAGCATGTTTAGCGCTTGTTGCCTGTGGAGATGACGATAACGACAAAATGACGGTTGAGCCACCAGTAATCACGCCGCCAACCACAATGACTTATGAATTTATGGTAACTGCCGTGAATTTAACGCAGGCACAACCGATGTCGCCGCTAGGCAGTGCTTTACATACCTCTGGTCAATTTTGGCAAATTGGTGAAATGGCATCTGAGCCACTTGAAGTACTGGCAGAATCCGGTGATAACTCGGGCCTTTTGGCTTTAGATGTGGTGAATGCTAGCACATCAAGTGATGGCGTATTAATGCCGGGGCAAAAAGTTGAGCTAATGCTCACAAGCGAGATGCTAGAAGGCCAAAAATTATCATTAATTTCGATGATGGTGAATACAAATGATGGCTTTACCGGTCTTAATGCCATAGATGTTTCTTCAATGAGTGTAGGGGATATGCAGTACTATAAAACCTTTGCTTATGATGCGGGCACAGAAGCCAACTCTGAAGCGCCAGGTACCATACCGGGGCCAGCTGATGGAGGTGAAGGCTTTAACAGTGCACGCGAAGAAATAAATAAAGTTGCGATGCATCCAGGTGTTGTTGGACAAGATGATGGGCTGAGTACTTCAGTATTAACCAGTCTTCATAAATTCGACAACCCGCTATTGGCTGTCACCGTAACACGCGTTAAATAGGCCGGCGATTTGTTTTGCCACGTTGAATAGTGTGCTGCAGTAAACCCGAGTTAGCACTTTAAAACACTGTAGCGCACTTATTTAGTGTACCTTGTTGTTGTCTTCGTCGGCCTATCTTATTTCTATAATAAGCAGAGGTGTGATGATGCAACACTCGGTACTGATTGTTGAAGATGATCACGATATTGCGGGGTTACTGCAAGTTCATTTAAATGAACTTAACTTGCATGTCGATCATGTTACAACTGGTGAAGCGGCACTGGCCCAATTAGCAAAACAAGATTATCAAATTATCTTACTGGATATAATGTTACCCACAGTAGACGGGCTAACCTTATGCCGCGAAATAAAAACCAAAATGCCCGAGGTGAGCGTGGTACTACTCACATCTAAAAGCAGTGAAATGGATCGTATTATTGGCCTTGAAATGGGCGCAGACGACTATATTTGCAAACCGTTTAGCTATCGTGAATTTCAAGCGCGTATTAAAACGCAAATCAGGCACATCCGCTTATTACAGCAAAGCCAAGCACAAAGCATGCAAAACAGTGAGCAACCGCAGGTGCTTAATTGTGGTGCGCTACACATCGACCCCTTTAGCCATGAAGTGCGTTTTCAAGGGGAAGATTTACCACTTACCGCAACCGAATTCGACTTAATGGTGTTTTTTGCAAAACACCCTAACCAAGTGTTTTCAAGAAGCCAATTATTAGAGTCAGTTTGGGGCTACGACCATAGCGGTTATGAACATACCGTAAACTCACATATCAATCGACTGCGAGGCAAACTTGAAAAGCATGCTAAACAACACGTTATTGAAACGGTTTGGGGCGTTGGTTACAAACTCAATGCTAAGTCTTTGGCTGTTGCGGCACTATGAAAAACTCGCTGTATACTAAGCTCTCACTTACATTAGCGAGCATATTTATTCTTACTGCCAGCCTTTTTTTATGGTGGACACAAAGCGTATCGCAAGTAAGTCGAGCACAGGCAGAGCAAGCGCTGCACTTGGGTTTGGCCGAACATTTAGCCAATGATAACCCACTGCTAAAGCAAGGAGTATACGACTACAAGGCATTGGAAAACTTATTCCATACCTTAATGGTACTTGGCCCTGCGTTTGAGTTTTATTTTGTTGACCCGAGTGGCAAATTACTGACGTTTTCAGCCAAACCAGGGCAAGTTAAACGCCAGTTTATCGATTTAGCGCCGCTTGTTACCTTAATTGAAGACCAGTCTAATTTACCGATTTACGGTGATGATCCGCGCAATTTTGATCACAAAAAGATTTTTTCAGTTGCCCCTGTGTATAACGGCGATACCCTACAAGGTTATTTGTACGTGATTATTGGCTCGTCGATTTACGATTCTATATTTGCGTCGATTAAAAGCTCAGAGCAAATTCTAGTAAGCAGTATCTGGTTAGTATTAGGTTTAGGGTTTTTGCTCATTAGCATGTTGGTGGTGTTTCGCACTATTACTAAACCACTTAGAACTTTAAGTAGTTTTATTCAAAAAGTGGATAAAACGGAATTTGATATTTCAGAACTGCCTTTATTGGATTGGCCAGAACACCACAATGAAATTCATCAATTAGGTGCGGCGGTAAATCGCATGCTTATCACTATCAATCAGCAAATGATGCAGCTAACAGCGCTTGATGAGCAGCGCCGAGAATTACTTGCGCATTTATCTCATGATTTACGCACGCCACTTGCCTCGCTGCAAGGCTATTTAGAGTTACTTAAC
This sequence comes from Pseudoalteromonas sp. XMcav1-K, assembly GCF_044005875.1. Taxonomy (NCBI): domain Bacteria; kingdom Pseudomonadati; phylum Pseudomonadota; class Gammaproteobacteria; order Alteromonadales; family Pseudoalteromonadaceae; genus Pseudoalteromonas; species Pseudoalteromonas sp. XMcav1-K. The sequence goes on along the minus strand of NZ_JBIPJE010000050.1, from coordinate 148,733 downwards.
AAAGAAACGCCCAATGCTAATGAAAAAGCCGCGCATTATTTAAATGTAACGCTTAAAAATTGCGGCCAATTAAAAGCCTTGATTGATCAAATTTTTGAACTCGCCCATCTTGAATCCGGCCAAACCAATATTAATCTGGAAGTGTTTAATTTAGGTGAGTTAATTTACGATGTGATGGCAAAGTTTGCCCTACGCGCTGAAAAAGCGGGCATACAATTACAAGTGCATCCAAAAGAATGCGATTTTAGTGTTTATTCAGATATTGCAAAGTTAGAGCGTATTTTGACCAATCTAATCGAAAATGCGCTACGTCATACTAATCAAGGAGGCACGATCAGTATCAAAGTCGTTTTAGAGTCACAGCTATACAAAATTGTTGTTGCCGATACCGGCGTGGGTATTAGCAGCGAAGATTTACCCTATATTTTTGAAGCGCGATACCGTGCAAGTAACAGCCTAGGCTGTAAAAAGTCCCATGCGGGGTTAGGGCTTGCAATAACAAACCGTTTAATTCAGCTGATTAAATCCGATATCAAAGTAAAAAGTGAACTTGGAAAAGGCACTGAATTCGCATTTACCTTACGCCCCTCCAAACCGGTTTAATGCTCATTTGGTATTAGTGGAACACGGATGTTCGCTATTTTAATTATTTGAACATTTTTGCCAGAAAGCTTATCTTTAGGGCATGTATGAGGACTCCCCTTATCCATTAAGCGTTTAACGTTAAAAGGTATTTCACTTCTATGATCTCTCATCGCGGCTTTACCTTAATTGAATTGATTTTAGTGATTGTTGTAATCGGCGTTTTAGCTGTCGTTGCAGCGCCTAAATTCCTTTCACTTAATCGTGATGCAAACATTGCAACACTTAAACAAGTAGCTGCAGGGTTAGAACAGCTTACCGATGGCATTTATGCCAAAGCTGTAATTCAACATAAACACAAAGTCAGCAATGAATCCGTTACTGTTAATGGGGTTACTATTAATACCTATTTTGGTGCGCCGCAAGAAATTTGGAACAACGCGTTGGGCAATTTAATGGACGGTGATTTTAGTTATGTGGGCAATGGGTATTTCGATTTAGGTGCTAGTTTAGTTGCAAGCTATAACTGCCAAGAGCGCTTATGTGTGATAGATCAAACCCCGGCATCGTATGTAAATAGCAGTATTCAGGGCTGGGGATTATTTATTTTCCCTAAAGGCTACAGCCTACAAGACGAATGCTATGCCTATTACGCCTTTGCTGAAAATGGCAGCCAAGTTACCAGTAAAGTGGCCTCTACCGTTGATACTGGCTGCTAGTTTAGATTAGCCGAATCACTTCTGCTGAATGCTAACACCTTCAAATTCGGCGAGTACCAATGGCTGCGCCTTTAAAAAGTGACTAAAAAAGCGCTGCATATGTTGTTTAACAATGTTATGCATGGTGTTTTTATCAACCTCGCTCGGATAACCAACAATCCAGCGGTTTTGGTCGGTAAAGTCATTATGCTGGCTGCCGTGAATTGATACCAAAATGCTGTCATTTTGGTTCGCGTGATAAATTGGCTCGAGCTGTGAGAAAGGATTTTCCGAGCGAAATAGTAACAGTGGTTTGTTTAGTGGATATAGTGCCACGTCACCCAATACGATACCATCCATATTTGCTGCGGCCTTGCATACTAACAGTTGCTGGCAGGCATTCATTGCCGCACTTGCTCCTAAGCTAAAACCCAGCATGCCAACATTGTTTAAATTGAGCTGATGCTCAAATTGCCAGCTTTCTTGCGTTAACCACTGATATGCAGCGAGCACGTCTTTGGCAATTTCAGGGGCAACGTTATTATCAAAGTATGCGCGACCAGCAGGAGTTTGCACATCGTGTTTGCCACTTGGTAAAAATAGCCCTTTTTGCTCGCCATTTTGAAAACTGGTAACGCCAGCCAAATAAGTATGGTTAATTGAAACCACGGCAAAGCCATGACTTGCGAGCTCCTCTTGCAGCTCGGTGTTGTCAGCATTAAAAAGTCCTAAGCCATGAGAGTAAAAAAGCACCGGCCAGCCATTTTCCTGATGATATGCGATCGGCGCTTTTGAATTTGACCAAGACAACATGCTTTGCAGCTCATGTTGCCTGGGGTGAATAGGTGCATCTTGTGGCCTCTGTGCAGATAGGTAATCAACTTGGTGTTGCCATTTATCAAAGTACGGATGGTAGAGCGTTGAACGTAATTGGCTTGGGTAATGCACACGAACCGTAAACTTACGCTGTTCGCCGAGCTCTGGAGCCAGTTTATCTTCGCGGTAGTCGGTAATATCAAACTCCATGATACCAACACGATATTGCCCGCTTGGTGCGGGGTAAACGTGTTGCGTAGATGGGTTGTCAAACAGTGCATCATCGCTATCACACGCAATTAATAACAGCGACAAACAAAGCGCAATAAGTGTTTTGTAGTTCATAAAGTTCTCCTTTTATTTAAAGGCTTTATGGTTCAGCGTTTCGCATTTGGTGTCGTCTTATTGGCGTTTTTGTACGTACAGATTCGCTAATATGTACTTAATACTTGGGATTTATACTCGCTTGGGGTGAGATTGCGATATTTTTTAAATGCCGCATTGAAGGTCGATTTAGCATTAAAGCCCGCTTGCATCGCAATTGTTAACATTGGCATATGTGGCTGATTTTTAATTAGGTTGCAAACATATTCAATTCGCCGTTGATTAATTAAATCAATAAATTTTATCCCCAAATGATGGTTTAACACCTGCGAGAGCAAATAGGGTTTCATTGCCAAGTGATCGGCAAAGGTTTGTAAACTCAGGTTGGGATCGGTAAAAAGCTGCTGCTCATCAAGTGAGGTTAAAATGTGCTCGGCAAGTAATGCATCTTCACTCGCGTGTAATTTTTCTTTGTGAGTGTTTGCCACTTGCTTAGCTTTAAAATCAAGTAGCTGGGGTTTTAGTAACAGCACATAGGTAATGCCATACATCACACAGCACATTAATAGTTGCGGTAAAGGCAAGCTGGTTTGCAAGAGGTATTGAAATGGAATAACAGAAATAGCTAAAAATAAGCTGGCGCATATTCCCCATAACAACAGAATATTCTCGTTGCTAAGTGTGGTTGAAAACCGCGCTTGTTGTTTGCGATATCGCCTTACTGTTATAGTTGCCCAAATGGCAAAATAAAGATAAATAACCAGTAAAAAGTAGCCCGATAATTCGTGACGCAATGACAACACTGTGCTTTTCGGATCGTAAAGAAAATCAATAACAGAAATGTTAAGTGCCAGCCAAGGCGCGAAGTAACATATAATTTCGCGCTTTGACGGCATCAAACCGATGCAGCTGCGAATAAAAACAAAAAATAAAATGGCGTAAATTGCTCCCCAACATGCGTTTAGTCGCGATGAAAGCCAATTAAGCTGACCGGCAAATACTAAAAAGAGATCTAAAGCAAACACTAAATGGATCAGCATCAAAATTTTAAACTGCTGAATTTGTTTCGATTTATTGTACAAAAAGCCAGATAACACCAAACTCTGTGCAAAACCGGCTAATAGAATCGCTGTGATCACGTTTACTTCCCCACTCATACCGCTAGCGACAAACAATACCAAGGCTAATTGACAATAATGTTTAAACAAGCCCTTTGTGATAAATGCACAATGCTATGGGGCGGTTTAAAAAGGCGGGTTGTTGTTTTGAACTTTTTAACTTTGAATTACGTATCTAATGCTACAGTTCGTAACACGCTCGGTTGAAAATAGTGCTTAAAACCCTTTACTGGTTTACCCATGATTTACGCTTAAGTGATAATTCTGCGCTAGAATATGCGCTGAAAAACAGTGAACAAATCGCTTTTGTTTATGTGCTTGACCCCAGTACAAAAATTGCCAATAACTATCACAGCCAACTGCTAGGCGACCATCAAACGCGATTTATTTTAAATGCTCTACAAGAACTTGCCGATGAGCTGCAAGCACTAGGTCATCAGTTAATAGTGTTAGAGGGCGCGGCTCAAAGTGAAGTAAGTGAGTTTATTCGTGAGCATGACATAAATCAGCTGGTGGTTGCAGAGCAAGTAGGTGAATTCGAAAAGCGTAAGCTAGCTGAATTGCAAAGCACCCATTCAAAAGTTAACTTCACGCAGTTTTGGCAACATACACTGTTTTCACAGCATCAAATTGCTACCCTCGATTGTATGTCGGGCAGTTTTAGTAAATTTCGCAATAAAGTTGAGAAAAAGCCATTAACAGTTTCGGCACCAACCTCGTTGGAAAGCCCATTAACGCCAGAGCATTGGCCCAAAGCTATTAAGGTTGACAACAATTGTGCGCTGCTTGCTTGGTTTGAGCGTTATGGTGGGGCTTATACAATGCCCAATGAAATGCCTTTTTTTGCAGGAGAACACGCGGGTAAATATCACTTGGTGAGTTACTTAAACAGCGGCGCGGCAAAAACATACAAAGAAACCCGCAATGAACTTGATGGCTGGCACAACTCGACAAAATTTAGCCCTTATTTAGCGATAGGTAATTTATCGCCAAGGCAAATTTGGCATGCGGTATTACAATATGAACAATCAGACGGCGCCAACGAATCAACGTATTGGATTAAGTTTGAACTGTTATGGCGTGAATATTTTCAGTGGCTGAGCGTAAGATTAGGCGAGCGCCTTTATACGTTTTCAGGCCTCAGTGATACAAAACCGCTCACCAGCTTTTTTGCTGAGCGATATCAAAAATGGTGTAGTGGTAATACACCTTACCCGTTAGTTAATGCACTTATGAAACAACTTAACGCGACTGGTTATATGTCAAATCGTGGCAGGCAAATTGCGGCAAGTTGTTTTGTAAATGAGTTACAGCTTGATTGGCGCTATGGTGCTGCTTACTTTCAACAGCAACTGATTGATTTTGATGTGGCGTCAAATTGGGGTAATTGGCAGTACATTGCAGGCGTTGGTGTTGATCCGCATGGTGGGCGGCATTTCAATATTGAAAAGCAAACCGAGTTGTTTGATGCAAACGGCGTATTTATTCGAAAGTGGCAAGGCTCAGCGGTTGGCTCTTTGCTTGATGCTAATGATGCAGCAGATTGGCCAATCTTAAGCGATGTAACTTAAATGAGCATTGCAGTTGTTTGGTTAAAACGTGATTTACGCCTGTCTGATCACGCCCCTCTGTTTGAGGCAACAAAAACGGAGCTACCAGTATTATTGGTGTACTGTTTTGAAGACATGTTGCTTGACGATGCGAACTATTCTGAGCGCCATTGGCGCTTTGTCTCGCAGTCACTAAGCGATATGGCAAACAAACTGCCAACAGGCGCGTTGTATGTCGCAAAGGGGGATGCTCTAGCAGTATTTCAAGCGCTTAATCTTAAATACGTTATTTCGCAGGTGTTTTCTCATCAAGAAATAGGCCTTGATAACACCTTTGCGCGCGACAAAGCGTTTGCGACTTGGTGCAAAAACAATCAAGTTAGCTGGCATGAAACCCCTTTAGGGGCGGTACAACGGGGCTTAACCCATCGCACTCATTGGGATGAAAACTGGCAGCAGGTAATGCGCGCGCCTTGTTTGAATCTTGATTTAAACAAAGTTAACTGGTTTAAAAATAATGAGTTTGAATGTCAGTTGCCACATTTTGAAACGCGCTTTCAAAATATTCAGGGGCAGTTTCAAAATGGCGGAGAAAGCGAAGCATTTAATGTGCTTAACGACTTTTTTACCGCTCGCGGTAAAGAGTATGCATTTAACCTTTCAAGCCCAAGTTTAAGTCAAATTCATTGCTCGCGATTATCGCCGTATTTGGCGTGGGGCAATATTAGTTTGCGACAAGTGTATCAAACGGTACTCAGTCACTGGCAAGTTCCCGGCTGGCGTAGAAGCCTTGTTGCTTTTACATCGCGACTTCATTGGCATTGCCACTTTATTCAGAAATTTGAAAGCGAGTGTGAGATGGAGTTTCGCCACGTTAACAAAGGGTATGACGACTTACCACGGGTGACAGGTGAATTAGCAGAGCAAAGATTACACGCTTGGAAAACGGGACAGACTGGTATTCCAATGGTTGATGCCTGTATGCGCTGCCTAATTGAAACTGGTTATATAAATTTTCGCATGCGCGCCATGTTAGTGAGTTTTTTGTGTCATCACTTAGAGCTTGATTGGCGCGCAGGTGTAGCGCACCTTGCCAGTTTATTTTTAGATTTCGAGCCAGGTATTCATTACAGTCAATTTCAAATGCAAGCGGGTGTGACAGGTATTAATACCATTAGAATTTATAGCCCCGTAAAACAGGGGGAAGAAAAAGACGAAAAAGGCGTCTTTGTTAGAAAGTGGGTGCCTGAACTTTGTGAAGTACCAGCACCATTGATCCACAGCCCGTGGCAGTTATCACAAATGGAACAAATGATGTATGGCTTTACATTGGGTGAAGATTATCCTGAGCCGATTGTTGATGTAAAACAAAGCTATAAAGATGCACAAGCGTTACTTTGGTTATGGCGTAAAAAGCCAAAAGTCGTGATTGAAAGTAAGCGGTTACTTAATCGCCATGTTAGGCCAAATTAGTGAAAAAATCAGAACTACCCACAAAAATATGCCAAGTGTGTGAACGCCCATTTACATGGCGAAAAAAATGGCAGCGAGATTGGCACAATGTGAAATATTGCTCTAAACGCTGTGCGGGTAATCGACAAAAAGGAAAGCATAATGACCAGTGAGCTTCGTTTAATTTTGGGCGACCAGCTTAATGCTCAGCATTCTTGGTTTAAAGAAAAGTCGCACAATGTAACGTATGTGATTGCCGAGCTATATCAAGAAGCGAGTTACACCACCCATCATATACAAAAAATATCGGCGTTTTTTGCGGCAATGCATGCATTTGCTGGCGCATTAGAAAAAGCTGGTCATAAGGTGATTTACTTAACCTTAGACGACACGCAAAAGTACGCTGATTTACCCGACTTATTAAATCATTTAATCAAAGAGCACGGTATTCGTTCTTTTTGCTATCAATTGCCCGATGAGTACCGTTTACGTGCCCAGCTAACTGATTACTGTCAAAGCCTTTCTATTGACTACAAGGTATTTGATACCGAGCATTTTTACTTGGCTGATAATCAATTAGCCAGTTATTTCAAGCATGGTAAAAAACACCGGTTAGAGCATTTTTATCGCAAAATGCGCGTGGAATTTAATTTATTAATGAATGGCGATGAACCCCTTACGGGGCAGTGGAATTTTGATAGTCAAAACCGCAATAAGTTAAAAGCAAGTGATCTCGCCGATATTCCTGAGCCACTTGTTTTTGCTAATGATGTCAGTGACATTTTGGCGCGCATTGAAAGGCATGGCATTAAAACTATGGGTAAAGCGGAAAAACAATTGCTGTGGCCAATTAATCGCAGTCAAGCAAAGCAGCTGCTCGCCTTTTTCTGTAAAACGCTATTACCGAAGTTCGGTCAATTTCAAGATGCAATGACAGGCAAACTTATTGAGTTTGGTGAGGATAAAGGCTGGAGTTTATATCATTCAAGGTTATCGTTTGCCATTAATGCAAAAATGATAAGCCCCCATAGCGTTGTGAATGCTGCCATAGAGGCCTTTGAACAAAATGACGACATAGATATTGCACAGGTAGAAGGCTTTGTTAGGCAAATTTTAGGCTGGCGTGAATTTGTGCGCGGTATTTATTGGGCCAATATGCCCAATTACGCATCGCTTAATGCCCTTGATGCAAAATTGCCACTACCAAGTTGGTTTTGGAGTGGAAACACCAAAATGCGCTGCCTGTTTCATGCGATTACCCAATCACTTGATTATGCATATGCTCACCATATTCAACGCTTAATGGTTACGGGTAACTTTTGCTTAATAGCAGGTATTCACCCTGATGAGGTCGATGACTGGTATTTAGGCATTTATATCGACGCACTTGAGTGGGTAGAAATGCCAAATACGCGGGGGATGAGCCAGTTTGCCGATGGCGGTATTGTTGGTTCTAAAGCCTATGCCGCAAGTGGTAATTACATTAAAAAAATGAGCGATTATTGCAGCGATTGCCATTATAACGTAGCAAACACTGTGGGTGATGATGCTTGCCCGCTTAACTCACTTTATTGGCAATTTATGGATAAACATAAAGACAGTTTTACCAATAACCCACGCACTAAAATGGTGTTAAGTAACTGGCTTAAAAAACCACAAGGTGATCGCGATAAGGTGCTTAGTCGCGCGAACTTTTTACTGCAAAATCTTGAAAATTTGTAATCGATAACTTGTGGTTAAGCGTATAGCAAAGCAAATGATTTTTAGGCAAATGCAATGATAAAACACATAACTCAAGATGATATTAAAGCGATGGAGCAGCGCGAACGCGCTCGGTTAATTAATAGTTTATCAGGCTTTAAAAGTGCGAATTTAATTGGTAGCCAAAACGCATCTGGAATAACAAATCTGGCGATCGTCAGTTCAGTATTTCATTTAGGTGCAGATCCTGCGTTAATTGGTATGATCATCCGGCCAGATACCGTTCCAAGAGACACGTTGAGCAACATTAAAGTTACGGGTGTCTACACCATTAATCACGTAAATTCATTGATTTGGCAACAAGCCCATCAAACATCAGCACGTTATGACGAAAGTGAATCTGAGTTTGAAAAAGTAGCGTTGACGGAGCAATTTGAGAAAGGCATAGATGCGCCATTTGTTGGTGAATCGCAAGCCAAATTTGCCCTTAAATTACGCGAAATTAAACCGCTCGAAATTAACGGCACAGTATTAGTCATTGGGGAAATAACCCATATTATTGTGCCACAAATGGCGCTTGCAAAAGATGGTTTTATTGATATTGAAGCGCTTGATACCGTGGCGATTTCAGGTCTTGATTGCTATCACACAACCGAGCGACTAGGGCGATTAAGTTATGCTAAGCCTAATACAAAGCCAAAGTTACTGAATATTGAAGGTGACGTTTGCTAATAACATTGGTTTAACCGATTCCATAAAAAAGCCCTACTCAAAAAGAGTAGGGCTTTTGCTTTTAAGGAAATAATAATTAGAACACCAGGTCCACACCAAAGGTCACTAAGTCGGCGTCGTTGTTGCTTAAATCATCTTCAAAGTGGGTGAATTCCACTTTAAATGCTGCTGATGGATGGAAGTCATATCGTACGGTAAACGAATATGCATTCGATTTAGCAGCTTGTGATGCGAGTGCTAAGTTAGTGGCATCTTGTAAATACAGTGGTGGATTTGTACCAGGTGCAACAACAGGTATTTGTACACCGCCAGGGCCTGTTATGCTGCGTGGTACTTGGTTAAATTGATCGTTTGAATTTTCATCATCGTTGCCTTCATACGTTGCACTTAATGTGACTGAATCCATACGATAACCAAGCGACACATAATATTGTGTTTGTTTGGCTAAAATACTGTTATCAATCTCAAATTGCGTGTATTCAGCGTCGAATAGAATATCGTTGTAATCAATTCCAATACCGATTGCTGCAAAATAAGCGTCGTCTTCTTCAATGGCTAAGTTATTATACTGCTGATTTAAGCCATAGGCTTGCAAGCCATTAAGTAACCCTGAGAGTTCGCTACTACCGCTAACATCAATACTGGCTTCAGAAACAAAATAAGCAACCCGTCCTGTTAGCCAACCGTTTGATAAACTCCAGTTAATACCAATTGTGTCTTTAAGTTCAGCAGCGTCGGAATCGGTAATTGCGGTTATATCTGTATCAACCGCACCCACCATTAGCTGTAAGCTGCTATCAAGTTCACCTATGGTTGAGTTATGCAGATAGCTTAATCCTTCATAGGTTGAAAACGACAAGTTATAAACCGATTGCGGAGGTCTTACCCAGCGGTAGGCGTAACCTACGTCAAGAAAATCGGAGTACCGATAAAATGGAATTCGCATTTTACCGGCACTTAGCTGTGAATTTTCAGATACTTCATAGGTTAAATATGCCCACTCAAACTCGGCATTAAAATCATCACTGCCTCGGGCTAACAGCTGTGCGGTTGCAGATAGCCCATCCATCACATCGGCGCTAACTTGTACCGCAAACAAACTGTCGTTCTGCCAGTCTAGTTCATCTGAGTAATTGTATAAGGCATCATCACTACCAAGGGTTTGCCCACCGTAGATAGAGGCAAAACCATTAACTCGGATATCTGCATAGCTTGATGTTGCAAATCCAGTTAATAGTAATGAAGCAATTAAATAACGTTTCTTCATATTAGCTCCACCTCAACTAGAAAGATTGAACAACCTTTACGCTACCATCGGCGCTGCCTTTTGAAACAAAACCAATTAAATTGGGATTCTTGGATACTAAACTCACTACCTCGGCATCATTTGCAGCTTCTTCTGGCGGAGTGCCTTTACCTGTGAACACTAACTTTGACCAATATGCTTTTAATTGGCTAGACGATTTGTTTAACACGTTTTGGTTAAACTCATCAGTAGCAGGGTTGCCATCAGCCTGAGTAATGGGCAGCGCTTTTGAACCATCGGCAAACGATTTTGCTTTGCCTGTAAAGATTTTCTTGATATCACCCGCGTCAATTGCATTTGCATTTGATGGGTGAACAATAACATCTACCGCAGCGCTTAATGAGCAAGATGTGAATAGAATAAGTGTTAAAATAATAAAATTTTTCATCGTATTACCCTCAATTAAAATACCATATCAACGCCTATAGTAATGGCCTTGCTATCACCTGCTACAGCCAGTTCATACGAGTTGTCTTCGACCTCGTCGTATTGAATTTTAAACGCTGCGTTTGAGTGGAAATCCCAACGGATACCAAATGATGTAGTGTTGTGATCTTCGCCATCATCACCATCTTTTTGATCGAAGGTAGAATAAGAGACAAAAGGGGTGAACGAATCGATACGGTAGCCTAATGTCAGCATCGCGGTATCTAAATTACCGTCAAGATCGAGACGGTTTAGTTCGCTTAATACAAAAAAGTTACCAAAATCAGCGTTGACAGCTAACCCATAAAAGTTGCCATCGCGCTCATCTTTACCGTTCCATGTTGATGGTTCGCCACCGATATAGCGTTGGTTGGTATAGCTCATAGCTGTTGCGCGAATTTCTAACCAGTCATTACTGGTTTGAATTACACCGCCAATAATGTCTTTCCAAATTTCACGTGTTTGTTCTTTAAAAAAGAACTCTGAAAGTAGTTTATTTTCTTTGTCGTCTTCGCGACCAAAATAGATATTACCCGATAAAGACCAATCACCGATTGATCCTGTGTAAAGGGCGTTTACACCGTTGTAGTTAAAAATCTGCCAAGTGTAGTTATCTGCGGGGGCACGCATCCAAACGTAGGCATAGCCAACGTCGTAAAAATCAGAATAGTAAAATAATGGAAGGCGTTTCTTACCTGCCTGTATTGTCCAGTTGTCGTTTATCTCATACGACAAATAAGCCCACTCAAACTCTGCGTTAAAGTCATCTGCACCGCGGGCAACAATTTGTGCTGTTGCGCTTAACCCTTCACCGACATCGGCACTAACTTGCAAGCCAAAAAGGGATTCGGGTTTAAAGGTGATATCTTCGTTATATACGCTCACTATAGGATAGTCAGCGAGAAAGGTGGGTTCATTAATGCCGTAGTGAGGAACACCTGTGCCACTAAGTACTTTGCCTGCATTTATGCTAGTAAAACCAGAGATATTAACATCTGAAAAGCTTGGAAAAGCTGCAAAACACAATGCACAACCTAATAAAACTCTATTATTCATAATCGTTTCCTAAATTGCTTAATTTGCGTTATTAGCGAGGTAAGTATAGTTAAATAAACGAGATTACTAGCAAAAAATAAAAAATAGACGACAATTTAATGGTAGTGCTTAAAAGGGCTTATTTAAAACAATAGCTTAATGTAGGGTAACAAGCAGAATGAATATTATTAGCAATTTAAGTATAAACAAGAAGATACACCTAATTACAGGGTTAACTGTGATACTGTTAATCGCTATTTTGGCGGTTAGTCGCAGTACCATGGTGGATAATGAAAAATCCATTAACGAAATTTCGAATGTCAGTTACGAAGTAGTGAAATTTGCAACTGCTAACAAATATTTAGTGCAAAAATTGGATGAGCTTTATACTCAGTCGGTTACATTTGGCGATGAAGAATTGATTGGTAAAGCAACAGAGACCGGTGAACTGATAAAACAGAACCTTGAACAACTTTCGCGTTTATCGCCTGAGGATGCCAGTGGTCGAGATATTAAACTGTTGCAAGAGTACAGTAAAATAGCAAAAGACATAGCGTCGGGTATGATTAACGGCACAGCCGACTTTTCAAAAATCCAACAACAAGCACAGGAAAAAACCGCAAAATATGAAGAGCTAGTGAGTCATTTTGAAACATTTCAAGCTAAGTCAGATGAGCGTTTTCAGGCGCTTATTAGCGATACATTAGAGCGTTCAAGCGATGCGATTAGTGTAACCATCGGGATTATTGTTATCGCCATCATTATGTCTGCGTTATTGGCCATTTACATTGCGCAAGCCATTAGTCAATCAGCTAAAGAAGTTGCGTCTTCACTTGAACAACTTGCCAATGGCGGAGGCAGTTTAAGCAGTAAGTTAGAAGTGCGAGGTGAAGATGAAATTGGTCAAGTATCGCAAAACTTTAATGGCTTTATATCGTTATTGAAAGACTCGGTAGAAAACGTTGTGTCAGTAGTCAGCCCGTTAATGGAAAACTCAACGCGCTTGGTACAAGGTATGGAGCGCGCTGAAAACGCAACTAACCAACAATCACATGATGCAGAGATTGTACGCCAGTCAATGGAAGAGATGAAATTAAGTGTAGGTGACATTTCTAACTCGGCGGCGAGTGCCGCAGAAGCAGCAAGAAGCGCTGAAAAAGAAGTGGAAGTCAGCGCGCAGCAAATTGAATCTTCGGTAACAGAATCAAATGCACTTCGAGATGAAATCGAGGCGGCATCGGGCACCATTGATCAATTAGCCAATGACACTCAAAACGTAGGGCAAATTCTAAACGTGATTACCTCTATCGCTGAGCAAACGAATTTACTTGCGCTTAATGCGGCCATTGAAGCGGCGCGTGCAGGTGAACAAGGGCGTGGTTTTGCCGTGGTTGCTGATGAAGTACGTGAACTTGCATCGCGTACCGCAAAATCGACAAACGAAATTCGCGATTTATTAAATGTTTTGACAGTGGCTGCTAATGACTCGGTAACAGCAATGAATTCAGCAATGGAAAAAGCCAAACAGAACTCAGACAACGCAGCAAAAACAGGTGACTCAATTCGTAAAATCGCCGAACAAATATTGGCGATTAATGGTATGAACGCACAAATTGCTACGGCAACCGAAGAGCAAACGTCGGTCGCTTCAATCGTGGTTGATAATGTGTCAAATATGCACTCGTCGTTTGAGTCGACATTAAACTCACTAGAGCAAGTTCGCAGTGTTGCAACAAACCTGCATGATTTATCAGACAAGTTACTGGATGCAACATCGCGCTTTAATCTTTAACTAAGTACTTTAAAACAAAACACCTACTATTTTCTGCTGTAGGTGTTTTGTTTTAAGAAAACTCGTTTTTCAACATGCCAAACTTCTGATCGTTAAACCACTTATCATCAATTTTGTAGTTGTCTCTGAGCACGCCTTCTAGTTTAAACCCCAGCGCAGTTAATAATCGACTTGATGCGTCGTTGCCTTGTGTAACCGTAGCAGTTACTTTGTGATAATCACATTCATCAAATGCAAACGCCATCACTTTACGCGTTGACTCTTTCGCATAACCTAATCCTTGAAATTCAGGGTCAAGCATAAAGCCAAGCTCGGCTTGCTGATAAGGTTGCCACTGTGATAAAAAGCCGGTTACGCCAATAGGCGTCATGGTATTTTTATCGAATATAGTGAGTGTAAGCCAATCGTTAGATTGTTTTTGCCAAGAAATACAGCGTTCATCAAATCGTTGCTTTATAACATCAAGCGTAGGCATATCGCTTATAAAGCGCATAACCGCTGGCAATTGGTGCAAATGTTTGAAAAACTGCCAATCGTCAGAAGAAAGCGATCTAAGAAGAAGTCTTTCGGTTTCAAGTTCCATTTTGTAGATAGGTTGCTCGTTATGTTTTTAGCATAATATGTCAAAATTATTAAACTAGCTCAATGAATTAGGGGATTAGTTGTAAGAAAAAGCGTAATCAATTATTTAATAACATGATGAGTTGCATGTTTTTTAAATTGTTTGAATACAATCTTTACTTATCTCGGTCTAAACTCAACATGATGTAATTTAATTTTTAAGGTGCGCTATGCTTGAAAATGTATTTAATTATATGTTTTTAACAGTACTCATTTTTTTGTCATTGCACGCGCATGGAACTAGCAATAAACAAGTGACATTAACTTATTGTTATGAAAACAAACCTGTTTTACCTCATTTTTATGGTGAAGGCCCATTAGTACCTCAGTCTAAGCCAGGTCCGACAATTGATATTTTGAATCAAGTAGCGACTTATCATCCCGGTTTAACCATTAAATTTGTGCGCTATCCTTGGAAACGTTGTTTAAACGACCTCGCTAGTGGCAAAGTAGATGCTGTGGTGGGGCGGTATCATCCGCTCAGAGAGCAAATAGCCCGTTACCCAAAAAGTAGCGATGGCGAATTAGAAAACCGCTTTAGTTTTTCGAATTCTGCATCGTGTTTGTTATACAAAGCGGGCAGCATAAATTGGGATGGCGAAACACTGAGTTTTGACAAACCAATGAGTATGTCTATTCCAAATGGTTATGGCGTTATTGGCGAAATGCGCAAAAAAGGTTTCGATATATACGAATCACCATCAATAAATAAAGCCCATGAGCTACTATTCAAGGGGCGTGTGGCTGTTTCGCTAAGTAATTGTCATATGGAAGATGTACCAACTGGCTTTGAACAAAATACCATTCCAATTAATCAAAGTATTGGATATTTGATGTTTAGCCATCAATTTTTTGAGCGCCAGCCTCTATTGGCGAATAAGCTTTGGAAAACGCTATCTGAAATTGATGCTGAGGCGTTTTATCAAGAGTACTTTAATCAAGCCTTGGCAAATTAAGCTGATAACAGCGCATATAAAAAGCGGGTAGCCCCGCTTAAACTTTCCCCAAATATTATTTGAGCGTGCGAATACTCCGATTTTTGTGCAACAGCATCTTTATTATCAATGACAAATAGATGTTTAGCTTGTAGTAGCTCGATGATCAGTTGTTTATTTTAAAGTATGAGTCATTGTTACATTTTGTTTTGATTAATAAAAATTAGCTTTTTATTAAACCTTTTTCCTTTTGCTCGCGACTAAGCTTTTAAACCAATACATTTACTCAACAGGATTAAACGCTATGAAACAGTTCGCCCTTGTTATGTTAAGTTCGGCTATTCTTACCGCTTGCGCGGTTGCAAATGCAACATCAGACAACACATTGGAGAATGATGCACCGAACATCTATGTGTTTAAGGATTGTAAGCGCCTAGATACTATCGCGATGACAGATTTGCAACTGACCGCTTACCATGCAATGAAAGCGGATGAAGTGAAGCTAAAAACGCTTGAAAAGCCGATGAAAAGTATGGAACGTGAACTTGCAAAACATGAGCATGCATTAGATAGCTTATCAGGTGATATGGTTATTGAAGATGGCGATACTGTGGTTGTGAATAAAAAATTAATTAAGCAACACGAACAAATCGCTGAAAAAATGGAAGCGATAGTCCGTTCTCATAGCAAAGATATTGAAGCCCTTGAACTGCATGCGCGTCAGTTTGAGCGCACCGCTCGTGACTTTGAAGCGGCAATTCAGCCGTCAATTAGCAAATTTGGTGAAAACAATATTCAAATCACAATTGGCAACAAAGCACCTAATTGGCAATGCGAAGCCTAAAATAAACGCTATCAGTTATGGTGTGGTGTGCGTCACCCACCTATTGTAATTTTCATTCAGCAAACGAACATAATTAACAGCATTAGCGTTTATAATCGCGCTATGTTAATTCCGTTCAGGGTTTGGCTTTTTGGTTAGCTGAATTCTTAAGGTTTTTTGGAAAACCAATCAGCGATAAACTCTATGCACTTTGCAAGAATAGGAGGGGTATGCTTGCGGTTTGGATATAAAGCGTACAAAGTTAAATCTGGTTTCGAACAGTTGCTTAGCACCTCAACAAGCTGACCTTTTTTAAATGCGGGTTTCGCAACAAAGCTTGGTAAAAAACCGATACCTAAACCCGCTACAATCACATCTTTCATATACAAAGTAGAATTCACTTTTAAATTGCCTGTTACGGTCACTCCTTCATTTATTGGCCATTTATTACCTCCTTTAAAGTAGCTGTAGATAAAACAATTATGTGTTTTAAGTGACTGAGGCGTTGTTACATCGCCATGCTTTGCTAAGTAATTTGGCGAAGCGCAGACATGATAAGTAAATTTGGTGAGTGGTTTACCAATGTAATTGGAATCAAATACAGTGCTGCTAGCACGAAAGCCTAAATCAAAACCATGTTCCAATAGATCTAATGCTTCATCGCCTAGGTGAATATCTAATTCGACTTCTGGGTATGCACTCATAAAGTCACTTAGCACAGCATTTAAATCGGTTAACCCCAACGCCATTGGTAAATTAATTCTGAGTTTGCCTTTTACGCTGTTTTGCATTTGCTGCACATAGGCATCAGCATCATGAACTTGAGCGAGTATTTCTCGACAGCGGTTTAAGTACCCCTCACCAATGTGAGTTAGTTGAATTTTACGTGTTGAGCGGTGAAGTAAGCGAGCGTCAAGCGTCATTTCAAGTTTTTGAATTTCTTTACTCACCATCGATGGTGTTACGCCCAATTCTTCAGCGACCGCGGCAAAACTGCCAAGATCAGCAAGACGCGCGAAGAGGTGCATGCATCTGAGTTTATTCATGCTGATATGCTTTCTGTTAAAACTGTTTCCATTTTGGCATTAGTTTAGTTCCATTTCTATGATTTTTGGATTTAATTCTTTAGCACATACTGATTTTGAATTTACTCAATATTAAAAAATAAAAGGAAACACCAAAATGTATCGGCTTTTTTATTCTCCTGACGCATGTTCATTAGCAACACATACAGTACTAAACTTACTCGATCAACCACCTCAATTAGCTTCGGTAAATGTGTTGGATAGCTTTGCTAAGGTAAATCCTGCGAAGCAAGTGCCGGCCTTGCAATGCGGTGAAGAGGTTATGTGCGAAGGCGCGGCAATTTTACTTTATTTGTTAAATAAACATGAAAATGACCTGCTGCCTGCAAATGGTGTTCAACGCCTGCACGCGATTGAAAATATAATGTTTGCCAATGCAAGTATGCATCCAGCCTATAGCCGCTTATTCTTTATTAATAACTTAGAGTTAGACCAAGAAACAAAGCTTATTTTGTTTAATGCGGCACGTGAACATATCAACCATTTATGGCAAGTAGTAGATCAGAAATTATGTGGTAACGCATTTCTTGGTGGAGAATCAGTATCGGCCGCTGATATTTTGTTGGCTGTTTATTCGCGTTGGGGGGCGTATTTTCCGGTCGATATTCCATTGAGCGAACGTATCCAAGCGATGCTCAAAAACGTATTTGCACTCGATGCTTTTAAGCTTGCATTAAAAAATGAACAGGCGGATCAGAAAAAACATGGATATTAATGCAAAAGAGGCGGTGGTCAACACTGTAAATGCTTATTTTGAGGGATTACATTTCGCCGATATTGAAAAGCTACATGCCATTTTCAGCCATGATTGTGTACTTAAAGCCCCCGGTATTCGTAGAGATTTAGACAGTTGGCTTTCGCTAGTTGCTGCTCGTGAAGTTCCTCATGAAAAAGGTGATCCGTTTAGTTATAAGGTGTTGCAATTAGAAGTTATAGGAGAGCAAGCGCTTGTTAAAGTGTATTGTCCTCTATTAGGACAAGAATATATCGATTATTTAGGGCTGCTTTATGAAAACAACCGTTGGCGTATTGTGAATAAAATGTATGCACCCAGAGTAGGAGAATAGTTATGCCATACGTAAACATTCAGGTAACGAAAGAAAGTGGTACACATAATGTAGGCCCGACTGATGAGCAAAAGCGCCTGCTAATTGCTGGTGTTACCGAGTTACTGCAAAATGTATTAAATAAAGACCCAAAGACAACGCATGTTGTTATTAGTGAGGTTGCGCTGGCTAATTGGGGGGTAGGGGGAGTGCCTGTCATTGACTACCGAGCGCAAAATAAGGAGAGCATTTAACTAGTAATGCGATAAATAGCAGCCTAATGGCTGCTATTTTCATTTTACACTTAGAGAAACTAAGTCGAAGCAATTACCAAGTATAATTTGCAGTAATCGAGTATTGTTCACCGCGACCTGGTGTACCTGGTACTTCTTCGAATTTTTCATTCCATAAATTATCAACGGCGAACACCACATTTACACCTGATAATTGGCTTGGTGTATAGGTAGCAGTTAAGTGGGTGAACAGCGCGTTGTCATCGCCGTTACGCAGGGCATTTTCTTGCTGTTTGCGCCATTCATTATCAATGCGCAGTACCACACTGTCATGAAGGTGCCATACGGCGCCAAGCGTTACGCGATGCGGTGGATAATTTAACGCATAAAAACTGGCGTCTACGGTGTCGTCAAAGTAGTTTTCAGATTTATCTAAATAAGTGTAACTAGCGACAATATCGGCGTTACCAAAACTTTTAATCGCAAAAAGTTCAAAACCTAGCGTGTCAATATCAACGGCGTTGGCTGCGCGCGCTGAAGTTGCATCAAAACTATATGTCCAGTCAGTTAAATCGTTATCAAAACGATAAAAAAGTGAAGAATCGAAGCGCCAGTCTAGGGCATCAAGCGACATCCCAACTTCAATGTTCTTACTTACTTCACGTTTTAAATCGTGATTACTTCTAAATAGGCCGCCCGTTTCGCTGCCTCCAATTGCGGTGTAGCCAGCAACTTGCGTAGCTTCAGCATACGATAGGTAGAATTTGCGTGTTGAGTTACCTTGACCACGTGTTAGCCATGAAATATCACCAATTACAGATACATGAGAGTCATCACGATTAGTGTCGTCAAATGCAACGCCAAGTCGAGCGGTTAGGCTCTGGTTTGCATCAAGTGAGGTGGTGTATTCAGGTATAACACTCAGTTTGTAATAATCACGCGAAGTAAAATTGTTTTCAAGGGTAGTTGATTCAATTGAATCAGCCATCGCTTGCGCCGAATACAATACGTTAAATTGGCTATTTACACTGTGCGTGCCTGATAAAGCAAAAGCGTCTACTTCCGTTTCATGAAAAGCCTCAAACATTGATGGGTTTTCTCTTGAGAACACATAATGATCTTGATGTTTTCTGTGGTACGCGGTTACTTCAAAGTGACTATCATTTGTGTATTGCTGCGTGTGATTTATCATAAACAGCTTAGTTTTTAACGCTTCTGTTTCGTTCACGTTAAATGGCGTATACATATTTGGCCAGCCGAAGAATTTCTCTTGTTGTCCATAAAACACATCGGTTTGAGAATGTTCGCTGGCGAGTTGCACGCGTCCTGAGGCGCGGTCAAAATCATGATCGCCAAACTCGATGGTACCATCACTTTGTGAGTGAGAGTATTCACCTTCCACGCCTAAAGTCCACGAACGGTTAGATGCAAGCTGTGTGCTGTATGCACTGTGCAATCTAAACAGTTTAAACCCATTGTTACCAGCACCTGCTGATACATTGCCACCGCTATTAATAGTATTCCATTGATAAGCGATTGAACCTACAGAACTATTAACACCGTAAAGGGCGTTATCTACGCCAGTGAATACCTGTGGTTTAGATAGCATTTCAGGTGCAATAGGAATTTCAGCAAAGTAATGGCCTGTTTGCGGGTCGTATAAGGTTGCACTGCCAATGCGAAAACCTGTGTTTTCAAAAATACCGCCGCGGATGGTAACATCAGCCTGCGCTTCAGCCATATTACGCGATTGCAAATCAACGCGCGGGTCGTATTCTAAATTTGAAACAGGTGAGTCAAAGGTGCCGACAGGACGGTTATTTGCCGTGGCAGCGCTTTGAACGGTGATTTTTTCGATTTCGGTAGAAGAGGCAAGGTCGCTTGACGCGAAAGAGTAAGCGGAGAGCGTGCTTAATAACAAAGCGTTTGCAACGCGAAACATGTGATTTCCTTTTAGACGTAAGTAACTACATTCAGTTGTTGTAAGGGCTACTTGCCAACTAGCTTGGCTCAAATAAAACACAGGGGACTACCCATATAACAACATCGCTAATTTGGCGCGCATTGTATATGATCTAACTCCTGAGGCATATACGAATCATTCTCAACTTTATATATTTATGAATAAACAAAACAAACAGCGCTGCGTTGCTAGCGCAAACACGTTAGATCACGTTATCTACTTTGCAGGTGGCTGTTTATGGGGGGTGCAAGAATACCTAAGACATCTTCCCGGTGTAATAAACAGTGAAGCAGGCAGAGCAAACGGCACTGCCAACAGCACACATGCGCCATACGATGGGTATGCAGAATGTGTAAAAGTACAGTTTGATCCCGCATGTATCACGATTGAGCAATTGATGGCGTATTTCTTTGAAATTATCGACCCGTACAGTATTAATAAGCAGGGGCAAGATATTGGGGAGAAATACCGTACGGGGGTTTATAGCCAAAACCCAGCTCATTTGGGCGCTGCTGCTGCGTTTATTAATGCTCGAGATGATAAAGAACAGATTAAAGTAGAAGTATTGCCCCTTACCAATTACGTAAAAAGTGATGAAGAACATCAAGATAGGCTTACTCGCTGCCCTGATGACTACTGCCATATTCCGCAATCGCTTTTACATAAATACAAACAGTAAATTGTTGACCTTATAAGTTGTTTGTCACAAGGTGGGTATGCAGAAAGGTTCTTACATAATATTTAAGATGTCTGGCGCTACGTATTTAGCTCGGTTGATGCAGTTTGCAATAAACTAGGGTCTGTTGATCTTTGCTATTCTATTTTTGTTCTCTTTAAGCGTGCTTTTATCGCGGCGCTCGATGTGTGGCCTACCAATCTAAGCGAATATCGAGCAAAGCTTCCGCGTCCTGCTCACGCCCCTTACCTACATCCGTGTAGGCAACAATGAGAAAAGTGCGCTCAAAAGAACCGTTCGGCAACGCTTGATTGGGTTTTCTACTGTGTTATCGGCTGACTCACATAGAATAACTATGCCACGCAGCCTCTGCCTTGTATAAAACCCAATCAAACTGCTGCAAAACGAACTTGAAAGATCAACAGACCCTGGGCATCAACCTCAAAGCTCTTTTTGTTTGGTGATTATTAAGTATCTTGTTGTTGGTTTGCATTATTAAATTTGTGGAATGTTATACGTTGCCAAACAAACCACTGTGCGAATAAAGCGACAATTAATACAGGTACAAATGCCTGCAACATAGGTATATCGTTGGCGGCAGTGAAAAGACCGTAAATAACCCCTAATCCAGCTGATATTAGGGTGATATTTTTCCATTTTTTACTGATATCGATACGCTTTCTACAGTTCGGACAGTGGTAATTCCACGGATTAATATTTCTAAAACTTTGCAAAAACGTGATTTCATTATTACATTCTGGACATGTAGGTTTCATTTCAATACTCCCTGTTATTATTATGTTTATGAGTATAATCAAACACCTGCTAATAGCCCTCGTTATGTGTTTAACGGTTTGGTCAAGTGATTAATGGCAAGTACGGACAGAGTGTTGTAACAGCCCTATGAGATTACCCGTTACGCATTTCAACATTTTGAAACAATTATTCTTATTTGACGCTTGTGTCTATAAATTGTTCAGGTAACAATCGAAAGCGGATAATTTACAAGGAATAATTACAATGAAAAAGCATTTTCAATTAGCCGCTGTCGCCTGTGCGCTGGGGCTTGCGTTGGCAGGCTGTTCACAAACAAGCAGTACATCGAAAGCGGCAGAGGCCGTACAACAAGCACAAACATTAAAACAATATGATGCTGAAACTTTCTTTGACACCACCTCTATTATGGGTAGTAGTTTTTCACCAAATGGTGACAAAATTCTGGTGAGCAGCGATGAAAGTGGCATTTATAGCCTTTATGCGGTTGATATTAAAACCGCAAAAAAAACACGCTTAACAGATTTCCAAGACAGTACCTACGCGGTGCGTTATTTTCCAAATGACGAACGTGTGATCTTTACCAAAGATTCAGGCGGTAATGAGCGTTTTCATGTGTATGTACGCGAAGTAGACGGCAGCGTTAGAGACTTAACGCCAGGTGAAGAAACCCGTGCGCGCTTTGCCGGTTTCACAGAAAATGGTAGTCATTTTTACATCACCAGTAACCAGCGCGATGCTAAGTTTATGGATTTATACCGTGTTGACGCAAAAAGCTATGAAGTAACCCCTGTTTATCAAAATAAAATGGGTTTAGATGTGGGGGCAATTAGCCCTGATGGCCGTTTTATTGCGCTTTCTAAAAATAACTCAAACAAAGATAGCGATGTGTTTATTCTCGATACGATGAAAAAAACACTTAAACCAGAGTTGATTGCAGGAAAAGATGTTGAAGCCACATTTGGCCCAGAAACCTTCTCGCGAGACAGCAAAGCACTTTATTACTCAACCAACGCAAAAGGCGAATTTGCACAGATTTGGCGCTACGATTTAACCTCGGGTGAACATCGCCTTGCACTCAAAGATGACTGGGATGTTAATTTTATTTACTTCTCTAAATCAGGGCGTTACCAAGTGAGTGGTGTAAATGCCGATGCCAGCACTAAAGTCACTGTGATGGATACAAAAACTGGGCAATCGATTGCGATGCCAAGTTTACCTGCGGGGAATTTACGTGGCGTAAATTTCTCGGCAGATGAAAAAACCATGGCGTTTTACTTAAATTCCGATACGTCACCTAATAATTTATTTGTTTGGCAGGTAGGATCATCAAAGGCATCACAACTTACAAACAGTTTAAGTGCTGCAATTGATCAAAATGATCTGGTTGAAAGTACTATTGTGCGTTTTAAAAGCTTTGATGGGTTGGAAATCCCAGGTGTGTTATACAAACCAAAACAAGCAAATAGCAATAATAAAGTACCTGCACTTGTGTGGGTGCATGGCGGACCAGGTGGACAAAGCCGCACCGGTTATAGCGCTATGCAGCAGCACTTGGTAAACCATGGCTATGCAATTTTTGCGGTGAATAACCGAGGTAGCTAGGGCTATGGCAAAACTTTCTTCCATTTGGATGATAAAAAACACGGCACTGATGACTTGCAAGATATCGTGTACGGTAAACAACACTTACAAAGTTTAGATTGGGTAGATGGCGATAAAATTGGCATTATGGGCGGCAGTTACGGTGGCTTTATGACCGCGGCAGCGCTTGCGTTTGAGCCAGAAGAATTTAAAGTAGGTATTAATATTTTTGGTGTCACTAACTGGGTAAGAACGCTTAATTCTATTCCACCATGGTGGGAGAGCTTTAAAAAAGCGCTTTACGATGAAATGGGCGACCCAGCAACAGATGGTGAGCGTCACCGCGCTATTTCGCCATTATTCCATGCTAAAAATATCACCAAACCTTTAATGGTAATTCAAGGTGCGAATGATCCTCGTGTACTGCAAGTAGAAAGTGATGAGCTGGTGGCAGCGGTAAAAGCAAATGGCGTACCGGTAGAGTATGTCTTATTTGATGATGAAGGCCATGGTTTTACTAAAAAAGAAAACCGCATTGAAGCATCGAATGCTTACCTCAAGTTTTTAAATACCTATTTAAATAACTAATCAACGATTTTTAAAATTGCAAAAAGCCGGAGTAATCTCCGGCTTTTTTTATCTCGCTAGCGCTTTAACCGCTGAAAGTACGTCCTCAGGTTCAGCTCTTAGGGTGTAATCTTCTTTTGCAAAGGCAAATTGAATTACGCCATTTTGATCGATGACATAGGTTGCCGGTAGGGGCAATTCATAACTGTTGTCGCCATTCGCTTTTGGAATATCAAGACCAAGTTGGTGATACACCGGAACTAAACGCTCATCAAGGGTAAATACTAAACCACAGGCTTTTGCTAAGGTATTTTCCACATCCGAAAGTACAGTGTAGGCAAGCTCATTTTCGTTTTTGGTAGAAAGTGAATTGTCTGGTAACTGTGGTGAAACAGCAACTAATTGTGCGTTATGTGCTGTAAATTCGGCTGAAAGTGCATTTAGCGCTCGCAGTTCTAAATTACAATAAGGGCACCATCCACCGCGATAAAAACTAAGCACCAGTGGGCCTTTTTCTAATAATGCTTGTGAACTAACTAAAGTGCCATCGCTATTTGGTAAGTTAAATGCTGGCAGCGTATCACCCACTTTAAGTGCATGCTGGCTTAACTGCTTTGCAATTAGTTTATCTGTGGTGATATCCATTAAATCTAAAATATCGTTACTAAGGTTAGCTTTTTTTTCGACTTCAAACGCGTCGATTTGGCTTTTTAATGTCATATGTATTCCACTTTTTATGTCAACAATGAACTCAGTATAGAGTTTTATTTTTTTAGATATACAATAGAAAAATGAAACCTAAATTCGAAAATATTAAATCAACGCTATGTATAGTTTATGTGATTTAGAAACCTTTATTGCCATTGTTGAAAATCAAGGGGTGGTTGTTGCTGCAAAAGCACAAGGTCTTTCCCCTGCAACGGTCAGTCATCGTTTAAATAAGCTAGAAAAATCGCTTAATACGGTACTTATTTTTAGAGATAGCCGGCGTATGCGGTTGTCGCCTGCAGGAGAGGTATTTTATCAACGCGCGGTGGCAATTTTAGAGGCGTTGTACGATGCAGAGCATCAAATTGGTGCCCGAGGTTCGGCCATTTCGGGTGTGCTGAGAGTGACCATGCCACCGTGGGTTTTTTCCAAATTTGTATTGCCCGCACTTGCAGCGTTTGAGTCACACTATCCCGATTTAAAGCTGGATTTTATGATCACCGATCAATTTGTGAATGTGGTGGATGATGCGCAAGATGTTGCAATTCGGGTAGGGCTATTAACCGACTCTAACTTACTGTCGCGCAAGATTGCCCGTAATTCACGTATTTTGTGTGCATCACCTACTTATTTGGCAAAGCAGGGCACACCAAAATCGATAACCGATCTTACTAATCACCAATGGGTCTGTTTACCATGGCAACGGCAGCTTAAATTTAAAGATAATGACCGCGTTATTAACCACAGTGTGGCAACTCAACTGACGATTTCAAACTCGGATAATATGACACAAGCTACAGTTGCAGGGCTGGGTATTGCAATTAAATCGCGCTTGGCAATACAAGATGAATTAGCGGCTGGACAATTAGTTGAGATTTTACCAAACACCTTGTTAGATGATGACGCGCCAGTTTGGTTTCTAAAACCGCAAAACAGTTTAGTTACACGTAAAACCGAAGTGTTTTATGAATTTATGAAGTCGTTGTTTGAAAAAACTTAGGGTATATATTCAACGCCAAGGGCTAGCTGAAATGCTAGCCCTTGGCATGTTAAAGCGGTGAAACGATTAGCCCCTTGGTTAAGCTACTAAAACTGTAGGTTCGACTGCCACCTAATCGTTGCCCCCCGTTTTTAGCGTCGTAATAACCACCTAACTCAAGTGTTGAGCGTTTGCTGCAGTTGAAGCAAGATGCCGAACGGTGACGCACAGTAATTAAATCTCCATTTTGTACGAACCCTGGCGATGTTGTGTAAGGTTCATTATTAATGGAGTATTCGCCTTGTTCAATTATTGCCATAACTTTGGCACCAGACGTTAAGTCACTTACAGTAAATGGAATAGAGTATGTCCAAGTATTAAGTGCGACAGACATTCGGCGTCCAATTCTTGCTGGACGCGGGGATACATTAAGAGCTGTATCTTCAATAGCTGTCACAGCAAAATTGTTTAAATAAGGGCGTTCGGTAGTGGCTACCTGAATGTGTCCATTTGATTGTAATACTGAAAAGGCTGCGCCATAAGCATTCACGATTCCGGCAAATGGCGGTTGACCAACGATAGCAACACCGCCGTTTGCAAAGTTTGCTACTGGTTGACCTGAGTTATCAAAGCGTGCGACTAAAAGTTGATGGTTATTATTTTGTTGAATACTTCCGGTAACGATAGGTGCAGAAGTCGGTCTCAATGTAAGACCTAAGCATAGTGACGAACTGCCATTAGGCACAACAACGTTTGCTGCTCCGTTGTTGCCAAAAGAAGTATCTAACATACCATTTGCCGTATATCGTGACAAAACGCAGTTTTTGGTAAGCAATAAAGTGCGGTTATTTATATCGCGCTTTACACTGACTAACTCTTCACCATTTGCAGCGGGTACAATTATATGGCCTGAGTTACCAAAGTTAGTTACGAGGTTTCCGTTAGGATCTAATTGTGTCACTACTTTGGTTGTTACCGCAGTTGATGAACCAGTAAGCACCCAATAGCCATATGTAATAATACCCAGCGGATCTATTTCTAAACTAACAGGCATATGAGGAAATTGGCCACCAAGTGGGTATGAAACGGCCAATACTCCGTTATTTGCAAAGCTATTATCAAGTGTGCCAGATGGCGTAAAGCGCGCAACTAATGTGCCATATAAGCATCTTGTGGCAACCAAAATGTGGTTATTTGCATCAACAGCAAGAGCATAAGGAATTATATGACCTTGACCAGTAAACGGTGCGAAATTTCTTAATGTTAAGGCTCCTACACCATTGGCAAAAGTGCTATCTAAGTTACCGTTTGCATCTAACTTAGCAAGTACGCCATCGCCACCAATAGAGCCAAGGTTAAATCCAGTAATAATTGTTTCTTGATTATTGGTGCGCGCCATATCGGTTAAATTGAAATTACTAATACCGAGTACAGAGGGTAGGTTTATTTCAACATGCCCAGAACTGCCAAAGCTTGCATCCTCAGTTCCGTCACTTAATAGTTGGGTTATTCTAAAGTCGCTCGGATGATGGCCTATTCCAGCAATGATAATCCCATTATTTGAAGTGGCAGATGCAGCAATAACGTTAGCACCCGAAGGCGTATGAACTATGCCTCCAACACCATAATTAGTATCAACATCCCCTTGAGCCGCTGTTGCATTCCCAGAGAACAAAAATACAAAAATGATCAGGTGACTTAATAGATTATGTTTTTTCATATTGAATTCCTTTTGATTAATTCCTTGCTCGGGAGTGTCCCGCGTTTAAAAAGTAGTCAACCAGCGCTTCTTTGCGTACAGACAAATGCCTAAAATTGGGCGCGTTATCTCTTAAAAATCAGGAGGGATTTGCAATGTTTCAACAAAGCACTAAATACTCTTCTAAAAATTAGTTAGTTACGTTTTTTATTGCATTTTTAGATTGAAACGGCACTCCGTTTTTTGAAAAAATCAAAATAAATTTTGTGGTGATAGATAGAGTAGGATCCAGTCAGAATTTACCTGACTGGGTTTTTGATTAGTCTAAAGCACTTTTATTATTGCTATCGTAAACCAACGCCGCATAGCGTTTATCAATAGTACTAATGTGGCTTTTAAAGGCGTGTAACTCATCGCCCGTTAATTGAATATTACTTGGTTGCTTCATTTTTAATGGGTTAATTACTTTACCGTTTTTATGCACTTCATAATGCAGATGGCGTGCGCTAGAAAGCCCTGTATTGCCTAAAAAGCCAATTGTTTGCCCTTGGCTTACACGAGCACCATGCTTGATACCTTTAGCAAAGCCTTTTAAATGTGCATACAAAGTGCGATAGCCGTTGCCGTGATCAACTAGCACACGATTACCAAAGCTTCGGCTGTAGCTGGCTTTTAGTATTTTGCCTTTACCCGCTGCCATAATTGGCGTACCAATTGGTGCGCTAAAATCAATGCCTTTATGTTGCCTTGTGTAGCCTAAAACGGGGTGTTTTCGTTTACCAAAGTTTGATGACAATCGCGCGCCATTAAGTGGGGTTTTCATTAAAAAGCTCTGTGCTAGCTTGCCATCTTTAAAGTAAAAAGTGTCTTGGTAATGGTAAAGTTCGTAATGTTTACCTTGATTGATAAAGGAAATCGCAACCAGCTGTTGTGGGTTACTAAAGGTGCTAAATAAATGTGCATCTTGCGTGAGTTTTACGCTATTAAAATTTAAGGTAATTTGATCGCCTTGTCGAATCTCCCTTTGAAAATCAACAAAATGTGACATCGCTAATATCGCGCTGTTAATCACATTATTGGGTACTTCAGCATCGCTCGCCGCTTGATAAAGGCTGTGATTAATTGCAAAAGAACGACTTATTTTCTCCGTTTGGGTTGTGATTGCATTTTGCGTAATTTCCCAATTTCCTTTTACTAATTTTGCGTTAATTAATTGTGCGAAACTCGCTGCAAATCGAATGGTTTTACTGTTTGGCGTTTCAATTACATCAAACTGAGTGTGCGACTGAATTTTCTTAAAATCATAGAGTGGTTTAATCGCATCGGCTAAGGCGTAAACCTCTGAAAATGAAAATCCCGCCAAACGTAATAAATGGGTCAGTGTATCACCTTTATTTAGGATATAGGTTTGATGTGTCACCTCAGTGTTATGCGGAGCTGTATTGTCTTTTTCGTGCGAACTTACTTGCGTACGTGAGTCTTCTATGTCGACGTTGTTGTTTTGCATTTCATCGTTACATTGGCTTTGTTCATCACAGCCTACGAGTAATAATGCTACTAAAATAATACGTGAAAAATGCATGTTATTTCTCGTTTAAATAAATGAGTGGATCAACTGTTTGGCCATCTTTTGCTAGTTCAAAATGCAAATGTGTGCCTGTTACCTTGCCGCTATCCCCCATTTTTCCTATCAGCTCGCCGCTTTTAACCCACTGACCTTGAGTAACTGAAATTTCGTCTAAATGCGCGTAGAGCGATTGCCAGCCATTGCTGTGTTGGATCACAATGGTGTTACCAAATGCAGCTGCCATAGTTTTGTTGTCGGCAATAATCACTTTGCCAGTTTTTGCGGCAACAATGGATGTGCCTTTTGCATCAACTAAGTCCACGCCGCGATGAGGCCGGTTTTTGCGAAACGAAGTTACGTGGCCATAATGAGAGCTGATATCGATATTTGCGACCGGATACTGCCACTTATCTTGTCCTGCATATACTTGCGATATTGCGCCTTGTGCCAGTACAACAATTAATAGCGCGCAGCTGAACACATAAAGTGATTTTTTAATTTGGACTGGCGCGTGGCTAAAAATAAACGTAAAGCGTTGCTTGTAGTCGGCTACCTTGATGGTTTGCCCTGTAAAATAAGCAGCAAATGGGTTTAACGCGCCTTGCTGTGATAATTTAATACTGAGTAACAAGGTATTAGCGTAATCTTGCGGCGTATAGCGATGGCGCGAGATTGTTTGTAAATCGCAGCGTTGTTCCATTGCATTTACATACAATTCGCTGAGCCGTTTTATAGCGGGATTAAACCAACAGATTTCAACCAAAACTAACCACAGCCAAGTATGAAAATGATCTCGGTTAGCAATGTGCATTTCTTCGTGGGCGAGAATAATATCCTGCTGCTGTTTGCTCAAATGCATAAAATACTGAGGTAACACAAGCGTAGGTTTATGAAAACCAATAACAAACGGCGATTGATTCATCGGCATCACCATACAAGGCACAGTACTTAAGTGATACGGAGTACCCGTCGCAATTAATGCCTTTGCGTTACGATAACGTTTAGTTAGTCTCATTAGGCGATATGCAGATGGGATAAAAAGCCCCCCAAAAAGCAACCAATTAATGTTAAAGCCGTTTTGACTAGTGGTTTGCTTCGCCACTTCACCAACAAATTGCATTTGTTGTTGCGCACTGGAACTAAGCCAAACAAAGTTGACTTCTGTCACCGTGAATACGTCGAAATTTGGTAAAAATACCGCACATGGAAGGATGAGTGCAACCCAACAAAACAGCGGTGAAAGGCGCTCTTTTTTCGCTATTTTTTTTAATAAAGCAGCAACTAAAAAACTAATTACTAGCCAACATAAAAATGAGATTAACCACATAACTTAGTTGTTTTTCTGTTGTTGTAATGTATTTAAATGAGCCTCCAATTCAGAGAGTTCATCTTGTTCAAACAATTGGCTGCCAGAGAACATGGCAACGGGTAAATTGCCGTCTATTTCAAGTACGCGTTCAGAGAAGTCTTTTACAAATGCGGCGAGCGTAGGCACTTTATCAAGTAATGCTGAATAGATTTTTTTATTCCCTTGCGTTTCTACACTGACATAGTTTTTTTGCGCCATGCGCTCTAATGTTTTGCGTGTAGATGAATAACTCCAACCGTAGAGTGACTCCATCCGTTGGTGAATTTCTTTACCCGTTAGCGGCTGTTGCTGCCATAAAGACTTGAGTATTTCGAGTTCTGGGCCGGTAAGTTGCAAAACAGTTTCCTTTTTATGTTTATTCGAATATGGGAAGTCACAAGTTTTATGTGACAGGTGTCGCAATTTAACAGTGTTTTTAGTGTGACACAAGTCGCAGTTGGTGTTTTATTTGTTGGTGAACGCCTAAAATACCTTTTTTAAACAAGATGATTCTGCATGTTATTTGTTTGAATTGATGATTGGTTTTTAAGGAGTTGCTGAGCGTTAGATGGAGGATAACTTCGGTTTACATAAAAAACTTGTGTTAAATTAGTTTTTAAATATCTGACTAGTAACCACTAATTAATAGTGTTATGTGTTACGTTAAAATATAAATAGGCGAAGCTGCGACAGAAAAAGTTTTGCCGAGCATCATCAGCCTTTGTTTGGAGCTAGCTTGATATGCATATTCGAGAGTACAACGAGAAAGACTTCCCAAGTGTTTTGCAGATTTATGCGAAATCCAAATTGGATGAGCTTCGCTTTGAGCAAAGAGCGTTTAAACTCTTACCGTTAGAGAACGATGAAAAGAGACTGTCAGCGATAAAAGAATCAAAGATATATGTTTTTGATAATGGTGAGATTCTCGGTTATGGGGCAATATTCGAGTCCGAGATCAGAGCGTTATTTGTGTGCCCTAGTGCAAGAGGAAAGGGAATTGGAAAACAAATTTTCGAATTTCTATTGTCACAAATAAACGGCAAGGCTAGCCTATTTGTCGCTAAAACAAATGAGCCCGCAAAGGAGCTCTACAAAGCATATGGATTTAAAGTGTCTGCTGAGTTTCTTACTGAATATAATGGTGAGCCAGTGTATGCAAATGAAATGATTCGTAACAATGTGTCGCGCAATTAAAGCATGGTTACTGACCGACTAATCTATACCTAATCCCCATATTTAAATTTCTCTTAACCTGAAATTATTTTCTTATAGAAAAAGTCATACAATACCTTAAGCAAACTAAGAATTAGATTTAAGCAGCACTGTTAAAACTTCAAGCATATTCAGAAAGTTAGATTTAAGCTTATATGGCTAAAAATACTAACTTTTGGTTTTTTTGTTTGGTATATTTCACCGTGTATATTATTAAATAACTAAATATCATAGGGTTACACTTTGGTATGCGGCTTGCCTTAAAGCGAATATATTCTAAAAACAATAATGGATTACAATTTTATGCACACATCTCTTTTTAAATCGCTTCACCTTACAAGCTTAGCTGCCATCGTTCTTATTGCGTCAGGGTGTAGTGGCGTTGTGAGTCATCAATACATCAAAACCAACTCAAATGGTGCAATTACCGAAATTAAAAAAAATTATCAGCAATTTGGTGATGAATATCAGGTTATTGCAGAAATTAACGGACCAATCACCTTTAGCTCAGACGCGTTAACCATAACAAGTATGAGTAAAGGCAGTTTTGTTAAGATTAAGCATTTCAAATCAGATGACTTTTTGATGATCAGCGAGAAAAATGGTGAAGTGACGTATGGTGATCAAAAAGGGAATACGCCTAGTAAACATGAAATTGAACAGTTTATGACAAGCGTGTTTGATAATACCCCATTATTTGCTGTTGAGCGTACGAAGGCATTAATTGAACAGCAGGGAATATCTGCAGCACTTAACCAAATGGAACGGGCAAATAACGATGATACAAAATCGGCGTATATCGCAGCAGTTAGTGCCAATAACTTAGACGTACTGGCGCAAAAACGAGTGTTGGCTGTACTTGCTCAAATTAAGAGTGACTACAGCCAAAGAGTAACGGCAGAGCGTTTTTTAGATAAGCAAAAACAGCTTCCAGAGCAAGTATGGCTTACGCTTTTACGCGGATTAAATGGCATGAGTTCAGATTATGAAACACGTGTTTTGCTCAGCAAGCTAGCACCACAACTGCCTAATGCGCAAACGGTTCATCAAGCTTATTTTGATGTGTCAAAAACCATTGATAGTGATTATGAAAAATTCAGATTAATAAGTGAAATATCATCACAATCAACACACTTATCAATTGCTGATATGTTTACTGCAAGCGCTGATATTGGTTCAGATTATGAGGCTTACCGCGTCGTAAATGCATTAGCGAGCGAAGTTAAAACACCAGATGATTTTGAAGCGATGCTAACTTTTATGCAGCACATTGATTCAGATTATGAAATGAAAAGAGCTTTTCTTTTGCTGCCGTATCAAACAATGGACCGCGCAACTACTGCTCAGTCGATTGAATTAGCTAGCAAGTTTATTGACTCTGATTATGAATTAAGCAAAACGCTGATCCATATTTGTCAAAAATCACCTCATAAAGCGCAACTAACTGAAACGGTTAAATTAGCTCTGCAATCTATTGGTAGCGATTCTGATAGGGTGAAAGTGTTCGATGTTTTGTAAATAACCTTAGCTTAGGTTAAATCGTTAAAAGGCGCGTATTCACGTAACTATTAAGTGAATTTAATGCGCCTTTTCGTTTAGGTTCCATTTAGTTAACAACATTTGGTATTGCCCGTTGTGTTTAATGGCGTTGAGCGAGTTTGTTAGTTTTATCGCGAGCGTATTCTCTAATTTTCTGTTTGCCGTGATATGCAGTTCATTTGGAAAGTCAGGTAAATGCAGTTTTTTCTCAATTTTTGTTGGATCAAGGCCAATACTGTTAAGTTCTTTATCGAGATGTAAGGTGTTAGTTAGCACTAAATCGGTACGATTTTTATAAAGCATTTTCATTAAGCTTTCAGGCTCTGGTGCAAGCACTAAATCGCGTTCAAGTGAAAATCCAGCGTTTTCTAAATAGCGTTGGCTAAAATACCCTCGCACTGTGCTAACACGTAATCCTCGTGCACTGTGTAGGTTAAATAACTCAAATTGATTGCTTTTCAAACCAACTAAATAGGCGTGGGCGTTAAATACTGAACCTAGAAATAAGTAATTTGTTTCACGACCGGGCGTTTTAAGCAGCGACATCATTACTACATTCGGCTGCGACTGTAGTTCACGAAACGCTCTTGCTTGCGGCATGATTTCAATTTTGCCAGCGCACGCACAGTCATCAAGTACCGCGTTAACGACATCAACTAAAAAGCCGTCTGGCTGGTTATTTTTATCTTTAAAATGAAGCGGGTATAAGTCTTCAGCGACAAAGCGAAGTTGTGTAGCAGAGCAAGTGACACTGAAAAAAAGAGTGACGATAAGTATGACATATACAAGAACTGAGTTTTTCATAAAGAACACACAACAATTACAACCCATTGCACACATTGCCTAAATGTATGCGCTTTTTCCAGCCATTTAGCCTGATATTAGTCAGGCTTTAATTGTAGCTCAACGCAAATTAGTGCCAAGTAGCTTAATCGTCAGGGCCTTTTAAGGTAAATACTAAGTGTTTGCGCATATCTTTTAGCACAACACCTTTTTTTACCAGCGCTGCACTTAAGCGTTTTTGCCAAGTGAGCAGATTAGGCTCAGCAGCGGCTAAGGCTTGCTCATTTTCGAATTGAAAGCAAAGTAATAGCGATCCTGGAAACAAGTGATATTCAACATCAAACCAGCATTGCACCATGCCCGGAATTTCAGCTAAGGCTTTTGCCTCTAGCGCATCTGCAATACTAAGCACCAAAGCTTGTTGTTTTAGTTGAACTTTTGAGAGTTTTTTCATTGTTTTTTGATGCTCACTACGAAAATATCAAATGGGGAAGCAGAGCGTTCAGCCTGCGAAACGTCAATTATACCAATTCTGTTAAGTATGTGATCAGCTACTTAAGTGAATTGGTATTATAACCAAGGATTTAATGGGCTACCAATGTTAGATTATCGGCTTTTATATATTAGGATTGTGAATTAATAAGCGCCAACAGCGTTACCTGCACAGTTGGCGCACAAGGGATTAAGAAATTGAGGGTAAATAGTGCGCCATCAGCTGCTTTGCATCTGCTTGATACTCTTGGTACGACTTCACCTTAAAGAAAGTGCCTGCGCGATAATCTTCTCCTTGTCTGGTTTGATACATTTTCTCTAGCACTGCTTCATCATTCAAAAGTGCAAACAGTTGCGTCGCAGATTTGGCATCTTCTAGCGGATTATAGGTTTCTTGGTTGTTTTCATCGCGTTGGATAAGATTTTCTAAGCCAATAGTAAAGGTGTCTAGATAAGCGATTTGCTGCTGGCGTGGATGATTTATTAAGTCTTCGCCAAATTTGCTCAGCTGCTCGTCAGAAAACTCGTAATCTTCTAATAAATTAACGGTTTTACTTACCATATCTTGCACTGTTGTATACATGTTGTCGCCATGGCCCTTACGGAGATAAAGTGGGTTATCGGGGTCACGAGACGAAAAGGCGGAAAATTCTAAAAAGGCGCCCGATTTTTGCGTAATATCACCTAAAAATGAAACGATGTTTTGACGTGCGGTTTCATCTTTGTCGTGTAACTGATCAAGTAAACGTGTACCAAGATGATTATCAAACCCCAGTACATTTAACATTGCACTTTGCTGCTGCTCACTAAAATTACTGAGTTTGTCTACTAAATCACCTGGGTTATCTGACGAAATGACACTTGATACAAAATTTTGTAGGTTATTTGCGCTTGAATCGGTACTAAAGTACAAATTGATTTCCGAGTAGGTACCGTCATCGCGACTATTTTTTTTGTATGTATTTACGGACTCGCTATAAAGTGCTGCTTGCGAAATAATTTTGTCTCGGTTTACTTCATTTTGGTTGGCAATCACGTCAATAAATTGCGCTATTTTTTCTTCTTCCGTGCGCGGAGGTTGGTATTCATTCACATGCACAAATAACATGCTTGCAGGCACAGACAAGCCCGCAATAGCACTTACTAATCCATTTAAATGCTCGTTATCGAGCTGCCCTGACAATGATAAAAACTGTTCGTTTTTTAGCACATCTGTTTTTGCTAAATTAATGAAGTCTTCTTCAGAAAGTCGCTCATACAACGACGTAAGCTGCTGTTTTTGCTCATCGGATAAATTGGCTTGGTCGGGTTCGGCTAACCAACTGTTAAAATCAAAATCAACAAGGTAAACCTGGCTAATAAATACAGAATCTGGCGCTATTTGGTCATTAGCGTTTACTTTTGCTGTGTTTACAGCTTGTTCAATACTGGTGTTTTTATTTTGCACCGCATTTGAGAGGTTTTCATAACTATTTATGCTAGGTAATTTCATAATCACGTCCTTGTTTGTGAATCAATATGTTATCGGCAGGTTAGCCCAATAATTTAGTATTTATTTTGGCTTTGATTTTACTTGCTAGTTTGTAGATTCAGGCAGATACTTGCAGTTAATTCGGTGCTTTAAATTTAGCCATAAAACGCTTGTGCAAAGATATCGAACTAGGCAAAAAATGACGGCTTCTCGCTAGGCTTTTAAACTTAGTAGGGGCTATTTAGCGCGTTTTAGAGTGAAATTAATGAGCACATTAAGCCAAGAGTATATCGATTTATTAAAAGAAATTATTCGCCATCCGAGTGTGGTCGGGGCGGAGCATTCGTTTTTTCGTGTATTGCAGCGCGAGCTTGAAGAGCGAGGAGCCACCGTAACTTGGTACGAAGGACTATTAGTTGCGCAGGGTAAAAAGCCGTTCAGTGCAATGTTTTCCGCACATATCGACCGCCATGGTTTAATTTGCACCGGGCCGAACGAATTTCAATATGCAGCATTTATTGCTGCAAACCGCACTGATTTGCTCAATAACTCAGTGTCTGAAGAACTCATGACTAAAATCACCGAGCGCTATAAGTCTACCCCGGTGTATGCTTACGAACCTTGGTCTGGTGCGTATCGCGGGCAAGGCATGATCAAGCATTCTTATGTGTGTGAGTATCGAAATAACCTTATTTTTGAAATTGACGGCCTTGAAAGTGCCGTTGCCGGAACACCGGTTGCGTTTAAAGACAAACTACGTATTTCGGAAGAGCGATTAACCGGTCAGCTCGATAATGTGCTGTCGGCGGCAGCGCTCGTGCATTTATTTAGTTTGGGCTTTGAAGGCACAGTGTTTTTCACCGCGCAAGAAGAAGCAGGTAAAAGCTGGCGCTATTTATTGGAATGGTTTCGTCGTTTTGGTGGCTCAACTAACCGCTTATTTGTGGTGGATACTAGCCCGTTTCCCGATGTTGAATCAGCCAACAAACAACATTTAGTGCTGCGAAAAAAAGATGCCAACGCTTCGTTTAATTCAGCGGCAACTAAGTTAGTGGAAAAAATCTGTAAAGAGCAGCAGTTAAGCTACATCTATAAAGATGAATATATGGAAAAAATAAATAAAGAGCTTGCCGCGCGGGGGGAAGCGCCACGCTCTATTGGTAGTACTGAGCTTGGTCGTATTATCGCCAGTTCGAATGGTTTAGTGGATGGTACCACTATTCAAGTGCCAACAACCAGCTATCACACAATGGATGAATCGGGCTCAATCGCATCGGTAGAAGCCTTTTTGAATGTATTAATGGCCCTCTCAAAAAGAGGCTAATTATCAATAAAAAAGCGCCAGCATATTGCTGACGCTTTTGTTTTATCAGGTTATTGAGTTTATGCCAGTAGCAAAAAGCCAATAAATGCGATTGCAGCTGCAAGCAGTGCGTAAGGTAATTGGGTTACAGCATGGCTGACTAAGTTACAATCTGAGCCTTGCGCTGCCAGTACCGTTGAATCAGAATAAAAACACGCTTGGCTACCAAAAGATGACGCTGATAATAGCGCACCAATCACAAGCGGAATGTTCGCATCAACCGCAACAGCAAGTGGCATTACAATTGGGATTGTTACTGCAAAAATACCCCAACTCGACCCCGTAGCGAACGCTAAAATAGCCATTGATAAAAACACCATCGCAGGCAGTAATTGTGCTGTCATATACGGGCTTAGTGTGTCCATTACATATTGTGGCAATAGCAATTTGTCGCACACATCTTTAAAAATAAATGCAGCGATAACCGTACCAATGGCAGGTAACATACATTTAAAGCCATCAATCATTTGCTCCAACATATCGGCCAACGGCATTAAACGCTGTGCCATATAAAATGGAATGGTCACAGCCAATGTTGCCAGTAAGCCTTTCCACACATCAATATCAAAGTACACGGTAAAGCCTACAAGAAGCACTATTGGCACTAAAAAGTTGTAGAGCTTACCGCTATTATCGGCATTTTCGAATTCTTGCTCGATTGCTTTTGCAGCGTATTCATCGGGTGTTTGCACTTCGCTTAAATCGACTTGCTCAAGTGCTGGTTTACCCGCTTTTGCTGCAAGTTCGGCTTTATTCATAGGGCCAAACAGTGGGATCACCTCTAAAATAACCAATGGCACCATAAACACGGCAACCCAGGCATAGAGCATGTAGGGGATCGCGTCGATGTAAACGCTAATGCCTTGCCCTTCTGCGGCAACACCGTTATCAACCAACAAGCCACCAAAAAACACCGCCCAAGTAGATAGTGGCACCAGCACACAAATAGGTGCGGCGGTTGAATCAACCACATAGGCCAGCATTTCGCGGGAGATTTTAAATTTATCCGTAACGCGGCGCATGGTTTCGCCTACAGTTAAAGCGTTTAGGTAGTCATCAATAAAGATCACCACGCCCAGCAAGTAGGTCATAAGCAGTGACGACTTAGCGCCTTTGGCAAGTTTCAGTGCGCTGCGACCAAATGCCAGTGCACCACCAGTTCGCACCAATAGCGCAATAAGTGCACCAAAGCTACCGCATACTAAAATTAGCCAACCTATGGTTTCGTCGGCCATCACTTTTAATGATGCCTCGGCAAAATTACTTAAAATGGTCGTAAAATCAAGCAGGGCTAAGCCTACTAACGCACCTAACACAAGGGCTAAAATAGGGCGGCGAAGTACTACAGCAAGTGTCAGTACAACAATGGGTGGAATTAAGCTGATAACGCTCGGCTCGGTCATTCAAATGGTTCCAATATTATGGTTACTTTTAAAGGTGTAAATCGCAGCAATAGGCATGCGGATATCTGCTTAATATTGGGTTGACCAGCGCTTAGTATGGCCCTTCTTGAAACATCACGGCGAAAATAAACAGGATTACGTTTTGCGTCAATTTAAAATTTTTGTCTTATCAAAAAATAGTTTTAATCAATGGGTTAAATTATTAAATTTCAATAGGTTATTAACCATTAAATGTTAGTGTAGTACTGAGTGTGGTGCTACGGCATTTTTATTTTTCACTTAACAAAAACAGTTTAATTTAAACACCTTAACGCAAACTCAGTTCCTTTAATTTATTTGAATAGCATAATGCGCTAACACTTTGGCTTTTCTTCATTACAACAAGGATCGTAACAATGACAAAAACGTTTTTTAATACTGAGCTTGCGCTTATTCAAGCGCCGATGGCGGGAGTACAAAATGCCAAATTGGCCGTTGCGGTTTGCAATGCAGGAGGGCTTGGGTCGCTGCCGTGTGCTATGTTGACAAAAGAGCAGCTAGTTAGCGAATTAAACTATCTAACCTGCCATACAGATAAGCCCTACAACTTAAACTTTTTTTGCCACACCACGCCCAATTATAGCAAGCAGCAGCAAATGGATTGGCATCAATTACTCACCCCTTATTTTGCCGAGTTTAATATTGATGCATCAGGATTTTCAAGCAGTGCATCGCGCACGCCTATTGATCAAAGTGTATTGGAGATTATCGCGCCATATAAACCGCCAATAGTGAGCTTTCATTTTGGCTTGCCAGCCAAGGAGATTGTGTCGCAAATTAAAAAGTGGGGTGGGCAAGTCTGGTCATCGGCAACCACGTTTGAAGAAGCGTGTTTTTTAAAAGAAAACGGTGTTGATGCCATTATTGCACAGGGCATTGAAGCCGGTGGTCACCGCGGCCATTTTTTATCGACTAACATCATGCAGCAGCCAACAACCAAGCAATTGGTAAAACAATGTGTCACTTTAGACGTGCCAATTATTGCCGCTGGTGGTATTAGTAAACCTGAAGACGTTGAGGCATTTCAGCAGCTAGGTGCTGGTGCGGTACAAATTGGTAGTGCCTATTTATTAAGTAATGAAGCCACAACAAGTGAGCTCCATCGCGCGGCACTAAAAAAGCCGCACCAAACAGTGCTGACGACTATATTTTCTGGTCGCCCTGCGCGCGGAATAGTCAACCGTGCGATAACTGAGCTTGACAGCATGCCGTCACATGTACCGCCATTCCCGTTTGCGTCAATTGCGATGACGGCGATCCGCGCCCGTGCAGAAGCCGCTGGCAAAAGTGATTTTTCGCCACTTTGGTGTGGTCAGCATTTTGTGGTGCGTGATAGCGTGAATGCAAGTGAGATTACTCAATTATTAATGCGAGGTTGGCACCATTGAATACGCCAAAAATCCTTGAACTAGGTGATAGTTATCAGCAACTTGCAAGCTTATTTGAGCAAAAGTTAGCAGGGCAATTTGATATTAAAACCTATGCCAAAGGCGAGGTACTATTACAACAAGGCGAAACGCAACACGCGGGGTTTTTAATTTTGTCAGGGGTACTTGGGGCTTTGCACGCAAGTTCCGATGGCGGGCAAAAATGCAAAGAGTTTTATTTTAAAGATGAATTTGCACTTTTGTATGGCAATTGGCTAACGCACAGTCCTGCGCTTTATCAGCTAAAAGTAATACGTCAGGCTCGCGTAATTAAGGTGCCATTATCGTTAATGGAAAATGCAGATTGGCAGTTTATAAAACAACAGCTTATAACCCAACAGTTATTATTTAAAGAAGCCAAAGAGGCTTTTTTATTGCTCAATACGCCCGAGCAACGCTATCAATATTTACTCGACAATAAACCTCATTGGTTAGAAACGCTTAGTTTGAACGAAGTGGCAATGTACTTGGGAGTGTCGGCAATATCATTGTCGCGCATTCGCCGTCGTTTAAATTTAACCAAATCATTTTGACGGCAATTAACTTAAGTTAAGGTTTTTACATTGGCGCCTGATTAGACTGCCCCTTTTTACAGGAGCCGTTATGTTTATTGTGTCGCAGTGTTTGGTAGCAATCGCTACTTTACTTGATTTAGCCTCGTTTCAATTTAAATCGCGCAGTGCGATTTTAACCTGCTTATTTACTTCGGTATTGTTTACCGCAGTGCATTTTCTGTTGCTCGATAAAATAAGTGCAGCATGTTTAATGCTGTTGGCGGCATTGCGTTATGGCTATTGTATTTTTGCACGAGATCCACGTGTAATGCTCGGTTTTATGGCGATGAGTATTGCTGCGGTTTATATTACTTGGCATAGCTGGATAAGCCTAATTGCGCTGCTTGCGGCTTTACTGCAAACCTATGCGTCGTTTCAAGCAAATGATTTTACTTTGCGCTGTTTTATGATTGTTGGCACCTTATGTTGGATTTTGCACAATGTGTTGGTGTTTTCGCCAGTAGCTGTACTGATGGAAAGTGTTTTCTTAATCAGTAACCTGATTGGCTTGTGGCGTTTTTATGCCAAAAAGCAGTTATCGGTTAACACTTAGTTTGGTTGAGGGGACTTGTGTTGGAAGGGGGTTGTTTAGCTAAGCTCAGGTTTATTGACTGCAAATCCAACGATGTGTTTAAAAATAAGGCATACAGCTAAGAGTTTAGCTTGGTTACGTTGAATTTAGTGTGAATATAGGTAAAGTCAGCCTCCACTAAAATTTTGGAGCTGAACTTACCATGAGCACTGCCTTTTCTCGCCGCTTTCTTTCGTTAATTGACCAAATCACAGAAGGCAACAAAAAGCGTTTTGCTGAAGTAACCGGGCGTTCGGCTTCAACTATTTATCGTTTGTGTCGTGGTGGCAGCCGCCCGTCGCTTGCTTATTTAGAACAATTAAGTGAGCAATTTAGCATTGATTTAAATTGGCTAATTACAGGCCAGCGCGCTACTGACGACGTTACCAATAACACTAAACCCGATATGGTACTTGCACCTAAGTTTGATGTAGAAGCCAGTGCGGGCTTTGGCCAAGTTGGCGCAGGGGAAGAAATTTCTGACCATTTTGGTTTTTCGAAACAGTGGTTATCATCGCAATTAGGTGTGCATTCAGAGCAGTTGGCGTTTGTTTCTGTACGCGGAGACAGTATGCAACCAACCCTAGAACACGGCGATATGATTTTAGTGGATATGTCGCAAAAGCAAGCGCATAAAGAAGATATTTATTTAGTACACACCGAAGATGGTTTGTTAACTAAACGCTTAAAACCATTTAGTGGCGGCGTAAAAGTAATAAGTGACAATCCAGAATACCCAAGCTTTGAAATCACCCATGCCACGGGTGAACAAGCACGTATTGTTGGTCGAGTTGTGTGGTTTGGTCGCGATATATAACATTAAAAGTGAGCAAAAAAAACCGAAGTCACTGACTTCGGTTTTTTGTTTAATCTAGCCCGCGATTGCGAAGTAGTGCATCCGTGGTAGGCTTTCGGCCTCTAAATCCTTCGTATGCTTCGAAGTAATCTAATGTATCACCACGGCTGTAAATAAAGTGATATAACTTCTCTGCCGTTTCTGGGTCAAAAATATTTTTCTTTTCCAAGAAAGCATCAAACCCGTCGGCATCTAAGATTTCAGACCACATATATGCGTAATAGGCTGAAGAGTAACCGCCAGCAAAAATATGGCCAAAGTGCGTGCTGCGATGGCGCATAATAATTTCACTAGGTTTACCGTACTTAGTTAACACGTCGTTTTCAAAAGCACGTACATCCAAGTGTTTTACGTCTGTTAGTTGGTGATATGCCATATCGACAAGTGCAGATGCCGTAAACTCAATCGTTGCGAAGCCTTGGTTAAAGGTACTTGCTTGTTTAATACGCTCAATAAGTGCTTTAGGCATAGGCTCGTTGGTTTTGTAATGACGAGCAAACTTTTCGAGCATTTCTGGTTGCGCAATAAAGTGTTCATAAAGTTGCGCAGGGAACTCAACCCAGTCACGAGGTACACTTGTGCCAGCAAGCGTTGGGTAAGTCACGTTAGATAATAAACCATGAAGTGCGTGGCCAAACTCATGAAACAAGGTTACTGCATCGGAGTAACTCATTAACGTTTTTTCGCCTTCAGCTGGTTTATTTAAGTTCATATTGTTGACGATAATTGGCTTTACATCGCCAGCAAGCTTTTGCTGGGTGCGGAACGAGCTCATCCAAGCGCCTGAGCGCTTGCTTGAGCGTGCGTAATAGTCACCAAAGAATAAACCGATGGCGTTGCCTGTTTTGTCTTGCACTTCCCATACACGAACTACTTCGTTGTAAACAGGAATGTCGTTACGTTCAACAAATTTAAGGCCAAATAATTGCTCAGCAACATAAAATTTTGCTGCAAGCATATTTTCAAGCTCGAAATACTCGGCAATTTCACCTTGGTCTAAGTCAAATTTGGCTTTACGTACTTTTTCTGCGTAATAGCGCCAATCCCAAGCAGCTAGCTCGTGCTTAACACCCTCAGCTGCCATTTGCTCTTTTATCCAACTACGCTCTTGTTCTGCTTTTTCAATTGCTGGCTCCCACACTTTTAACAGTAGGTCCATTGCGGTTTCTGGAGAACTTGCCATCGCGTTTGACAGTACATATTCAGAGTGGTTTTT
Organism: Pseudoalteromonas sp. XMcav1-K; assembly: GCF_044005875.1. Taxonomy (NCBI): domain Bacteria; kingdom Pseudomonadati; phylum Pseudomonadota; class Gammaproteobacteria; order Alteromonadales; family Pseudoalteromonadaceae; genus Pseudoalteromonas; species Pseudoalteromonas sp. XMcav1-K. The sequence continues at coordinate 105,667 of NZ_JBIPJE010000050.1, read as the reverse complement.
ATAACCAAGCAGTTGAGCACGTTTGGCGCGTAACGATACCATCTCAGCAATAATTGCCTTATTGTCGAACTCATTATCGTTGTCGCCACGGTTTGCCCAACCTTTGAACGCTTTTTCGCGTAGATCGCGACGGCTCGAAAATTGTAAAAACGGTTCAACGCTGGCACGGTTTAGTGTAATCACGTATTTGCCTGCTAAGTTTCTCGCTTTTGCCGCTGCGGCTGCTGCATCACGTTGTGCTTGAGATAAACCGTCTAAATCTGATTCTTCTAATACCAATGTAAACGCACGCGAGTCATTTAAAGAGTTCTGCCCAAACTGGGTTGAAAGTTCGGAAATACGTTCATCGATGGATGCGAGTTCAGCGCGTTGTTCTTCGGTTAGGTTTGCACCTGTTCTCACAAAGCTGTCGTATACACGGTTTAACAAACGAGTTTGTTCAGGGTTTAAATTTGCACCAGAACGGTTGTTGTAAACGTGCGCTACACGTTTGAACAAGGCTTCATCCATGCGAATTTCATTGTTGTGACGCGTTAGCATTGGTGACACTTTACGCTGCAACGCTTGCATTTCATCGTTTGATTCTGTGCCAGTTAAATTAAAAAACACACGAGAAACGCGTGTGAGTGACGCACCTGCAAGCTCCATAGCGGCGATAGTATTATCGAATGTTGGTGCGTATTCACTTTGTGTGATCGCATTGATTTCTTTTTTATGCTCAGCCATGCTTTTTTCAAAAGCGGGTAAAAAGTCGGTTGTTTTTATTTCATCAAATGGTGGCGAACCAAATTGCGTATTCCACTCTTTAAAAAATGGGTTTTGCGTGAGCGCGTTTTTGCTCTCTTTCGAAGTGGTTTCACTTACTTCTGTATGTGCTTTGTTAGGACTCTCAGGTTCTTTGGAGCAACCTGTCAGCATAACTGCTGCAGATATTGCCAAAGCTAGGTAGGTTTTATGTTGCACAACTTTCCCCTTAAAAGGCTTGTTATTAGATTATTTATAAAATGATACATTATAACAAAACAAATAAAATGAATTTTATCTCATAAATGATGGTGCTTGTCTGAAATTTTAGGTGTTGGCGTTAGGTGTTTTAACGTGTTTGAAGGGGAGTGGTGCGTTTTTACCTAAAATAGTGTTGGTCGAGTTGTGTGGTTTGGCGCGATATTTAATTTAACCTAACTTGGGTTAAATTAGAGCGTGTTGACCTTTGCTGTCTATTTCTGCAGCATTTTGTTTGGCATTTAGACCACAAAGATCAACACGCTCTAGTCGTGAGCTAAGATTTGCTCACGGCTTAATTGTATGTGGTGCCAAAAGCGCGCTACATCGTCTTTATTGTTGTTATAAAAATCTCGATTAAACGGTACGTACCAATAGGTGCGTTTTAACACTCCCTGACTGCTGATAACAATACCTTGTTTGTTAAGTGCTTCAACACGTTTTAACCCTGCGCGTTTTTCAACTACATAACCGTCGAGCCTGCCATTAGCGACTTGGTTGATGCCCAAATCTAAGTCATAGTTATCATTTGCGGCGACGTTATGCTGTTTTAAAAATTGATGTAATACATAGCCAGTGGGTGCTTGTAAGCCAAATTCTTGTATGCGTTTGTAATAATTAAAATTAAACTGACCTTGTTCGTTAAACAGTTTGCCGTTCGATTCGGCACGATGCAGCGGCGAGCCTTTTTTATACAAAATGACATAATCTACTTTATTTAAGTAGTGCTGCTCATTTGTTGGGTATGCAAATTGCTCTGCGCGCTTAGGCGTTTTAAGCATTACAAACAAGCCGTCATATGTGCCATTTTTAACGCCTTTCTTGCAGCGTTTCCATGGACGAGCAACAAAAGTAATCGGTGTATTAGCGTGCTTTGCTGCCCCAGATAACACGTCAATTACAAGCCCTCCAGGCTGAGTGTTTTGCACTGGCTTAGTAAGGTAAGGCGGGTACTCTTTATCTTCATGACAAAGTCGCCAAGGCTTAGCATTAATACTAAAGCTAACTACAAGCAAAAATGTGAGTAAGGCGTTTAAAAGCATAGTATTTCTTTGTCGTTGAGTAGTGGTAATTATATGTGACTTGCCTGAAATAGCTATGCAAAAAAGCAGCTTACAAAACGAGTTTTGGTCAACATATGGTTAATTGTGTAAAACATAGCTAAGCACTATGTTTTTATGTTACTAACATATTTCAGTGTGACAGCGCCTATTGAATTTAGGCTAGGGTCTGTTAACCTTTGCTGTTCTATTTTTGTTCTTTTTGAGCGTGCTTTTATCGCGGCGCTCGATGTGTGGCCTAGTAACCTAAGCAAATATCGAGCAACAATGAGAAAAGTGCGCTCAAAAGAACCATTCGGCAGCGCTTGATTGAGTTTTCTACTGTGTTATCGGCTGACTCACATAGAATGACTATGCCACGCAGTCTCTGCCTTGTATAAAACCCAATCAAACTGCTGCAAAAACGAACTTGAAAGGTCAACAGACCCTAGTTACTTAGCTTTGAAACAAGTAGCAATTTGGCATCTTTGCCATCGGTTAAAATGGCGATATTACCGCTATTGCTAACAAATACGTCGCGCAAGCGACCGCTTATTTCGGGGAATACAGCGGTTTGTTTAAAGCGATTATTGTTAATATCAACTGCGTACAGTTTTCTATCAACGAGCGTGGTAATTAATACGTGCTTTTGTAGTGATGGGAACGCGTTATAACGTGTGCCGTAGTAAGCCATGCCAGAAGGGGCGATAGAGGGTGTCCAATTAATGCTTGGTTGTTTCATACCCTTGTATCGAGTAAACGGCGAAATTCGCGCTTGTGAATAGTCTTTACCGTAGGTGATCACCGGCCAACCGTAATTTTCTCCAGCGCTTAAAAAATTTAGCTCATCGCCGCCAGCAGGGCCATGTTCATGACTTACAATGCGTTTTGCATCGTAATCGTACACAAGCCCTTGTGCATTGCGATGGCCAAGAGAAAAAACCGTATGAGCGTTTTGGTTTGTGTGATCTTTAAATGGATTGTTGTTAGGTATGCTGCCATCTAGGTTTATGCGTAGCATTTTTCCTAATTGACTCGTTACAACTTGTGCTTGTTCACGATAATCAAAGCCGTCGCCACTTGAAAACAGCAAGGTATTGTCAGGCAGTATTAGTGCGCGACCAGCATAATGTTGAGGTGTGCCTTTATCGGTTGCGACCGTATACACAATTTGAGGTTTTGAAAATTCTGTGCCATTAAACTGTGCTTTTGCGATGGCTAAGCGGTTAGCGCTTAAGTTGCCTTGAGCGTAGGTAAAATAAACGGTGTTTGATTGCACATAATCAGGTGCAAGCAGTATATCAAGCAAGCCACCTTGACCTGCAAGGTACAGGCCTTCAAAGTTAACGTTTAGCCGTTTTTGGCTGTTGCCTTTTACCATTACGACATGGCCGTCTCGTTCAGTAATCAGCCATGTTCCATCGGGTAACTCCACCATGCTCCAAGGCGCGTTTAATCCGGTAGCAAGGGTATGTATGTTGTAAGTTTCTAACGGTAAGTTGGTGTCGCTTGCAATGGCGTTTTTTGAAACACCTACAGATGTGACAAAACTAAAGACGATACAAAGCAACCATTGTTTACAACCCAAGTGTTTGCTAGTGTGAGGGAATATACCTTTGTTGAGTTGCGCTAACTTTGTTATTTTTAACACGTTTATTACCTTCGTTTTTAGTCGCATGGCTGCTGAGCTTTACCATAGCTAGCTTGTTCCATAGCCAATATGTTGTCAATCAGTTAGTAAATGTTGGTGTGGTGGTGCCATTAGGTTATCGTCTTAATGTAATGGCGCAAGATTGGCTTGGCATGATCACAACCTATGGCGTGATTATCGCAGTTGCATTAGCAATCGCGTTTACGGTTGCTAATTGGCTTAGCAAAAAATACGCTATTTCGCGCGATGTATGGTTTACCTTTGCAGGTATTGCAGCGCTCGCAACTGTGTTAATTGCGTTTGAACTCATTGTGAAAATTAACGTAATTGCGGGCGCAAGAGGTTGGGGGTTTTATACCCAATTACTCGCTGGCGCCGCAGGTGGTTTTGTGTTTTCAAAAGTAAGTGCTGCGCTAACACGTAAATAATAAGCTGTTAGCTTTAAAGTAAGCTTAACGTATAATCTTCTAAGCTTATTTAGTACAGCTTATTATCTCCAAGCGACACTTCCATCTCATTACTCCCTTTAACTGGGCCGCCAATCATCTCATCGTAGGCGCTGCTTTGACGTACCACCTGTTTTTTAGCTTTTACATTTTGAAAACGCTGTTGTAGTGCCAATAAATTATGGTGTTTTATGCGTTCACCTCGCTCATCAGTAATGATGTATTCCTGTCCTTCAACCACTGCACTTACGTTGTAAAGCGCTAAATCAAGGCTATTAAAAACAAGTTTTTCAACTTCAAAGTACTTTTCTAATTTGCTCAGTTTCATTGTCGTATTCTTATTTAAATCATAACCTTGTTTATTACGTATACCACTTCAAATTAGATTAACTAGTAGCGTTAATTTTTATGTGTTAAACAAGCTAATAGTTTGTTCTATTTACATATTTAGTAAAGCCAATAAAATAGGCAAGGCAACAACGGAATCGCCGTTAATCAAAACAACCATCGCTAGCACAAATGGATTTAATATGCGCTCAATTGCAAAGCACTCGCTCGAACTTGATTTAACCGACAAAGATTGGTTTAGATACGCTTCCTTTCAAGGTAAATCATCGCTACAAGCCGATTCAGTAACACGGCTTCAGTCTTTGCCTGCGTTAGCCGTGTTATCAGGTTGGGCTGAAGTGTTTTTTGCCCTTTTGGTGATGGCGATTGCGCTATCAAGTTTGTATTTAGTAGAACATTACCCGCGTGGCATCGCTTTTTTAATTTGTTTAGGCAGCTTTTTAACGGTATTCATAATTAAGCGCTTAGTAACGATTAAAAAATATGGTTTTGGCAGTAAAAAAGTGATGACCATTAGCCAAAATCACATCGAAATTGAAGAGCTCGCTAAAAAAGTCAAAAAAGGTGGCAGTGAGTTAGTTAATAAAAGCGATATAAGCGAAGTGGTTTTTAACTACACCTATATTCGCAAAAACAAGCACCGAGTCGGTGGCGTTGCCAATAAAACACGCGCTGTTTTGCATACTTGCGATATTCATTTAAACGACGGTAAAACCATCTCCCTCGACGCTATGCGCGTTGGGTTATTTAATGTTTTGTACTTATTAGTATTTCATCAATACCCATTGAAATATAGAAACACCTCAGCCGGTGGTATCGGCACCATGTCGATTATTTTACTGCGATTATTCGCACTTGGCGCAATCGGCAATGCGTTAATTTTGATGGGTAATAAGTTGTTTTAACTTATTAATATTTCACATTGATTTACATTTACTAAAATGAATACAGATCTTTTGATTGCAGGGTATTTACATTCAAAATAAAGTTGCGGGCGATAATTATAATAAAACTCGCTTAAGGAAAAAGAGTGAACTTAAAACATCTATGTTGCGCCGCTATCATCTTCTTTTTAGTTGGCTGTCAAAGTACACCGAAAGACCAAAACGCCCAATTACTCTCAAACTCACATGGTTATTTAGTTGTAAATTTGCCACGTTTTCATCCCAATGTGGAAGTTACAAATATAGCTACTAAAAAGAAGTACACTCTCACCACGCGTATCAATAACACTTCTGGTTTATGGCTACCTGAGGGGGAATATGCTATTAGCAAAATGGGTATGCAGTCCAAGATAAAAGGGTTTCCAACGATTAACGTAAAAACAGGTACGTTAACTGATATGGGCTCTTTGATTTACTTTGATTTAGGGGACGATCAAGAAATTTGGATTCCAAAGCGTTTAGGTAACGAAGAACAATTAATAGCCCCACATATCGCAAAATATTCTCCTTACTTGTCGAACCAAAATGGTATCGTTTGGCAGCCAAAAAAAATGCCTTTGCCTAGCAAAAGTGTGATGACAAGTTCAGGACAAGGCTTAGTGGTTGATCTAATAAATGTTTATGTGCACAGTGTTCAAGAAGGAGCGTTGAAGAAAGGTTTGTCAGATGAATTAGATGCTGATCAATTTTATAATTTAGCAATCAAAGCGTTACCACCAATACAGTCGCAAATTCCGGCAAGTGATAATAATCAAAACTTATATTATGGTGCCGAGCTTGGTGTAATCAAAAAGCGTGATGCAAAAGGGCAATGGGACATTATTCAAACAAATCAAGTGAGCGACATTCATACCGTTCGAACGCTTTCAAATGGAAAGCTATTAGCGGCAAACGAAGCGCAACAAATGATTGTTGAAGCGCAAGAACAATGGCAAGTGGTAAGCAAGTTTGAAAATAATGAAAAAATTCAAGATATCGATATTTTAGGCGACAAAGTTTATGTAATCACAGCTGATTATGAAGACGTAAACTATATTCCATTCGGAGGTAATAACTATACATTAAAAGTTTATGAGTTTGACGCTAGTAATTTCGCATCTAAAAAAGAAATCTATTCGAATTTTAGAAAATGGGGTGCAAGAGCACACGGCAAAATTGTAAATAATAAATACTATATTGGCTTATCGCCAGAGCTACTTGATGTTATCGACTTGAATACGTATCAGACAGAAAATTTAAATGTGCCTCAAAAATTCACAAACTTTAATGTGTTAGGTGAAATAATTACGCTATACAACCAACAAGGCGCATTTTCTGATCTATTTGTTTCAAAAGATTTAGGGCAAACGTGGCAAGAACTTAGCACACCACTATACACCATTGGCAGTATTTTGTTCGAATCACTGACTAATGGAACAGCATACCGCATTGCTGCTAATTTAGCAGATGTGAGCTTTTTCTTGCAAAAATATGATGCGCAAAAGAACAAGTGGCATAACTTTTCTGAAGCGCCACGTGAGTGCAAATTTATCTTACACGATGCAGAGTATTTCCCTCGTTTTTGTGTGACTAAATCAGATGAAATTATGTCATACCAGAATAAACAGTGGTCAAAGGAGTCCAGCTTTCTTTAATTTATTACTTTCTAATAAAAGCACCCTTGCTATTAAATGAGTTAGGGTGTTGTCTTTTTAAGCAAGCCCGTATTGGGTAAGTCTTAATCTATTGTTTCTATTATTATTGGATTAAAGTGATAGAGGTGGGCTGTTAGCAGAAGTAATGAAATGCTGTTCCGCAAGCAATTGAAAATATTCGCTTAAAGTCAAAAAAGGGGGGAAGCGTTGTTAACTGCCCCGTGACTATTAATTTTCACCCAGATCGCTTTACTAATCAAAACGTGCCGCTGGTGCTCGTAATGCAAAAAGCAGGTCACTTGCAATCGCAATTTGAAATAGGCACCAGTAATGGCGGTTTAACAGCGTATGCTGTTGTAGAGCGCTAGCTTTGGGAGCAGAGCGTATTTGATGGTGCTTCAAACAGCTAACCAAATTGAATTTGTTAGCGTGTCAGCACTGAAATTAAGTTAGAGACATAAAAAACATTCATGCGTAATTAGCATGAGTGTTTTTTATGGTCTTTTTAGCTGTTGATTATGAATTCCCTGTAATCAAACGTGGTATCTTCCAAAACTCATACTTTATAAATTACTTTTTACTCTGTTACCTTATGCGCTTTTGTTACAGCGCGAAAATCCAACACTAACAATGTTGCGTGTAACTGGCAATACTCATCTTACCGTTCGTGATAACGATAAGGCTTGCCCAAGTCTGTAAGCCTTTTTTATGGTTTTGCTATACCAATACTACTGATAAGGCCCTTATTAAAAATAGCGTTTGACAACGCTGTCAAAAAGTACCAGTATTCGGTACGTTAATTTATTGTTAACGTTTCCAAGAATAACTAACCTCAGGCTCAGATAACAAATAGTGAAAGTACATAAGTTTGAAATAGATAAAGCTGTTTTAAAGCGCTTGCGACAAGTGTTTGCAAAATTCAAGGCATAGCCCTTGAAACAATAGCGAGCATTAAGAGTGAATTTATTGCCAACACATTTTACGGTTAAGCCAGTAAAAGTAACCGTTAGAAGCACATTCGTTATCTCCACTTGAGGTTAACCAATAAGGGCAGAAAAATGAAAAAAACACAGTTAGCGTTGGCGCTAAATTTAGCGCTGTTAACACCACTTGCGACGCACGCACTTAATGTGCAACCCGACCCACAAAACCCCAATGGTTATGTGCTATTAAAAAGCGAAGTAGCGACTGCGGCGCAAACTAAAACCGCAAATCCAATGTACGCAATTTGGTCAGATGCGCTACGCACCGCTGATAACACGTTAGTTGAGGCGATTGTGCCAAATGCCGCTAGCAACCCCGCCAATGTAAAGCGTGCAGAGCGGGTTTTTGGTCAGGCGCAATGGGACTTTTTAACTCAAATGGCTGCACCTGAGTATACCTACACGCGTTTTTTACGCGCAATTGGTAAGTTCCCAGCGTTTTGTGGTGATTATAGCGGTGGACGTGATGCCGATGCGATTTGTCAACGATCAATCGTTACCGCATTTGCCCACTTTGCCCAAGAAACGGGCGGCCATATTGCAAAAGACAATACCTCAGATAACCCGCAAGGTTTGGAAGAATGGCAACAAGCGCTTGTACACGTAAGAGAAATGGGCTGGTCTGAAGGGCAACCCGGTTACACCACGGGGTGTGGTCAAAATGACTGGCAAAATCGCCGCTGGCCATGTGCACCAAATCAAGGCTATTTTGGTCGCGGTGCAAAACAGCTGTCGTATCATTTTAACTATGGCGCGTTCTCAGAAGCGATGTTTAATGGTGATGCCACGGTACTGTTAAATAACCCAGCACTGGTTGCAGACTCATGGTTAAACTTAGCCTCGGCGATTTGGTTTTTCTTAACGCCACAAGCGCCCAAACCGGCAATGTTACATGTGATAGATCGCACATGGACGCCGTCAGAGCGCGAAACATCTGCAGGGATCGGGTACGGTTTTGGCACTACCATCAATATTATTAATGGTGGCATTGAATGTGGTGCACAAAATAAAGATAAAGGCCAGCCGGTAAATCGTATTCGCTACTGGGAAGGGCTTTCAGCGCATTATCAAATACCGATTGAAATGGATGAAGAAAATACGTGTTGGCAACAAACCCCGTATGGCAGCTTAAATTTAGAAGGCGCAACCGATGTGCTTTACACCAATTGGGAAGGCGACTGGGCGTATTACGCAGATAGACCCGGTGGTTATGCATTTGAGTGTAAATTAGTGGCATATCAAACGGCGTATTCGGCATTGGTACCGGGCGATTATGAAAAATGCGTAACTAATTTCTATGCCTCACACGCAAATTGGCCTGAAGTAAGGTTAGTTGATACCTTGCCCGATCCCGTCGAACCGCCATCAACAGGCAACGCTTGGTCTGCGGATAAGGTTTATGTTCAAGGCGATAAAGTGGTGTATCAAAACGCTGAATACCAAGCAAAATGGTGGACACAAGGTGATGTACCAAGCGCGGGTGGTCCATGGCAGTTAATTGGTGAGGTAACTCCGCCAACAGAGCCACCCAGCGAACCGCCTGCTGAGCCGCCAGTCGAGCCACCAACAACGGTTGCACAGTGGCAATCAACAGCAGTTTATGTTGGCGGCGATAAAGCGGTGTTTGAAGGCAAAACCTACACGGCAAAATGGTGGAATCAGGGTGAACAACCAGATACCAGTAATGCATGGCAGTAATTAAGCCGGCTTGAAGCAATTAGCCAATTTAAATTAACCAAAAATGAAAAAGCGCACATACATGAGTGCGCTTTTTTGTTCACATGGCGAAGGGGTAATTAACTTGGCTAGTAAAGGTGGGCTACACCTTATCGACCCTTCATTTAATTAAACGTTATGATTTTCAAAAGCGATCAATTAACGTTTAAATATATAAAGAAAATATCCAGGGTATTGTTTTTATAAATATATTTTTACAGTGTACTTTTTCGGTGTACCCTAGTCACTCATATTTCTTTTTAACGCAGGATGCGCATTATGCCTTTCAATTTGCGACCGTTCGGTCTTTTCTTTATTGCAACTATGGTCCTGAGCGGCTGTGGCGAGACGTCTTGGTATGAAAAAGATACTGACGGTGACGATATACTGGATGTGATTGATGATTACCCATTTGATGCAACTAAACATCACTATCCGGTATTTATTGAGCAAGAGCCGAATGATAACCCAGGCATTGCGACACCAGCGAAACTAGATGATGGCTTTATTGCTGCTGGCACAATTTCGTCGCGTGTTGATAAAGGGGACTTATTTGGCTTTGATGCGTCAGAAGGAACGATGATCACTGCGTTTTTTACGACACAAGCAGAGCGCTTTTCTCCACAAGTGTATATTTCAAATGCCGATGGCTTGGTTATCGATAGCTATGTTATGAAGCCATTTTCAAAAGATGGCACCTATGTTGTTCACTTTCAATTGTTTAAAGCGGGTCGTTATCAGCTAAGCGTAACGGATAACAACTATGCGGGTGGCGATGATTTAAGCTATAAAATTACCGTATTCCACGACACAGATGTCGATGCCTTTGACGACCGAAAAGAGCGCAGGTTAATGAGTGATGTAAATAAAAACGACCAAGATAATGATGGCATTATTGATGGCTTAGAGTATTTGTTAGCACGCTCAGTAAAGCTGCTTGACGCTGATAATGATGGCCAATTTAACTGGCAAGATGACGACTCAGACGGTGATGGCACTGCCGACAAGCAAGAAAGTAAACAAGATAAAAATAATAACGGCCAACCAGATTTTTTAGAAAAGGGTTAGTTAACTACCTTCGAATCTGCTATTAGCGCTTTTTTTCGATTTAAAAGTCTATGATTTTTTTTTAGGTTTTATTTAACGTGCGCCTAAAAATTTAATTATTCATTATTTTATAGCCCTACGTGTATTGGATTCAGGTTTGTATTTGAAAGAGAGCCAACTTTTAAAATTTGCGTAGTATTTTAGCGTTGGCTATTTAGTTACGAACGTTATCAAATTAAAACATGCTATTTAATAATCATTGATGTTTTAAATTTGATGATGAAAAAGTACTTTTCACAAAAAAGTAATTGCAAACAGTATTGAGAATGGTTTCCATTAACTGTAATATTCGCGCTTGATAATTCATCTTACTCAACTACTTACAATTACGTGATCAACTATGAATAGTTTTAAGTTTAAGTACCCAAATTTATTATTGGCGACCAGTATCGCTCTTTCGGCTAATGCAATCGCTAACGAAGCAACTCAATCTACAAAAGAAGAAATGGAAGTTATTACGGTAAGTCCTAAAGGGCTTATCTCGTATGTTTCTGCGTCAGCGTCTAAATCGGACACACCGATTGTGAAATCGCCCGTATCAGTATCGGTATTGACCGAGAAGCGTATTGCTGATTTAGGCGCCGAAACACTTCAAGATGCGATTGGCTATGTTGCTGGTGTTTATAATGGACCTTATGGTGTTGATACACGAGGTGACTGGGCCCACATTCGTGGTGTTGCGCCTGTTCAGTACTTAGATGGTCTACAGATGATGTTTGGTTATTACAATAATGCACGTCCAAACCCATATAACTTTGAGCGTATTGAAATCCTAAAAGGACCTTCATCGATGTTGTATGGCCAAGGCTCAACAGGCGGTATTATTAACTCTGTGAGTAAGCGTCCAAAGCAGGGGACATCGGGCGAAATTTGGGCTCAACTTGGTAATTTTGATCGTAAGCAGCTTGCATTTGATTTTAATACAGCAGTTGATAGCAATGAAGATGTGCTAGTACGCACAGTAGCTATGTACCGCGACAGCGAAACGCAAACAGAATATGTTGATGACAATACATTATTCTTCGCACCAAGCCTAACTTGGCATGTTACTGACAACACGAGTTTAACGGTACTAACCAACTTCCAAAAGAATGAATCGGGCTCAAGCACACAGTTCTTCCCGCACGAAGGTACAATTAACTCTGCACAGTATGGTCAAATTCCAAGTGAACGTTTTGTTAGCGAACCAGGCTGGGATCAGTACGATACAGAACAAAAAGCTGTTACTTTAATCGTAGATCACTACATCAATGATATGTTCTCCGTTCATTGGTCGGCGCGTAAAATGGACTCTGAGGCAACATATCGCACCATGTATGCATGGCCACCAAAGCTTCAAGAAGACAAACGTTCGATTGTGCGTAACTTTAGCTTAAGTGATGCTGTTGCAGATTCAATCACAACGGACCTACAACTACGCGGTGCATTTGATACAGGCATGGTTAGTCACACGATTGTAACTGGTATTGATTACCAAAGCGCAGATACTGATACAGATCGTTTATACCTTACACCAGCGTCTATCAAGCAGTTTGTCGGTATCGACGTAGATACTTCGCTTGATTTATACGACCCAGTTTATGGCCAAATTGGCTTCTTGCCGACGGGCGATATGATCCCAGACACACCAGGGCAAAACGATAAGCAAATTGGTATTTACTTCCAAGACAGCATGGAAATTGGCAACTTTATCGTAAACGCCGCCCTTCGCTACGATGAAGTTGAAACAAAAAGCGATGCTGCTGGAGCTGTAAAAGACGAGCAATCAGCAACTACAGGTCGTTTAGGCATTCTTTATACCTTTGAAGATTACGGCATTGCACCTTATGTGAGTTATTCAGAATCATTCTTACCTCAATATGGCTCACGCCCTGATGGCTTAGACGAAAATGGCCAAGTAAAGTATGGTACTTACAAACCACGTGAAGGTGAGCAACTTGAGGCGGGAATAAAATATCAGCCGAAGGGCACAGAACACCTGATCACAGCATCTGTGTTCGACATAACACAAAAGAATGCACCGCGCAGTATCGCACCAAATCATGAAGTTCAAGATGGCTCAACTGATATTCAAGGTATTGAATTAGAAGCGCAGTTAGAGTTCAATGAGTTTGATGTGTACGCAGCCTATGCCTACACTGATTCAGAACAAAATACCTCAGATAAGTCTAAAGAAGAGCTACTTGGCTTAATTTTACAAGGTCAAACATATCTGCAAAATCAACTTATAACTGATTCAGCTTCACTTGCCGCAGTGCCTGAGCATTTATTTAATATTTGGACTACTTATCGCCCTGAAAGCTTTTTACCTGGGCTGAAAGTAGGTGCTGGTATGCGTTATGTGGGTGAAACTTTTGACGGGAGCCGCACAATTGAAGCACTTGGCCAAACGTTACACACAGCAGTTACTACAGATGCATATACTGTGTTTGATCTGATGGTTGGTTATGAGTTCAACAATTTCGACATTAGCTTAAACGTTGATAATGTTGCTGATAAAACAGTGGTCACAAGTTGCTTATACCGTGGCGATTGCTTCTATGGTCAACAACGCACAATTACAGCGAATGTAAAATATCGCTTTTAGCAGCTAAATACTGTTAACGTAATTATGCTAACACTTCAAAGGGCATGTAAATGCCCTTTTATCCACTCAAATTTGACTTTGTAACCCGCTGTAAATTGACGACTCACAGAATCACATTATTCACCGATTACTTGGAAATAAAAGAGGTTCTGCAAGCTATATGCATAAATAAGGTTAGCTTTAGCTTACCACCCTAATATTAAATAAATACAAATGAAAAACCTGATAGGCGCTTTTTTGCTTCTGCACTGTATGTTGCTTTGGCATGCCTCAGCAAGTTGAGAATTTTGAACGCGATAGATGTTTAGGTAAGTGGTACAAAATAGCGAGACTAGACTATTCGTTTGAGCTAGGGATAACTCAAGTATTGGCTTAGAGTAAACCCTATTTTTTAAATACTGATGTGGCAACTTTAAAGTATCGTTTTGCTTGTATCGGAATTTGTATAAGTTAGGAACATCAGCCTTTGTGCAAGTCGCAGCAATTCCTTTAAAGCAACTTAATTTTGTTTATATAGCTGGGCCAAACTATGCGTTGGCCCTTTGTCTGCTTGATCCGTTAAAGCTGAGCTGGCTTTGCTGCTGCAAGCTTGCTCTCTAAACGTTGTAACTGTTCTGCGAGTGCATTTTGCGTCATTTCTAATTCGGCTATGCTGCCACCAATTTCAACTTGTTTGGCGTCGCGGCCTTGTGATTTAGACTTTATTTGGTCAAGTTCGGTATTCACTGCAGCTAATTGATTTTTAAGTGCTTTAGTTGCTTGCTGCTGCTCTTCAAGTACCGATAGCTTTAATGTGAGTTCAGTATGGTTTTGCGACAGTGTTTTAAGTTCAGAGCTAACATTTGCTTGCGCTGTTTTTTGGTTTTTAGTGATGTCGCTAGCTTGATCTTTTAACTGTTTAATTTCAGATTGGTTGCGTCGCCACGCAGATGCCCAAAGCTTGTCCATTTGTGTCCAAAGCTCGTCGGTACGTTTGCTAAGTGCGCTTACCTTGGCTTTTATGGCGCCTGCCGATTCACCCATTTCTTCGCCTGTTGCTGAAAGTGCGCTTTCTAATTCAGCAATGCGTTGATTTGATGCAGCAAGCTGAGCTTGGGTTTCAAGATTTTGTTGGTAAAGTGTGTATCCACCTGCTGCTAACGCAATAATGGAAATAGCACCCAGCCAGGTAAATACATTGCTACTTTTTTTAACGGCAGGTGTGTCAGGTACGTTTTGCGGCGCGCTTGGCGCTTGCTTACTCGATTGTGCAATCGGCTCTTTTGATTGCGCAACCTGATCTAGGTCGGGCGTACTACCAAATAGTTCAGGTTCAATTCGTTTATTCAACACGTACTCCTAATGTTGTTACTTATTTCTGGCGTTGAAGCAGCTTACTGCAAAATGCTGAAAGATGGAATTACTATACCTAAAATGTTCGGCATACTTAAGCTGGTGGCAATGGTTGTATTTGCTTGTTATTGCTAGATTGAGGCTTGAAAAACGTCTTTTAAAACCAGATTATGCAAATCATAAATTAGTTTATAAATTTACACTTAAATGGAATCAACAAATCCCTTTCTTTCTAAGTTAACAACCTTAGTTGAAAATAAGCTGTTCAATAACTTTTTAGTGGCGGTTATTTTATTTAATGCCGTTACTTTAGGTTTGGAAACTACACAGTTTGGTAAGCAAAACGCAAACATACTGCACGCGTTAGATTTTATTATTTTAATCATATTTACCATAGAGCTGGCACTTAAACTGATTGTGTATCGGCTGCACTTTTTTAAATCCGGCTGGAATTGGTTCGACTTTTTAATTGTGGCAATTTCGTGGGCACCAACCAGTGGGGCGATGTCTGTACTGCGTGCGTTTAGGATTTTGCGGGTG
Organism: Pseudoalteromonas sp. XMcav1-K; assembly: GCF_044005875.1. Taxonomy (NCBI): domain Bacteria; kingdom Pseudomonadati; phylum Pseudomonadota; class Gammaproteobacteria; order Alteromonadales; family Pseudoalteromonadaceae; genus Pseudoalteromonas; species Pseudoalteromonas sp. XMcav1-K. The sequence goes on along the minus strand of NZ_JBIPJE010000050.1, from coordinate 90,337 downwards.
TTAAGGCTGTTTTCGGTGGTGCCACAAATGCGCCGTGTAATTGGTGCGCTGGGTCACTCATTGCCAGGTATGGCGTCGGTAATTGGTGTACTGGGTATTATCTTTTATGTTTACGCGGTACTTGCTACTAAGCTGTTTGGCCAACACCCAGATGCGAATATGCAAGAATGGTTTGGCAGTATTGGTGCGTCGGCTTACACCTTGTTTCAAGTAATGACGTTAGAAAGCTGGTCTATGGGGATTGTGCGCCCAACTATGGAGCTGTTCCCGCAATCTTGGCTGTTCTTTGTGCCGTTTATCATTATCACCAGCTTTGCGGTGCTTAACTTGTTTATTGGTATTATTGTTGATGCAATGCAAGTAATGCACGAAGAAGAAGGTAAGCCAGAGCAAACCTTTGCCACCAAAGAAGATATATTGCGCCTTGAGGCAAAAATTGACGCCTTAATCAACAATAAACAGTAACCACCCGCCAAAAAAGCTGAAAGTGAGGTTCGGATTTTCGGACATAATTTCAGTTTTTTTGGATATAGTTTGACTAAATGAGTGTACGTATCATTTCTATGCATTAACAAAAACGCATTAGGAGCACGTGTTATGACATTTTCTCATTCATTAAAAACAATTTTAGCAGTAGCTTTTATTGGCCTTTCGAGCTTTGCTGAAGCAGGCTACGACACAGAAACCGACAATAACGGCGTAATTTTAGCGGGTCACGATGTGATTGGTTATTTTACTGAAGGCAAGCCGGTGTTAGGTAGTGCCGATTTTACCGCCGTTTATAACGATGCAATTTATCGTTTTAAATCTGCCGAAAATCGTGATTTATTTACACAAAACCCAGAAAAATACGCACCACAATATGGTGGTTTTTGTGCCTACGGCATGACCTTTGGTAAAAAGTTTGAAATAGACGGAAAGGCATTTGAAATTGTTGATGGCAAATTGTTTGTAAATAAAAATCAAGATGTTTACCAAGCATGGGCGAAAGCCGTACCTAAACATATTTCCGAAGCAAATAACTTATGGCCAACGGTTGAACTAGCTAACCCAAGCGAGCTTTGATTGTTAGCTTTGGGCACCACTTCGCACGCTGCCAGGTGCGTGCCCTTGATGTTGTTTATATGCTTTACGAAATGCGGCTTCAGATTCATAGCCGCTTTGCTCTGCAATTTGGGCAATGCTTAAATCGCTCGTGATCAGTAATTTTCGCGCGTTGATCATCCGCCATTTTATTAAATAATTCATCGGACTACTGCCCACTAACTTGCTAAATTTATCGGCAAAATTAGAGCGACTCATGGCGGCTTTTTCTGCAAGCTGGGCCAAATTCCAGTTATGCTCTGGCTGTTGGTGAATAGCGTTTAACGCGCTGCCAATACGTGAGTCAAAAAGCGCAACCAATAAGCCGCTTTGCAGTTTGTTGCTTTCTACTTGTACGCGTAACACTTCAACAAACAATAAATAGGCAAGCTGATCAACAACCGTGTAGCAGCCAGCGCGTGATTCACTTAATTCCATTATCATTAAATCAATGAGGGTAAGGGCTTTACTGTTATTGGGTGTTGCAGGCAAATGAATAACGCTTGGCATTGCATCTAATAATGGATTAATAAGGGTGTTTTTAAACTCGAAAAAACCGCACACCATATTGGTGGTTTCGCCATCATTACTCATTGGCGCATTGATTAAATGCGGCTGAGGTGTTGCTGCGCTGCTGGCAATAATATGCTGATGATCGTGCGGGAAAATAACCAAATCGCGGGCGTTTAACTTGTGCTTTTCATCGCCCATATGTAGCCACGCTTCACCTTTACCAATCAGGTGAAATGGTATTCGCCGACTGCCTGATGTATCGACTGCCCACGTGCCACAAAAATCACCGTTTACATACACTTCGGCGTTTAACGACAAACGCTTTAGCAATACGCTGAGCGGATCGGGATCATTTAGGTAAATATTCGGACTTTCAGACATAAATTTAATCAGATGCGACATGTTCTTAGAGTAAGCCCCTATTTAAACTTGGTATTGAAATTTAATCAAACAGGAATCCCCCCAATGAGCAAGATTAAGATTTATGCGAAAGATTATTGTCCCTACTGTAAAACGGCGAAATCATTGATGGATGGTTTGAATTGGCAATATGAAGAGATTGATGTCACCCATAACTCGCATGAGTTTAAGCAAATGGTGTTGTTAAGTGGTCGTAAAACGGTTCCCCAAATTTTTATTGATGGTGAGCATATTGGCGGTTGTGATGACTTTAAAGCTTACCTTACTAAACACGCCTTGTAGGTTAATGTGTAATGGGGCGGCAATATTAGTGAGCTTCGCACTCGCTAATATTGTCGTTTTTGTATTTATTGAGTACCTAACTGATGACCTTTCTTTAGTGGGTTTAGATTTAGCTAGATCTCAATTACGGCTTAATATAAAGTGACAAATATCTGTATTTTTCTAACTAATTCTAGTTATTAATCATTTGATTACAGATGAACTTGTAGTTGGTTGCTTACGTACAAACTACAGAACACTTTTTAAGGAATTTAGATGCGTCTTTTTTCTGCCGGTCACATGTTATTACTACTTTCTTCTATGGCTTTATTTAGCAGTTCACTTGCTGCAAACCAAGCCAATTCTCCAACTGAAACTACGCAGCAAATACAGTGGCTTGATGCGCCTGAATTACCGATTGCGTTACAAGAAATTTATCCCGCGGTATTTGAAGAACGCATTGTGGTCGGCGGCGGTTTTACGCCTTCTAAAACACCCTCTTTTTTTGGTTTAGGGCCAAGTGATAAAGTATTTATTTTAAATCCTGCCCGAGCGCGTTGGCAAAATGCGCCTGATTTACCTGAGCCCAGACATCATCTCGGAATGGTAAGTAATCATCATTACTTATATGCCATTGGTGGTTTTACTGGCAATAAAGAAAATGCTTGGCAAATTCAGCGCTCGGTATTTCGCCTAGATGGTAACTTGCAGCGTTGGCGTAAAAGTGCGTCACTGCCGATCCCATTGGCTGAGTCGGTTTATGCTAATGTTTCGCAAAATATTCATGTAATTGGTGGTAAAACGTTGTCACCTGACACTGGCAAACACATCGATAGCACATCGCATTATGTGTTAGTGAGTAATGCGTATTGGCGACAAGCAAAACCGCCCACGATAGCCAGAAATTCGGCCGCAAGCGCGGTAATTGGCGATAGAATTTACGTCATTGGCGGGCGCACTTCAGGGCAAGATGCGAAAGCACTTAACAGCGTAGAAGTTTACGACGCAAGCACCGACTCGTGGTCTGAGGTTGCGCCGTTACCCGTTGCCGCTGCTGGGCTTTCGGCAAGTGTGATAGATGATAAAATCATTGTTACAGGCGGCGAAGTCATTGCAAATAATGGTGATTGGCGCGCTGGCAAGGCGCTTGATTCTATATGGCAATACGACCCAACCCTTGATAGGTGGACGGCACTTGCTAGTTTACCCAACACACTTCATGGACACGGTAGCGTTACGCTAAAAGGTCATCTTTATATTCTTGGTGGTGCAACAAATGTTGGGCCACAAGAAACAACAAACAAAGTGATAACAGCCGCGTCTGTGGCGCAGTAAATGCGGCGGATTTGAGCTGCTAGTGCTCATACTTTAAAGAAAAAAGCTAACGGAATACGTTAGCTTTTTTTTGCTTTTACTTGTTGCGTGAAAAATGGCGTTTTACCAAATCATATCAACAAATTCAGGGTGGTCGACAAATGGGTTGCGGTTACCTTGGTAATCATAAGCCGCTTGGTTGCGGTCGCGTTCAAGTTGGCTTACAGGGTCATTGTTGTGCCATTTTAATAAAAGTGCCACTACCCAGTTTTCAAATACCTGATTAGTTGTACCATTTAGCACATCATTGGCGCTGCTGCTATTTCCTTGCCATGAGCCAATCACGTTTTGATAACGCGTTGCCATGTAAAAATAGGCGCGTGCAAAGTCACCTTTAAACTCGTCAATCGGTTCAAATACAGTACCGTTATAGCCTGTTGATGAGGCAGCGCTACCGAGTTTACTGCCATTGTTTGACACAAAACTAGCGCTGCTGACGTCACCAAATGGATAGCTGCCACGTTTTGCGTTGACATAACCATCGGTTGCAAAAATATGGTGAATATCTGAATTCATTGGTTCTACTTTGCCACCAAACCAGCTTTTCGGGAAAGAGTGTTCGCGGTTGTAGCAATCGGCTTCGCTATTGTAGCTGCCGCACTGGTTGGTAACAGCAATGTAATTGTAGCTATCTTGCCCAGTTGGGTTTTCAGAGTATCTATCGAGAATGGTGTTGTCGTTCTCGAAATATTTATCGCGTGATGCGCTATCGTAAAATCCCCAAATAGCTGAGTAGCCACGTGAATTATGATTTTTGATAATATTGTATAGCTCGGTTTTTAGCGCAAAACCTGTTAACCCTTGGGTTGATGCATAATAACCTGTTGGCGTTGTTGGAGGTTCAGGGTCGGATGAACCGCCAAGTGTAAACGCTGTTGTTTGAGCGCTTTGAAAGCTTGCGCCACTTGCTAACACTGTATTTGCATTGGTTAAACTGTAACTGCCATTACCGTGGTTGCAGCAAATGCCATCGCCATAGCTATCAAAAATGGTGAAGCTGTAGTCGCCTGATGCTAAACACATATCTTGGTTGTATTGGGTGTTTGCTTGATACCCGTTACCAGATTCAACTACATTGTTTTGGCTATTAGTGATTTGCCAGCTTGTTTCCTCGCCGTAGCTGTCGGTTTGTAGCGACAGTGATACGCTATGATCGTTACAGCCAGTACTTGGTGGTGTGCTGCCTGAAGAAGGTAAAAAGGCATCAATATAAACCACTTCGCTGCCATCAAACCCGCTTACATCATAAAAACGCAAACCCACATCAATGTTTGTGGTTGTTGATGCAGTGTATTGGTAGCTTATTTGCTGCCATTGTTGTGTAACGGCTGCATTAGAATAATTTTGATAGCCATCAACAACTAAGCGCGCTTTTATGCCGCCTTCAGTATGATAAACCCAAGTAGAAAATTGATAGGTTTGACCCGCTTCAACAGCAACGCTTTGACGTATATCTGTGCTACTTTGCGATGCGGTATTTACCGTTACTTTTGCGGCATAACTGCCCGACTTTACAATATTGCTTTCTGGTGCAAGTGTAATACCGCTATCAATAGTAGACCAAGCACTTGGTGTGTTACTTGTCCAAGTTTCAAAATCACCATTGTTTACAGTAGCGAAACTCGCCCCTGCAACACTCATTAGGCTACTTGCAAGCAGTAGCTTTTGCCATTTTCCGTAAATCATAGTGTGTCCTTTAAGCGTGTTTTTGACGATAAATCAACCAGCAGTATAAGCTAAATGAAATTTGTTACAATAATGTTAAAGTTGGCGTTTGAGATTACTGCGAATTGAGATGGTTTAATGCATTGCTGCCAAGTAGTGGAGCCACAAATTAATAAGCGTCATTTATTTATAAACAATGGCTTAACGCTTTAGCGTTCGTTAGGTAAACTGGCGTTACTTTTTCGATTTGGCTGTATTTGTTTTGGATGCAATATCTCACCTTAAAACCACGTTAAACAACTATTATCCTCTTAGCGAAGAAGCGTTTTTGGCTTATAAAAATTGCACGCGATTACGCACGGTAGAAAAGGGCGAAGTATTGTATGAAATTGGCCAAACTCCTAGCCACTTTGCGTTTTTGCACCGTGGCTTGATGCGCGCATATGTTATTGACGAGCAAGGCAATGCATTTAATAAAACCTTTTTTGCTGAAGGGCGCTTTCCCGGCAGTATGACGGCGTTACTTACTAATAAGTCTAGTTTTATGGCAATTGATGCCCTCGAAAAAAGCGAGATTTTAGAAATAGATTTTAAGCAATTTCGTCAGGCGCTATTTGAAAATAATGAGTTGATGGCATTTCATATTAATTACCTTGAAACCCATTGGCTACTTGAAAAAGAGCCAAAAGAAATCGGCTATTTGCAATTTGAAGCAAAACAACGTTACTTAAATTTCTTGGAAGAGTTTAACCCAATAATCAACCGCTTAACCCAGTATCATATCGCCAGTTACTTAGGTATTACCCCAACTCAGCTAAGTCGCATTAAAAAAGATTTAAAATAATTTTGGGTTATCAACATATGTAAAGGAGATAAGAATACAGAGTGCGTAACCTTGCCTTATCAATTTAAACAAGGGCAAGGCAATGGACTTTATTAATTCACTCAATTGGCGTTACGCGGTCAATAAATTTTCTTCACAACAACTCTCACAAGCGCAGTTGCAACCACTTATCGATAGCGTACATTTGAGCGCTAGTTCTTATGGCATGCAGCCCTATGAGTTACTTGTGATAAGCAAAGATCATATTAAACAGCAGCTAGTGCCGTTTAGTTATGGGCAAGATAAAATTGCACAGTGCTCACACTTATTGGTGTTAGCAAACCGTGTTACCACCTCAAAACATGATATTGATAGCTATATTTCGGCGCTGGCAGAAAATCAGCAAATTGATGTTGAAAAACTAGCGGGCTACAAGCAAACCATTAGTGGTGATTTGTTATCGTTATCACCATTTGAGCAACAAAAATGGAGTGCCAACCAATGTTATATCGCGCTTGGCAAATTGCTCAGTTGTGCCGCAATAAATCACATTGATGCGTGCCCAATGACAGGCTTTGCTCAAAAAGCAGTAAGTGATGCCCTTGGGCTGACAGAACGTGGGTTAAACGCTGAAATATTATGCCCAGTAGGCATTCGTAGCAGAGACGACCACAGTGCGCTGAGAGCAAAATATCGCAAGCCAATAAATCAATTAGTGAGTCTATTATGAACGCCCTTTGGCCTGTCGCTTTTATCGCAGGCGCGTGTATTGCAATGCAAGCTGCGATGAATGCGCGCTTAGGACAACTATTAAAAAGCTCATGGTTGGCAACAAGTTATGCATTTTTAACCAGTTTTATTTTGGTTTCGCTGGTGCTTTTGGTTATCAATGCAAAAACGCTCTCGGTCACGTTGCAAAATGTACAACTGAGCAATGTGCCTTGGTACTTGTGGGGGTCATGTGTATTAAGTGTTTTAGGCGTTGGTAGCATGTATTGGCTTATTCCCAAAATGGGCGTAGGCAATTTAATGAGTTACGCGTTAACCGGGCAAATTATCTTCGCTATGTTAATTAGCCACTTTGGCTTATTTGATAGCCCACAAAAGCTCATTAGCATTACCAAAGCGTTAGGTACAGTGTTGTTGATTGCTGGCATTATATTGATAAATAAGGACTAAATTCATGACGTTATTAGATAGGAACCTCGTAAATTTACACCAGTTTTGGTTAACATTAGCGCATACTAAAGCTTCGAATGTGCATCGTCATACTAGCTGGCCAAACAAAGTATGGCGCAGCGATTTTAAGGCAATTGACCAAAATGCGTGGCAGCAACATGTATGTGTAACCATTGAACCTAATGATTTTCAACGTGAGAACTACCGTAATAAACTGATTGCAATGGGTCTTGAAGGTACGCAAAAACTCGCAGTCTCGAATAAGTATATTGAACGCATCACGTCAGAAGAGCGCTTAAAACAGTGGGCCAACATATGCGGTGAGGCTTTTGGTTATTTGATTGATTATAAAACCTTGCTGCCATTACTTTGTGATAGCAATGCAACAATTTTCGCCTACATTGAAAATGGTGAAATTTGCGGAACAGCCATCGCCTATATCACTAATCACACGCTAGGTGTTCATCAAGTTGGTGTGCCAGAACGTTACCAAGGCAAAGGCATTGGCAAGGCCTTAATGCAACATTTACTGTGGTTTGCAGAGCTAAATAGTTGTGACTTTATTAGTTTGCAGGCCTCGCAAGCTGGCCTGCCAATGTATCTTTCAATGGGCTTTCTAGAGTTAGGTGCTTGCTACCATTTAGCCGAGTAGCAACAAGATCATAATGTAAAGCCCAGCACCAAATGACAAATGTGCAAGCAGGCTTTTTAGTCTGACTTGCAGCGGGTATGGGGTTTTACTGGCAGCGATGCCAAAACCAAAACACGGTTGCATAACAAAAAAGGGCATTACCAGCGTTGAGAGCGTAAATAGTAATAATAATGCTATATTGCCAGTGTTAAGCGTGAGTATGTTCGCCAGTATCAAATACATATATGCGTAAATAATCCCATAATGGCAAAACCAACCAATGGCAAATTCATGCTTTTCACTTGGTGATGCCATAATCGGATTATGACGCAGTTTTCCACGCGTGATACCGATTAACCAACGCCCTACAAAAGCATAATTTAATGGCTGAATAGCGAATAATCGCAAACATAACCAAGCGGCCAAATCCATAACAAGCGTAGCGCCTACACCAATTATCAGGCTATTTAATAATATTGAAGTCATCATTTTATCCTTAATTCTCAACTAAAAGGGAATTTTGCAACTTCAAGTTAGCTTTAAGTCAAGGTTTAAGTGCAATAAAAAAAGGAAGCAAATGCTTCCTTTGGGTGTGACAACAGAATCCAATTTTTGGCTAGAATTGGAACTAGTATTTGCGTTTGTAACTTAGCGCAATTAAACACGCAGTAAGTAACAACAACCACAGCAATTGCAGCGCATCTTTAGCTGTATTTGCTAAATAGCTAAACTTTGGTGCATCGGCAATGGCTTGTGGCGAATACGCTTTATTAAAAAATAGGTAAGGGTACCAGTGATCTTTTAGTTTGTTATACCAATCAGTTACTTGCGCTTTCATATCTAAATCGCTTTGCCTATCGGTATTGGCAAGGCGGGTTAGCAATAAATCCACATTCAGCACAGGCGATAGAGCCCTAAAAACAGGGGCTTTGTTGGCGTTTTCAATATGGGCTAAGTAATCATTTGCCATTGGTTTGGCGGCATCGTCACTTAACGTTTGCATGGCGTAATACCATTTCCAATCGAATGCTTCGCCTAGCTTGCTGGTTTCTTGCCATTTTGGATAAGCCGCTAAAAAGGTATCGAGATCTGCTTGTTTATCTCGGTCCCAACTATCGTTAATACTTTGGCGCTGCGTCATTAATAGCGATACGCCAGTATTACTTTGGCTTACGTCTAGCTGGCTTGAAAAGCGCGCAGAAGGTATGGCAATTGCGAGTACCAGCCAGCTCACAACAAAAGCCAGCACCGATAAATTAGCCTGTTTTACCAATTTGCTAATGAGATAACTAACACTTGCCCAAAACAGCATATAGCTAAACAAAATAGTCATTAACCACACGGTATCGAGCGATAGCGTGATATCCGTAAAAGCAGTAGCTGCTAATAGTACCAATATATTTAAGATAAACAGCACACTTACGCTGATTGCGATACGTGTTACTAATAATTTACTGCCAGTTGATAGGTTGGCAGAAAATAACTGCCAGCGCCCAGTTTGTTTATCTTCAGCAAGTCGCGTTACGGTGATAAAGCCAATCAGCAATGGCAATAAATAAACCCATACAAAGCCTAAATCTAACCATGTAAGACGCAAATGTTCGCTGTTGTTTATTGGTTCATTGTAGAGCTGCCCTTGCAGTGCTAATAAACGAATGCGATTGATGGTGAGTAACTCTTGGCTTTCACCTTTAAATAAAATTGACCATGGGCTCGGTGTTTTAACCGCAGGGCTATGTAAATAGTAACCAAGTCCACCTGGTGTTGCTTTATCGCCAGCGGCTTGCCACTGAGCTATGTCTGCCGCAGCAAACTGATGTTGTTTTTCGATTTCGCTAAGTTGCTTGTTGTAATGATTAAAGCCAATGACAACCGCACCAAGCGATAAAACAAGGTATACCGCCAGTTGCAAAAGAAATCCGCGATTTCTAAATAGCAGCTTTAGTTCTAAGTTAACTAAACTCATGATTGCTTTGCTCCTACACGGTAAAACAGGCCAGCGATAAGCACTAGCCAGACTAAAAACGGCAGTAAGTTTTTAAGCGGGAGCTGAGCGGGTTTCATGTCAAATTCAAACAGCGCCATATCACGCCATACATCGCCACTTATTTTTTGCGCACGATCGTTATGGTGATCAATTTGCTCAGTATGTACTTTATTGAGCGCTTGGATCAGTGATAAGCGATAGGCCTCGGCTTGTTTTGCAAACTCATCAATACTGGCGCGATCGTTACCGCTTAGTAACACCGATACTTTGCTTAGCACTAGGGTAGGAGAAAGCCATGATAACCATTGATGGGTGCGTTCATGCTCTGCGAAGGTTTGCTCTAACGTGTGTAAATGACGCTGGTAAATATCGCTTGTGATGCGCTCGCCCTCGGCCATGATCAAGCCGTTGTAATTAACGGGCAGTTCTTCAATTGAATCTACGCCATATTGGTCAAGTACAGATTGTTTAAAGCTATTGAAATATGGATCGTTTGGATTGTGCGAATCGCCGACTGCCTTTACATCTTTTTTCAGCTGACTGACAAAGTTAGCGTGCTCAGGAACAGGCGCTAAGCTTTGCCCAATTGGTGCAGCCATTTTTGGCACGAGCACACAAATAAACAGCCAAACTGCTAAGCTGCTTAACAAGCTTTGCAGGTTGTTTTTGGCAACGGCCGACACAGTAACGATGATCAGCACCCACATAATGCTGTATAACCAAAAGCTCGCCATCATTGCTGCAAAAGAGGACCAATGCTGGGCAGATACATGTGCAGTTAAAGCAATAAACAGTGCGGCAACGCAGGCAATAAACGCCACAATAATCGTACTTAACACGATGTAAAACACCGCTTTGGCAGACATTAATGTACGTTTTGTTAGGCCAAGGCTTAACAGCCAAGTGTAGCGATTCATTTGTTTTTCGTCGCTAATTGCGCCGTATGCCAAAATAATTAGTACCAATGGCCATACAAACCAAAAGAAGGTGGCAACAGACGGAAAACCAATTGCTAGGCTAGAGGCGTTTACCGGGTAACTTTTGATTGCGCTGGCATTTTGTTTGTGTGCTTCTAAAAATAAGAAGTTGCCATTAAATGGCGCGACACCAACATCGAGAAAGCTAAGCGGTGAGTGTTCGCGAAATACCACGTGGCCGTAGTGTGCAACGCGGTGCGGATGGCGCTCAGGTTGTGCTTGCCAAAATTCATCGGCGGTTTGCTGCCATGTTTTTTGTGCATCAATGGCATTTTGTTGTAGTTGCCAATGACTCAATACAATGACACTTACCAATACAACAACTAGAGTTAACACGGCTTGTGCTAAACGGTGGCGACGTAATCGCCGCCATTCTTGTTTGACTATTGTTGTTAACATAATTTAGAAACTCATAGAGAGGGAAAGGCTGGCATTACGGCCATCGCCAGGTGAATGAACGGTGTCAGTTTGGTACACGCCGTTGCTATCTACACCACCAAAATCGTATACATATTCGTAGTACTCATCAGTGAGGTTATTAAGCTGCAACTTTATGGTGGCCCAGTCTAGATGGTAATCGGCGCTGGCATTGAGCAAAGTGTAATCACCGTATTTTTTGCCGGCATTTTCTTCATTAACGTAATAATCGCCTTGGGCATCTAAGTGAACGCGTAAAACGAGTTTTTCTGTGGCGTCGAAACTTGCGCCAAGCGATGCGGTAAAATCAGGAATACTTCTTAATTGATTGCCTTTAGTTACGTTTGCGCTATCACTTGGCGTGACAATTTCAGTATCGATATACGAGTAGTTTGCCCATACTGTAAATGCGTTAGATACCCGCCAGTTACCTGCTAAATCAATACCGTTTCGCGTTGTTTTGCCAACGTTTTTTTGCTCGCCATCAATTAATACAAACTCGTTTTTGGCTTTTTGCACCCAGTACGATGCGCGTAGTTCAACAGCATCAACACTCCACTGCGAGCCGATTTCTGCACCGTCGTTGTGTGTCATTTCGCGGGCGTTAATATCGCCACTGGTAAACGCGGCTTTGCCCGTTGGGTGTTGAAAGCTTCTGCCAGTATTGAAAAATACCGCAGTGTTATCGGTAAGTGCGTAAATCACATTAAGTTTAGGTTGAACAACTAGGCCAAAATCATACATTTCACGGTCGCTGCGCGTTCCATCGGCGGCAAACTCGCTGTAATCACCAGAAAGGTCATCAACACGTAATGCTACATTCCAGTTCAGTTTGTCGTTTGGCTGATGCTGAAGTTGTAGGTAACTGCCTTTTGTGTCGTAACTAAACTGACGGTTACGCTTAACAACTTGATCATCACGCTCTCGCGTTTGACCCACTGTGCCAAAGCGTTGCTCAATAATCTCTTCGTTTTGTAAGTCAACGCCCCATAGCAGCGCCCAATTAAGGTCAATTTGCCATGTTAACGTTGAAATTGCGCCGAGCATATCTTGATCATCAAAGCGGTTTTGAATATCACTGTGCGCTGAAAAACGTACCCAACGATTACGCTGAAAGTTTTGGCTATAAACTTTTACTGCCCAATCAACTTGGTTGTTAATGGCGGTATCGTAATGCAGGCTAATGTGATGATTTTCTTTAACGCCACCATCTTGGCTCGCATAATCAGCCGACATGGTTGGGTTATCTCTTGCTTCTTGTTCGCTCAAATAACCTGGGGCTGAACCTTCATATCGGCTATAGCGCGCGATTGCGCCAAGTGTTGATTCGCTATTTAATTGCCAGTCCCACCGGCCCGAAATGGCTTTTTTGGTAATATCGGTATGGTCACGATAGCCTTCATTTTTACGATAACCCAATGAGTAGCTATGTGATAACGTATCACCTTCTTGGCCAAAATAACCTTGAATTTCACAGGTGTTAAAGCTGCCTAGGGTCAGTTCTAGGTCGGCACTGCTATCACTACGCGATTTTACTTGATAGTTACCGGCAATATTAAATAATCCATAACGGGGATCGCTGGTGGCACGAAACATTTCGATATGATCAATGGCAATCGGGAATAACTGATCGAGTTCACCGTAACCTGCGTGCATATTAGCTGGAATGCCGTCGATCAATAATTTAGCGTGAGGACTGGCTCCGTCTCCGGCAAAACCACGAATTGATAAAATGGTATTCACAATGCCTTGGTTAAAACGCGAGAGATAAACTCCTGGCACTTTAGTAAATAATTCTTTTAAATCATCAATATGTTGATAACTAATTTCTTCACGGCCCATATAATCAAATGAACCCGCAAGGTTAGATGAGCTAACCGATGACGATTTACCAATTACCACAATTGATTCAAGTGACTTGTCTTGATTTGCTACAGCGAATTGAGCGCAAAGTGCAATTGATATGGCGCTCAGAGATAAAGGAAGGCGACTGATTTTCACAAACTACTCCGAAAATAAACAGTTAAACAAGGGATAAATAGGTGCTTTCAAGTGACTCGAACGATTCGCTTTGCGGCAGTTCGGCAACTTGTTTACCTTGGTGCAAAATACTGATGCGATCTGCAAGTAAATGAGCACAACTGAGATCGTGTGTGATCATCACTGTCATTACCCCTTTTTCGCCAAGTTGCTTAATTAAGGCGACAAATTCGCGCGTAGCAACCGGATCAAGGCCACTAGTTGGTTCATCAAGTAGCATTAGGTTGGCATTTTTTAATAGCGCCAATGCGATAGCGGTTTTTTGTCGCATGCCTTTTGAGTAAAAACGCGTTGGTCTATCGAGCGCTTCTTGATTTAAGCCACATTGAGTAAGCGCATCGCGCAGGGCACGGTCATCAACATCAAGCGATGCTAATGACGCAAGGTATGCAAGGTTTTCTACTGCTGAAAACTCTGGGTATAAACTAACGTTTTCAGGTAGATAAAAGATATGCTGATCTAGTTTGAAATTGCTGGCAAAAATTGAGTCGCCGTTAAGCAGCACTTCGCCCGCATCGGGTAGCGTATTGCCCAAAAGCATATTAAATGTTGTTGTTTTACCGGCGCCGTTAGAACCAAGTAGGCAGTATACCTCGCCTGAATGTAAGTTAAAGCTTAACTCGCTCACTGCGGTTTTGTTGCCAAACTGCTTGGTTAAGGCCGAAACACTAAGAGTGTTGTTTTGCATAATGCTTTTACAACCAAAAGTTATTAATGAATGAAACAGCACTAAAACGGGACTGAAGATAACAAGTGTTTTAGTGTTACTTAGAAAAATCGTGGTATGTTATATTATAACATTAAACCAAAGTAAACCTTTGTGCGATGAGAATCGCTCGCATTACGCTTTGTGTGATTAGCGCAATGTCATTGTCTTTGTTGTGTTGTCAAGCTACAGTGAGGCCTTCTCAGAACCAGTTTAAAGCAATGAAAATATGATAGATTTACGCAGTGATACCGTAACCACACCGTGTGCAACAATGCGCGAACTGATGGCCAATGCTCCTGTAGGTGACGATGTATTTGGTGACGACCCAACGGTAAATGCGTTGCAACGCAGAGCGGCAGAATTAACTGGCCACGAGGCTGCATTGTTTGCGCCAAGTGGCACACAAAGTAATTTATTGGCACTTATGGCCCATTGTCAGCGTGGTGATGAATACATTGTGGGTCAAGACGCCCATACCTATAAATATGAAGGTGGTGGTGCAGCAGTGCTTGGCAGCATTCAGCCACAGCCAATAGAGTTTGAAAAAGATGGCAGCTTGTCACTCGAATTAGTTAAACGAAAAATTAAGCCGAACGATCACCATTACGCGCGCACGCGTCTTTTGTCGATTGAAAATACGGTTTCGGGTAAACCGCTGCCAATGGCTTATTTATCTGACGCCAGCAAGTTTTGTGACGAACATGGTTTAGGTTTGCATTTAGATGGCGCGCGGGTATTTAACGCCGCGGTACATCATCAAGTTGCGATTAAAGACATTACCTCGCAAATGGATTCGGTATCGATTTGCCTATCGAAAGGCCTCGGAGCGCCGCTTGGTAGTGTGCTATGTGGTTCAAAAGCCTTTATTCATGAAGCACATAAGTGGCGTAAAATGCTTGGTGGCGGCATGCGCCAAGCTGGTATTGTTGCAGCTGCAGGTTTGTATGCGCTAGAAAACAATATTGACCGTTTGGTTAAAGATCATAAAAACGCCGAGTTTTTAGCGACAGAGCTGTCTAATATCGACGGTATAAGTGTTACATTGCAGGCAACCAATATGGTGTTTTTGCAATATCAGGCAACTAAGCCAGTTACTGAATTTGCCGACGCACTTTATCGTCAAGGCGTTAATATTTGCCCAGGCGAGCAAATTCGTTTGGTACTTCATAAAAATGTGACACACGAAGATTGTGTTTCAGTGGTTACTGCAATAAAGAATGCACTTTAGTTATATGTGCATTGAATTGTTAAAATAAAGGTTAAGGCAGATATTGGTTATCTGCCTTAGTATAAGTGTAATTTGCTACTAAGTTACGCTTACCAGTAGTAATCGAAGGTAAGGTACCACGCCGCAAAGTCCCCTTGATTGATTTGCATATTGCGGTCGAAATACGCATCTTGATTGAGGTATTCAAGGTACAGCCAACCCGGGCCATAGTCGTATCGCACGCCCGGCGCAAACGCATAAACTGTGTCACCGTCTACACCATTGGTGTTTGATTTAGCTAAGGTTACATCTAATACAAAATACCAATCACCCAACGTGTAACCAAGTTCGCCAGCATAGCGGGTGTTGTCGATTGTGCTAGCAACATCGGGATTGGCGGCAAGATAGGCTTGTGGCAAATCGCGCTTACCGTCAATGTAACTGAGTTTGGTAGTAAGCTGGTCAAATTGGCCTTGGTAATAAATTACATAAGCGCTGTGATCGCCATCGGTACGTCTATCTCCTGTGATCAACTCCTCTAATTTACCGTTTTGGTAGGAGGCGGCAAAGGTGTGTTGCTTATTAAATGTATAAGAAAAATCGACAACTGCGGTGTCTACCTTTCGGTAGGTTGAGCTGCTGCCCCAGTGGCGGTTGTCATCGGTGCTGTCGGTTGATTTACTTGCCCAGTCATCAGCCAAATAATAGGCAAGTTGGTAATTGAATTGGTTAACGCCGCCTTGGTATTTTACGCCGACATCCATTTGGTCACCGTAAGCAGCTAAAAACATGTCCCCTGGCCAAAAATTAGCGGTTTTCCAGCCAAATGGCACTTGGCTTTTGCCAAAGGTCAGTGAGTTATTGTCATCGATAGCATAACCTAGCCATGCTTTGTGCATCACGTATTTTTGCCCGCTTGAATTGTTATCAACGTCGGTAAAACTGCCGGGCCCTAGGCGAAATTCTGCAGAGTAAAACCAAGGTGACTTATCTGATTTTGCACCATCCAAGTAACCAATAATTGCTTGGTCGCCAAAGTCGGTTTCGTGGGTGTCTTCGTTAAAGCTATAGTTAACCCAAAAGCCGCCTGCCAATGAGGGCGATGCTGCGAGCTGCGTTGAAATTGTAAGTGCAAACAGCGAGGTAAATAAAAGGGATTTAGAGTTCAACATAAATACCGTGTAAATAGATGACTTTAAAATAGCTTAGACCATAACTTATGAAGTTGACTAGCACTAGATTGCAAACCATATTTAATTCAATACTAGTCATATGTAGTTAGCTCAATGTCGATTTCAAAAAAACTCATCATTGCCTTTTTAGTCACTATGACACTGCCAATTATTGTGATTGCAGTGATCATGATTAACCAGACTCGCAATTTAGCGCACGATAATTTTACTATTGCCAATACGCGAGAAGTTACGCAGATAGATAAAGCGATTTCGCTTTTTTTCGAGGAGATCAGTAAAGACGTTGTGTACATAGCGAAACACCCCGATTTAGTGGCGGCCAAAAGCGGTATTAAAACATATATGAATAGCGCATCCGCCAGTCAAATTACGCCAGAACAAAACGACGTAATTGAACAACGGGTATTCGATTTGTTTTCGCAATTTGGTGAATCACACGAGGGCATTTCTTATATTTACATGGGTAATCAACAAGGTGGTTATACGCAATGGCCAAAAGGCAGTGTAAGCGCTAACTATGACCCACGACCGCGTCCTTGGTTTAAAACAGGCACAGGCGCGACAACTAAACCGATTCGTACTCAAGCGTATTATTGGGAGCCAGATGACGCGGTTATTGTCTCCACCGTGATGTCGATTAAAGATAGTGCGGGTAGCAATTTTGGTGTAACGGGTATGGATGTGTCGTTAAAAGGGTTAACGAGCATGATCCAAAATATCAAAATGGGTGAGTCGGGCTTTTTAATGTTAATAGAAGATTCCGGCAAAATTTTGGTTGATGCCAAACACCCTGAAAATAATTTTAAAGAATTTGCGAGTGTTAAAAGCAATCTATACGCTGGATTAAGCCGCATGGAATCTGGCGATACCACCATAGAAATTGATGGCGATGTTTATCTTGCTAATGTGTATACCTCGCCCAAACTCAATTGGAAGTTTATCGGCCTGCTTAAAAAATCAGAAGTAATGGCGAAAGCAAATACGCTGATGGTGATAATTATTATGGTGAGCTTAATTCTGATTGGTATCTTCTCCGTACTCTCGGTGTATATTTCAAAATTAATATCTCGTCCGATTGTTGAGGTGACCCGTGGTCTTGAAGATATTTCGCAAGGTGAAGGCGATTTAACCCAGCGTTTAAAAATTCGTACGCAAGACGAAACCGGACAACTGGCTAATAGCTTTAATCAATTTTTAAATTCGATTGCTGATTTGGTGCGAGAGATTAATGGTTCTTCTGCTAATGTAAGCAACGCATCGGAAGTAAGCTCACGTTTAGTTACGTCGATGAATTCATCGTTAATGACGCAACAATTAGCGCTTGAGCAAGCTTCTACCGCTATTAATGAAATGGCGGCAACCGCCAACGAAGTTGCATCAAGCTGTGCATCGGCAGCAGATTCAGCCAATTCAACTAAACAATCAGCCATTGAAGGGCAATCGTTAATTAATAAAACGGTATCTAGTGTGTCGGGACTGTCAGACACTATCGCAAGTACAGAGCAAAATGTGCGTGATTTAGACAGTGAAAGTGAAAGCATTACCACAATTTTAGATGTGATCCGTGGCATTGCTGAGCAAACAAATTTGTTAGCACTTAATGCCGCAATTGAGGCAGCGCGCGCAGGCGAACAAGGCAGAGGCTTTTCGGTGGTAGCAGACGAAGTACGTGCGCTTTCACAACGTACATCCGAATCAACAGAAGAAATTGCACAGCAACTTGGTAAACTTAGAAATATGACCCAAGCGATTTCAAAAGAGATGTCACAAAGCCTCGATATATCCTCGCAAACCGTTGAGTTCACAAAACAAGCGCAAACCAGTTTTGATTCCATTACGCATTCGGTTGACCTTATTAGTGATATGAACTCGCAAATAGCCACCGCAGCAGAAGAGCAGCAACATGTAGCGGAAGAGATTAACCGCAACGTTGTGGATATTAAAACCGGTGCTGATGAAATTTCAGGGCTTGCTAATGACGCCGATGAAAATGCCAATAGCCTGGCATCGCTCTCAGCCGCTTTAACTGCGTTGGTTAAAAAGTTTAAAACTTAACGCTTGTTTGTCAGTTATGGTGAGAAGAGGCAGTAGCTGCTGGTAAAATAGCGCGAGCTAATCTAAGCACTACAGCCTCGATGCGTTAGAGGCTAGTGTGCTGCTTGCGATATTGCATTGGGGTGATACCGGTGTATTTTTTAAAGGCGGTGTAAAACGCCGACTTAGAGTTAAAACCCGCATCCATTGCAATATCGAGTACCGTTTTATTGCTGTTTGTGAGTTCATTCTTAGCGTGTTTTACACGGTAGCCATTTACATAATCAAAAAAGTTGACTTGTAAACGCTCGTTCAATGTTTGAGAAATATAGTTGGAAGAAGTATTGATACTTTTTGCAAGTATAGGCAGTGACAAGGCGGCGTTTAAATAGATTTTCTCTTGCTGCATTGCGTTTTCCAATTTGTTTGCAATGTGCTGTAAATTGTCTTCACTTAATGCCGAAGTTTTATATTTATTCTGCGTTGCTGACAACACTCTAGGTTCATCATCCTTATTAATATCATCAAATATTTCTTCAAACCCAGGTTTTTGGCGAAGCGCCCAAGTCGCTAAAAAGGTTACAGCAATCAGTAATAGTAAGCTTGAAAAGGGCGTATACATTTCACTTGGGAACAGCA
The DNA here is from genome assembly GCF_044005875.1 of Pseudoalteromonas sp. XMcav1-K. Taxonomy (NCBI): domain Bacteria; kingdom Pseudomonadati; phylum Pseudomonadota; class Gammaproteobacteria; order Alteromonadales; family Pseudoalteromonadaceae; genus Pseudoalteromonas; species Pseudoalteromonas sp. XMcav1-K. Next base: position 71,185 of record NZ_JBIPJE010000050.1, on the reverse strand, counting down.
AATTATTGAGCGTTAGATTGATGGCAAATAACCCCCAAGGAATGCCTACTAAAAGTGCTAGTGCTGTAAGCCAACCCATTTCTTTTTGTTCTGTTGTGGCAAAAATATCTTTTAAATGTGTGCGGTAGCGGTTTAAACGAACAATGGTTTTAACCACATAAAATGCCGATTGTAATACCCAGCTTATCACCAACAAAAAGGTGATAATTAACCCAGCATACACACTATATCGCAAGAAGGGGGATACGCTTTCAAGCACCGCATCATCACCGACAACCAAAAGCCCGTGTTGAATCTCGTTAGGTAAAACTAATGTAAAAAGTGAAATAAATAGTCCGATTACAGGCAAAGCAAAATGCCATTTGTCGTGTTTGGTAAGCGTCCATTTCGATTCTGCTGTAAGGCTTTTAATGTAAAACCAAAAGCTTGGGGCGATTAATAATAATGCAGGTAACGATACGATAAGTTGCGTTTGCCGCCACTCTGGTGCGAGTAATTTTAAGCTGGGTTGGCATATCACAATTGCAATGGCAATAAAGCAGCAAGAAAGGGAAGCATAGCCGAAATTTTGGCGTTTTTTAGTAATAAGTAAACTTGCGTTAAAGCCTAATAAGGTCATTGTTGCAATGTTAATCGCAAATAAGTAAATCTCTGGTGGTTGCAAGTTAAATCCTTTTATTTCTTTATAAACAATATCTTATTTGTTTTTGTTGTTTCTTTTTGGTTCTGCTCAACAGATTAGAACGATATTGCTCTAGGTATTTTACATAATCGTTTCTAACTTAACTAGCGTATGGCGTAAGGATTAAAAAATGACATACCAAAATGCAATGATGATAGAACCAAATGAATTTAAAACACCGTTTAATTGGGCTGGTGTTAGCTTTTTACTCTTTATGATAGGTATTCCTGCAATACCAGCAGTATTTATTGTTGCCTTAGTTGTAATGGGTAGTGGTATTGAGTCGCCGCTCAGTGAAATGATTAACGTGCGCTATTTTGATATGCCACTTGTGATTATTTGCCATGGCATATCAGGTATTGTGTTTTTTTTAACAATGCCATTTCAGTTTTCACCAAAGTTAAGACACACAAAACCGCGCTATCATAAAATTAATGGCTACTTTGCTTTTATTTCTGCGTGTGTGATGGCGGCGTCTGGCGTGTGGATGCATCATGTATTTTCGCCTAATGAATTTGGCGCGCGCTATGTGAGTTTGGTGATAGTTGCGATAGCTATTTTCTTAACGTTTGTTATTGCTGTTAAGTATGCAATTAAAAAGGATTTCAAACAGCATCAGCGTTGGGTGTATTTTGCAGCAGCTGCCAGTTTAGCGGTTGTTAGCCCACTATTTTTAGAAATTATCGCGATGTTAATGGGTAATGTGGGAGCTGAAGTTATGCATGACTATGGGCGTTTAATCGGCTTGGTTTTGAATCTTCAAATTGCACATTGGTTATTTAAAAAGAACCATAGCTAGCGATTAATTGGTAAACGTTGAGGTATTTAAGGGAACATGAAGATGTTTAGAGTTAGGTACTAAAGTGTGAAGATACATCAATTAAAGCAGTTTAGAAAAAAGCCAGTAACACGGTTACTGGCTTTTTAGGCTGAAACTTATAGAGCTTATTTTTACTGTGCTTCTTTTTACTGAGCTTATTTTTACTGAACGAGGCTAATAATCAGATTAAATGCTGACTCTTTATCGTGAGCGGTCTCGGCATGTAAAATAAGTTGCTCACCTAGGATTAATGTTTGCTGTTGTACTTGCAGTCGTGCGGTTTCATCTTCAATACCATCAATGTCTGATACATGGGCAAGGCCAATGGTGCGGCGAACAAGCTCAGTGCCGGCAAAACCAAGTGCATCTTTAATGATTTGGTTTACAAAATACTCTGTATAGCCTGGTGCCTGAAGTGATAAATCACGGGTATGCGCTTTAGCAAGTGACAGCCAGGTTGCTGCAAATTCGTTGATCACTTGCTGAATCGTCGTCAGTAAGTAGGTTTGCATTTGGCGGCGCTTTGGAATTTCACTAATTCGGGCATTTTGCGCACAATAATTAAGTAAAAAATTACCGATAAACGAGCCTAAATCAAAACCAATTGGGCCAAAAAAGCCAAACTCTGGGTCGATCACCTTAGTTGATTGCGCATCAACAAAAATACTACCTGAATGCACATCACCGTGTAATAAGCTTTGTGGCGACGATAAAAATAGTTGCTTTAATTTAGCCACTTTAATGTGAAGTTCGGTGTTTTGCTGAAGCTTCTCTACCTCACCTTCAAGTGTCGCCGGGTAGTTATTGCGCAGAGATGTGCGGTACGGATCATCAAAGAATAAGTCTTCAGTGATGGCGCACAGCTCAGGGTTTGTGAACTCAATGACCAAGGCTTTCTTTTCAGCAGGTGTTAAATAAAAGTCTGAGTAATAAAAGCTGGTGGTTGCCAGGTAGTTTGCAAGTTGGCTGCCTAAATTTGGAAAGGTTGTTGCTTGGTTTAGTTCACCACGCAAAATCGTCATATGGCCTAAATCTTCCAAAATGGTTAGGGCAAGTTCGGTATTTTTGTGCAGCACTTTTGCTGTGTATGGTTCGCACACTGCACCATGTTTTTCAAGCACCGCCGCTTCAATGCGCGCTCTATCAAGGGTTAAAGGCCACGACTCACCAACACAACGGGCATAGGGTAATGCCTGCTTTAAAATAATGCTATTACCGTTTTCATCAGCAATGCGAAAGACTAAATTGAGATTGCCATCACCAAACTCATTACAGGTTAATTGAGCATTAGGGGCAAAAAATTCGTTTAACTGTGCAACATAGTTAAGTGCACGCTCATTATCAAAAGCAATATAGTCAGCCATGGTGTTCGCTATTCAAAAATACAGATAATTACGGAATTCTATACTGATGAATGTTTAGATGTCTATACTTCTTTGTGTCTTGGTGTAAAATGATCGCGTTAATAGTTTGGAGTTTCACAGCATGCAAAATTTGCTCGCACGCAGTCTTAAATATCAAGGCGGACAGTTATTCGTTTTAGATCAGTACCTTTTACCACACCAGCAGCATTGGCATGTGTGTAACAGTGTACCTGAGATGCAAGAATTGATTTTGACGTTAAAAGTGCGTGGGGCGCCGCTAATTGGTTTAGCTGCAACCCTGCTAGTTGCTCATTTAGCTGAGCAAGGTCTATCGCATAGCCAACTTGCAGAGGCAATAAATGATTTAGAGGCAACGCGTCCAACTGCGGTTAATTTAATGCACTGCATGAAGCGTATGCGCCAAGCATTAGCTCAAGATAATTTTGTTGACGCATTAGTAGTAACTGCAGAGCAGCTATTTAATGAAGATGTTGCGCTGTGTGAATCCATGGCAACCCTAGGTGCTGCGCTTGTAAAACCGGGCGATAATATTTTAACTCACTGTAATACGGGTGCATTAGCAACAGCAGGGGTAGGTACGGCACTTGGGGTAATTCACCACGCCCATCAAAAATACGGTGATATTCATGTTTGGGTGGATGAAACACGCCCATTACTGCAAGGCGGTCGTTTAACGGCATTTGAGCTTGAAAGCTGGCAAATTCCGTACACCCTTATTTGTGACAATATGGCCGCCAGTTTAATGGCTGCGGGTAAAGTAGATAAGATTTTTGTGGGTGCAGATCGCATTGCAGCTAATGGCGATTTTGCCAATAAAGTCGGTACCTATAATTTAGCCGTGTTGGCACATTTTCATAATGTTGAGTTTTATGTGGTTGCGCCAATCACCACCTTAGATATTGACTGTGAAAGTGGTCAACATATCCCGATTGAAGAGCGTGCTGATGCTGAAGTAAAAGGTGTCAGTGGTAGCTTTGGTGAGTGCCAATGGGCACCAAACAATGCCAAGGTATTTAACCCTGCCTTTGATGTAACGCCAGCACACCTAGTAACGGGTTGGGTACTTGATACCGGCGTTTACAATTTACAGCAAGTAAAAGATGGCGCGTTAAAACAGCTCTAATAAGCCTTATTAAATATAAGAAGAGCACCATTCGGTGCTCTACTTAGAGCGTGTTGACCTTTGCTGTCTATTTCTGCAGCCGTTTGTTTGGCATTTAGACAAGGCAGAGTGATTGTAGTGTAGTACTCTACATAAATGAACGATAACGCAGTATAAACGCCAAACAGACGCTGCCTAACAGGTTCAACCCAAAGCGTTTTGTTCTTTGTTGTTGCTTCTTGACTTAGCTTGCTAGGCCTACAAAGCAACGCCGCGATCAAAACGCTTTGGATTTGAACAGAATTTAGACCATAAAGATCAACACGCTCTAATCCAAGATTGGAAACTCATTGGCAATTTTGCTTTCGGTGCTTTGTGCCACCCAACCCGCTTCGTTATTGAAAAAACGAATTGCGGTAAACTCAGGATCGCTGCCCATATCAAACCAATGCTTAGTGTTAGCCGGCACTGAAATTAAATCACCTTGCTGGCAAAGCACTTGATACACTTTGTCGTCTAAATGCAGGCAGAATAAGCCTTGGCCCTTTACAAAAAAGCGTACTTCGTCTTCGCTATGCGTATGCTCAAATAAAAATTTCTGTCTTAATTCAGCCGCCGCTGGATTACCTTTAGCAAGTGAAATTACATCCACCGTTTGGTAGCCGCCGTCGTGCTGCACACGTTTAATATCGGCGTCATAGGCGTTTAAAATATCATCTGAACTGTGGCTTGCGTCAATTTCAAATGCTGCTTGCCAGTTCTCAAATACCACACCTACTTGATTAAGTTGTTGCTGAATTTCAGTAAAGTTTTCGCTCTGTAGCAGAGTGCTTACTGCATCGTCGTGACGGTAAATAGTTAGTTTGCTCATACAAATAATGCTTCATCAAATTGGTTAAAATCGTCAATTGCTGGGTGTTGGTCGCTTTTTTCTTGGTTATCACGCCATAACTGCAAGGTGTGCATGCCCGCACTTTTAGCGGCATCAAGCTCTTCAACGATGTCGCTTAAAAACAACACCTCAGAGCCTGAAAAGCCAATCTTTTCAAGAATATTGGTATATGAACTTGCGTCTTTTTTACCGCCAACATGGGTATCAAAATAAACGCTGAACAGCGGGCGAATATCACCATAGTCAGAATGTTCAAACAACAAATGTTGTGCTTTTACCGAGCCAGACGAATAAACAAAAAGGCTTATGCCCGCGTCTTTTTGCTGGTTTAAAAAGTCATAGGCATCTGGGTAAATATGGCCTGTGAAATCACCTTGTTGATAACCCGTTTGCCAGATTAGTCCTTGCAGTTGTTTAAGTGGGGTAATTTTTTGATCCGTTGCAATCCAATGTTGCAGTGCATCTATGACCTCAGTAAGGCTGGCGTCTGGTTTGGCAATTTCCGCTTTTACTGCATTAATTTGCGTTTTTACCGTGGCATCGTTTTGGTTTTCTTCAACAAATGCAGCAATATGTTTTGCCGCATAGGGAAACAAAATATCTTTTACAAATGAAATGCGGGTAATTGTGCCTTCAATATCGGTAATGATGGCTTTAATCATAGTGATGACTCCAACTTAATGCGCTCAAGCTCGCATGCGAATAAAAACTCCAACCCTTCAATGTGACGACGTGTTTCAGCCACACTGTTGCCCATTGCATATAAACCATGACCGCGAATAAGCACACCATGAACAATTGGCTCTTGCTCGTGGCGTTTTGCAACAAGTTCCGCCAAGCGGTCAATATCTTGGTCATTATCAAAAATGGCAATAGTAAGCGTACTTTCGTGACTGGTGATGCCGCGTAATGATTTTTGCATTTCATAGCCTTGAATTGCCAAGGTATCAGCTTTTATAAAACGCGATAACACAGTGGCGGCTATAGAGTGGGTATGTAATACACATTCAGTGCTTGGTTGAAGTTGGTACAGTTTTAAATGAAGTGCCGTTTCGGCAGATGGCTTTCCTTGGCCTTTGCAAATAGCGCCTTGCTGATCGAGCTCTAAAAAGTGTTCAGGGGCAAGGTGTCCTTTATCATGGCCACTTGCGGTCACAACAAATCCCGTGTCTGTTTTAATTGAAAAATTACCACCAGTTGCTGGTACCCAGCCTTTATCGCTGACCCAACGACCCGCTTCAATCAATGCACTTTTTGCGGCATCATTATGCATAATAGGTTACTCGAATATAAAAACTCAAACTTTTAGACGGCTATACATCCGTTTTCGGCAATGATAGCATCGCTTTTGTTAAAGCACCATCAAGATTAGAGGTATCGTGTGCAAAGTAAATTACCAAATTTAGGCGTCAGTATTTTTTCGCAAATGACCGCATTGGCAAATGAGCATCAAGCGCTTAATTTATCACAAGGTTTTCCAGAGTTTGATACGCCAGAGGCGCTTAAAAACAAACTTAATTTTTACAGCGCACAAGGATTTAACCAATATTCGCCATCCAGTGGTGTACCCGCATTACAACAACAAATTGCTGATTTGGTGTTGCGAAAATACGCTTTAACGATTTCACCAGAGGCATCGGTAACCGTTACATCAGGTGCAACTGAGGCGCTTTATGTCGCAATTCAAGCTCTCGTCAGCCAAAATGATGAAGTGATTGTGTTTGACCCTGCCTATGATTCTTACCAGCCAGCGATTGAACTTGCCGGTGGTAAAGCGGTTCATATCGCGTTAACTGCACCAAATTACCAAATAGATTGGCAGCAGGTCGCCGGCGCAATTACCGATAAAACCAAAGCGATTATTATTAATTCGCCACATAACCCAAGTACTAAAACGCTAAAACAAGCAGACATTAATGCGTTAACGCTACTGCTTGAACAGCATGATTTGTACCTCATCAGCGATGAAGTTTACGAGCATATTTGCTTTGATGGCGCCACACATTTAAGTGCGCTTGGCGATGACGTACTGTTTGCCCGCAGTTTTGTGGTATCGAGTTTTGGTAAAACCTTCCACTGCACAGGGTGGAAAATGGGTTACTGTGTGGCTCCTGAAAAGCTGATGGTGGAGTTTCGTAAAATTCACCAGTATGTGACGTTTTCTAGTTTTACCCCTGCGCAACTGGCATTAGCCGACATGCTTAAAGAGCAGCCAAACCATGTTGATGAATTAAGTGCGTTTTATCAGCATAAGCGCGATGTGTTAACTAATGCATTAGCAAATAGCCGTTTTACACTGTTACCAAGTGAAGGTACCTATTTTTTACTGCTTGATTACTCCGCCATCTCAGAGTTAGATGATGTGGCATTTTGCGAATATTTAGTAAAAGAAGTTGGTGTTGCTGCGATTCCTCTTAGTGTGTTTTATGAAAATGCCCCCGGCGACCGTGTGATTCGTTTATGTTTTGCTAAGGAAGACGCCACCTTAATCGCCGCAGCGGAGAAGTTATGTCAGCTATAAATAGCAGCTTAAACGTCGCGTTAGTGCAAAGTGATATTGCATGGCTAGACGTTAATAAAAATTTAAACACCTTGAGCGAACAACTGAGCAATCTAGAGTCGGTTGATTTAATTTTACTGCCCGAAACTTTTGCTACTGGTTTTGCCATTAATTTAGATGTCGCAGAGCCAAGGCAAGGGCCAATTTTAGATTGGATGTTGGCACAAGCAAAACGCTTAAATGCGGTAGTGGCAGGCTCAGTGTTAGTGAACCAACAAGGTAAAAAAGCGAACCGCTTTTACTGGTGTTGGCCAAATGGCGCGGTGGAATTTTACGATAAACGCCATCTGTTTTGTTTAGGTAACGAAGGTGATTTTGTTAATGCCGGTGTTGAGCGAAAAATCATTAGTATCAATGGTTTTAGGTTGTTGCCACAGGTGTGCTACGACTTACGTTTTCCGGTATTTCAGCGTAGTCGCAACGATTACGATGTGATGGTTAATGTGGCAAACTGGCCTGCTGCACGTCGTCGTATTTGGGATACTTTGCTGCAAGCTAGAGCAATTGAAAATCAATGCTATGTACTTGCTGCCAATCGTGTCGGTGATGATGGCAATGGAGTTGCACATAATGGCGGTACAGCTGCCTATGATTTTACGGGTGAAACGCTCGTTGCCGCCGAGGATAACCAAGCGCAAGTAATCACAATTGAACTGACGAAATCGGCGTTAACTCAGTTTAAAGAGAAGTTTCCAGCCCATCTTGATGCGGACCAATTTACACTGCCTAATATTAAGTAGGCAAACGTGAGTTTGGTTACCACTCGTTAGGCAATGTTTGTTTTATTAAACCTAAAAGCTGTTTTAAGCGTAATAATTTTATAGCTCAAAACAGTTTAGGTGTTCAATGAAATCGTCTCTTGCTACAGGTTTGTTGTTTATGGCAGCAAACGCTCACGCTAATATAAATCTTAACCAACTTGAATGGATGGTGATAAACGACTCGGTGATGGGAGGCGTTTCAAATAGCCGCGTAATTGTTGGCGATAACAATTTAACGTTTAAAGGCGATGTGTCACTTGCCAATAATGGTGGTTTTGCATCATTTCGAGCGCCTATTTCATTTGAGAATACCAATGTTGATTCCCTTAGTTTTAAGGTTGTAGGTGATGGCAAACAATACCAACTGCGCTTGCGGGTAGATGGATATTACGACGGCCCTGCGTTTGTTTATCACTTTAAAACTAAGGCAGGTAAAGAACATACTTTTAATTTATCCGAACAAGACTTTGTTTTAATGTTTCGCGGTAGGCAGTTTGAGTCGGACTATCAACTTCGTTTTGATGATGTACGCTCGCTTGGTTTTATGATTAGTAATAAACAAGCAGGTGATTTTAGTTTGCAGGTAAAGCACATAGCACTATTACAAAAAGTGTAGTTATCGTAGAGCCGTTAATTTTAGGTTAAGTTTACTATTGGCATACTAGCCACAAATTCAACGAATTGTTTTTTAGAATTTGTTCAAAGTTAGTTTTCCCAAGTAGTTGTTTTACACAAGTACACCATTTGCCCACAACCTTTTGTGGGCTTTTTTTTTGGCTATAAAAAAGGCGCTAAATGCGCCTTTGTTTGATTGTAGCTTCACTCATTATTTAATATCAAAACGGTCAAGTTGCATTACTTTTGTCCATGCTTTTACAAAGTCGTTTACAAAACGTTCTTTCGAATTATCAAACGCATATACTTCAGCAACAGCACGTAACTCAGATGAAGAACCAAAGATTAAATCAACCGGTGTCGCTGTGTATTTAACGGCGCCAGTTTTACGGTCTTTACCTTGGTAGACATCGCCTGCTTTTTGCCACTGAGTAGACATATCAAGCAAGTTGACAAAAAAGTCATTGTTTAGTGTGTCTTTTTTATCTGTAAATACACCGTTGGTTGAGCCATCTGTATTGGTATTTAGCACGCGCATACCGCCAACTAATACCGTCATTTCAGGTACCGTTAATGCAAGCTGGTCTGCTTTATCTACTAAGGCGTCGGTTGGTGATTTGTAATAACCTTTTTCATAGTAGTTTCTAAAACCATCAGCACTTGGTTGAAGTAACGAAAATGAGTTTACATCCGTTTGTGCTTGGGTTGCATCACCGCGTCCTGCCACAAATGGCACGCTTACTATAACCCCTGCATTTTTAGCTGCTTTTTCAACTGCAGCTGCACCGCCGAGTACTATCATATCAGCAAGTGAAATTTTGCTGCGACCAAAAGTACGGTCATTAAATTCATCTTTAATTTCAGTCAGTTTGGCAATCACTTTCGCAGTTTGTGCTGGGTTATTTACTTGCCAATCTTTTTGCGGCGCCAGTGCAATACGTGCACCATTTGCACCACCGCGCATATCAGAATCCCGGTAGCTTGATGCTGAAGCCCATGCGGTTGCTACGAGTTCCGATACTGACAGGCCTGAATCTAAAATTTGCGCTTTTAGTTTTTTAACGTCTTTATCACTTACTAGTTTGTAATTTGGCTTGTCGATAGGATCTTGCCAAATATGCGCTTGTTTTGGATATTCGTCACCTAAGTAATTATCAAGTGGACCCATATCGCGGTGGGTTAATTTAAACCACGCTTTGGCAAATGCGAGGCGGTATTCTTCAGGATCTGCCAGGAAGCGCTCTGCAATTTTGCGGTATTCTGGGTCAAATTTTAACGCCAAATCTGCTGTATTCATCACAGGTGGATTGTACTTGCCCTTAACGTGTGCATCTGGAACTGACTTATGTAACGACTCATCGGTAGGGACCCAAATAATCGCACCCGCAGGGCTACGTGATTGTTTCCACTCAAAATTAAGTAAGTTTGATAGGTATAGTGATGTCCACTTTGTTGGTGCTTGTGTCCATGCACCTTCTAACCCGCTTGTCACGGTGTCTTCCGAGTGGCCTTTACCGCATTTGTTTTTCCAGCCAAAACCTTGCTGCTCAATTGGCGCTGCACCCGGTTCTTTCTCTAAACACTTATTCGCTTTGTGAGCGCCGTGCATTTTACCAAAGGTGTGACCACCTGCGATAAGAGAAAGCGTTTCTTCATCGTTCATTGCCATACGTGCAAATGATTCGCGAATATTTTTAGCTGAGCCAAGTGGATCGGGTACGCCACCTGGGCCTTCGGGGTTTACGTAAATTAAGCCCATATGGACAGCAGCCAGTGGGCGCTTTAATTTGCCATCGCTATCGCGACGATCGCTTGCTAACATTTCAACTTCTGGTCCCCAGTAAACCATATCCGGCTCCCAGTCATCATCCCGACCGGCAGCAAAACCGTAAGTTTTAAAACCCATGTTTTCTAACGCTACGTTACCTGCAAGTACGATTAAGTCACCCCAAGAGATAAGCTCACCGTATTTCTGCTTAACAGGCCACAGTAAGCGACGTGCTTTATCTAGGTTACCGTTATCTGGCCAGCTGTTTAATGGGTTGAAGCGTTGTTGACCACCGCCTGCGCCACCTCGGCCATCAAGCGTGCGGTAAGTCCCCGCAGCATGCCAAGTCATACGAATAAAAAACGGGCCATAGTTACCCCAGTCGGCAGGCCACCATTCTTGTGAGTCAGTAAGCACAAAATCGATGTCCTTTTTAAGCGCATCCATATCAAGCTGTGTAAACGCTTTTTTATAATTAAAGTCTTCACCTAATGGGTTTGAGCGAACATCGTGATCGCGAAGTGGTGTTAAATCGAGTTGATTTGGCCACCAAAATAGGTTTGATTTCGCTTGGTTAGGCATTACTTTGCCCATGCCAATTGCGCCTTTTGGCTTGCTCATTGTGTCTTTAGCAAATGCGGATGTTGCGCCTAAAGATAGTGCTACAACAGCGGCAATAGAAGTATATTTTAATATCTGAATGGATTTCATTTTTGAATTCCCCTTATTATTTATGGGTGTATTAACGCAGCTAAGTATAGGGAGGAAATCAAATAACTAAATTTGATAATAACTAAGTTGATATTCGTTTTTTTAGATTGTTGTTGTGTAAATACTTTCCTTGCCACATTGATTTTGAAAACGCTAATCAAAAAAACATATGATCACCATCGGTATTTTTGAATAATGTCTTAAGATATTGATTTTTAGTTTCTTTTGTTTTTATTTGGTAGTGAGTGAAAGAAACGACCGAGTTAGAGATATGGTCATTTCGTATAAATTGATTATTATTTAAAAAACATTCGATTTATAAGAACTACAATGATCTCACTGAAACAGCTTCATTACGCCTTAGCCGTTGAAAAAACGCTACATTTTAAAAAGGCTGCGGACAATTGCCACGTATCGCAATCCACGCTTAGTACCGCGGTACATGAGCTAGAAAAACAATTAGGTGTGGTTATTTTTGAGCGTAACAATAAACATGTGTTTATTACCGACGAAGGCAAGTTAATTCTTGAAAAAGCCAAGCGCATTAAACTTGAAGTAGACGAACTGACGTTGCTGGCAAAGTCCAATAAAGCGCCGCTAGCAAGCCCGATGACGATTGGTGTGATACCTACAATTGGCCCTTTTTTACTGCCAAAGGTATTGCCAAAAGTGCGCACTGAATACAGCAACTTTAAGCTGAAAATCGTTGAAGACCAATCACATGTGTTGGTTGAAAAACTGCGCGAAGGTGAGCTTGATGCTGCAATTTTAGCCTTGCCATACGATATTGACGGTTTAATGGCATTTAATTTTTGGCAAGAAGACTTTTACTGGGTGAGTCATAAAGACGAATGTTCACTAAATTTGCGTGAAATTACCACCAATGAGTTTGATCTCGACAAATTAATGTTGCTAAAAGATGGCCACTGTTTAAAAGAACATGCACTAGCGGCATGTAAATTAGAAAACACCAACAACGACAATCAACTAGACTCAACCAGTTTACACACATTAATTCAAATGGTTGCCGGTAAATTAGGCACAACCTTAGTACCTCAAATGGCCCTTGATCAACTCGTGAAAAACGAAGGTGAGCTGGCTGCGGTACATTTAAACGAGCCAGGTCCGCATCGCACGATAGCACTTGTGGTAAGGCCTAATTACGTAAGAACCAATGATATTGTGCTACTACAGCAACTTTTTGAAAATGAGTTAAAAGATAAATGCTATACAGGTTAACGCAGTGATTTAAACATCTGCTAGATCATGAATTTTGATGTTTTTTTGCCCTTGGCACTGCAAAACAGCATTTGATCTTGTATAACTAATTGAGCGTATAAATGTTTTTACGTTCACCGACATGAATTGTTAACTGATTTTAACGAGCGAAATAAAGAAATTTTGATACGTTTAATTGAGGTATAAGTGGTTCGGTTATCTCAATTAAGAATGTTTCCCCTGCATTCTTGCCTAGTATTATTTTCACATAGGCAATTGGCACACAGTTTCTTTTAAGCGTGAAAAAACGCTGCTCGTTAGTCGTTTTAATAAAAATGTCGCCTCAATGAACCCGTCAGACCAATAAAGGAGATGTGCGATGTCATCAAGTAAATGCCCATTTACATCAGGAAGTAATACGCAAATTGGAAAATCGAATACCGATTGGTGGCCTAATACCCTCAATCTCGATATTTTGCATCAACACGATTCAAAAACTAACCCACTCGGAAGTGATTATGATTACCGAGAGCAATTAAAGCAGCTTGATTTCGCTGCGCTGAAAGCCGATTTAACCGCACTTATGACCGACAGCCAAGATTGGTGGCCGGCCGATTGGGGCCACTACGGCGGTTTAATGATCCGTATGACATGGCATGCGGCGGGAAGTTATCGCGTTGCCGATGGTCGCGGTGGTGCGGGTACTGGTAATTTACGTTTTTCACCGCTTAATTCATGGCCAGATAATACCAACCTCGACAAAGCGCGTCGTTTACTTTGGCCGATTAAGAAAAAGTACGGTAACAAGTTAAGCTGGGCAGATTTAATTGCGTATGCTGGCACCATCGCCTATGAGTCGATGGGGTTAAAAACCTATGGTTTTGCGTTTGGCCGCGAAGATATTTGGCACCCAGAAAAAGATGCCTACTGGGGCGCTGAGAAAGAATGGCTTGCCCCATCAGAAAATGACAACAGTCGTTATTCAGGTGAGCGCGACTTAGAAAACCCATTAGCCGCAGTAATGATGGGCTTAATTTATGTTAACCCTGAAGGGGTTGACGGTAAGCCTGACCCACAAAAAACCGCCCACGATGTGCGTGAAACCTTCGCCCGTATGGCAATGAATGATGAAGAAACTGTGGCGCTTACCGCAGGTGGTCACACCGTAGGTAAATGTCATGGTAATGGTGATGCAGCGAAACTTGGCCCTGAACCAGAAGCAGCTGATATTAACGAACAAGGCCTTGGTTGGAATCATCAAGAAGGTAATGGCTTAGGTGCAGATGCAATAACCAGTGGCCTTGAAGGTGCATGGACAACTAATCCTACTCAGTGGGATAACGGCTATTTCGAATTACTACTTAACCATGAGTGGGAACTTAAAAAGAGCCCTGCAGGTGCATGGCAATGGGAACCTGTCGCGATTAAAGAAGAGGATAAGCCGCTCGCGGTTGATGGCAACGGCAAACGCAATAATCCCATTATGACCGATGCTGATATGGCCATGAAGGTTGACCCAGAATATCGCAAAATTTCAGAGCGATTTTATAACGACCCAGCTTATTTTTCTGAGGTGTTTGCACGTGCATGGTTTAAATTAACGCACCGTGATATGGGGCCAAAAGCGTGTTATATCGGCCCTGATGTACCAAAAGAAGATTTAACATGGCAAGATCCTATTCCAGCTGGCAATACGGCGTATGATGAGCAAGCGGTTAAAGCGGCAATTAAAGCCAGCGGTTTATCTATTGCTGAAATGGCGACAACCGCATGGGACAGCGCGCGCACTTTCCGTCACTCAGATAAACGCGGCGGCGCGAATGGCGCGCATATCTGCTTGCAGCCAGCTAAAGATTGGCAAGGCAACGAGCCTGAAAAACTTGCTAAGGTGCTAAGCGTGTATCAAGCAATTTCAGATGAGCACAATGTAAGCGTTGCTGATGTGATTGTGCTTGCGGGCAATGTTGCAATTGAACAGGCGGCAAGTGCAGCCGGCTTTACAGCAAGTCTAACCTTTAACAAAGGCCGTGGTGATGCATCTCAAGAGATGACCGAAGTAGACTCATTTGCTTATTTAGAGCCTGTACATGACGGTTTTAGAAATTGGCAGCAGCAAAAATTTGCAGCAAGCCCAGAAGAGTTATTACTTGAACGTGCTCAACTATTAGGATTAACAGCACCAGAAATGACGGTGTTGGTGGGCGGTTTACGGGTATTAGGCTGTAATTATGGTGGTTCTCAAGCCGGTGTGTTTACCGATCGCGTTGGGCAACTTACTACCGACTTTTTTGTCAATCTAACAGACATGCGTTATGAGTGGCAGCCAACAGGCGATAATCAATACGTACTGCGTGATAGAGCGACTAAAGAAGATGCTTGGCAAGCTACGCGCGTTGATTTAGTGTTTGGCTCAAACTCAATTTTGCGTGCGTATGCAGAAGTGTATGCACAAGATGATAATGGTCAGAAGTTTGTAGATGACTTTGTAGCGGCATGGAATAAGGTAATGAATGCCGATCGCTTTGATTTAGCAAGCTAGCATTTCGCCAAATAAAAAAGCCTTTCTATTTAATTGAATAGAAAGGCTATTTTAATTGTTTTTTGAAGATATAAATTAACTTTTTTGTTTTTACCATAGGCATGTTTCCTTAAATTTTGGTTTCACTTCATCTTATTTAAATAATAAGTAACTACCACCTACAGCAACACCCGTTACAATCGCCGCTGTCATACCTGCAGTTACTAAACCAACTACCACAAACGCGGTTAAAGCTGCTGTCATTACAATATCAAATACGTTGTTCATTTTTTTATCTCCGAGTAGTTTTAAAGTTATTTAGTTAACATGTATGTGCCGCCAATTGCTGCACCTGCCATAATTGCGGTTGTCATGCCTGCTGTTACAAGACCAGCTACTACAAATGTTGTTAAACCAGCTGCCATTAAAATCTCGATTGCGTTTGATGTATTCATTGTTCAATTTCCTTTAAGTTTGAGTAAAGCGTGTTGCTTGAGTTAAATAATAGGCAATTGAGGAGAGGATTCTTTTGCTTTGTGATGTTTGGTCAATCGCGGTGATATTTGGTTTTATTAAGTGATGAATGATTTTGAATTGAAGGAGAGTTGCTATGTTGCGATACTTTTTCAAAAGGTAAGTCACAATAAAAAGGTGCTCTAAAGCACCTTGTTGCGTTTTATAATTGCGCTAAACGTAGTTAGTTTTAGGTTTATTCAAGCATGCTCGCCAGCCACGGAGGTTGTGAGTGCCAGTGATATGTTATTTTTATGTGGCGTTAGGCCGCTTTTATGTTTTTTGTTTATTAACGCATTGCAAAGTTTACAAACACGGCTGTTAGCATAAACCCCACACCGACAAAAAAGCCTATTAACGTAGCTTTTACTAAGGTCGACTTTTTGTTTTCTTCTGTTTTATCGCTCATAGTTACATTCCCTATTTAAATTAAAAATGTAGTGTTAGGTGTTTTAGTATTTATTTGAGTGTAAAGATCAACACGTTCTAAAAATCATCAATATTTTGTACACGATTTTGTGTGTTTTGTAACCTAGCATATGCTGCTTTTTCAACTTTTTTTATCGGGTTTTAAAGCGAATGAAGGTTAAGTTTTGCTTTATGGAAGTGAGACAACTCTTATGGTTAAAAACAGGCCGTCTGCAGTTTAGTTAACGTGATACCTTACGAAATCGCATCCGTGTATTTAAATTAACAATGATAAAACAATTGCGCAGTGAATCATCTCACATGGTTTCACTTATCAGCTTGCGCTTTTACGTTCGGAAAAAGCAAACAAAATAGCCTTTCTATGTAATTGTATAGAAAGGCTATTTTGTTTGCTTTTTGAAGGTATAGAACATTATTTGGGTTTTTGTCATAGGCAAATATCCTTTAATTATTATGGCTTAGATTAAATTACTTAAATAATAAGTAACTACCACCCACAGCAACACCCGTTACAATCGCCGCTGTCATACCTGCGGTTACTAAACCAACTACCACAAACGCGGTTAAAGCTGCTGTCATTACAATATCAAATACGTTGTTCATTTTTTATCTCCGAGTCGTTTTAAAGTTATTTAGTTAACATGTATGTGCCGCCAATTGCTGCACCTGCCATAATTGCGGTTGTCATGCCTGCTGTTACAAGACCAGTTACTACAAATGTTGTTAAACCAGCTGCCATTAAAATCTCGATTGCGTTTGATGTATTCATTGTTCAGTTTCCTAGTTAATACCAATTCACTTAAGTAGTTGATCATCCTAGCGGACTAAATATCATGCTAACAGCGTTAGAATTTATCAATGTAGAACAACTACATAAGAAAAATTCCGCCTTGTTATCATTTCATTTATCCAGCGCTATCCCTGATCACATACTTAACAGAATTGGTATAAGTTTGAGTAAAGTGTGTTGCTTGAGTTAAATAATAGGCAATTGAGATGAGGATTCTTTTGCTTTGTGATGTTTGGTCAATCGCGGTGATTTTTGGCGTTATTTAGGGATAAAGGAATTGTGTTAGTGGCTAACGGTTAGTTTTCGTCTTGTATAAACAAAAAACCGATGCGGGTGCATCGGTTTTTTAGCGTTTATTTATTCGCGTCGTTATTCTTCGACTAACACTTGCTTGCCTTCGCTATTTACAACCAGCAGGTAAGACTCACCAAAGTCGCCGGTGCATAAATCGATTGCCCGGCCATTAATGGTTAAATCAAGGGCGCAATTATCGAGGGTTAAAAAGTCAGATACTTTGCCGCGTTCAGTGGTCATCACTTGGCTACCTTTTAATGTAACGGGGTAAACACCATTAGCGAAAATGCGTACGTTGAAGGTGTTGGCGTTATCACGTTCTTTTTTCTTAAGTAAGGTGATGTGTTTTTCAACACCATTTTGCCAAGCGATTACCCAATGTTCGTCATCGTCGCTTAGCGTTGTATGCATTTTTACTTCATTTTGACTGCTCATAGCTGAGCGCATACCAATGTTTACCATGTTCATTACCGCTGGGAAGTCATAGTTGTATTCGCTTGAATAACCATTAACTTGAACATTACCAGCCACGCGGTTTTTACTATCAAATAAGCCGCTTGAACCTGCGGTGATGGTGCGTTTTTGCAAATGAAAGTCGACACTGTAATCCATTGCATTGATAAACGAAAACTCTGCTTCATGGGTTAATGCATCGTCTAAATCATCTGTGATTGAATCACTACAGCCAATTGCCCCAAAACACAGCGCACTGACAATAAGTGCTACCTTCCCTGAATTTTTAATCATAATATCCTACTTTCAATGTACCCCAAAAAAATCTAGCGCGATAATAACATAGTGCTAGTTTAAAAAGCGTGAAGATGGCAATAAACACGTTAGTCTTGTGTAAGAAAGTATTTAAATTTATTACAGATTCTTACGTTTATAGGCTAGGCGCAAAGATGCCCTCAATAGAGGGCATAGCATATTTATAGTTAGTCCTTGTTATGCAATATGCGATAAAGCGCTGGCAAAACAAAAAGTGTTAGCAAGGTGGATGAAATCACCCCGCCAATAACCACAGTCGCAAGCGGCCTTTGCACTTCTGAGCCAATGCCAGTGTTTAGAGCCATTGGAATAAAGCCAAGTGAGGCAACAAGGGCGGTGGTAAGTACTGGGCGCAATCGCGTTAGCGCCCCAGTTATAATGGCGTCATTTAAACCAAGTTGATTTGCTCTTAACTCGCGAATAAACGATACCATTACTAAGCCATTTAAAATCGCAATACCAGACAGGGCAATAAAGCCCACAGCAGCCGAGATTGAAAACGGAATATCTCTAAGGAATAGCGCGAAAATACCGCCCGTAAGCGCCAGTGGTACACCGCTGAAGATAATCATTGAGTCTTTAAATGATCCAAGAGCGATTAACAACAGCGCCACAATAATCGCTAAGGTTAAGGGTACAACTAAGGTTAAACGCTTGGTTGCTGATTGCAGTTTTTGGTATGTACCGCCGTATTCTACCCAGTAACCTGCGGGAATATCGGCATTTTGTTCAATCGCCATTTGCACATCTTTAACAAATCCGCCCAAATCGCGGCCACGCACATTGGCTGTTACCACAATGCGGCGTTTACCATTTTCACGGTTAACCTGATTTGCCGAGTTTACTTTTTCAATGCTCGCGACTTCTGACAACGGCACATAATCGCCATTAGCTAAGGTAATGGGGAGGTGTTTTAGGTTATCGATATCTCGGCGTTTATCATCGGGTAAACGCACAACAATATCAAAGCGACGGTCTCCTTGATAAAACTTACCAACATCCACCCCGCCCATGCTAATGGCGATTTGCTGTTGTAAATCGGCTTTGGTTAGAGCGTATCGCGCTAACATGTGATCAGTTGGATTGATGGTTAAAATGGGCAAGCCTTTAATTTTTTCCACTTGCACATCGCGAATACCAGCAACGTTTTCAATTGCACTTTCAATGCGCTGGCCAACAATCGCAAGGGTATCAAAATCATCGCCAAAAACCTTAATCGCAAGCTCAGAGCGCACACCCGAGAGCAGTTCATTAAAGCGCATTTGGATCGGTTGTAAAAACTCATAACGGTTACCTGGAATGGTTTCAACTAGTTGCTCAAGCTCCGCTACCAGTTGGGTTTTTGGCTTAGTTGGGTTAGGCCATTCTGCACGCGGTTTTAGCATAATGAAGACATCTGCAACGCTAGGCGGCATCGGATCGGTGGCCACATCGGGTGTACCAATTTTTGAAAAGACACTTAACACTTCGGCTTTTTCAGCAATTTTTTGCTCTAACAGTTCTTGCATTTTAATCGACTGAGTAAGCGAGGTGCCCGGTATGCGCATGGCATGCATCGCAATGTCACCTTCATCTAAATTTGGCACAAATTCGCTGCCGAGTTTGGTACTCATAACGCCAGCAAATGCCATAAGAGCAAGAGCGCTGCCAACAACTACCCAACGCATTTTTAACACAAAGGTTAAGATTGGCTGATAAAGCGCAGTGCTTGCCTTCATTACGATATTTTCTTTTTCTTGTACTGGCTTTTTAAATAACAGGGCAATACATGCAGGTACAAACGTAATTGATAAAACCATGGCACTCACTAGAGCAATTACCACTGTCATTGCCATCGGGTGGAACATTTTGCCTTCTACGCCGGTTAGGGCAAAAATAGGTAAATACACTGCGGTAATAATAAACACACCAAACAGGGCTGGGCGGATCACTTCACGGGTGGCATCAAATACCAAGGCCAAACGCTTGTTTAATGGCAAGGGCTGCGCTTGGTTTTGACCATTGTGAGCTTGGCTTAAGCGGCGCATACAGTTTTCTACGATAATAATTGCGCCATCAACCAGTAGGCCAAAATCGAGCGCGCCTAAACTCATTAAGTTAGCACTTACTTTACTTTGTACCATGCCTGTAATAGTCATTAACATGGCAAATGGGATCACCATCGCGGTGATAAGTGCTGCTCTAAAATTACCGAGTAATAGAAACAAAATCACAATGACCAGCAGTGCGCCTTCAAGCAAATTGGTTTTAACGGTATCGAGGGTTTTATTCACCAGTTTTGTGCGATCGTACGCAGGGTTAATCACCACCCCTTGCGGTAAACTTTTACTTATTTCTGTTAAGCGTTCGCCTACCTCTTTTGCCACTTTTTGACTGTTTTCACCAATTAACATAAAGACGGTGCTGAGCACCACTTCATGGCCATTTTGCGTTGCTGCACCTGAGCGTAGCTCTTTACCTTCAATCACATCGGCAACATCTTTAATGCGAACTACCGCACCTTGCAAATTCGTAACGGGTACATTTTCAAGCTGGGCTAAATCGCTTAATTGACCTGGAATGCGCACTAGCCACTGCGAACCATCACGTTCAATAAAACCTGCTCCACGGTTTTGGTTATGGCTGCCAATAGCATCAATTACATCTTGTTGCGACAAGCCAAATGCCAACAGTTTTTCAGGTTTTATGGCAATTTGAATTTCGCGCTCAAAGCCGCCAATGGGGTTTACTTCAACAACGCCTTCTACTTGCACAAGTTGTGGGCGAATGATCCAGTCGTGCACGGTGCGTAAATCGGTTGCGGTGATTGGGCTACCATCGGGGTTAGTTGCACCTGGCAAGGCATCAACCGTAAACATAAAAATTTCACCTAGCCCAGTCGAAATAGGGCCAAGCTCTGGCTCTACACCAAAAGGCAACTCAGATTTTGCCGAAACCAAACGCTCATTTACTAATTGGCGGGCAAAATAGATATCGGTGTCATCACTGAATATGGCAACCACTTGCGATAAACCATAACGTGAAATAGAACGTGTGTAACTTAAGTTGGGAACACCAGCCAATGCGGTTTCAAGCACGTAAGTAACGCGTTGCTCTACTTCCAGCGGGGTGTAACCGGGCACTTCGGTATTGATAACGACCTGCACATTGGTAATGTCGGGCACGGCATCGATGGGTAGTTTGGTAAACTGCCAAGCCCCCAGTGCTGCAACTAACATTACCATGGCAAGTACTAACTTACTTCGCTCAATCGCGAATTTTAAAATGGACTCTAGCATAAGTAATTACTCACTTTTAGTGGTCGTGCGATGCGCCTGACTTTTCAATGTCGGCTTTTAAGATATAACTGTTGTCGGTGGCATATTCGCTGCCTACATCAATGCCACTTAACACTTCAACCCACTCATCGCTGCTGCGTCCAAGGGTCAACATGCGAACCTCAAATTGGTCGCCAAATTTGGCAAATACCACATTAAAATCACGAAATGCATGCAGTGCTTTTTTCTCAATTGCCATTGGTACCGTAAAGCTTTCAAGGGTGATGTCGGCGCTAACAAATTGGCCTACTTGCAGTTGGTTATTGGGGTTGGGAATGAAGGCGCGATAGGTTTTTGCTTGATTGCCAGCAACTGAAAATAGACTGTCTTTAATAGTGGTATTTATTGGCGTATTTAAGCCATTTACATTAACGCTTACTGCTGCGCCTTGGCTGATTTTTGCTGCGTCGTTTGGAAAAACTTGAAGCTCGGCAACAAGCTCAGTCATATCGGTAATTTCTATTAAGCTGCGCCCAGCCGTTTGCTCACCAAGCCCAACGTTTTGTTTAGTTACAATGCCATTAATCGGGGAAATAACGCGGTAGCTTTGTAAGCTGTCGTTACTTTGAATGGTCATTATGTGCTGACCTTTTTTCACCTGCATACCCAATAGCGCAGTGAGTTTGGTAATTTCACCATCAAAACGCGCGCTTATTTGGCGTTTTGCGCCTGCTGGCAGGGCGAGTTTGCCATACACCGGCAAAGTTTTTGTCAGGGTTTTTGCTTGCACGGTATTGGTGTTAATGCCCAGTTGCTTAACAATGGGGGCAGCAATTTGAGTGCGTCCTTCAAAATTATCAAAATGCCATTCATAGACTTCACCTTGATAAGTGGCGCTTATTTCAACGCTAAATGAGTGAGGTTCGTTAATCGGTGACGTACCCTTTAAAAAGGCGCCATTTGGTTTAAATGAAATGGTGTCTTTTTTGCCACCTAGTCGACTAAGGGTAACGGTAACGTCCGCATCAACGGGTGCGACTGTTTTTTCGCGATCTTTTACAAATACTCGGTATTCGGGTGCTTTTCCTTGTTCAACGAGTTGTATCTCCAAAGAGAAGTCACCCGTTTTGAAAAGTCGTCCACCGTTTGGCCCTGTAACTTCATCGCTGTGCTCGCTATCATCTTGCTGGTGGTCGTGGTCGCTTCCGGCAAGCGCATCAAAATTTGGCACAATGAGTAATATGCTCACTAAAAATGCATTTAATAGATTTGATAATTTCATCGCAATCTCACTTAATTGTTAGGCTAGCGCCGGTTAAGCGCTCAAGTTCAACATTGAATCGTTGAATATTGGTATAGGCTTGTATCAGCTCCAATCGGGCTTGTAATAACTCTTGTTTTACTGCATACCAATCTGTGTATCGGTAGCGCCCTTGCTGATAGGCAAGCTCGGCTTGTTTACTTGCGGTTTCGAGGGCGGGAAGTGATTCTTTTAAAAGCGCATTGGCAATATGGGTATTGTGGGTGAGCTTGTGGTTGAGTAGCAGCGCTTGGGTTTGGGCGCGCGCAAGCCAGGCTTTTGCCTCGGCTGCTTGCTGCTGTTTACTGGCGTTAAGCGATGCAATTTTCCCTTCGCTACGAGACGCACCCCCTAACGGAATTGAAACGCCAGCACTTAGTGAAAAGTCATTAAGCGCTTGATCGCGACTAATGCCTGTATTGATTTGCCAAGCGGGCTTACTCTCAGCTTGTGATAGTGCAATTTCTGATGAGATTACCCGTTGTTTTGATGCAAAGAGTGAAAAACGCGGCGTGTTTTTTAATTGCGCTTTGGCATCTTCCAGCGAAAGGGCATTTGGTAATTGGGTTAAATCGCCCGTGACATCAAATTCAGTAGTACCTTGCCACTGGGCTGCCAACTGTGATTTTGTTGCTTCAATTTCAAAGTAAAGATCTTCAACTACTAATGTTTGCTTTGCTAAATCAGCCTTTGCGCGGTATTTATCAATACTGTTTACGCGACCTGCTTCGACCCGTTTGGTAATCTCTGATAGGGCTTTTTTGGCTTGTTTTTCCGCCAGAGTTGCCAGTTTTAACTGGGCTTGCTGCGCTAATAAGGTAATAAATAAATTGGCCGTTTCGGCTGCTAAATCGAGCGCTTTGGCCTCTTTTTCAACAGCATAAATCAGCCCTTGTTGCTTGGCGAGACTCACTCTCGCATCCACTTGCTGACCATCGAGCAACCACGCAATACTCAAACTTGTTTGGCTATTGGAAAAGCCCTGATAATCGCCAGTGCCAAGCGCATCTTCAACGCTTACATCAAGGGTAACGGGGCTTGCAACCCCAGCTTGTTGAATAAGCCCCTGATTTGCTTGCTGCAAATACATTAGCGGCGTTAAATCAGGGTGGTTTTGTATGGTCTTACTGATGGCGGTTTTTAAGCTCACGACTTCGTTTGCGCTAGCACCCTTTGGTGCGAGTAATAGACTCGCAACGACAAGGTTTAACCCTATCAATAACCGACTGTTAATCGGTTTTCTTTGTGTGACAAATTTTATAAGCATACGCTCACTCCTAAAATTTAGGCTTTATACCGATTGTTAATCGGTTTTTTGAATTTGCAGAAATACCTTTAAAGTCCATGATATTAATGACTCGTAAAGGTTTCGATAAAGTGGTGGATGCTATCGACTGAGGTCAAGCATAGGAAAAATGCGGCAATTGCGAGCAGCATCATAAGCAAGTGATTAACCGGTTTTAGCGATAATTGCCCAAGTAAGAAATACACACGTTGCTCTAGCACATCAGCGCCAAAATTAGCCACCATGTCAGTGTTTTTAAGGGTACTGCCTTTGGCATTTAGTCTTGCTACTTTTACAAGAGTGCCCGCAATATCGAGTGATGAAGTAGTGTTTGATACCACGGCGTTATCTGCATCTTGCTCCATTGCTAAGGTCATATGTAGGACTAAACGCTGTTTAATGTTTGGTATAAAAAACGCCGCGAGCAGAGCAAATAACCACTTTTTAAATGGGTCACGCTTATTTGCATGGGCAAGTTCGTGTTGCATAACAATATGGTATTCAGCTTCGCTAATTTGCTCGCGCATGCCTTTAGTAACAAAGCACTTAGGGCTGATAAAACCTGCAGTAAATGCTGCGGCATCATTTGAATCGATTTCGAAGGTATTGTTATCAAGCTTACGGGAAAGCGCCATTAAGCTTTTAATTTCATGCTGATGGGCACGCAGTTTTAACAATCTTGAGCTAATTACATATGCCAAAAAGCAAAGTGCGCACGCTGTCACTGCCCCGTGCCAACTGAGCCATGAAAAACTGTCAATATGATGCCAATGTTCCATACTTGACGCACTTTCAAACGGTGACAGGCCATTGGCAGCGTAGACAAAATAGGCGGCGGTCGAAAATGCGCTAAACCAAGGTAAGGTCGCTAAAAACCACAAGGTGATTTTGCGAGATTTAACCTGCAGTTTTAAAAATCGCGTACTCAATAATGTGACAAACGCAGACACCGCAATGTTGTGTAGCACAAAGCACACAACGGCAATGGCTAATACATTTAACAATAAAGTGAGGGGTTCTGCGCTCATAACTTAGCCTTGTTGCTTAAGTTTTAATTTTTGTTGTTCGATCAGCGATTCTAATTTGTCCAGTTGTTCAACGTTGAACTCTGACGACATCGAACTAAATGCGGCAATTAGGCTACTGCCATCATCTTCACCAACAAAGTCAGTGGTTACTGATTTTATCAGTTGGCCTATTAACTCATGGCGCTCAACGCGGGCTTTATAATGAAATGCATGCCCCTCTTTATGACGCGATAACAAGCCTTTTTTGTAGAGGCGTTCAAGGGTACTTTGGTAGGTATTTAAACTGCCACCGCGGGTATTTTCAAAGTGAGCAAAAACGGTTTTTACGTCAGAGCAACCGTGTTGCCAAAGGTAGTGTAGAAGCAACTTTTCTAAATCGCCGAGTTTCATTGTGATCACCTTAAACTAAAAACCGATTAACAGTCGGTATAATAGGTTTAATAAAACCGATTTGCAATAGGTTTTAATTTTACCGCTAAAAAAGGGCAGCAATAAGTCTAACTAAAATGCCGTCAGGCTTTTTAATTCAAGCGAATCTATTAAATTTTATACGCTTTGGTGAGTGGAAGATTGAAAACGGTGCAGCGAAACAAAGCCTAATGCAAAACAGCAACCTACATAGAACCAAACGCTACTGGCAACGAGTTGCCATAGGTCGATTTGTGTTGCTTTAATGACTATTGTAAAACCGAGTAAACCACGCAGTATGCATATTATAGCAATAACAACTAACGCAGATTTTAAAAAAGGAACCCTGCGAATAATGCCCATTGCCGAGAATGCAAATATCGCGCATGCACTCATTAACAATGCAACTATTGTCGTTGCAATAGGTGCAAGCAGGGTGCTTTGTTTTGATGATGCGATTATAAATTCAGGCGCACGCGCAAACAGATACCAGCTTGGGCCGCCAACAATACAGAGCAAATGCCAAGCGGCAGCAGCTAATGCAATTATGCCAGCACTGAACAGTAATTTTGAGCTCACAGGAGCGTGTATAATCTGTTGATTTGATGACAGCAAATTAAGTTACCTATCTGCCCTAAATTGACAACATTTCGTTATTTTAATTTTGTTTGTTTTTTATACGCTAGTCAATACCGACACAGGCTGTGTAGCGTTTGGCGATTTTAACGACCTTGTCTTTGGATTCGATAATTTCATTATCGTTTTTGAAAATACGCTGTTCACACATGCCACGCATGTTCGCGTATGTTTTTAAGCACTCTTTTACGCTTTTTCCGCCCGATGTTTGGTATGACTCATCGTTGCAAAATTGTAATGCGAGTAAGTTAGAACCGAGTTTGATTTCACCTAAGCTAACATCGCTGGTTTCAGCTTTTGCCAAAAGGTCTTGGTAGTTGGCGATATGTTGTGAGCTTGCATTGCTATAAAAATACATTCCGCCTAAAAATAGGCCTAGAAGTACAATAAACTTCATAATCATTCCCTTGATATTGTTTTTATTGAATTTAAATCGGTGACGAAAAATTTAGCGCATTACGTTACCGCTTTTTTGGTTGAAAAGCGAACAGTTTTTAAAGCGCTTCAATTTAATTCACCTTAATAGTGTTATTTTATGCAATTGTTCTTATCTAAAGTATTCATCTTAATGAACTTATGGTTACGTTTTGTGTTCTGATTGGTATAAGCAGTAAAACCTCTATAACAACCTAGTAAGCATCTTATTAAAGCCAGGAGAAAAACGAGAGCGCAAAGGTAAACACGCTCTAGATGAGTTATGACGAAAACCAAAGTAAGCGTATTGATACTAGCCGGATTGTTTTTTGGCATTCTATTTATGCCCGTATCTCAAATAATCCCGGTTCAAGGTGCAACACACAATGATTGGCATGCAAAAACCTTTTGGTATGAGCCGTGGGGCAGCTCAGGGGTACACAAAGGTATCGATATTTTCGGCAAAAAAGGAACGCCCGTTATCGCGTCTACGGCAGGAATTGTGATTTATTCTGGCACTTTGCCTAAAGGCGGTAAGGTTGCTTTGATTTTAGGGCCTAAATGGCGAGTTCATTATTATGCGCATTTAGAGCAAAACCAAAGTAGAACAGGTCAGTTAGTCGTGAAGGGAGAGGTTATTGGTACTTTGGGCGATTCGGGAAATGCCAAAGGTAAGCCTGCACATATCCACTATTCGGTCGTTACATTAATACCTTACCCGTGGCGGTTTACCACAGAAACGCAGGGTTATAAGAAAATGTTTTACTTAAACCCTGCCGAATTATTCACACATCACTAAGTTAAATTATTAACAAGCTTTGAACTATGTTGTGACTGCTCTAATTTTTCCGCGGCAAAACTATTAAATAGCCAAAGTGCGAGCGCGGTAACAAATGCAATAGCGGCGCATAATAGCCAAAAATTCGCAGGTTCATTCGCTTCAACAGCCCATTTGTTGTAACCCCAACCAGAGAGCTTGCCTGCAAACAAAAAGCCAATGGCAGATGCTGTGTAAAGATAGCCTTGATACATCGCTGCTTTGTCTTTTGGCATTACTGAGGCTACATACTCTTGTTGTTTTGGCGATGCCATCATTTCACCGAGCGAAAAGATAAGTAAAGCCGCTACCGCAAGCGCGCCACTTACAATTGCTCCAGCCTCTGAATTTGCCAGTAATAAATAACTGCTGGCAATCATTAGAGCGCCAGCAATAATTACATAAAAGGTTTTAAAACGTGCGCTCAGTGCTGATACCAATACTTGTAATAGTACAATAGAGCCAAAGTTTACCGCAGCAATGTATTCAGGTTTAAACTGACGATAATCATTTGCCCACTGGGTTGCGAGTGTGCTGATTTCAGCTTGAGACAATGTGCTTAAGGTTGGTAAATGAGCCTGTAATACGTCTTTTGGAATGCGCACATTGTAGTTAGTCAATTCAAGGTAGGCTTTATGAAAGCTGTTTGCTTGGCTGTAATCAAATTGGCTTGCAAGCGCAGTGATTGCAGTTGTTAGCTGGGGCACATTAACAAACGAAGCGGCTTCGCCAAACCCCGCATGAATTGAATTCGCTAGCATCACAAGATCACTGCTATCAACGTAGTCGCGAATAAAAAGCGGAAGGGTAATAAAAATTTGCATATACACCAGCCAAAACCCGCTCAAAATCAAAATAAGTAACAAAAAAGGTTTATTGCCCATTTTTATTTTGCTGCTATACCAATGTGTTCCAGCTTTTGGCGCTAATATGTGCCAGACTAAGTTTAAACCTAGCCAACTTGCAATAAACCCATAAGCTAATGATTCAGAAATTAATTTTGTACCGGGTAACATAAACGCAATGAGGATTGGAAAAACAAGTAACGCAAAACGACCATTGCCCAGAACTTCACGCATCTCTATGAGAATATCTTTAAGTGGTTTGGCTGGGGTGTTTTTACGAATTTCGGCAGTTGGATCGCGATAAAATAAAGTGACAGGGATAAAGTTAATAGCAATCCACACTGCGGCCATAATAAACACCATATCCCAGCTTGTGTCTCGCATAATACCGGCAATAACTGGGCCTAAAAAGCCACCCACATTGACCATCATGTAAAAAACGCCAAAACCTAAACTGCGATTGCTATCGTTGGTAGCATGAGTCACCGTGCCGGTGATCAATGGTTTGAAAATGCCAGCACCAATAGCAACACCCATAAAGGCTAGGAAAAACGCGCTATAGCTTGATACTTGACCTAGCAAGTAATAACACGGGGTCATCATTGCAAAGGCAAGTAACAGCATTTTTTTGTAGCCGTAACGATCACCTAATGCCCCAGTTAATGCTGGCAACAAGTAGATGCAAAATGGCACAAGCCCTTGTAAAAAACCGCGTTGCTCATCACTAAACCCCATACCGCCTTGTAGCACTGGGCTGGTCATATAAAGGGACGATACGGTAAAAAAACCATACCATGCTAATCGTTCAAATATCTCCATGATATTGGCAATGTAAAAGCTGCTGCCAAATGGACTGCGCACAGGCTTGTGTGTTGTCATAACAATTTTTCTTTTTGCTTTTGAATATTGTATGCAATATATCAGGGGTGGTTTTTTTAGCAACAATGATGCGATTTTCTGTGTTGAATATGGGATTTTTGGTTAGTTAAATTTAAATTAAATATGTGCTAACTCATTAATAAAATGAAATATATTTCGCAAAAGTGAGCGGTTTATGTAAAAAGTCTGTATAACAGAAACATTGTTTATTAATTGAGTAATTTAAAATGAATTATAAAAACACATTACTACCTCTTTCACTTATCGCTGCCGCGGTTTTCTCTTTCTCTACCGTTGCCAGTGCACCTGCAGGTATTGATAACAGCCACCGTAGTGAAACAAATCAAGCACGCGATACATTTCGTAAGCCATACCAAACACTTGATTTTTTTGGTGTGAAAGCTAATTCAAAAGTGGTTGAGATTATGCCTGGTGGCGGCTGGTACACTGAAGTATTAGCGCCAATGCTTGCAGCAGAGGGACAACTTGTCGCAGCTCACTACCCAATTACAACAGGCTCAAAATACCGTAAACGCTCACGCGAAAACTTTGAGGAAAAATTAAGCGATAACAAAAAAGTTTACGGCAATGTTGTTATCGCTGATTTTGATCCAAATGCATCAATCGATGAGAAAACAAAAAACGCAGATGTAGTGTTAACCTTTAGAGGTTTGCACGGATTGCAAAATGGCAATCAGTTAGCGGCTGCATTTAGTCAGTTTAATCAGATGCTTAAACAAGGTGGCAAATTGGGTATTGTACAGCATCAAGCACCTGAAGGCTTTGACCCAGTAGCAACAGCGAAAAAAGGCTACTTGCCAAAATCTCATGTAATTGCAGTGGCAAAAGCCGCTGGATTCGACTTAGAAGCCGAAGCGTATTTCCATAACAATGCAAAAGACCGCATTATTATTGATAATGTTGAAGCAGGTGTATGGGCGCTGCCGCCTTCGCTTAATGCAAAAGAAAATAAAGAGCAGTACCAAGCAATTGGCGAATCTAACCGTATGACGTTACTTTTCAAAAAGCGTTAATCGAATAAGCCCTAAACCTTTAAAACGAGTTGGAGCCTAATACAAATCACGCATTTAGGGCTTGAAAATTGGCCACTATCGGCTTAGTTTTTCAAGCCCGTTTAGTTTATATTGAAAACAATAAAAATAAGCATAAGAAGACGAAACGTGGCACAAGCAGTTAAAAAAATCGTTATTGTTGGTGGGGGCACAACGGGGTGGATGGCAGCGGCGAGTTTATCGCGCTACATTCAAGACAAAGACATGTCGCTCACGCTAATCGAATCACCCAACATTAATACGGTTGGAGTAGGCGAAGCAACCATTCCTAATTTTGTCGATTTTAACCGCAATTTAGGCATTAACGATGCTGATTTAATTAAAGCCACACAAGCGACATTTAAGCTTGGTATTGAATTTGAAGAATGGTCGCAAAAAGGCGAGCGTTTTTTCCATCCTTTTGCAGCCTATGGCGCACCCATCGAAAACTTAGATTTTCACCAATATATCAACAAGCTCAATGCTGAAGGCAAACAGCTTGATATTGAAGATTATAGCTTCCCAATTCAGCTTGCTAAAAAAGGCGGATTTGCTCAGTCAAATCCCAATCAAAACAACCCACTAGCACAATATTCTTACGCCTATCATATTGATGCTGTGTTGTATGCGAAGTTTTTAATGGAGTTTTCAGTAAAACGCGGTGTTAACCATATTTTAGCGAATGTGAACGAAGTCAAACTCAATGCTGATAACGGGTTTATCCAAGCACTCACCCTTGATAATGGCACGTATATCGAGGGCGATTTATTTATTGATTGCTCTGGTTTTAAAGGTGTATTAATTGAAGGGGCAATGGGTATTGGCCTTGATGATTTGAGTCATTTGCTACCATGTGACAGCGCTGTCGCAGTGCAAACAGAACTGGTGGGTGAACCTACACCTTATACCCGCGCAATTGCAAAAGAAGCAGGATGGCAATGGTGTATTCCGCTGCAGCACCGAATGGGCAATGGCTATATTTATTCAAGTAAATTCACGACAGATGAAGAAGCGAAACAAAGCCTGCTCGATAGTGTAAAAGGGCGCACAATTACGGATGTAAAAACCTTTAAGTTCCCACTTGGCAGGCGCAAAGTAAGTTGGCATAAAAACTGTTTTGCCCTTGGTTTAGCTGCTGGCTTTTTAGAGCCGTTAGAGTCACTTGGCATTTCGTTAATTCAAACAGCGCTTGCTAAGCTGATGACTTTCTTCCCAGATATGTCTTTTAATCAAGCTGATATTGATGAAGTTAACCGTTTGCATAATGATGAGTTAGATCGCATTGTTGATTTTTTACTAGTGCATTACAAATTAACGCAGCGCACCGACACCGCTTTTTGGCGCTA
Organism: Pseudoalteromonas sp. XMcav1-K; assembly: GCF_044005875.1. Taxonomy (NCBI): domain Bacteria; kingdom Pseudomonadati; phylum Pseudomonadota; class Gammaproteobacteria; order Alteromonadales; family Pseudoalteromonadaceae; genus Pseudoalteromonas; species Pseudoalteromonas sp. XMcav1-K. The sequence continues at coordinate 40,092 of NZ_JBIPJE010000050.1, read as the reverse complement.
TTGCCAAGAGATGCCCATTCCAAAAACACTTGAGCACAAAATTGCCATGTATAAAAATCGCGGTCATGTGGTGATGTATGATAACGAGTCTTTCCAACAAGCAAGTTGGCTTTCAATGTTCTATGGCTTTAACGTTACTCCTTCACGTTACGATGTACGTTTGGACCACTTTAACTCAAGCGCTATTGCTGAAAACTTGGCACAAATGAAAGCGCAAATTGCTATGGCCGCGAATAATTGTTTGAGTCATCAGGCATTTATTGATAAACATTGTAAAGCAAATAATGATGTGAAAAATCGATAATGTTAGTACCGTTTACAAAAAACCACATAGAACCACTTACGAGTTGGTTTAAAGATGAAGTTAGCCTTTCGAAGTGGTCTGGTCCAGGATTCCGTTACCCTTTTACAGAAGACACTTTCTTTCAAGATTTAAACACAGAGAAGCTAGCTTCATTTTGCTTGCTTTGCGAACAAGGTGAGTTTGTTGCGTTTGGACAATTTTATAATCGCCTAGATCGAATTCACCTTGCGCGCTTGGTGGTAAACCCAGCGTTTCGTGGTAAAGGCATCGCAGAGCGTTTAATTAATAGTTTGATTCAAAAAGGGAAAGCTCAACTTCAGTTAAATAGCGCTTCATTGTTTGTTTTGTCGGATAATTTACCTGCAGTTGCGGCCTATCAAAAATCGGGTTTCATTAAAGCGCAGTACCCAACGCGTATACCGTTAGAAAACTGCGAATACATGGTTAAAACTTGCTAACTTAGCGATGTTTGTACTGGGTTTTGCAATATCCACGTGAAATGCTCGGGTTTCGCAGCTTTAAATGCTTAGTGTTGCGGCCAGTTACACGCGCTCGCCATAGTCGAAAGCTGGCTGGTTTTAACGTCTGCCTCATTAAACGAATTACGTTTTTCTCAGATAACCCATAGAGTGTTTCGATGGCTTCAAATGGGGTTCTATCCTCCCAGGCCATTTCGATAATGCGTGATTGATCAGATTCAGTCATTGGTGTGTAAATTAATAAAATGAATATTCTGAGTACGCAGACAAAAGCGTTTTTGATCAGTTGTTAAGGCAATTCGTTGTAAAGTCGTTTTATGATGAGATTAAAGGAAAAGTACTTCAGCAGCTCAAGCAAAGGCACTATGATGGGCATTATTCAAAGGCAACTAATGGCGCTCAATATACCGCAAAAAACCATGACTATTTCATTGCACACCTTGCGTAATTATACGGGGCTTTCGTTATGAACTCTTGGACACCCGCAGTGAGAGTTAACAAAATTGCCAATATGCAATTTTCACAGTCGCAAGCGTTGCAAAAGCTGCTGCATAACGCATATGAAAATGAACCGTTTACCTATCTCAACCGGTAAATGCGAAAGCAACGTGCTTAAGCTTAATTGCTTACGTTTTTATTGTGATAAATAGATGTAACGTATTTGTGGTGTTGTGCATATTAATTGTTCAAATGTTACTTGTGAGCAGTTATGTAATTTCACCCGATGCACAAACCTGTTACCCTACGCTCATTGATATTCTAGAGCAGCAAATATGATTAAAGATAACGAACTTATTAATACATTAGACGAGCTAGAAGCGTTTTTATTGTTAGTTGAAAATGGTGGTTTAGGCCTTAAAAATGTTGAAGGTGTGGCACTTGCTACAAATAACAGTGATGGTCGCCCATTTATTGCGGTGTTAGATGATAAGCATCAATTATTACTAGGTCGTTGGGTATCGCAAGATGTGTATGAAAATGGCAAAGATATGGTGCGTTACGGAGTGAAGAAAACGCATTAATACGCTTTACTATGATAAAAAAGCCAAACATGCGTTTGGCTTTTAACGATTCAACTTTAATTTTACTCTTTTTCTTCTGTTTGAGTATGCCAAGACCAAGGGCTTAACTCAAAAATCTTGTCTGAATCGGTATTGCCATTATCACATACATTGTCATAGCCAATTATCCTTACAGGTAACTGATCGACAAATGACTTTTTAATGATGTCATATTGGAATGTGGCAACAGGCGATGACAAATCTAACGCCCAAGTAAGGGTGTTGCCATCCACTACACAGCTTTCAAATGATGAATTCTCGCTGATTACGTTTAAGCGAAAATAAAGTGATGTATCACCATTATCACCAGAACGGGTGATTAACTCACTTACCGTACCGTATACGTCATTTGCTGCATTAGCTGACACTGATAGTAGCGATAATGCGCCAAGTACTAAACTTTTAACTCTCATTGCTATTCCTTTTATGAGATGAGTAAATAATCTAAATTTATGCGTTTAAACGCAAAGTTATAGTTTAATCAGCGTAATTATTGTCTAATTTTCTTGTTAAGTAAATTGGTACAATCAGTTGGCGTATTGCTTATTGGAGCTATATTGTATTGAAATGTAAACAAATTGAACGGTGATGTCTGCTCGCTGTGGCGAGACTGTTTATATACATTACGATAGAAGCGAAAATAAAGCAGCTATTCGCGCTTTTGTATTGAGCCAGTCACGGATAATTGAACGAATGGGGCCTAAATTAGCGCCAAAGCGTCAATGGCCAAGCGTAATTGCTACTTACTCTTTTGTCGCTCTATTATTTATGGCACCATCCAAGATTACTTAACCTAATTTAAAGCCTTGTTATGAATCTTAATTTTTCTGACTTTTCACCAGTGCAAATTTACCACTTAATGACGCAAACCATTATTCCGCGTCCAATTGCATGGGTTATGACTGATTCGGGCGAAGCTAATTTTAATTTAGCGCCATTTTCTTATTTTACGGCAGTATCGAGTAACCCACCTTTAATGATGTTTTCAGTTGGCAAAAAGCCGACAGGTGAAGTAAAAGATACCGTTAAAAACATTATCGAAACGGGGCAGTGTGTGATCCATATTGCGTCAGTAGATGATGCTAATTTGGTAACGCAAACCGCAGCAACTTTAGATCATGGACAGTCAGAAGTCGCAATTAATGATATTGCGCTATGTGAATTTGAAGGCTTTTCTATGCCGCGCGTGGCAGGTTGCAATATTGCTTATGGTTGCGAGCTTTATAAAATTAAAGAAATGGGCGAAGTGCCTCAAACGTTAGTGTTTGTTGAAATTAAAACCCTATTTTTAGGCGATGAAGTTGTATCGCTTGATCATAAGAAGCGCATTAAAGTTGACGCCGATAAGGTAAATCCATTGGCGCGTTTAGGGGGCGGCGAATACTCAGGCATTACATCAGCATTTGGCATTGAGCGCCCAGAATAACATGAACGTTTACAGTGAGCGTACGTCCGCTCACTGTGATGTTAGGCTAAGTTGATTGAGTTTTTGCCTAAGCTCGGTATTTTCTTTTTGTAACTGACGTGCGTTCAGTACTAAGCGCAGTACGTTTTTTAGCTCAAAGTTATCCCATGGTTTTGCCAAAATAATTGATGCGATTTCATCGGTTATCGCGCGTTGGCAAAGCTCCATATCCGAATACCCCGAGAGCAGCACACGGCCTATATCAGGATCATATGCTTTTACTTGTGACAGTAGCTCTACGCCATCAATCACTGGCATACGAATATCAGACAGCACTAAATCAATGTCATTTTGCTTTACAATTTCAAGTGCGTTTTCTGGCTCGCTACATTTTGTGATGGTGTAGTCTTTACGCAGTAAACGCGCAATTGCATTGGTTACTTCTGGTTCATCGTCTACCAGTAAAATATGGGCCATACGTCACTCCTTCTTATTAAGAATAAAACATTTTTTATACTTGGCACAATGCATTCACGCGTAAAACCGCCAACCGTTTTAGATCAGAACACAGATGTTTTAAATGGCGCTTATTTGGATACTGTTTAAACGCCTTATACGAAAATGAAATCGCAGTGGTTAAATCGCCATTCTCTCGATGCATTTCACCGTAAGACTCCAGTAAGCGGGCATTGGCTTTACGGCGAACGGTTTGGCTGACATTTCCTAATGTGCAGATGCGTTCGGTGATTTCGGCCATTGCATCAATACGATTTTGTTTATTGGCGGTTATTGAGTTGGGTCGCATCAGGTAATCCATCGTGATGTCTTCACTAAATCCAACCTCGCTAATCAGTGCGATACGAAGCCAACAACCCCAATCACTGGCGCTACGAAGACTCGGGTCAAACCCGCCTGCACGTTCGATAATGTCTTTATTAACCATGACACATGATGTACCAATTACGTTGGCAATTAAGAGCAATCCAAGGGCATCGTGCAAAGGCTGATAATCACCGTTGTTTTGAGTACGATGGGCTGCAAATTCAGGCCAATACGAATAACAATCAATGATTTCTTGGTATTGAGTATCAACGTGTTGATAGTTGGTGAAAGTTAGCCCGCAGTTGGGATTTGCTAGCATATAGTCTACTTGCTTGCGCAGCTTGTTGGGGGACCAGTAATCGTCTGCGTCTAAAAACGCGATAAATTGACCATTCGCTTTTTTAATTGCCCGATTACGTGCAGCGATAACACCCTGATTAGGCTGGGTTAAAACGCGTAACTGATTGTATTTTTGCTCAGCTGCTTTTAACCATTCAAGCGAACCATCAGTCGAACCGTCATCCACCACAATCAGTTCAAATCGCACATCTTGCTGTTGTAATACACTGTCTATGGCTTTTGGTAAATAGTCTAAACAGTTGTAGTTAGGCATGATAATCGACACTTCTTTACACATAACAAATCCTCCATAGTCTGGAGTACTTACGCAAAGTGTGTGCCGCGCTAAACAGGGTCAAAATGCACGCAAAAAGCAAAATTGCTTTGCAAAATGCGAATGGTTGATTGCAAATCGGCAATTTAGTGGGGTTAACATGGTATTTTTATCGGCATAAAGATTGCGATGTGCTCTTTACATAGATGTGAGGAGAGCGTTATGAAACATATTGCTATTTATGTCCCACAGTTTCCGGTCGCGTCCGAAACCTTTGTGGTCACCGAAATTGAGGCGTTGCGTGCTGCAGGTCACAAAGTTAGCGTGATCACGATGGAGCATTTAGACCATGAAAGTGACTTTGATTTTGATGTATTCGAACTAAAACGCGAGCGCATTACAACCACACTTAAAGGGTTATGCTGCACCAGTATTCAAGGGGTGGCGAATGCGTACAAAGCCGCATCAAGTCAGCATGCGATACGTAATTTATCACTGCTTTACTTTGGTCTTCAGATTAACTATCTGATTAAAAAACAGAAAATCTCACATATTCATTGCCATTTTATGCACAGCAGTTTGGCGTACGGCATTGTTGCTGCCAAGTACGCAGGAATTAGTGTGTCGAGTGTCGGACATGGACATGATGTATATGTAAACGCGAACGACCTGAACGCTAAGCTGGCGTTTTGCGATTTTAATGTGGCGGTTTGCCAAGATATGTACAACCTGCTGCAAAATATTAAAACCCATTCTGTGCATTTGTTGCATTGCGGTGTAGACGTTAACAAGTTTCAGCATTATGACAATCCAAACAACAGCACGGTAAAGCTGCTATTTGTTGGCCGCTTGGTTGATAAAAAAGGCATTGAGTTTGCACTTAATGCGCTCTCTGATATTTCACCTTCGAAACGACCACAACTTGATATTATCGGCAGCGGGCCCAAGCTCGCGGAGTTAGTTGATTTGGTGAATCAATTGCATCTTAACAATTGGGTGCGTTTTTTAGGGCAGCGTACATCAAGCGAAATTATTGCGCTTTCAAAGCAATATGATGCGTTTATCGCGCCTTTTTGTATTGCTGATAACGGCGATAAAGATACCGGCCCGGTCGTGCTCAAAGAAGCCATGGCTATGGGGTTACCTGCAATTACAACCAATATTATGGGATGTACTGAAATTGTCGATGGTAGCTGTGGCTACACTGTACCAAGTAGAGATAGCGATGCGTTAAAACAAGTCATCTTAACATTTTGCCAACTGCCTGAAAACGAACGTATAAAAATGCGCAACGCTGCACGAGACCGTGTTAACAGGCATTTTAATGCAATAAAGCAAGGTGTTAAGTTATCGCGCTTAATTGAGCAGGTGGCGTATGAACGTTAATGCTGCATTTGTCCATTACGGTATCGCCATTGCTGGGCTAAAAGGGATCAGCCTATTGATGTTGCCGATAGTGACGCGCTTTTTGGCGCCAGAAAGCTACGGCATGCTTAACTTTCTCGTCAGCATTGGCGCCATGTTGAGTATTTTCTTAGGTTTTGGCATGGCTGAAGTGATTTTTCGCTTTGCGGTAAAGCTGCCAAACGAGATGCTCGACTCATTCATTGCCAGTAGTATTAAGTTTACGTTTTTGGTGAGTTGTGTGTTTTTGTTCTTTGCAATCTTTGGCGCGGATATCTGGTTGGCTCTAGTGCCGCTGCCAATTGAAAAGTCGTACTTTTGCCTGTTGATGTTTAATTTGGCGCTCACTACATTGCAGGCCATCTATTTAACACGCTATCGCGTATTGCAACAATCAAAACCCTACATGTGTGTTGCCCTTGCTCAAGGCGTAGTGCAAGCACTGCTTACTTACACCTTATTGTTAAATGATTACGGTATTTTAGGTGTGCTAATAAGTGGTTGTGTCACCAGTTTTATTATTACCTTAGCTTTAGTGATTTACCATCGTTCGCTGTTATTGCTAAAACAGCAGCCATTAACCAGAGAGCATGTTCGTTACGGCGGCTTTATTGCGTTGTCAGCGCTATGTTTATACGGGCTTGGTGGCGCTGAAAATTGGTTTATTGCGAGCTATTTAGGATCATCGCAGCTGGCATATTATTTTATTGCAACGCAATTTTCATTGGCATTGTCGTTAGCGTTTGAGCCATTTCGCTTATGGTGGTTCCCAATCCGCTTCAAACGTTACTTTGAAAATACAGAATTAGCAGCGAGTGGTGCTGTTACAGGGTGCTTTATCATCACTATGCTGGCACTAGCAATGATGATAATCGCCCCTTACCTTATTAGTTGGTTGTTACCTCAAAGCTATCACAACAGTAGCCAATACATTGGGTTGCTGTGCGTTTTATTGGTTATTAAAAGTTATGCGGAGTTGCTGAATTTAGGCTGTTATCTCGATAAAAACGCGCAATACGTACCACTTATAAACGGCATATGTGCCACGGTAGCAATATTAATTATAGCGTTTTTGACCCCAAGCCAAGGCATTAGCGGCGTGTTTGCGGGGCTTTTTGTTGGGCATACAGTGCGATTTTTAGCGTTCTATATAATTAGTCAGCGTATCGCGCCGCTCACATATCATCTCGGTACGGTGTTATTTGGCTTTGGCTTATTGCTACTGCAAATCGGTATTGTGGGCAATGTGATTTGGCTAAATGTAATCTTGCTAATCGTCGCATTACTGCTGTCATTTAAATACGCAATAAAATGTGGCGCGATAAAACCTAATAAAGTGGGAGGTAAGTATGGATACTCTTAGCCAACAGCACTTATCGAAATCGCCGATTAAACTTGCACTGCTCGGTATTCTAATCAGTGTAACTATTATCGGGCTGTTTAAAGTTGCGGGGCCTGCAGCGCCTTTTGCTCTATTGATGCTGCCGTATGCGCTGTATTTCACCGTGCGATTTAGCGTTATTTTTGTCATTTTATTTATTCTTTTTAGTTATTTCCGTATTCACGAAGCATTTCCCGTATTAATGCCGCTTAAGATCCCAAAATTATTGGCTTTGGCGTCACTGTTCGGCATTGCGTGGCATTTGTTTTTAAGTAAAAAGCTCACACCGTTTTGGCACCCAGCGCACAGTGCGTTTATGTTCTTTTTTGCTTGGTTAACCTTATGCGTAATGATGGCGACAAATCGTGGTATGGCCATTGAGTATTGGAGTTCGACCCTAACCAAAGTACTGATTATGGTGTTTGTTATAAGCTGGTGGATCAATACGCCAAAAGCGTTCGGCATTGCCCGGCTTGGTATTATGGTGAGTGGGGCGTTAATTGCCTGTGTTGCAGTCTTTAACAAGCTTAATGGTATTGGGTTAGTGGAAGGTTCACGGGTCACGATTTCGCGCCACTTACAATCGCAAATTGGCGATCCAAACGATCTTTCCTTGGTGCTATTGTTTCCGGTCTCGTTTTTGTGTGCCGAGCTTTTTAACAAAGAAAGCAAAACGATTTACCGTGTATTTGCGTTTATTGCACTGTGCTTGGTGGTGTACGGCATTATTGCAACACAAAGCCGAGGCGGATTATTAGGCGTAATGGCAATTGTTGCGTACTTTTTGGCGCGCACCATCAAAAACCCCGTGGTATTGGTGTCTATTTTAGGGTTTGGTTTAGCGGTGCTCTTGGTGGCAGCGGGGATCAGTGACAGACAAAGTGGCGGTGCAGCAGAAAGCGGTATTGATGAATCTGCAATGGGGCGAATTTATGCGTGGCAGGCGGCAATTAACATGGCGCTATCAAATCCACTCACAGGTGTGGGGGTCAACAACTTTTACGTTAACTACTTCTTTTACAGCCCGCATTGGGATGGCAAAAATCATGCAGTGCACAGTACCTGGTTCCAAGTGCTTGGTGAAACCGGGTTTGTCGGAATTTCGCTTTTTGCAACGCTAATCGCAACGATTTATCGCACATTGAAGCGCAGTGGTTCAAAAGTAAAGTTTTGTCATCAAGCTAATTTGCTTGTCAACGTACAAGCGCTAAAGGCGGGATTAATTGGCTTTGTGGTGTCTGGCACCTTTTTAACTCAGGCGTTTACCTGGCCTATCTACATTATTTTATCGCTCAGTATTGCCTTGGAACAAATGCTGCAAACGTTAAGTAAAGATACGCAGGAGAATCGTCATGATAGCTGATGTTAAAAATTGGGTGAAAAGCAGTGATTCGGGCTTTGGCAAATTTTGTCGCGGTAGCTTTTATGCAATTAAGCATATTGAAATGCCGGTTGTGCCAGTACTTTACAAAATATTGTTCGCACTTCATCGAAGTAGTAAAACGATTTGGCACAATACACTGCAGTTTATTTATTTTACGCCCATGTTTAAAAGCCAAGTAAGCGGCAGTAAAAAGCGCTTAACCTTACAGTGCGGTATGCCACAAGTTATTGGTGCACTTGCAATTAGCCTAGGTGACGATGTCAGAATGTCGGGCATTGCAACCTTTTGTGGGCGCTATCACTCAGAACGCATAGCAAAGCTAATTATTGGCAATAACGTGGACGTGGGCTGGCAAAATGCATTTTCTGTCGGCACAAAAATAGAGCTACAAGATGATGTGCGTTTAGCTGGAAAAGTATTTTTAGCAGGCTTTCCTGGTCACCCGTTAAATTGCGCCGAGCGCGCCAAAGGTAAACCCGATTTACCAGAGCAAGCGGGCGATATCATTATTAAACAAGGTGCTTGGATAGGCACAGGTGCAACGGTTTTGGCAGGCGTTACTGTTGGTAAAGGGGCGATAGTTGCTGCAAATACGGTTGTCACTAAAGATGTGGCCGACTTTACACTTGTTGCTGGCAATCCGGCCAAAGTGATTAAGCGTTTAGATTAAGGAGTAAGCTATGAAATTTGTCGTATTTGCAGAAGACTGGGGGCGTCACCCAAGCAGTACCCAGCATATTTTTAAAGTGATCGCCAAGCGATACGATGTAACTTGGTTTAACTCCGTAGGCATGCGCAAACCTAAAATTAATTTTACCGATATTAAGCGTGTGTTGAGTAAGGTTAAATTGATGATGGCTGGAAACGTTAAGTCACCGGGCGATAAATTGCCAGTTGAAGCATGTAACCCCCTAATTTTCCCTTGGCATGACAACAAGTTGGCGACGCTTTTTAATAAGCGTCAAGTTGCCAAAACTCTCGACTTGTCGTCCCATGAGCCGATTATCTATTGGGTGAGTGTACCAACCGCCATCAATATGATTCAACTACGCCCACAAGACCGCTTAATTTATTATTGTGGCGATGATTTTTCCAGCTTGGCTGGAGTTGACTACGACTTGGTTAAGGCAAGTGAACAGCGCCTAATTCATATGGCACATAATATTTATGTGGTGAGTAAGGTGCTACTCGATAAAATGCCAGCGCACAAAACTCAAATGCTTGAACACGGCGTTGACTATGACTTGTTTTGTGATATGACAAAGCCTCATATGCACCTTCATAATCTTAGTAACGTGGTTGGTTTTTATGGCTCAATATCACAATGGTTAGATGTCGATTTGTTAATAAAGCTTGCCAAGGCGCGCCCACATTATCATTTGGTACTGATTGGAAAAGCCGATATTGATATTAGTGCGCTCGTTGCATTGCCGAATGTGATTTATATTTCGCAAATTGCTCATCATCAATTGGCGAGTTTTTCTCAGCACTGGCAAGTCTCGTTGTTACCGTTTTTAGATAATGGTCAAATAAAAGCGTGTAACCCACTAAAACTAAAAGAATATTTAGCCGCCGGTAAACCTATTGTGTCAACCCATTTTCCTGCGGTTGAACGTTATAAAGACATGGTGCTCATCGCAAGAGACCACGCAGGCTTTATCGCCCGAGTTGACCATGCCATGGTAATTTCTAAGAGTCCGTTCCTTGATTGGAAAACGCCATCTAAACAGCATGTTGTACGACACAGCTGGCAACAAAAAGCTGCGTTTGTGTTGGAACAACTGGATTAAAGCGTTGCATATTGCAACGCTTTTTGTTTTGGACTTTTTTTTGCCTTAATAATCAATGATTTATTTTTGGTTTCTAACTTGCAGCACTAATGTTAATAGGCTCAAAGTTAGGAGAGTTAGATGAAAAGCTCAATTGTTAGTTTATTATTTATTGCTGCAGGCAGCAGTGCTGCGCCGTTCGATACCTGCCCGTCTAAAGCATTTTTGGTTCAAGGGAGCAGCGCCACAATTTTTGGCGTTAACCTTGTGTCTGGTTCATACGATCAGTTTGCTGCTAATGTCGGCACTAACCAAAAAGTAAATGGATTTGGTTTTAGTGTGCATGACAGATATTTATACGGCTGGGATTATAGCCGGGGCAATATCGGTCGCATTGGCAAAGACTACGTGTTAGAGCCACTTAATGCATCTGGTTTACCAAATACAAACTTTTATGTAGGTGATGTATCTGTACAACAAAATGCTTACTACGTCTATCGAAAAGGCGCAGATTACGGTTTATATCGAATTGCACTTGATGAAAACGAAGCTGATTATCTGGTTGCCTCAAAGGTTATTGACGGTGGTAGCCTTAATCTAAATATTTTTGATTTAGCGTTCCACCCTGATGAAAATCTCGCCTACAGCGTTGATAACAGGGGTAATTTAATTGCTATTGATGTGATTTCTGGTAATAGCACTAACCTGGGATTTACTGGCGTAATAGGCACATTTGGAGCGGTTTATTTTGATGTAGAAGGTTACCTATATATTAGCCGAAATAGTGATGGACATATCTTTCGTGTTGAAATTAACGACCCGACTTCAACAACCTTATTTGCATACGGACCAAGCTCGGGCAATAACGATGGTGCCCGTTGTGCTACTGCACCAATCATTGACGAAAGCGAAGCACCAACCCTTGATTATGGTGATGCACCTGATAGTTACGCTACGTCTATAAGTGCCAATGGAGCACGTCATGGAAAAGGAAACCTGTACTTCGGTAATAGCGTGAGTGCCGAGCATACTCCAAAATCGTTTGATGACGACGACGGCATAAGTTTCTTAACAGGTTTAGAAACAGGACTGGACACCCTAGTGTCATTTACGCTCTCTGCTCCAGGCTATGTAAATGCATGGGTTGATTGGAACGGTAATGGCCAATTTGATGAATCTGAACAGATTATTGCAGAACATCTCGGTAGCGCCGGCGAAAACCGCATGCTGATAGAAGTCCCTATCGATGCGAAAGAGGGGGCAACATGGGCACGTTTTAGAGTGTCAAATACGCCATCGATCGCACCAATTGGAGGTGTGGACAGTGGTGAAGTAGAAGACGTTAATGTATCAGTTATTGCGAATGGTTTAGTGGAAGTTGCTACCGCGTGGCAAACAGCTGCATTTGAAGATTTATGGCCGCAACAAGGCGACTATGACTTTAATGATGTTGTTGTGAGATATCGCGTGTTTAAAAGTCAGATAGGCAATCAGATCGTGCGTTTTAAATTCGAGGGTGAATTACTTGCAGTCGGTGCCAGTTATCACAATGCTTTTGCATTTCGTATTGCCAACATGCCACGAAGCGCCGTAAATGAATCCCTGGTTAGGTTAACGATTGATGGAAAACAGGTTGCCAAAAATCCATTAGAGGCAGGTCGTAGCGAAGCAATTTTAGTCGCTTTGGATGACACAAAGGTGATTGCGACAGCAAAATCAAATTGTAATTACTTTAGAACTGAGTCGAACTGTTTAAGTCAACAGCCCATCTCGTTTTCTGCAACGTTGCCGTTGCTCAACAGCATTGCTGACAATGCAAGTATATTAAACGATATTTCTCCGTTTATCTTTGCCGTAAACGGATTCGATCATGGGCCGTACGTTGATAGTGCGAATGCTAGAGGCTGGGAAGTACACCTTAAAAACCACTCACCTACAGAAGCATTCGATTCAACCTATTTTGATAAGGGAGATGATGCATCGACCACAAATGGTAATTTTCAAACAGTAAACGGTCTGCCATGGGCGCTTATTATTGGTACCCGTTGGGATCATCCAACAGAAGGTACCGACATGTTGTTTGCTTACCCCCAATTTAAAGCGTTTGCGCAAAGCGCTGGCAGCACAAACACCACCTGGTTTAACAATCCGGTTAACCGTTATTCGGTTCAGAATTAGGAGACAATTTATGAAACAGTTTTTTATAACATTATTTGCTCTGTCTACGATTGCATGTGGTGGTGGAGGCGGCGAAAGTACACCTCAAAAAACGCCAGACGTTGTTACTGATGGCGGAAATGGTAGCGACAATTCAGGCACTGCGGGTTTAAATGTGGCACCAGAGTTCGACTTTAAAACAGACGTAACTGTAATTGTTGATGTGGCAGCAAACTTAGTTAACGAGCGAGCCTTTATCAATATATGCCAAGTTGAGGCTATATTAACTCATGAAGATAATTGCTTCTTAAGAGCACCGTTAACTTCAGATGGGTTACAAATTTCGTTGACTTTGCCACATGCAGGGCAAAAGATAAAAGCGGATATTTGGTATTACGATACCTCAATGTCACCAATGCGTTATGAATGGCAGTACGATGTCAGCCAAGACCAACAAAAGTGGTTAATTAACTGACCACATTGTTAACTTGGAATTTAAAGCACTTGCTTAAACTAGCCCAGCGTAATACCCCTGTTAAATTGAATTTAAAAAGCGCCTCTTTAGGCGTTTTTTATATGTTGATGATTCTAAATCCCAACGGATTATGCCGTTAGCCATCACTTTAAATAACATAACCATCTAATTTTAAGTAAAAATTTTACGTTTTATGAGTCAGTTTTAGTTAAAAAACCCTACAGTTCCAATAGTTGGCGCTGAACTTGCGATAGTTATATCAAAGGGGTGAAAAAACGGTGTTTTTCACATTTTGATATAGCAAATCGCTAAATTGCGTTGCAATTTGCGAATTAGGATTAGAAATGGTTTTTACGATTGCGCAAATTAAAAAGCTTATCTACCTAGCCTTATACACCATGTATGAGCGCTGGCAGCTTATTGCGTTACCGATGATCATTGTGCCGATTGCTGTGATTGCAATTTCACTTAGCAGTGAAAAGCAATATACCAATCACGCGACTATTTTGATTGAAGAGTCTGCGTTGTTAAATCCTTTCTTAGATGAGCTTGAATTCTCATTTGAATTATCGGCCCGTATGGATGCGCTACGCACTTTGGTACTGAGTCGTAAAAATTTAACTGAAGTAGTAAAAGAGGTTGGTTTAGTGGATGACTTAACCAATCAACTTGAAGTTGAAAAAATGCAGCAAAAATTAGCCAGTGCCATTTCAATTTCACTGGTGGGCGATGAGTTAGTGCGCATTCACTTTAAATGGAACAAACGCGAACAAATGAAGCCAGTGCTTGAAGCACTGGTTGAGAAATTTATTGAGCGTTTGTTAGCGCCAACCAAAGCATCCCTTGATACGTCAGAAACATTTTTGAAAAACCAACTTGAAGAGCTGCGCCTGCAACTAGAACTTGCTGAAGATAAATTAGCAAAGTTTAAGCGTGATAACCGTGAAGCGCTGCCTGAGTTATTAAATGTGAACCAAGATACCCTGGCGCGTTTAGAGCAAGAAAAACAGCAAAAACTAGTTGATCTAAGTGGCGCAAAAGCACGCCTAGCAACACTTAAAAAGCAACTTGCCAAAGCGAATCCAGTTAAGGGGCGCTTAGTTGATAGCATTATGCGTATTGAGGCAGATATTGCGCTATTGCGTACCCGTTACACAGATCAGCATAGCAAGGTTCAGGCTAAATTACGCGAACTCGAAACCTTACAAATTCGCAAGCAAGAAATGGAAAGTCAAGCAAAGCCATTTGAAGAGGCTGATTTAGATTCACTGTGGCAAATCGCCAACAGTTTACCGTTAGGTGCTAACGCCAAAGACAGCGCATTACTGGTTGCGCAACTTATTACTTTGGAAGAAGCTGAAAATAATGTCGCACAGCTAAATAATGAAATTGAGATGCTAAGCGAACAGTTATCGGTTGTGTCAACACGTCTTTCAAGTTCAAGCGAAATTGATAAAGCACTGCGCCAACTGCAACGGGATTATCAAGTGAAACAAACCTTGTATTCTGAAATGCTTGAGCGTTATGAAATGTCAAAAGTGACAGGGCAATTAGTACGCTATGAGGGCCCTGATAAAGTAAAAACCATTGAACGCGCATACAGCCCAACATCACCGATTAATCAATCGTTGGTGGTAAGCATCATTTTGGGCATTGTACTTGGCCTATTTAGCGCTGCGGCACTCACATTTGTTGCCATGATCACCGACTTACGTGTACGCGATGAAGCAACGATAGAAACGATTGCAGGGCAACGCGTATTAACCAAATTACCCATTGTGAACGATGTCACTGTACATCGAATCGACTAATTGGAGGCATTATGAATAACATTATTCAACTAATTCAGCACCCACAAGTGGGCGGGCTTGAAAAAATGGCATTTGGCCTGTGCTGTAGTGAAATAACAAATTCAAAAATGTTTTTAGTAGCGATGGAAGGCACTAAAAAAGGGGCGATTAAAGCATGGCCTCAGCTGGAAGAATTAAACAACTTTTACTGTTTAAATAAAGCGCCGGGCGTGAGTTGGCAAACAGTTAAAAAGCTCGTTGCTCTTATTGATAAGTTTGATATTAACGTAATTCACAGCCACCATATTGGCCCCATGTTGTACGCCAGTTTAGCCAAAATGCTAAGACCCAAAATACAGCATATTCATACCTTGCATGATGCGTGGTATTTAACGGATTTCAAATACCGTATGTTCACTAAAGCGATTGGCAAATGTACTCCAATTACTATAGTGGCAGATGCAAAAGCGGTCGCAGAGCTTGCTCAAAAACAGGCCAAAATTAAGCCAGATCATGTGGTGCACAATGGTATTGATACAGACTACTTTACGCCAATCTCACGTTACAGCGCTCGTAACAAATTAGGGCTACCACATAATTACACGCTAATTGGCTGTGCCGCCCGTGTTGAAGAGGGCAAAGGTCATAAGTCCATGTTGCGAACGCTCACAACACTCCCTTATAAGGTACATATGGTGTTTGCCGGTAGCGGCAGTCAACTTGAGAAAATGAAAGCGTATGCGGAACAACTTGGTGTTGCGGATAGGGTTTACTGGCTTGGGTGTGTATCAGATATGCCAAGTTTTTACTCGGCCATTGATGTGTTTTGCTTGTACTCAGAGCGGGAAGGGTTACCACTATCGATTTTAGAAGCGATGGCTTGTAATCGCCCCGTCGTTGCCAGTGATGTGGGGGGAATTAGCGAAGTTGTAAATACACCACATGGGTTTGTATTACCTATAAATGAAGAACAGTTACTTGCTCCAAATTTAATAAAAGCACTTTCACTGAATTATGGCACTCGTATTCGTCAATATGCGTTATCACAAGCAACACTAAAAGTGATGGCAAATCGTTATAACAAAATCTATCAACACGCGATGGTATAAGGAGTTCATTATGCTTTGGTTTATCATAATATTTGTTGCTGTTTTATTTGTTTATCATCATTTTATTTATCCAAAGTTGCTGGCGATATTGGCTGCAAAAACGCCACGAAAAGTGATTGACGACACGCCGCTTAGCCATCGAGAAACGCCATCAATTGGGGTTTTTATCGCGGCATACAATGAAGCAAATTACATCGAAGAAAAGCTGCATAATTTAGCGTCGCAGCTTTATCCAAATGATAAAATGGGTATTCACATTGTCGGTGATGGCTGTACTGATGCAACTGCTGATGTTGTAAAACGTGTTAGCGCGCATCTACATGATCAATTTATTTATTGCACATACGATGAGATTGCTGTTAACGCGGGCAAAGTAAACGCGCTCAATACACTAATAAAACGTTATCGCGATGAGTACGATATAATTGTGTTTACAGATGTCAGTGCATTGATGAGTGTAAATTGCCTTGAGCAAGTGGCTAAATCAATGGTTAATAAAGACATTGTTGCTGTTTCAGGTAACTATTTACCAAATAGTTCTGCTCATGGCTGTTTAGATAAATATTGGCAATACCAAAACGCCGTGCGTCGACTAGAAGGGCAGCTTGGTGCAGTAAACGGGTTCGCAGGTGCCATGTTTGCTATGCGTGCAGAAAAAGTAACACCACTTTTATCAAACACTATTAACGATGACTTTGTGCAGTTGGTATCAGCGCTTGGCAAAGAGCAGTGTGCCAGTTTCAACGATGAAATTGCCATAATCGAATGCGAACAAGACAATCAAACACAAGATTTCAGCCGTCGTATTCGCATCGGTGCAGGAAATTGGCAGCAATTAAACACTATATTTAAGCGCGTAAACCAGTTTAGTTTGGCGCAAATTTTCAGCTTTTTTTCTAACAAAGTACTGCGTGGAGTAATGCCCGTAATGCTGTTTAGCGCATTTGCCGCATTAACTATGTTAGCTGTTTTAGGTGATATCGCGGCGCAGCTACTGCTGGGCAGTATGCTGCTTATAAACCTAATTGGGGTGATAAAAGCGATGTTTAAATGGCATACAGACTTGCCATTAATTGATTCTGTAAACTATGTAATCACCAGTTACCTAGCGGGCTTAATTGGCATTGTGTCACTGTCTCGATACAAAACAGCTTGGCGCAGAGTGTCGTCATCTAATCCGGGAGTTTCAATGATTGCGTTTTGCAAACGCAGTATTGATATTATCGGTGCAGTGGTTGGTTTAACCTTATTCTCGCCAATTATATTGCTTGCTGGTATTGCAATTAAACTTGATTCAAAAGGAGGCGTAATTTACAAGCAATTACGTGTCGGGCGGATTAACGAAGATAGAACCGATTTAATTTACGTTTACAAGCTGCGTAGCATGCGTTTTGACGCCGAAAAAGCAACAGGTGCCGTTTGGGCACAAGGTAACGATCCTCGCATTACGCGTGTTGGTCGCTTTTTAAGAAAAACGCGCATTGATGAATTACCACAGTTTTGGAATGTACTTAGAGGTGATATGTCGCTAATTGGCCCGCGTCCAGAACGCCCTAGCTTTTACACTAAATTAGAACGTGAAATTCCGTATTTTATTCAGCGTACCTATGGTATTAAGCCAGGTATTTCGGGGCTTGCTCAAGTGATGAATGGCTATGATGAAAGCGTGGAAGATGTACGCAATAAAATTGCGTGGGATTATTCGTACGTATTATCAATGTCGCGCTTTTCAACTTGGCTTAAAATGGAATGTGATATCTTATTCAAAACCATTAAGGTAGTGGTACTTGGTAAAGGACAATAGCATTGCAAAATGCAACGGGCTGGATCTAGCTTGTTGCATTTTGCTATTTCAAACATTTTTTAAAATATAAATAACTGAAATATAAGTAAATAAATTTTGGCACTCTATTTGGTTGTTATTAGTCATAGTCTCAAAAGAGGATATGATTATGAACAACTTACTTCCCACTAAAGAGCAAAACAACACGTTAACGGTTGAGCTTCCGCATGACTTTTCGGGCTTAAATGTAGATAAATATCGCGAGCATTTTGAGTGTTTTGCTGCGACACAGCATGATTCAGTAGTGCTTGATTTTGGCAATACCGAATTTATCGATTCATCAGGTATTGGTGCCATGGTGTTTTTGTTTAAACGCATTGAACAGCGCGGTATTCCAATGTCTTTACTTGATGTGTCAGGTCAACCGGAAAAGCTAATGAAGCTGTTACGTGTTGACGCAACCATTCCATTTATTAGCTCTACAGAAACTGCTTAAGAAGGAATTGTCGCTATGGATAAGTTACTGCCTATCGCATGTATTATCGGTGTGTGCTCTGGTTGTTCCACGTGGCCTGAAGAAGGTCGCGGCGGTTGGGCAGAGCAATATCATCCAGATGCCCCGCAAAGCACTAATGGCTTTGAGAATGCCTTACCATTTCAGGTGATGAACGAGTTCGAGCACCTTTCACTGAAACTTGATTGGCTAAAAAGTCGTGGTATCAAAAACTGTATGCCGGGGCAGTTATATCAAGCCGAGTTAATGTTGACACGAATCAACCGCACATTAGCTGCTGAGATGTATTCGCAAGCGCAATTAGATATGCGTACTTTCTACCATCAGTTACAGCAGTTAGAGAATCACTTTGAGCGCGTGATCAGTAATACACATTGCATTGCGGATACGCGAAAAAACGATTCAATGTTGTTTGAAAAGTTGGAAAACTTGCTTAATAGCGACAACCAATTTGCGTTTGATAGTTTCGAAGTAACACCTAAGTATCGCGTGCGATTGGCGCAAAGCGCTGAGCTGCTTAAAATGTCGCCTGCTACCAAAATTTTGTTAGTTGGACACACAGATCAACGTGGCAGCAAAGTGAGTAACTTTGAATTGGCGTATAAACGCGCTGAAAGCGTTAAAAGTTGGCTTACCCTTTACGGTGTCAATCCCGAACAGGTCAATACGTTAGCGCAAGGTGCACAAGTACCATTTAGTAACGAGGGTGAATCAGTACAAAAGCAGCATTCAGACCGCCGTGTAAATGCGTATATTCTTGCAAATTCTGCAAAAGCCGCAGAGCTCACTAAAGTAAAGCCTTTGTCCGAGTGGACAAGTGCTTTGGAAGATAAGGAGTGATCGTCATGAAATCAATCATCTATTTATTGCTAATGTGTTGGTTAGTAAGCTTTTCGCTCCATGCCAATGATGACGAGGCGGTGATTGAAGTAGGTAACAAAGTCTACTTCAATGTACCGGGGGAAGTTGAATTTGAGAGCACCTTTGAAGTTGATGATAAAGGATTTGTTGAACTGCCTGAAATTGGCAAGGTAAAACTTGCAGGTAAAACGCCTAAACGTGCTGAATCAGAAGTGAAACTTAAGCTTGCTGGTGTGTATAAAGCGCTCGGTAAGTTTTATTTAGAAGTGCGTTCACGCGACTTACTGGTTACGGTACTTGGTTATGTAAACAATCCGTCGCAAGTAAGTATTCCAGCTAATGGTAATATTCAAATGGTGATAGCGAAAGCCGATGGCATTAAACCAGGTGCCCAGCTGAATAAATTACAAATTCGCCGTGATAAAAACACTACTACGTTCGATTACAAAGCCTATCTCGATAGCGGAGATGTAGCCTTATTACCTAAATTACGCTCAGGCGATACCGTGTTTGTACCTGTTTCACCGCTTTTAGGTAATGTGCAAATAGACTTTGATGCGCAAACACTTTCAAGCGCAGGCGATGCCGACGGTCAAGGTCAAGCAGTAACATTATTTGGAGAACTGCACAGCCCTGGTAGTTTTTCGTATAAACCAGATATGAATATTATTGATGCGTTAATGCGTGCTGAAGGCGTAACACGTTACGCCGATGTAACTAAAATTCGCGTTATTCAAAACAACACGCCAACTATCTTTGATTTGAAGCAGTACTTGGATTCAGGTGATACCAGCTTGCTGCCAAAAATTGGCGCGGGCACCACGATTTTTGTGCCGATTATGGTAGATGATGTTAACACCACAGCGCGCACTGTCTACATTATGGGCGAAGTGCAAAAACCCGGTGCTTATGAGGCAAGTAATCAAATTGGCTTTTTAGATATTCTCGCCAATGCTGGTGGTCCAACGCGGTTTGCGGAAACCCGCCAAATCAAAATATTAACCCCAGCAGGTAATAATATTCTGTTCGACTTACAAGCTTATAGCGAAGGCTACCAGTCTATGTCGATCCCTGAAATTGCGCCTGGTGATGTGATTTTTGTTCCCGAGAAAACCGATTTAAATGAAAAAAGCTGGCTTAAAGTAGCGCCGACTCGTGCAGTTAAAATTATGGGCGCAATCCATCATCCTGGTCGTTACGAGTGGAGTGACGAAATGGACTTTACCGATTTATTTGCACATGCGGGAGGCCCGACAAAAGGTGCTAATGTGAACGATATTAAGATCATTCGCCAAGGTCAGCTATTACAGCGTTTTAGTTTGGATGAATATGCCAATAGCGACAGTGATAGCTACCCACTACCAACCATTATTGCTGGCGATACCATCATTGTTGAAGAACTGCCACACGATCCAAAAGACAACAAGTCGCAGTGGGTGCGTCAAGATGCAAAAAGCTCTATTTATGTATTGGGGCAGGTTGGCGCGCCGGGTCGTTATGCATTTGATAAGTCACTACATTTTCTTGATATTATCTCAGCAGCTGATGGTCCTACGGATGATGCTGACTTGCGCAATATTCGCATTACTCACCGTAACGGCACACAATCACGCGTGAGCAAACTTAACTTAGCGCTATACTTTGAAACAGGTGATGAAACTTTATTCCCAAGAGTACTACCAGGCGATACGATTTTTGTTCCAGAAAAAAGTAAAGATTGGTTACGTCAACCTAAAGATCAGGTAGTGCGTGTTATGGGGGCCATCAAGCAACCTGGTCGCTATAGCTTTGATGACTCCATGTCACTGCTTGATGTATTAGCCGAAGCCGGTGGTCCGTCATCGAATGCGCTTATCAGTAAAATTGTGGTGATTAATCATGGCTGTTGTAAAGAACAATCGCGCCGCTTCGATTTAGAGAAGTTTATCAAACAGCCAAATTCGGCGAATATCCCGTTATTGCGCGCAGGCGACACGGTATATATTCCAGATCAAGGACAAGATTTTACCCAGCGAGCGAAAGATTCACTCATTGATATTTTAACTATTGTGGCTATTGCGGTGGGCTTATGAAAATTATTCCAAAACAGTATCAAGAGCTTGAGCTTATTTTTGAATCTATCAATAGTGAAAACGCGCGTTGTATAGCATTTGCATCACCTAACGGAAACTCGGGCGCCACCTCTTTGGCCATTAGTGTGGCTAAGCGTTTGAGTGGGCGCAATGAACGCGTTTTAGTGATTGATTTAAACACCTGTAATCCGCTTACTGATAATGACTTAATTAGCATGCCAAATGCGCTTGCTAGGTGGTCATTTGGTGATATTAGCTGTCAGTTGAATGCGCAATCAATTGATGATTTTTACTTTTTAAGCATTACGCAACTGCAAGACTTAGCGCTAGTGCGCGAAAAAGACGTGTTTGATATGGCGATTCTGATGCTGAAACAAGAGTTCGACTATATTTTGTTTGATATGTCGCCAATTTGTAAACGCAATCATGCGAATTTTCCGCTTCACTTATTAATGTCGGTAACCGATTTATTGCTGTTAGATATTGCGCTTGGTAAAACAACACAAGAGACACTCGATGCGGTAATTAGTGAATTAAAATCAGCCCACTGCAGGCGCTTTGAAATAGTGGTGAGTCAAATGTATATGCCACCACTTGGGGAGCGTTTGATTGATAGCATTAATCGTCGCTTTAGACGATTACCTAAAGTGAAACATCGTTTGATCAATATCGTTAATCGTCAGCAGTGGCTGTTTCAAGGGGTGTAATAATGAATGTATTGTTTTATAGGCGCTTTAACTTAATTTGGTCGACCTTACATTCAGTGCGTGAAATTTTACTCACCTTGCTTGCAACTATGGATGTTGAAAACGACGATATTGATAACACCGGCCTTGTTGTCACCGAATATTTAACTAATCTTATTCGTCACAGTGAAGGGGAAGACGAAGCGGTTACTTTAGTCATAGGGCGCACGCTCAACAGCATTAAAATTGAGTTAATCGATCCAACAAGTTATTTTCACCCAACGACTTCAAAAGACCAACATACCGACCTCTCAGATGGCGAACTGCGCGAAGGGGGAATGGGACTTGCGTTAATCGAACATTACTTTCCTGATTTTCGTTATTTTGAAAAACACGGTAAAAATCATTTTAGCTTTGCCTTACCGCTTAAAAAAGTGAAAAACCGTGTCGTGATTATTGATGATGAACACGCCAGCTTACAGCTAGTAAACGCCTATTTAGAGCGTGATTATGACTGTCACGCTTTTACGGATGAGCATCAAGCGTATCAATATTTGATGGCGCATAATGTTGATTTGCTATTAATTGATATGAACTTAAACGCCATGTTGGCCGATGAATTTATCTCTAATATTAAACAGCTAAGCCACCTAAACAATATTGGTATTGTGGTGATTTCGGGCGATGGTAGTCGAGAGACCATGCTAAAGGCCCATTTATGTGGTGTTGATGACTATTTAGTTAAGCCTGTAAAAAAAGAGCAATTAGAAATTGTTTGTGAGCGAGTTAAAAGCCGTTGTGTCTCGCGTTCGGTTAATATTTCAAAAGGCGAGTTGGCAGCCCACAAAGATAAATTTGAGCTCGGAGCGCTATCGGCAATTTCATTTGGCAATGTTGCCGCGGGTAGTGGCGGTGATGTTTTAGTATCGGTAAACAAACAAGATCACAGCTATGTGTTCTTTGGCGATGTTATGGGCCATGGCGAAAGTGCAAACCGCGTTGCGCTGCAACTAAAAGGGTACATACTGGGTTTACTTCACTGCCCATTTGATTCACTTGCTGATTTTGTAAACGGATTGGCAAAGAGCTTACCTAACCAAGATTTTATGCAGCAGAGTCTTGTCACGTTTATCGCATTGGAGATTAGCGAGCGGCATATTTCACTGATTAACGCAGGGCATCCGCTACCGATTGTATTATCTCAGCAGCAAATAGTAGCAAACATCGGCAACAGCCAACCCTTACTTGGGCTCGACCGAGGCTATGAATATCACAGCGAATGTTATCAGCTCGAGCACGGCCATTCACTGGTAATGGCGACTGATGGTTTGTTTGAAAATCATGAAAATTGCTTTGAGCTACAGCAGTTAGTTGAGGCGATTAACACTGCCAATATAAGCGCAATAGGCACTGATTTAAGTCAACTTTGGTATAAATGTTTGCCAAGATTATCAAAAGAAATTGACGATTCGTCTCTACTAGTACTTAATTAGAATAAGGAAATACTTAAATGTGATCAGGAGTTTGCCTATGCCAAATAAGATCTTAATTGTCGAAGATACGGAATCGTTAGCGCTGTTGTATCAGTCATATCTTATTCCCACTGGCATGCACAGCGATGTAGCGTACACAGGACAAGAGGCCTTAGATTATTTAGCAAGCAACAAACCAGATCTGATCATGCTAGATGTGATGCTGCCCGATATGAGCGGTATGGACATTTTAGCGCAACTGCCCGTTAACGATAGACCAAAAGTCGTGGTACTAACCGCCCATGCCAGTAAAGAAATAGCAGTTGATGCTATTCGTTACGGCGCCGCCGATTTTATTGAAAAGCCCGTTGATGCTGAGCGTTTTCGCATCACAGTTAATAACGCATTAAAGCTTAACTCGCTAAGTGAAACCGTTGAAAAATACCAATCACGTTTTGAAAACGGTCGATTTTGCGAATTGATTGGCAGCTCAGCGCCAATGCAATCGGTTTATCAAATCATCAGCAATGCCGCTAACAGTAAAGCGACTGTATTTATCACAGGTGAAAGTGGTACTGGTAAAGAGCTGTGCGCGCGCGCGGTTCATCAATGCAGTGAACGCAGTAAAAAACCATTTATCGCGATAAACTGTGCGGCGATTCCAAAAGATTTGATTGAAAGTGAAATTTTTGGTCATGTAAAAGGCGCGTTTACCGGTGCAACAAACTCTCGTGAAGGTGCCGCAGGCATGGCCGACGGTGGCACCCTGTTTCTTGATGAATTGTGTGAAATGGACCTCAATTTACAAAGTAAATTGCTGCGTTTTATTCAAACGGGCTGCTTTCAAAAGGTCGGCAGTGAGCAACAACAACAGGTTGATGTACGATTTGTCTGCGCAACCAATCGCGACCCATGGCTCGAAGTGCAAGCAGGGCGGTTTCGCGAAGACTTGTATTATCGACTTTATGTGATCCCTGTTCAGTTGCCGCCATTGCGTCAGCGCGGTACTGATGTGATTCAAATAGCCGAGGCGTTGTTTTCACGTATTGCTAAAGAAGAAGGCCAAACGTTCGAAGGGCTAAGTGATGATGCTAAACAACATTTAATGGCCTACAGTTGGCCTGGCAATGTACGCCAGCTTGAAAATATGATCCGCAACACCGTGGTACTGAATAGCCAACCATGGATAGAAAAGCGTATGTTCCCGCCATTTCCACAAAGTAGTATGTCAACAGAGCCAGTGGTTGCTGCGCAGCCAATGGCAAATATGACGCCGCAATCAACTGCCGCGAGTATTGAAACCACTAACCTTTTACGCAGCTCCGATATTGAACCTTTGTGGATTGTCGAAAAGCGTTATATCGAAAAAGCGATAGCCTCGTGCAACGATAATGTGCCAAAAGCTGCAGCGCTTTTAGATATTAGCCCTTCCACCATCTACCGAAAAATGAAAACTTGGGAGCAAATGGAAGAGCAAGGTGTTATTAGTTGACGAGAGAGTGTTGACCTTTACGGTTTGAAATACAATTTACTGAGTTGAGTAAATTGCTCGCGACCTGAGTAAAAGCGGTGCAATTTGCTGGTGGCATTTTTAATTAAGTAATTACGTTCTTGCTGCGACATAAACAATAAGGTTTTTAAGCGATTAACCAGTGCGACTTGGGTTTGGTCATCGGTTAACAGCCCGGTTTGATTATGCGCAATTACGCTGTCGATGGCCCCTACTCGGTTAGCAATGCACACTATTTTATTGTCCATGGCTTCTAACAGCACCATTGGTAATCCTTCTTCACGTGAACAAATAACTAATACATCAATTGATTGCCAAAGTGACTTATTACTTTGATGACCGTGAAACTGTATGTTCTTTGGAGCATTACGTTTAAGCTCAGACGCCATATCGCCGTCACCATAGACATGAAATTGTAAACGCGGTTGCTGAGTGAAATGCTGCGCCAGCGCGACAAAACGGTCAGGCCCTTTTTCATATGATAGCCGGCCAACAAAGGCAATATTCAATACGCTATTGGGCTGTTTAAGTTTAGGGTTGTTTGGCACGATAAAATTAGCAATAAATTCACTGTTTTTAACCGTGTTTTTAAGATGCTGAGCAACAACTAGATTTTGCGAAAAGCCACTGGTGAGATGATCAAGCCAATTGTATAGCCTTACTCGGCCTGCGCCTTTCTCACCGGCGTGATATGTTGAAATACATAAGTTTCCGGTTACTTTGCATGTAAGTCTACCAATAATGCCCGCTTTGTAACCATGGGTATGCAATACTGTGTTGCTGTGCTGTTTTAAATATTGATGCAAGCTAAGTGGTTTGCCATCTAAACATTGGTAAGTGCAATTTAAGGCTTCAAGTAATTTATAGAGTTGCACATTCTGATGGTCTTGGTAAAACAGTACTGACACAGGTACGTTGTTACGCTGCATTAGTTTCACTAATTCAACAATATGCGATTCAATGCCGCCAAATAGGCTAGAATCTAAGAAGAGCACAAGATTTCGCATAAATACCTCCAATAAGGAATGCTATGTTTAATCAAACAACTGTAAAACAACTTGAAGCCGACGTTGGTAAAGATGTTTTAGGCCAACTTTTCGCTGTATTTAAAAGTGAAGCAACCAAACTCACCGAACAGATTATGGCCGTTACTACCCTCGATAACGACGCTGTGCGTTTTAGCCACAGTTTAAGAAGCTGTGCTCGTTCTTACGGTGCAGACCAACTTGGTGCCCTTGCAGAAACCCTTGAGGCCCATGCAAAAAATAATGACACTGCCTTTTTTACCGAGCGTGCATTACTACCCGAAATACATAGTGCCACCATGGCTGCAATACCCATTTCCTAATGCACTTTAATACTGTAGTTCGGCTGTGTGTCATCTTGATACGGCAGTAATTGCTCAATAATGTGTTTTAACTGCGACTTATTGTGCGTGCTACTGTGCTGTTCTTTTTCAATTGCTCTTAAGTCCATCGCTTCAAATGCGTCTGGGGTTAAGCACACATCAAAAAACTTATAACCAAGAATTTCCACGGCTTTCGTTACTTGTTCATTTGCCGGAATTGAGTCAACAGCGCTGTGTTCAGGTACCAAATTTTCAATAAAAATGCGACAGCCTGACGTGCGACATAACGCATCACGAATATCACTCAGTAAAAGCGGAGGCATAACACTTGTTAATAAGCTACCGGGGCCGAGTAAAATTAAATCTGCTTGAAGAATCGCCTCTACCGTTTGTTGATTGGCAACTACTGCTTTAGACAAACTTAAGTGCTTAGGAAATGTTGAAAGCGCATCGACGTGGCATTCGCCAAAAACACGCTCGCCACTTTCACTTGTCGCAACTAAATCTACTGGGCCGTTAGCCATGGGTAAAATAGTGTGTTTTACTCCGAGCATAGCGCAAAAAATCTTGATGGCATCGCTGGTGTTGTGCGTGACTTGGCTTAGCGCGCTCAATAATATATTGCCAAAACAGTGGCCGTTTAAGTCGTTGTTCTGTTCAAATCGTTGTTCGCTCAAAATGGTGAGCATATTTTCTGGGTTGCCAAGTGTTTCAGCGCAGCGACGAATGTCACCAAAGGCAATTTGGCTCGGGTCCTGACGCAGTCGGCCTGTGCTTCCACCGTTGTCTGTTGTGGTTACGATTGCCGTGAGCTCACATGGCATATTTTTAAGTGCGTCGAGCACCTGTGAAAGACCATGACCACCACCTATACATACAATTTTCATAATATACCCTCGACAAAATCTCTGAAGAGAGTGATACAAGTTATGTACCAGCAAAAAATGGGCAAAAAAGTGACTTAATTTGCATTTTGCAATGCAGCATGCAGGTACTTTCGCTAAACTGAATAACACTAAGCAAATTAATTTGTTTTTAAGAGGTGTCATGGAAAGACTAAATGCGAGCGCCATACTGCGAGTGGTTAACGACCTATTAAGTAGTAAAAACGCGGCTGAACTATTATTGAAACTACAACTAGGTTTAAGGCCAATCGCTGAAATTGGTGATATTTTGGTGCTTACCCAAGATGCAAACGAGTTATGCGCGTTAACCAGCACATTTGAACCATTAAGCGGCGTGTGCTTGCTTGACTCTTCTTTTGTTAACACGGTATTCGAGCGTAACATTTACGCCGCTAATATTTGTCAGCTTCCGGGTGATTGGATATTACCTAGCCACTGCCACGAAACCGTTATTTTTGTGGCTAATAACTTTGCAGAACGAAAAGGCGTTTTTGTTTTGTTTGTTAAGGGCGACGTTGATATTGGGCAAATCGAAAATGCGTTGAGTGCGGTCGATACTTTGTTTCGTCAAGCATTTTTACAACTTGATCAGCAGCATCAAATGTCACAAATGTTACTAGACCGTACATATGCGTTAACGCAAAGCCAGCAACGCTTTCAAGCCTACGCAGAGCTTGCATCAGATTGGTTTTGGGAAACAGATGAAAGTATGTGTTTCACTTATTTGTCGTTCGTGGAACAAAAAAAACCGACTAACTTTTCACACTTTTTACACAAAAGCCCAATAAACATTCGTAGTGACAGTGAAAGCACGCAATTTAAAAAGTGGGAGCATTTTCTGCACCTTGTAAGGCAGCACAGTGAAATTCACGAATTCGAGTTTGAAGCGATTGATAATCAGGGGCATCGTGTTTGGATATCAATTAGCGGCAAAGCGAAGTTTAACGCAGACAACAGCTTTGCAGGATATTTAGGCATTGCAAAAGACATTAGCTTTGCTAAGCAGCGTGAATATGATCTAAAACTTGCAAAAGAAAAAGCCGAGAGCGCCAATAAAGCAAAATCACACTTTTTAGCCGTGATGTCTCATGAAATTCGTACCCCAATGAATGCTATTTTAGGCATTTTAGAGTTGTTAGAAGATACTCAGCCGAATGAAAAACAGCTTGAGTTAATCGATTTTATGCGTGATAGCGCCAAGTTGTTGCAAGGGGTGATCAGCGATACCTTAGATTTTGCCAAAATTGAATCAGGCACCTTAGCCCTTGAGAATAGCAATATTAATTTGCATAAGCTGATTAAAAATTTAGTCCAACAATTTGAAACTCAGGCAGTTAAAAAAGGCATTCATTTTAACGCTATTTTAGGTGGTGGCGTGCCGGAGCAGATTAATACTGATGGTGTGCGCTTGTCGCAGGTTTTGCTTAACTTACTCGGTAATGCATTTAAGTTTACCTTAGAAGGCGAGGTAAGTTTGTTGGTAAACCGCAGTGATACTGAACTGTTTATCACAGTTAAAGATACTGGGGTAGGTATTGATGAAGCGCATATTCAAACCCTATTTGAGCCATTTTCACAATTGCATGATAAACAGGTAGGCAGGCAACAAGGTGTTGGGCTGGGGCTCAGCATTACCAAGCGTTTGTTGGAGTTAATGGAAGGTAAAATTGAATGCGCTAGTGAAATTGGTGTTGGCACCGAGTTTGTTGTCACTATTCCACTGATCCCACTAATCACCGCTGATGGACATGTGAAAGACGCGGAAATTGAAAATAGCATTCCCAGTTATCGCATTTTGGTGGCAGAAGATAACCCCGCAAACCAGTTTATAATTAAAGCGATTTTGGAAAAGCGAAATCATATGGTTGTACTTGCTGATAATGGTGAAAGTGCTGTTGCGGCAGTGAAAAAATCCCGCTTTGATTTAGTTTTAATGGATATGGTAATGCCCATAATGGATGGGGTTACTGCTGCGCGAACAATTCGCACTGAGCTTGGCGAATTAGCGCCGCCTATTATTGCACTAACCGCCAATGCAGGCCTTGCTGATAAAACCAAATGTTTAAATGCGGGTATGCAAGATGTGCTAACAAAGCCACTTAATAGTGCATTGCTCGATGAGAAGATCAAAGCCTTGTTTTCATAGTTACGCTGAGTTTGAGATAATAATTTACTTTTTGACAGCTACTTGTACTTATTAAAACGTTAAATTTGTTTGCAATAGGTGCTATAGACGCACAAATTTGCCTTGTTACTGTGAAAAACTATCAAGCTAGCAGGTATCAATTAACATAGCTTATATATTTCAGGTGTTTAGTTAACTTTTGAACCAAAGTACAGGTTAGTTAAAAAGCTCGGTTGGACGTTTTGAAACAGGGGACCAACCGAGTCAAGTTGCCAACATTAGTTGTACCCAAGAACACAGTCATAATCTTCACGTACGCTTGGCTCAGCAAATTCGTCTTTCAGTTGTTGCAGAGCGCGTTCTTGCTCTTTAAAGCTAAAAATCACTTTGCGGCGATAATCAATTGAGCGATTAAACAACTCGAGGTCAATATAAGGTCTCATCGCTTGCAGCTTTTGGTCAATTGAGAATGGTTGGTTACCGTTTCGCATAATGTTTCTCCAAATGTTTGCTCACTAACATTACAGCAAGATACAAACCAAATTTAATATATTGAAATTTATGCGAAAGTTAATACCATCTGGGTTGTTGATGAAAATTGCGTTGCAAAATGCGAAGTGGTTTGGCGTGAAATAAGTCGTATGCCTTAGCGCGTAATATAAACATTGACTCAAATTGATTCATAAAACGCAATTTCAAATTCAGTACCTACGCCAACTTCACTATGTACTTTCACTTTGGCATTGTGTTGTTGCAAAATGCCATAAGAGATAGCGAGGCCTAAGCCGGTACCTTCTCCGGGCGCTTTAGTGGTAAAAAATGGCGTAAAAATATCGGCGAGATGGTCTTTTTCAATCCCATGCCCCTGATCTTTCACCCGCACAATAATTTTATTACGGTCTTTCTCACAGCTAATGGTCAGTGCGCCGCCATTTGGCATGGCGTGTTTTGCGTTAACAAACAAGTTAATAAACACTTGCTGCAATTTACCGGCATTGCCAAGAATATTTGCTTCAGGTAGTAGGTGTTTTATTACTTCATGGTGATATTTGAACTCGTTACTGACCACGTTTAATGATTTCTCAATCACTACATTTAGGTCGATACTATCAAGCTCGTCGTTATCCATGCGTGAGAAGGTGCTAAGATCTGACACTATGTCTTTAACGCGCTCAAGTCCCTGCACTGACGACGTTAATATTTCTTGGCTGTCATCAAACAAGAAATCCCCATCTAATGACTGCCACTTGGCTTGCATCGCAACAACTTTTTCCTGTTCAGATATGTTGTCTGCGTTAAGTGGCGCTATAATTTCTGCAAAATCAGAAAAGTACTCACGCATTGTATCTAGGTTACTTAATACAAAGCCAACAGGGTTATTTATCTCGTGTGCAACGCCCGCTGCAAGCTGACCAAGTGACGCTAATTTTTCTTGTTGCACTAGTTGTTGCTGTGTTTGTTCCAACATTCTGTTACTGGTTTCAAGGTCAACAAGACGTTCTTGTAGCGCTTCTTCTGCGCGTTTACGCTCAATTGCAACTGATAACATACTGCGCGATGATTCTAATGTTTGCAGCTTAACGATATTGATATCGTCTTGTGATTCATACAATAAGATGGCAATACCCACGCCTTTACCCGAGGGCAAATCTAAGCTGTACAAGGGCACTAAAACGCAATCGCTAAATCGCTCGCTGGGGCTATTACTAATACTTTCAATTTCAAAAATTTGTGATTCGGACTCACTACTTACTTGCTGATACAGTTCATCACGCTTAAATTGACGCAATACTTGCTTATAAGAATCGGGCAACGAGGAAGCATGCTGTTTTGTGCTTTGGTAGTAGTACTGAAATTGGTGATATGACAAATCTGCGTGTATTTCGACAAATAGATTATGGGCGTTAGTCATAAAGTTATTGGTGCGCTCAAGGTAATTTGCGACAATTTTATTTAAGCTAGGTTGGCGCCAAGTTTCTGCTAATAAGCCCGTTAGAAATTCAAGCTGTCCTTGTTGGGTTGCCACTTCTTGTTGCGTTTGGTTAACCGCCTCTTCCTGCTGGTAGATCTCACGGGTGTAATCTTCCAACTGTTTTTCCGCTTCTTTTCGCGCCAAGCGCTCGCGGGCTAAAATACGTTCTAGCGCTGCCAATTTGGCAAGTGTTTCATTATTTTCCATTGAAAACGACTTCTATCTCGCAGTGCTCGCCACCTTGATGCATACACACCGGTTGAGAAAGGCTTACGGTTTCACCAAAATGTTGTGCCGCGCCTAAAATTAAGCCTTCTGATAAAAAACATAATTTGCGTGGTGATTGATAAATCATGGTTAGTTTGTCATCGATATGATCGTCGTAGCTAAATTCGGGTAGTTGCGCGTCTTTATAAAGCTTTTTAACTTCAACGTGAATGAGTTCGTCTACCATCATTAAAAATGCACGTAACGATGGCGCACTTTGCGCTTCTTGTGGCGCTTGCGGCATCAATAATGGAAATAAAAAAACGCCAAAAGCACGTACTAAGTCAGGAATTGGCACCTCTAAGCGCTCAGATAAGTAGCCTACTATCGTAAATAATTCGCTGTCATCATATTGCTTTGTGGACGTGTAAATACCGTGCGAGGGCAGAGTATTATTACTGAGTGCGTCGTCCCAAACTTGGTATCCGTGCCCTTGCTCAACAAATTCTTGTAATGCATTAAATATCGCGCCTTTCATAACCGCTTCCTTTTTTACACATAATCAGGTTGATCTATTTAAAAAATAGTGTCACTTTTTAGTTAAGGCAATGTTTTTAGAGTAAATAGCGTATTGGCTTCGTTCGAGGATTACTATGACAGATAAGTTAAAATTAATGATCGTCGATGATGAAATGGAAGTGCTTAATGCACTGAAAAGGCTATTCAGAAAAGACTTTGAGGTTGAGTCATTTAGTGATCCTGAAGCTGCAGCACAACAGTTATCTGAATCTACCTATAGCGTGATTATTTCAGATATGAAAATGCCTAAAATGAGTGGTGCTGAGCTGCTTTCTAAGGCGTTTGACGTTTGCCCCGACACCCCTCGCATTTTATTGACCGGTTATTCAGATATCGATTCTACTGCGATGGCGATAAACCAAGGTAAAATTAATAATTACGTGAGTAAGCCATGGAGCAACGACGAGCTTAAAAATGTGGTATTGCAAGCATCTGAGCAGTTTCAATTGAAGCAATCAGTAATGCGTTTGGAAAATGAGTTGCAACTTAAAAACGAATTACTACGTAAACAAAACCAAGATCTTGAAAGCAAAGTGCAAGCGCGCACACAATCACTATCAAAACTCAACGATAAGTTAAAATCAGCCAACAATCGTCAACGTAGCTTGTTTTATGATGTCATCGAAATGATCAACTTGATCATTGAAGACACAACCGGAGGCGGTGAAGGCCACGTAAAACGTGTTGCCAGTCACTGTCGTACGCTCGCAGCAGCCATGGGACTTGAGAAAAACCAGGTTACGCAAGTGTACCTTGCAGGCTTGATGCATGAGATTGGTAAGGTCTCGCTGTCAGATACGCTAGCAAAAAGTATTGAAAATGAATTATCTCGGGCAGAACTGGTAGAAAAACAAACCCATGCAGTGAAAGGCGCTGAAATATTGCAAACGGTACCGCATTTAAAAGCGATTGGCACGGCGGTAAAGCATCAGTACGAGCGCTTTGATGGCAGCGGGGTACCAGATCATTTAATTGGCACCAATATTCCGATTGCGTCGCGCATTCTAACCGTAGTAAATGAATTTGATAAGTTGGTGCTCGGGCGAATTAGTGAACAAAAACTTTCACAGCAGCAAGCTATTGATTACTTGAAACAAGAAAGTAAGACGTACTTTGATCCCGAAATTGTTAATGCGTATATCAAACTATTGAGCAGTGATACATTACTCGAACAGCACAATATTGATCTATGCCTCGGTGTCAATATGTTGGAACCGGGCATGCATTTGAGCCAAGACTTACTTAATAAACAAGGTGCAGTGGTATTAACACAAGGCACTGAAATTACCCCAACACTTATCGAGAAGTTAAAATCCTACGAAAAAGAATGGCGTTATATCTTTAACGTATTCGTTCACTGATCTTGTTGCGAAATATGTTGATGATAAAGCGCTTAAAAGAGCGCTTTATCGCAATTACTTGTTAGTTTACCTAATGTGATACATTTAAATTTCTTATGGTTAACAATTGAGTAACTTGGTGTGTCAAAATGTGACCAAAAACACACTTACTTACCTAAAAAGCCTATTTTGCAGCCCGTCTTGTTTCTTTGAGGGTTAAACTATTTCCCACTTTCTTGCGACTAATTTCTAACTATAGTCAAGCACGTTGTTTGCGAAAAAATAAAATAGGGAACGCAATGAACATTACAACTCGGGCTTTAAAAAATCCGGCGGGGGTGGCAATTTTTGTAACCCTGTGCTTGGTGTTAGGGGTAGTGAGCTTTACTAAACTGCCTATTCAACTCTTTCCAGATATTGAACGACCTCAAATTACTATTTTCACTAGCTGGCGACAGGCGTCACCAGCCGAAATGGAATCAGAAATCTTAGAACCTCAAGAAGACGTACTGCAGGGGCTACCAGGGCTCACCAGTTTACGCACCTTTGCAAATTCAGGGTCATCGTTTATTAATCTTACTTTTACGCTTGATACCGACATGGATAAAACCCTGATCGAAGTGATCAGCCGTATGAACCGTGTACCGCCATTACCACGCGATGTAAATCCACCGGTGATAAGTCTCGGTGGCTTTAATGGTGGGGCACCGGCACTGACCTATTTTTTCTTACAAGCATTGCCGGGCAATGAAAAACCGATCAGCGAATATGCAACATTTTTTGATGACACCATTCGCCCTCGGTTAGAGAGTATTCCCGGGGTTGCTCGCGTTCAATTGCAAACGGGTAACTCGCGTGAGCAATTACAAATCGAATTTGATGCTTACCGCGCAGCAGAACTTGGCATTAATTTAACACGGGTAAGCAATTTAATAGGTTCAGCAAATGATGCATCGGGTGGGTACGCTGATATTGGTCGCCGCCGTTATACGCTGCGCTTTGCTGGTCGTTTCGACCCTACTCAGCTCGGCAATTTGGTACTGGAATGGCGTGACGGCAAACCAATTAAACTTAGTGATATTGCCGAGATCAAAGTCACTCGCGATTCAGACAATGGTAGTGCGGTGCAAAATGGTAATCCGGCAATGTCGGTGCGCATAGACCGTGAAAGTGGCGCCAAT
Organism: Pseudoalteromonas sp. XMcav1-K; assembly: GCF_044005875.1. Lineage (NCBI taxonomy): Bacteria > Pseudomonadati > Pseudomonadota > Gammaproteobacteria > Alteromonadales > Pseudoalteromonadaceae > Pseudoalteromonas > Pseudoalteromonas sp. XMcav1-K. The sequence goes on along the minus strand of NZ_JBIPJE010000050.1, from coordinate 5,384 downwards.
GTGTTAGCAACGCTTGAGCGTGTTAAAGCTGAGGTCGACAAAATTCGCAGCCAAGTGCTTGAACCACAACAACTGACAATGCACCAATCGTTTGATGCCTCAGTATTTATTTATCGTGCAATTAACCTTGTCTCGAGCAACTTAGTGCTTGGGATCCTGCTTGCTGTTGGTGTACTTTGGTGGTTCTTACGCCAGCGCCGCGCGACCTTAATTGTGGCAATGGCGATACCTATTTCAATTATGACCACCTTTATTGTGTTGAATATCACAGGCCGTTCGCTTAACGTGATTTCACTTGCTGGATTGGCATTTGCCACAGGCATGGTGCTTGATGCGGCAATTGTGGTGCTTGAAAATATTGTTAGGCTGAAAACCCAGGGCTTGCGTGCTGATAAAGCAGCTGCGAAAGGCACACAGTTGGTGTCGGGGGCGTTAAAGGCCTCTACTGCCACGACCATTGCGATTTTTATTCCGGTGATATTTTTACGCGATGTGGCAGGGCAATTTTTTGCGGACTTAGCGCTGACCATCGCCATTGCAGTATTTATCTCCTTGCTGGTGGCTCTGACTATTTTACCTGTGGCTGCGAAAATGTGGCTAAACCAAACAGTTGAAGAAGATAGATTAGAGGGCCTTTGGCAAACAATCACGCGCAAAATTACGGTGTTGACTAACTCAGGTAAAAAACGCCTTGCGGTGATTTTCACCTTGATGGCGGCACCAGTTGCCTTGACTGTGTGGTTGTTACCCCCGCTTGACTACTTACCACCCGTAAAACGTGACGCAGTCGATGCATTTGTGCGTTTACCAACGGGCTCAAACCAAGAATTTGTTGAGCGCGAGTATATTAAGCCTTTGGTTGAGCGTTTACAGCCCTATATGGATGGCACGAAACAACCAGCGCTTAAAAATTACTATATTTTATCATTTCCTGGCAACGCAAACTTAGGCGTGCGCGCTAAAGATCAATCACAAGTGAAAGAACTTGAACGCGTAATGCGTGAAGAAATTTTGGTTGATTTACCAGATACCCGCGTGTTCTCGCAGCAAGGTAATTTATTTGGCGGCCTAGGCTCAGGCCGCAGCATTCAAATTCATTTACAAAGCCGCGACACGCGCGCTATGGCTGATGTGGCCGATAAAACACGTGAAATCTTACAAGCACGTTTTGAAGACAGTAACATTAATATTAACCCCGGCACCCAAGATGCAGAGCCAGAACTACGCTTATTGCCAAATGACCGCCGCATGATGGAAGTTGGCTTTAATCGCCGTGATTTAGCACAACTTACCCGAGCAATGGGCACAGGCCTATATGTTGGCGAATATTTCGATGGTAATAAACGTCTTGATATGATTTTTAAAGCTGAAGGATGGCAAAACCCTGAAGAATTGTCGGCAATGCCGATTACTACGCCAAGCGGCACTGTAGTGCAGTTAGGTGAGTTAGTTGATGTAACGCGAACGGTTGGTCCATCACGTATTCAGCGAATTGACCGTCGTAGAACTATTACAGTTAATGTGAACCCACCTGAGGGTATGTCGTTACAGCAAGCAATGGCTATCATTGAAACTGAGATTGAACCACAAATTCAGGCGCTTATGCCTGCCGATGGTTCGATTAATTATGGCGGCAGTGCCGACAGCTTAAAGCAATCGATTAAAACTATGGGGCAAAATTTTATTTTGGCGCTAGGGCTACTTTTTATTCTGATGGCCGGTCTTTTTAAATCGTTAAAAGACAGCTTAATGGTAACGCTATCCATACCACTGGCAACCGTTGGCGGTGTTGTGGCATTGCAGTTAATGAACCTTGTTCAATTTCAGCCGCTCGATTTGTTAACCATGATTGGCTTTATTATTTTACTTGGATTGGTTGTAAATAATGCGATTTTATTAGTCGACCAAACTCGCCAAGGTGAGCGCGAAGGGTTAAGCCGCGAAATGGCTGTCGAACAGGCACTTAAACTGCGCTTACGCCCTATTTTTATGAGTACATTAACCAGTATTTTTGGCATGTTGCCGCTACTTATTATGCCAGGTGAAGGCAGTATTATTTATCGCGGTCTTGCAGCGGTAATTGTTGGTGGCATGGTGTTTTCAACCTTATTTACTTTGGTACTGCTCCCGGCATTACTAAAACAATTTTCAACGCGTAAAAGTGTTCAACCAACCCCTGTTACTTCTACTCAAACGCAACTGGAAGGGAATTAGTTATGAGATACGTTATTTCGACAATTGTATGTGCTGTGCTGACATTACTTAGTTGTTTTGCAACAGCCAATGAACGCCCAGATCCTTTGGTTGCTCTAAGTGATGTAGAGCAAGCAGAAATCGCTGAACAAATGTGGGTGCCAGGTACTGTGGTGAGTCGTTTTGATTCGCGCTTAACCACTGAAGTTTCGGGCGTTGTAAAGCGCATTGCAGAAGTTGGTGAGCGCTTTAAAAAAGGCGACACGATTTTACTGCTGGACGATGCGTTTTTACAGCTAGAAAAACAGCAAGCCAGTGCCAGCATAAAAAGCTTTAGCACGCGTGTTAGCTTGCTTGAACGCCAACTTACGCGTATTGAAAAATTAGGAAAAAACGCATCGTTAGATGCCCTCGAAGCAAAAGAAGCGGAGTTAATGATGGCAATGCAAGAGCTTGAACAGGCAAAGATCAGTTTACAGCGCATTGTGTTGCAACTTGATAAAACAAAGTTAATCGCACCCTTTGATGGCACCATTGTTGAGCGCTACAAGCAAGTGGGAGAATTTAGCCAAACAAACTCACCCGCTGTACGGTTAGTGAGTTTAGATAACTTGGAAGTACGTGCAAATGCACCGCTATCCCATACGCAATTTAATAAAGTGGGTGATAGTGTGTTAATTGCCAATAAAGATATGCGTTTTAGTTCAACACTACGTGCTTTGGTACCTGTAGGGGACGAATTAAGCCGCACTATGGAAGTACGCGCGTCGTTAACTGAGCAATCTTTACCTATTGGCAGTGCGGTAAGAGTGAGCCTTGCAAGTAGCGCTAAGCATAATGCGTTAACGGTTCATCGCGATGCGTTAATTTTACGCCAAGACAAAGTATACGTGAATGTAGTAACCGATGACTTAACCGTAAAACAAGTGACGGTAGTCCCCGGCAGCGGTTTCAATGACTTTATTGAAGTGAAAGGTGAACTTGCGCTAGGTGAAAAAGTGGCAATACGCGGTAGTGAAATGCTAAAAGAAGGTGCAAAAGTACGTGTTAAACCATCTGAACATTTATTTGCAGTACGTTAGAAGAATTAGTTTAGAAAAAGCGCGCGACCAAGTTACTTGGTCGCGCGCTTTTTTATCTGATATTGATCTCTGGATTAACAGCAACATCGCCAAATTGGTCAATTGTTGCAAAGCTTTCGCCTTGGGTTAGTACCGCAAGTTTGCCTTGCGCTGTAGTACGTACAAACGCCAAATCATAGCCAAAGTTATAGAGATCATACATCGCGATCCGTTGTTCATCACTCAGTAAACTCATGTGCTCATTAAAGCTGGGTGTGTGATGTCTGCGTTCAAACATAACGAACTCCTGCAAAAATCCTGCATACTTTAACTATAGTTTGCCCTGTTGTTTGTGTAAAATTTGTACAGCTAAGGCGCGCCAAACGGTTGCTGTTTTGCACTTAATTGATTACAGTCTCGGCACTTTTTATCGCATGACTAAATCCATGTTTTCATCTCTTTTTCCGTTAGTCATAGTGGCCTTGCTTGGTTATGTTGCGCTTCGCAGCCATTATGTGTCTACCCAAACCATTGGTGATCTCAGTAAAATTACCTTTAGTTTGCTGTTTCCTTTATTTCTATTTATTAATATCGCGCAAGCCGATTTATCGGGGATTGTTTCGTATTCAGTGTTTTTAACGTTTTATGCCGTTGTTATATCGACCTTTATAATAACGACTTTGCTTGCACCGCGACTTTTCAAGATGCAGTCTACTGGTAGCGCTGTATTTGCGCTAGGCAGTACGTATTCAAATACCATTATTGTTGGCTTGCCAGTGTTAATCAGTGTGTTGTCGCCGTCCGTTGCGGCGCTGGTGTTTTTAATCATCAGTTTTCATAGTGCTGTTTTATTTGGCGCGACCAGTATTTTTTCGAGTTTTGCGACGGGTAATTCGTTTCAATTTAGGCGCTTTTGTGAGGGGTTGCTAAAAAATCCATTATTAGTCGGGATCTACAGTGGGTTAATGGTGAATATGCTGGGTGTTGATGTGCCTGGTTTTATCGCAAGTACCTTACATTTAATTACCCAAGGGGCGTTAGCGCTTGCGCTATTTATTTTGGGTGCCAATCTGTATCAATACCGCTTGGCTGGTAATTACCAACAAATTATCAGTGCCACAATTATTAAACTGATTTTATTACCTTTGGTGGTGTTGTTAGTAGCGCGCTTGGGTTTTCAGCTGAGTGATGAAATAACGTTAATTTTGGTTGTGCTAACAGCATGCCCAACTGGCGTAAATGCATATATCGTCGCTTGTCAGCAAAACAGTGGGCAAAGCTTAGTTGCAGGAACCGTGGTACTCAGCACATTAATGAGTGTTGTAACTATTCCGCTATGGATTTATGTCTTGCAAACCCACTTGTTTAGTTAGCTGCCAACTACACTCCCGCTTTTACATTTCTACTCATTTTATCTTTACTAAACCACGATTTGGCATGCGCCTTATCGTGCGTGGCTGCAATCTGCTGTTTGACAAATGCTCAGTTAATTGATTAGTGCTCTAACTAATGTTATATTAATTAGAATTCTAATTATTTTTGAAGTGGTTTGTTTTGTGTAGAACAATTAATCGTTCTAATAACTTGACTTTATTGAATCAGCCCCGTCTATGAAACGATATTTATATTGCTATCAACTCTAAATATACAGTGCCTTTTAGATTAAATTTTAATAACGCACAGATTGAATAATATTTTTATACGAATTAACAGCAAGGATATAAATCATGCAAGCGACGCAATTTGATAGTGAAACCACTCTAACAGGTAACACTATCCGTTTCGGAAAATTAAATGACCGTGTTTACATTACCGATGCAACAATTGAAGTGCCAAACACCTTTCACAATGAAGTAGAAAGCTTTGCTAAAGAAGGCGGTTACAGCAAGATAATCGCCAAAGTAAAAGACGCACAAGTATTGCCATTTCTAAAACGCGGATACCAAATTGAGGCGACTGTGCCTGGTTATTTTGGTTTGCAAGACGCTATTTTTATTTCTCGATTTTTCGACGAAGAGCGCGCTTCGTGCGATCACATGGATTTAAGCGACGGTATTATCAACGAAGTACAAAATGTTGATTCGTGGGAGCCTGGTTCGTTTGCTCAGCCAGTGTTGTTTCGCAAGTGTA